>DBBU01000002.1:9760-42321 GCA_002292365.1 Flammeovirgaceae bacterium UBA976
AATCAACTTATTCAACATACCGAGAGTGCCCTTCATGTACCTTGGGGCAATTGGCGTAGTGTCGACCATTCCATGCATGGTTTTTTTATTGAATCTTTCATTGATGAACTGGCACACCTTCAAAATGAAGATCCTGTGGAATACCGTGCTTCTTTGCTTGCCGATCAACCACGATTTCTCAAAGTACTCAACAAGGCTGCCGAAAAATCATCATGGCATCAGCCGTTACCTGAAAATTGGGGTCGGGGCATTGCCATTCATCAATCTTTTGGTACGATTGTCGCTGAAGTTGTAGAAGTCCAAATCATTGAAGGTAAAATAAATGTCGAGAGGGTAGTATGCGTGGCAGATGCTGGTTTCGCCATGCATGGAGATGCCTTTATCGCCCAAATGGAGAGTGGTATCATTTATGGACTCACGGCCGCTTTGTATGGCGAAATCACGATCAAAAATGGTGCGGTAGAACAGCATAATTTTCATGATCATAAAATGCTTAGAATAGATGAAACTCCCATTATTGAAACCTATGTTATCAATAGTCATGAAAAAATAGGGGGTGCCGGTGAGCCAAGTACTCCCGTTATTGCTCCTGCCTTGGTTAATGCCCTATTCAATGCTACCGGAAAAAGAATTCGTACACTTCCTATCCAAAATTTTGATCTATCGTCCTGACTGTTTTCATCGAAAATCAGACCATTTTATGATTAATCGAATTTGATTGATTAAATTAACTGTCCATTTAAAACTTAGTTTTAACTTATGATGCGCGCATTCATTACTCTAGCCTTATTTTTTCTAATCAGTTGTACTTTTGAAAAAAATGATCAAGTACCTACCGAAGAAGTTCCTAATCTTAAAAATTACAAGGACTTAACTGCACTTTTTGAGGTCTGGAGATCTTTTGAAAATCCTCCCCTCTTGGAGGGAGCTCCCGATTACCGTGCTGAAACCTTTAAGAAGAGAAATGCTCAATTTATATCATTACAAAATAAATTAATCAGCATAGATACCCTTGGTTGGCCCATTGAGTATCAAGTAGATTGGCATCTGATTTGGGCTGAGATGAATGGTTATGATTTTAATCAGCGCATACTGAAGCCTTGGGCGCGTGATCCAGCATTCTATGTAACCCTTTGGTTGGAAAGAAGTGACGTTCCTGGACATGAAGGACCTACCCATCACAAAATACTTGATCTATGGACTTATCATTTCCCATTAAATAAAGAAGAAAGAGCTAGGATCATGAACGAACTGAAGGTGATCCCCGCAATCAATCGGCAAGCAGAGAAAAATCTAACAGGAAATGCGAAGGATTTATGGATTACAGGCATTAAGGACATTCGAACTCAAAGTGCGGAACTCAGCAATATGCTCAATCTAAACAGTGTACAAAATGACTCTGAATTGGTGGCAATAATCAATGAGGCCATCCTATCAACAGACCAATTGGTCGAATGGTTAGAGGAAAAAGCGGTCTCTAAAACAGGCCCTTCCGGCATCGGAAAAGAATCCTACAACTGGTACCAACAAAATGTGCATTTAGTCCCACTTACTTGGGAGGATGAGGTGATGATTTTAAAAAGAGAACTGGCTCGGGCGTGGACTGCATTGAAATTGGAAGAACATAGGAATAGAGACCTTCCCCCATTAAGTGCAGCTGATTCTCCTAAAGCCTATAAAGAAAAAGCCAGAGCATCCGCAAAAAATCTTATGACTTTTTTAGAGGAAAACGAAATTCTTACGGTCAAAGATTATTTCAGTCCAGCACTCAATAAGCATTTGGGTGCATATGTCCCTGAAGCCACTCGGAACTTCTTTATGATTGGTGCTCATTATGATCCTAGACCTCTTTATTCTCATTTTTATCATTGGTTTGAACTGGCCATCATGGACCGGCACCCACCAAAAAGTCCCCTGCGCCAAGGGCCCTTGCTTTATAATATTTTTGATTCTCGAAATGAAGGTACCGCTACAGCTGTTGAGGAAATGTTCATGCAAGCAGGATTGTATGATCAAAGTCCAAGAGTAAGAGAAATTGTATATATTATGATTGCTCAACGAGCCGCTCGAGGATTGGGTTCACTGTATGCGCATGCCAACGAAATGACTATGGAAGAAGCTGGGAGCATTCATTCAGAATTTACGCCTCGGGGCTGGATGAAAACAGAAAAAGAATTATTGATTTTTGAGCAACATTTATATCTAAGACAACCAGGTTATGGTTCGAGTTATATCACGGGAAAATACCTCTTAGAGCAAACTTTTGCCGATTATGCCAAAATGAAATCGAGCCAAGAGAATGGGTTTGTTTTACGAGATTTTTTTGATGAATTAAATACGATTGGAAGTGTGCCGATTTCTCTTACCCGATGGGAAATGACAGGTTTAAAGCCTATCCTAAATAAATCTAAAAACATGTTTTAAAGCGAGCTACGCATCAGATTAAGTTAATCATTTACCTCCTTCTTTGATTTTCAAATATCCTTCGGAGTTCTTCGGGCGTTAGGTTAATTTTGTTTAAGTCTTTAATCTCAATAATGAATTCTATCACTCCATCTGCCAAATTATAATCGTACTCTAACTCGAAAAAATTTAAATATTCAACGATAACAAACCCTTTCATTTCTCATCTTTTTTATTTTAAAAATCACATTTGATTTTTTTGCCTCTTTAAAAATTGGACGAGACTTAAACAAAAAATTCGATAATATGAATCAAATGTAAAATGGTGAAACTTTAGGATTGATAATATTGCAAGTAAACCTAAACCTAGAACATTTATCTTAAAAGTAATTCCTTTAAAGAATGAAAGTAACAGATCTTGATTTTAAAAAAAAGGAACCATTTACGCATCCTGGGAACATTAATAAACACACGTGTGTTTAGAAAGCTTACAACAATTATAAAAAATATGTTTAATATTTTCAAAAAGACTTCACCTCTCCAAAAATTGTATCAGAAACACGAACAATTTTTGAAGGATGCCCACCAACTATCAAAAACCAATCGTTCGCTGAGTGATCAAAAATATGCCGAAGCAGAAGAAATACTTAATAAAATTAAAGCTGCTGAAAGCAAATGACAAAATCTTCTTTTTCTGCAAACGAGGAGAATAGAATTATTGAAATGGCTTGGGAGGATCGCACTCCTTTCGAAGCTATTAATTATCAATTTTCCCTTTCAGAAAGCGGGGTTATTGCACTCATGCGGAAGCGGATGAAAAGATCTAGCTTTAATTTGTGGAGGGCTCGGGTACACCAGGGTACAAGCCAAAAACACAGCAAAAAAAGAAATTCTAAAATACAGAGATTCAAATGCACACGTCAACGATCTATCTCGAATAACAAAATATCAAAACGATAAATCAAGAAGTCAAATGATCTCTTTCCCTACTCGGCTTAGCGACATATACCAGCGCCTAAAAGCTATAGATCCTGAGAGATATAGTCATACAAGAAACTATGTTGATGGAGCCGTCACTTACTTATCTCCCTACATCTCAAGAGGGGTAATTTCTACGAAAATAGTTTTTAACTATTTGTTGGAGGAGAACTATCCCTTTGAAACCATTGAAAAATATGTTCAAGAATTGGCTTGGCGTGATTATTGGCAACAAGTTTGGATTCATAAAAAATCTGAGATAAATACGGACTTAAAAAGCCAACAACAAGAGGTTCAACATTATGAAATTCCCACCGCTATATTGACAAAGTCAACAAGCATCGAAGCCATAGATAGCGCGATTAAAGCATTGGAAGATGTAGGCTACATGCACAATCACATGCGCATGTACGCGGCGGCTGTCATTTGTAATGTGGGTAAAAGTCATTGGTTGACCCCTTCACGATGGATGTACTATCATTTATTGGACGGAGACTGGGCGAGTAATGCCTTGAGCTGGCAATGGGTAGCGGGTAGCAATGCGTCAAAAAAATATTATGCAAATCAAGCGAATATTAATAAATTTTTTCATACTAATCAACGTAATACTTTCTTGGACTGCGATTATGATGTTTTAGTCAATCGTCCCTGCCCCACCGCTTTAGTTCCATCGACGTTCCCTCTACTCAAAACAGAACTGCCAGTATTTCAAAAAATGGTCATAACACCGAAAGAGCCTATCCTTATTTATAACTATTATAACCTAGATCCAAATTGGCGCCACGAGGGTGATTATAATCGTGTTCTTTTACTAGAACCAAAAATTTTCAAACAATATCCGATCGCGCCAAAAAATATTCAATTCATGCAAGCCTTGGGGGTAAATATTAAAAATTTACAAGTATATGTCGGATCCTTTGAGGCCTTAAGTAAAAGCTATCCAAATCAAGAGATTATTTATAAAGAGCATCCCCTTAATGTGCATTATAGAGGTACTGAAGATGCGAGAGATTGGATGTTTGATGTGCAGGACTATTTTACCTCTTTTTTTGCTTACTGGAAGAAATGTAAGAAACATTTGTGAAAGAGAAAAAAAAAATCATAAACCTCGTTTGGATTAAAAGAGATATCCGAACACAAGATCACGCAGCACTTGAAGCTGCAGAGCAAGCGCATCTTCCCTATCTCATCGTTTATTTGTTTGAACCTTCTTTACTCGCTTATCCCGATAGTTCATTAAGACACCAACAATTCATATATCACTCATTGGCCGATGCCAATAAAACCCTCCAAATTTTCAATCGATCTATACAAATTTTCTATACCGAAGCGACTCTTTTTTTTGAATTCCTGCTCAATAATTTTGATTTAAAATCAGTCTTTTCCTATCAAGAATCAGGCATCAAACTGACTTGGGACAGAGATCAAAAAGTGATGGGAATTTTAAAAAAAAATAACGTTTATTGGCATCAATTTCAAAAAGGTGGGGTCATAAGAGGGATGAACAATCGGAAAAATTGGGATCAAGTTTGGCTCAAGAATATCGCCATTCCACCTATCAAAAATATATTCAGTCAAAACGACCAACAACCCTTCAATCATCCGTTTTCCTTACCGCCTACTTTAGAATCAAAATTCCTTGAAGTTACTCCGCATTTACAAGCCGCTGGTGAGACGCAGGCTTGGAAATACTTGATCTCATTTACTCATGATCGAGGGAAAAATTATCATAAAATGATCTCTAAACCCCTTGAAAGCAGAAAGTCTTGTGGAAGAATCTCTCCCTACTTATCGTGGGGTAATTTAAGTATCAAACAGGCGATGTATCATGTCTCTGATCACGCAGATTTTGAAAAACATAAACGTGCTTTTGGCGGTCTCATGACACGCCTCAAATGGCATTGTCATTTCATTCAAAAATTTGAAGTAGAATGTGACTATGAAATCTTATGCGTCAATAGAGGCTACGAATCCCTGGTAAGAGTTGAAAATAATAAACATCTGCTGGCTTGGCAATCAGGACGTACCGGTTTTCCATTGGTAGATGCCTGTATGAGGTGTCTTCACACCACGGGTTGGATTAATTTTCGCATGCGTGCCATGTTGGTATCCTTGTTGTGTCATCATCTAGACCAAGATTGGAGAACTGGAGTCTATCACCTCGCCCAATTATTCCTTGACTATGAACCAGGCATTCATTATCCACAATTTCAAATGCAAGCAGGTACGACCGGTATTAATACTGTCCGGATTTATAACCCTATAAAACAGTCTTACGAACATGATCCTGAGGGTATATTCATTAAAAAGTGGGTACCTGAACTCATTAATGTTCCCACACCCTTTATCCACGAACCTTACAAAATGAATCATTTTGATCAATCTTGTTATAGTATTGAAATGGGCGTTGACTACCCCTTTCCCATCGTAAATTTGGAGGAAAGTGGAAAAATAGCTCGAAAAAAAATTTGGAGCCACCGGAAAGGACAAAAAGTAAAAAAAGAAAGTCAAAGAATTTTAAAAACACATGTCAGAAAACAATAAATATGTATTTATCAGAATCTAATATTGAAAAAATGCCTCATGTCAAAAGATTGAATATCATTAATTCAGTCTCAGGTATTAAACCAGGCAACTTAATTGGTACCAAAGACAAAAAAGATCAAACGAACTTAGCCATCATAAGCTCTGTGGTGCATCTAGGCAGTAACCCTCCCTATCTTGGATTCATTTTACGACCTGATCAAAATGTGCGCAGGCATACCCATGAAAACATTGCAGAAAATAAGCAATTCACCATCAACCACATTCCTTCCGATTTCATTGAACAAGCACATTATACTTCAGCTAAATTTGAAAAAAATGTTTCTGAGTTTCAGAAGTGTGGATTTACCGAAGAGTATCATAAGGATTTCGCAGCACCTTTTGTCAAAGAAAGTAAATTGAAAATAGGCTTAATCCACGAAGAAAGTGTCCCCATAAAATCCAGTAATACCCTCATGGTAATTGGAAGAATCTTACATTTAATCATTCCTGACACCTCTCTGAGTGAAGAAGGCTATATTGACCTAGGTGTTGCGGACAGTGTTGGCATCTCTGGACTGAATGCCTACTATGTACTCAAAAAGGTAGGCGAGTTCCCTTACGCTCGTGCGGAAAAAACCCCTGAGTTTAATGATAAAAAAACAAAATTTACCTCATAAAATATGTCCTGTCTGTGGTCGCCCCTTCAACTGGCGAAAAAAATGGCGACTTACATGGGACCAAGTAATTTATTGTAGCAAACGTTGCAGAAGCCAAAAAAATGAAAGGAATTAACATTATATTTCCCCATCAACTTTTTCAAACACATGTCTTTTACGAGAATGGGTATGATATTTATATGATCGAAGAGCCCTTGTTCTTTTCACAATATAAATTTCATAAAATGAAGTTAGCCTACCACCGAGCTACCATGAAGGCACACGCCAGCTACTTGGAGTCTAGAGGCCTCACGGTGCAATACATAGAAATAGGTGACCAAAGATCAGATTTAGGATATTTAGTGAGCCTGCTCTCTACCCAAAAAAAGGAGGTAATCAACCTTGTTGATCCTACCGATTACTGGCTAGAAAAAAGAATAAAACAAGCTACACTACAGCAAAAAATCAAACTTAACTTCTACGAGAATCCTATTTTCATCAACACTCGTTCAGATCTTAGGGACTTCTTTAGTCCTTATAAAAAAAAGTATTTTCAAACTTCTTTTTATAAGCAATCTAGAATCAAACAACATATTTTAGTCGATGCAGCAGATGAGCCCTTCGGTGGAAAATGGAGTTTTGATGATGAAAATAGGAAAAAATATCCTAAAAATAAACTTCCACCCACTATTAAAAGTCCCCTAAATAATTCCTTTTGGAGTGAAGCCCTGACCTATATTGAAACGCATTACTCGAAGAATCCCGGTAATCTTACGCCAAAACCTTTGTATCCGATTGATGGGTCTTCTACACAAAAATGGTTAGAAGATTTTTTTGAACATCGATTCGAAGCGTTTGGTACTTATGAAGATGCAATTGTCAAAGATGAGCTCTTCTTGAATCATAGTGTATTGTCCCCAATGCTCAACATAGGACTGATCTCACCAAAGTCCATCATTGATGCAGCACTTCTTCATGCAAAAAAAGTAGATATTCCATTAAATTCGTTGGAGGGTTTTGTCCGTCAAATAATGGGCTGGCGAGAATTTATAAGGGGTATGTATATTTCCCAGGGTTCTGTTTCTCGATCTACTAATTACTGGGGGTTCAAACGAAAAATACCCTCAAGCTTTTATAACGGTACGACCGGCATAAACCCAATCGATCAAACCATCCATAAAATCTTAAAAACAGGTTATTGCCATCACATTGAGCGGCTAATGGTTTTGGGAAATTTCATGGTACTTTGCGAATTTGATCCAGATGAGGTCTATCGGTGGTTTATGGAATTATTTATAGATGCCTATGATTGGGTTATGGTTCCCAATGTTTATGGCATGAGTCAATTTGCAGATGGGGGCCTTTTCGCAACCAAACCCTACATCAGTGGATCTAATTACTTAATGAAGATGAGTGATTATCCTAAAGGAGATTGGCAGCCGATCTGGGATGCCTTATTCTGGAGATTTATGGATGTTCATCGGATGTTTTTTATTAAAAATCCACGATTAGGTCTACTTATAAAAACTTTTGATAAAATGACAGATGAGAGAAAAAACGAATTACTTACAACCGCAGATAACTTCTTAATCCAATTAAATAAATAATTAGGAATTAGTTTTTGAGTTAACGGCAGCTTTTTTGTAGAAATTAGATTAGTTTAGGCCTTCATTTTTTAATAAAATCCGAATCATTATCTTAATTATGAATGTAATTGCTGAAAAATTATACCTCGTTTTTACGATCGGTTTTTGTATCGGTTGTACCTCAAATAATGCACCTCCAATGACTGAAAGAAATATACCTGATACTGGACGATATGTTCCCACCTCTGCCCGTATCTACACTACAGCAAAAGATACAAATTTAAGGTTGCAAAAAACTGCTGAATTGAATTTTAAAAAAGGTAAGCAACCCTTAGAAACAGAACTATCTATTTTTATAAATTCTGAAAAAACCTTTCAAACGATGATAGGTATTGGAGGCGCTATAACTGACGCGTCAGCTGAAGTTTTTGCAAAATTGTCTCCTGAAAAACAAGAGCTCTTATTAGAAGCCTATTATGGGCAAAACGGGATCAGATATAGCCTCTTGAGGACAACGATTCACAGTTGTGACTTTAGTGAGCAATCATACACTTATATAGAAGAAGGTGATGCAGACCTTAAAACCTTTGACATCACACCAGACTTGACCTATCGGATACCTTTGATTAAAGAAGCCATTACCAAAGCAGGCGGTGCTTTGTTGACTTATGTAAGTCCGTGGAGTCCTCCGGCGTTTATGAAGACCAATGGAAGTATGCTTCAAGGAGGTAGTTTATTGCCCGAATTTTACAAATCTTGGGCACATTACTATGCCAAATTTATCAAAGCCTATGAGGCACTTGATATTCCCATTTGGGGTCTAACCATACAAAATGAACCCATGGCTACCCAGCGTTGGGAATCCTGTATTTATACTGCACAAGAAGAAAGAGATTTTTTGAAAAACTACTTGGGTCCCATTTTGGCTAAAGAAGGATTGGGGGATAAAAACATTATAGTTTGGGATCACAACAGAGATCTCATTACCAATCGAGCCAATACAATATTAGGAGATCCAGAGGCTGCGAAATATGCGTGGGGTACCGGATTTCATTGGTATGAAACCTGGACCGGAAGTGACGCTAAATTTGAGAATTTAGGAAAGGTTAAGGAATCATTTCCAGATAAGGAATTGATGTTCACCGAAGGTTGCAATGAAAGTTTTGACGCCAATAAATATCAATTTTGGCCCAATGCTGAGCGCTACGGTAACTCTATGATCAACGATTTTAACCAAGGGACGGCAGGCTGGACCGATTGGAATATCCTCTTAGATCAAAATGGTGGCCCAAATCATGTGGCAAACTTTTGTTTTGCACCTATCCACGGTGATACAGAGACCGATGAGCTTATTTTAACACCTACTTATTATTATATAGGACATTTTTCAAAATATATCCGTCCAGGTGCCAAAAGAGTTAGTACAGTCAGTAGCAGAAGCTTTCTCCAAGCGACTACTTTCGTCAATCCGGATGATTCATATGCTACCGTAATCATGAACGATAGCGCCGTCGAAATAGATTACAATATGTACGTGGGGACGCAGAAAATAGCCTCATCCATCCCTCCAAGAGCGATCCAAACGATTGTATATGATTAGTATTTATGATCGGGAATGGGTGTTAATAATAACTAGAAATACATTCTAGAATGTATTTGACCTTAGAGTAAAATAATTTCATTTCGGTAAGCTCTCCCCTTGATTTCAAGGAATTAAAATGAACATTAGAAATGGTTATTTGATAAATCTTTTATTCTACATGTGATACAAAATTAAATTAAATTTGATTCATTGATTGATTGAACTTGTTTAGCTCACAGATAAGGTATCGTATCATATCCTTAGACTAATTGTTTGAAATTACACCTACTTAAGAAAAAATTTAAAGTCAATTGCCGATCAATTAGTATGTTTGTACATTAACTTGTGATTGAATTAGTTCCTTTTTCATAACTAGCCTAAATTTTTGTAATCCCCAATTATGTCAAAACTACCCGAGCAACATCAATTTGTTGATCTCTCTGACTATGGAAGACCCGCCGCCAAGGTCATCGCAGGGTCCTTGAGGAAAAGTAGTTTCACCCCTATTCACGTGACTTTTGCTTTTATTTTGAGTGGCCTAATTGCCATATATTGTATCCTGAATGATTTTCTTGTTTTGGCCGCTATTTTTCTAGTCCTCAAATCCATACTTGATGCAGCAGACGGCGAACTGGCAAGAATTAAAAAAACACCCTCCTATACAGGTAGATACTTTGATTCAATCGCTGATATTATTCTGAATCTGTTGATCATGATGGCCATATGTAAAACTTCTGATGCCCGCATTTCAACCACTTTAATCGCTTTTTTTGGATTGCAATTACAAGGCACACTATATAATTATTATTACGTCATTCTCAGAAACAAGTTGGGAGGCGATACCACCAGTAGAATCATTGAAGGTGAGGCGCCCACTGCAATGAAAGGGGAACAGCAGAAAAATGTACAGCGCCTTTTTTATATATATCACCTACTCTACAGTCACTTTGACAGAATTATTTACGGGCTTGATAAAAATGCTACTGAAGGTAAAATATTTCCAAATTGGTTTATGACAGCGATCTCAACGCTAGGCCTAGGCTTTCAATTACTCCTTATCAGTCTCATGCTTCTTTTAGAATTGAAAGAATACATTGTTCCCTTTTTCATAGGCTACACTTTCTTAATTGTACTGTTTATTGGGATAAGGAAAAATTGGTTAGGATAGCTTTGTCTGGCCTCGTCTAAATTTCTTTATTTGTTGCAGATCTTTATTTTCCACTCAATGGGATTCGCCCTCTATTATCGTTTAAGAAATCTATAAATGATTCTGGCTTTGCAAGATAAACGATCCGCTCATTCTGTATTAGCGACCCAAAGTTTTGCGGATTACCTGAAATCAAAAATGGTTTTTTAGTAGTTTTGAGTACTTTTTCAATTTGCCTTACTGTCTTGTCTGCCTTTGGTGCTACAAACATAGACATTATGAAATCTGCATTCACAATACTTAAAACTTCATGAATATTTTCCCCCGGCACATTTTGACCTAAATAATACACTTTAAATCCTCTTTCGGCAGCAATGAATGAAGCCAACAAAAGACCTACCTCATGGTGTTCATCTTCAAGAAGGAAAAAAACGATTTTTTTGGCATCGGCAGGAGGATGTGGAATAGCATCAATGGCACTGATGATTTTTTTCCTTATCAAGCAGGAGATAAAATGTTCCTGTGCAGGCATGGTTTTTTGTGTATTCCACAAAATACCGATGTGGTGAAGAAAAGGATAAATTAAATCTCTGACCGTACCCAATAAACCTTTTCGAATGACATACAGCTTGAATATTTCTTCAAACTTCATTTCATCCATGGTCAACATGGCTAATGTCAAGGATTGTATGTCCTCTGTTTTTTTCTGATCTGCATCTTGGTCGGGAAGCGCTAAAATTTGATCAACCAACTCATGAATTTTATCGACAGGCATTTTTTCAACTTTGGATATTTTATGCCCATTTCTGAGTAAAATGCCAAAATTAACTAATTGAATGAGTTGAATATCTGAAAAAAATCTGATGTTAGTTTCAGTACGACTAGGATTTAAAAAGTTATAACGTCGTTCCCAAATCCGCAACGTGTGCGCTTTGATGCCTGTTAAGGCTTCTACTTGAGCCATCGAATACGTACTCATAATGTGATTTAAGAAAAAAAAATAATTACTGAAATACAAACTGAAAAAAATAAATTTTAGTTCAAATCTAAAATAATTCTTACATTCAGTACTTCTGTGAACAAATTAGCAGAATTTTATGTTTGAACATTATGTAATAATCTTTTCATAAAGAAAAAATAAGCATTGGTTTTTAGGTAATAAGAAAACATATCATTTATTCATCCAAATTTAAGTATGGCGTTTTACCAATTTTCCTTAGAACAACACGTTGCTGCTGATCTAGAACAAGTTTGGGAGTTCATTTCTTCTCCCTCAAATCTTAAAAAAATCACTCCCAAAGAGATGGGATTCAATATCACTTCGAAAGATAACCATGTTAAAATGTACCCGGGCATGATCATTACCTATAAAGTAAGTCCCTTTTTGGGTATAAAAATGAACTGGATGACAGAAATCACTCAGGTAAAAGAAATGGATTATTTTATCGACGAACAAAGAGTGGGACCTTACAAGATGTGGCATCATCAGCACAAACTAATTCCTGACAATAGAGGAGTTAAAATGGTTGATTTAATTACCTATATTCCACCCTTTGGTTTCATTGGAGCAATAGCAAATACCCTAATCATTAAAAATAAACTTAAAGAAATTTTTGATTACCGAACCATAGCGGTAAGCAAAGAGTTTAATATTTTAGCAAGTTAAATTTAAATACATGGCGAAGAAAAATAAGTCTCAAAAAGACATCATCACAGCGTACATGCAGCATGTACTAGAGCACAGCAGCACTCCGGAATCAGTTTACAAGTTTGGTAAGGACAATGGTTTTAACGAAGCTGAATTCTATAACTTTTTTGGCACCTTTGAATCTCTGGAAAAATCTATTTTCAGGAACTTTTTTGACAATACCATGATACTTCTTGAGAAAAATGAGGAGTATCAAAATTTTGACGCTCAAAATAAACTACTCAGCTTTTACTTCACCTTCTTTGAAGTTCTAAAAGCCAATAGAAGTTATGTCATCATGACCCTCTCCACAAACAAAGCTAGTCTCAAGACACATGGCGTATTGGTCGGTTTAAAAGAATTATTCAAGAAATTTGTAGATGGATTGGATATTCAAACATTGGATTTAAAACAAGAAAAATTGGAAGAAGTAAAGCAGAAAGGGCTTTCCGAGCTCTCTTGGCAACAATTATTATTTACCATTAATTTTTGGATAGAAGATGCCAGTGCTTCTTTTGAAAAAACAGATATTTTTATTGAGAAATCGGTAAAGACGAGTTTTGAACTAATGAATATCACCCCACTGAAAAGTCTTTTGGATTTAGGTAAATTTTTTGTTAAAGAGAAAGTAATGGGGAAAAACTGAATGGAAACGATCGATCAAATTCCAATAACAAAAATTCAGCGAGCAACTAAAATTGTTAAGACAGGAGCAAAAGTAGGTGTTAACTACATCAAATACTACGGCAACCGCCTTACTCAAGATCAGGGGCAAGCTAAAAAAACATTAAATAATGACAACGCAGATGATATCTATGATGGCCTTAAAAATCTAAAAGGTAGTGCGTTAAAGGTGGCCCAAATGCTGAGTATGGAAAAATCTATCATGCCTGCGGCATATGTAGAAAAATTTTCACTTTCACAATTTTCTGTTCCCCCATTGTCTCCCGCGCTTGTAAATAAAACTTTTAAAAAATATTTTGGAAAATCTGCTCATGAAATTTTTGATAAGTTTGATACTACCTCTGTCAATGCCGCAAGTATTGGTCAAGTACATCAAGCTGAAAAAGGCGGAAAAAAAATAGCTGTAAAGATTCAATATCCTGGGGTTGCAGGAAGTATCAGCAGTGACTTGTCTTTGATCAAACCTATCGCTATCCGAATGTTCAATATTAAGGGCAAAGATTCCGATAAATATTTTAAGGAAGTAGAAGAAAAGCTCATTGACGAAACCAACTATATTCTCGAAGTCGATCAAAGTATTGAAATTGCAGAAGCATGCAAGCACATTCCTCACATGAGGTTCCCTGAATACTATAAAGAATATTCAACCGACCGCATCATCAGTATGGAATGGATGAATGGACTCCACCTTACGGAATTTGCCGCTCATAATAGTGATCCTGTATTGGCTAATAAAATAGGCCAAGCCCTTTGGGACTTTTACATGTATCAAATTCATGTCCTAAGAAAAATGCACGCCGATCCGCATCCTGGGAATTTCTTAGTCTCAAAAGAGCAGGAGCTCATCGCTCTTGACTTTGGTTGCATGAAAAGTTTACCTGATGCGTTTTATTATCCTTATTTTACGCTCTCAGAGAAAGGAAATATCAATAACAAAACCCTTTTTGAAAAGAAACTATATGAGCTCGAAATATTAAGACCCGATGATTCAAAAAAAGAGCTTGATTTTTTCAAAGATGTCTTTCATGACCTGCTGAGCCTATTTACCCAACCCTTCCATACCAATTGTTTTGACTTTTCAGACAAAACCTTTTTTGATGCTCTCTCAAATATGGCACAAGAATTTGCTCAAAAAACTGAATTCAGAAAATACAATGGAAATCGCGGATCAAAACATTTTATCTACGTAAATCGAACCTTTTTTGGTTTATATAATCTGATGCATGAACTAAAAGCTACACATATTGAAATAAAAAGTCCCATGACGCTAAAAAAAATAGCCTAACCTATGATTACTGCCAAAATTGCTCCTAGGCAATCCAAGCCGGCATTTTATGAATTGAAGGCAGAAAATGCTACTGGAGATGAGATTCAATTTGATCAATTTAATGATAAAACAGTGTTGATTGTAAACACAGCAACACGTTGTGGTTTGGCACCTCAATTTAAACAGCTTGAGAAGTTACATGACAAATATCAATCCAAGGGGCTCGTCATCTTGGGCTTTCCTTGTAATCAATTCATGTCTCAGGAACCTGAATCGAATGAGACAATGGAAACTTCCTGCCTTTTAAAATACGGAGTCACCTTTCAATTGATGTCAAAAATAAAAGTAAATGGCCCCAATGCACATCCTGTATTTAAATACTTAAAGAATGAAATATCTGAATTATTTGGAAGTCGAATCAAGTGGAACTTTACCAAGTTCTTAATCTCCAATGAAGGAATACCCTTTCGTAGATACGGACCTTATACACCACCTAATGCCCTTGAGAAAGATATAAAAAAGCTTATATTGAGAAAGAAGAAAGTTTGATATTTGCCGCATGAAAATATTATTAACGGGAGCAACGGGCTACATAGGAAAAAGACTACTCCTAGAATTAATATATCATGGCCACAACATAGTTTGTACCGTCCGAGACAAAAATAGATTTTCAGCGCCCGCTTCCATTTTAGATAAGATAGATGTTATTGAAGTCGATTTCTTGGATTTCAAGTCTCTAGAAAAAATACCTCAAGACATTGAAGGAGCTTATTATCTGATGCATTCTATGTCCAACACCCATGATTATGAAAAATTAGAGAAACAATCTGCTATCCATTTTCGTGAAATTATGAAAGACAAAGACCTGCAACATGTAGTATACCTCAGTGGCATTACCAATGAGGATTCATTGTCAGCACATTTATCATCGCGACGTACGGTAGAGCATGAATTGGGCCTAGGCTCTTATCCTTTGACCACTGTACGTGCAGGTATCATTATAGGTTCGGGCAGTGCTTCTTTTGAGATCATTCGTGACTTAGTCGAAAAATTACCCCTCATGATTACCCCCAAATGGCTTAACACTAAATGTCAACCTATAGGAGTTGATAATGTCCTAGATTGTCTTATCAAAACCCTAGGGAATGAGAAAACCTATGATAAAAATTTTGACATTGGAGGTCCTGAAGTCTTGACCTACAAAGAAATACTTTTAGGATTTGCAAAGGCTCGAAACTTGAAAAGATTAATCTTTACCGTACCCATAATGACTCCAAAATTATCCTCTTACTGGCTCTACTTTGTTACTTCCACCTCTTTCAAATTGGCTTCTGCCCTAGTCAGTAGTATGAAAGTTGAGGTGGTATGTAGAAACCTTGAATTATTCAAAATTATAAATATTGAACCCATCAAATATCAAGAAGCACTCAAAAGAACGCTGTCAGAAATTGTAGAAAATAGGATTGTATCCAGCTGGAAAGATTCCCTGATCAGTAGTGCATTTAATCTCAATATCTCCGAATTTCTTCAAGTACCCATTTTTGGCTGTTTTCAAGATAAAAGATCCAATAAAATATCACACAAGCAAGAATGTGTTGATCGTATATGGCGTATTGGAGGTCAGAGAGGTTGGTATTATGCCAATGGATTATGGAAATTACGAGGGTTTATAGATAAACTGTTTGGAGGGGTTGGACTGCGTAGAGGTAGAACGCAAGAAGATATTCTCCATGTTGGGGATGCCATAGATTTTTGGCGTGTTTTATATGCGGACAAAGAAGAAGGTAGATTACTCTTATTTGCTGAAATGAAACTCCCTGGGGAAGCTTGGTTAGAATTCAAAGTTCAAGGAACCAATTTAGAGCAAACGGCTACTTTCAGGCCCAAAGGTGTTTGGGGTCGACTTTACTGGTATGCTGTTTTTCCCTTTCATGGTTTTATCTTCAAAGGCATGTTAAATAATCTTACAAAATAAATGAAAATTGCTATTTTTTGGTTTCGAAGAGATCTTCGACTTGAAGATAACACTGCGCTTCATGCAGCGTTAAAATCAGGTAACCAAGTACTTCCCATATTTATATTTGATCAAGATATTTTATCCGATTTGCCAAAAAAAGATGCCCGATTGGGTTTTATTCATGATTTATTAACAGATATCAACTCAAGCCTTCATCAATTTGAAAGTGGAGTACAATGTATGTTTGGTAATCCACTTAATGTTTGGAAGTCTTTGTTAGAGAGTTACGACATCTCCTCCGTGTTCATTAATAAAGACTATGAACCCTATGCACGGAAAAGAGATCAAGAAATTGCCACATTACTCTCAGAAAATGGTATTGCTTTACATATCTTCAAGGATCAGGTCATTTTTGAAGAAAATGAAATTTTAAAGGCAGATGGCAAACCTTATACTGTTTTTACTCCCTATAAAAATAAATGGCTTTCTCATTTCAGCAAAGAAATGTTACCATCTGAAGCTTCAAACTTCAAAGCCCTCTATAAAAAAACGCAAGTTGTACCTGCTTTGAGTAGTATGAATTTCAAAGTTGCCACCATAAAGGTCAAGCCTTATGATCTCTCATCACTGAGCGAATACATCAAAAGTAGAGACTTACCCTGTACCGATAATACAAGCTATCTGAGTCCACATTTGAGATTTGGGAGTGTCAGTGTTCGGAAAATAATCGGTACGCTTAAAGAAACAGATGCGGTCTTTTTAAGTGAATTGATCTGGCGCGAATTTTTCATGCAAATAATCTACCATTTTCCAAGGGTAGTCACTGAGAACTTTAAGGTGAAATACAATAGCATTGTATGGAGAAATGATGAACAGGAATTTGAAAAATGGTGTGCAGGTAAGACGGGTTATCCGATGGTTGATGCGGGCATGAGACAATTGAACGCCACGGGATATATGCATAATCGCGTGCGAATGGTCACTGCAAGTTTTCTTTGTAAACATTTACTCATTGATTGGCGTTGGGGCGAAGCCTATTTTGCTCAAAAACTTTTAGATTATGAGCTTTCTTCGAATAACGGTAACTGGCAATGGTCGGCAGGTACGGGCTGTGATGCTACCCCTTATTTTAGGGTATTTAATCCAACTTCTCAACAACAAAAATTCGATGGCAAAGGAATTTATGTAAAAAAATGGATCCCTGAATTAGATTCCTTTGACTATGTCCCCCCAATGGTTGACCATAAATTAGCTCGTGAAAGAGCCTTGAGTACCTATAAAATAGGCCTTACTTCTCATCAAGATTAACGAGGTCTGTACTTTAAGGCTTTAGGTAAAAAGGTTTCAGTCAATAAAATATTCAGCATAACCAAGCCCATGCCGTAGAATACATCCTCTACTGGAATGGTAAAAATTCGGATACCTAAATTCTCAGCATCATTGTACCATACGATGGGTGCATCAATTAAACTACCCGTTAGCACACCGTTGACCATTAAAAAGGGCAACATAAGTAGGCCCCAAGCAATGTAAAACCTCCTCAACAATATAGGTTTTGATACACTAGTGAATACCAATATGGTCAATGTAAAAAAAGCATTGAAAGCAGTGTAGGTTTTATCAAAAAAGAAAACCACCATCAGCACTAAAATCAGTGCTAAACAAGCACTGATTAGATTAGTCATTCCTTTGGACAATCCACCCTGTGGAAAGATCGCTATCAATGTGTAATGAGAAAAAACACAAGCAAAAGGGATACATATAAAGAAGAGCACTTCTTCAATGGGCAACTGCCAAATACGCAGTACCATGAGATAATCTGGGTTAAAACCCCAAATTCCTTGCACAGTAAAGTAAATATCCCAGCTGAGGTAAGCACACCCACTGAGGACCATAGCAGGAAAAAAAGCTTTGAATTTCTTATGAAATTCTATGCGAGGATGAAAACTGAAAAAAAAAGGTATAAAAATAGTTACAATATCTATTATCAAATATAAATAATGCTTCATTTGCTCCACTCTGATTTGAAATACTTGAGTGGGACCAGTAGCATCCCAAAGCACTCACCTTCCTCTTTCGTCCGGTTTTTATGATGTATTTTATGGGCTTTACGTATGGCACGCAAATAAACATTATTTGATCTGGTGAAAATTTTTATTCTTTGATGTATAAAGATGTCATGCACCAAAAAATAACAAAGACCATAAGCTGCGATACCATAGCCAATAGCCATCAGATAAAAAATAGAGAAATGGGCACCTAATACGATGCAGAGCATACTTGGGGTGGCAAAAATCAAAAAGAAACTGTCATTTCGTTCAAAAATGTGTACCTCATTTTCTCTGGTATGATGGTCCTCATGAAGATTCCAAAATAGGCCATGCATAATGTATTTATGGGCAAACCAAGCTACGAATTCCATAAAAAAGAAAGTACTTATAAAAGCAATGATGTTCATCGAGACCAATACATTTTAACTATTCAAAATTAATCATTTATATCAAGTAAAAAAGCATTCAACCGACCCTGTTGTAAATCGGATAGATGTTTACCATTTAATAAATTGTCACAAAATTTTTTTATCCACGTCATTTTTAATCCTGAATTCAAAATATTATTGATATAAAATTCCAAATCTTTTTCAACACTTTCATCATAGCTTAAAAAGCTAGGTGCATTAAGTTGAACTAGCAGTCGGAGGTATCTTAATTCTGGGTTGTCTTTGTTTTGATCAATCGCCTTTTCAATTTTTTCTTTACCACTATTGAAATAATTCCATTTTTCTCCAGGCCAGAAAGCATTTTCTGCCAACATGGTCTCCGAGACTCCTACATAAGCCATTACCAAAGGATTTAAATCCCATTGCGCATCTGATTGTAATGCATCTAAATAAGCCTGCGTAATTTTTTGACTGTGAAATTCCTCCCTGATACTCAAGTCAGGAATAAACAGTGCTGTTAATATGAACCAAATAAAAATGAGTTTCAAACGAAATTAAATTTAACTTTTAAATAAGATTTAAAAAATAAATAAGTTTTCATGAAATTATTCACTCTTATTCTAGTTTCCAAAAGTCTTGATGACGGTGTTTTTTTCAATTTTACCATAAGCTCGAAATAATATGAATAAGCAGTATAAACCCCTAATTTAGCAACTAAAGGCAACTGTGCAATTCCGATTTTCGCTGCCTGAAAATCTTCCTGTATTTCTTTGATAATACCGTCTTTAGATGGTTCATCAAGATTCTCCAAGTCCACTTGGGGAAAATAAGAGCGATTTAACACATCTAGATCATTTTTGATATCTCTCAGGAAATTTACTTTTTGAAAAGCTGAACCCAACCGCATGGCACTTTCTTTTAGTGATTCATACAAGCTTTGATCACCTTCGACAAAAACTTTAAGACACATCAAGCCGACCACGTCAGCAGATCCATATATGTATTGCTTATACTCCTCCTGGGTACTATATTGCGATTTATAGAGATCCATTTTCATGCTTCGCATAAAAGCATCGATTAAGGATATGTCAATATCATACTTAAGAATCGTTTTTTGAAAGGAATTGAGAATAGGATTTAAACTAATTCCTACCTTAAGTGCCGCATAAAAATCTTCTTCAAATTGCTTAAGTAATTCCTCTTGATTGTGCTCATGAAAGGTATCTACAATTTCATCTGCAAATCTCACAAACCCATAAATATTATGAATGTCTTGTTGAATGATTGGAGACAATAGGTTTACAGCCTTATAAAAGGAAGTACTGTATTTTAGGGTTACTTCTTTGCTACACGCCTGGGTCAATTCATCGTACAACAACGTCATGTTAATCTTTGTTTACTCGTGTTTTGAGAAATCAGCTCCGCCGCAATTTTACCAGAAATCAAAGAAGGGGGTACGCCGGGTCCTGGGACGGTTAATTGTCCAGTAAAATATAAATTTTTTACTTTTTTACTCATTATTTTCGGCCTTAAAAATGCAGTCTGGAATAAGGTATTAGCCAGTCCGTAAGCATTTCCTTTATAAGAATTATAATCCTCCTTAAAATCGTTGAGACAATAGGACTCCTTAAAGGAAATGAATGCTTTGATGGGTTGCTTAGTGTACTTTTCTAATCGTGCGAGTATCATATCAAAATACTTTTCTCGTAAGATTTCAGAATCTTCTAAGTCAGGTGCCAAAGGAACGAGGAAAAAACCACTTTCTCTACCCTCGGGAGCTACTGAAGGATCGGTCAGACTCGTAAAACTGGCATAAAATAAAGGAGCCTTCGGCCATTTAGGGTCGTCATATATTTCACTGGCATGGGCTTCAAAATCAGTATCAAAAAACAACATGTGATGTAGTATACCAGTTAGTTTTTTATCAAAACCGACATAAAACAATAGTGAAGACGGAGCAAATGTTTTTTTCTCCCAATAAGATTCATTGTAAGATCTTAGATTACTAGGCAATAACGTTTCTGTGTGATGATAATCTGCCCCACTAAGCACAACATCCGAGGGCGTCCATACTCCATCAATCACCAGGCCATTTGCGACACCATTTTCTGTCGCTATTTTTTCTACATTACTTCCTGTATGTATTTTCACACCCAGTGATAAAGCCAAACTTTCAATGGCCTCTACTACTTTGTACATCCCTCCAATGGGATACCAAGTACCCAAAACGAAATCTGCATGATTCATGAAATTATAAAATGCTGGCGTATTTTGAGGTTTAGCTCCCAAAAATAACACAGGAAATTCCAAAATTTTGACGAGCTTTGGATTCTTGAAGCGTTTCCTTATTTGATGGCTAATGGTCATGACAAACTGATCTAGCTTCTTGACAGTTTCATAGGTCACGAGTTCAAGCGGAGAAATACCTGGTTTATAAACCAATTTTTCAATAGCTATGCGATAATTATGGCCCGCATCTTCAAGAAATTTAGCTAAAAGGTAACCCGCTCCCGCTTCTTCTTTTTCAAATATTTTGAAAATTTCTTCTAATGAATCTGGGATCTCTACTGAGGAACCATCTTCAAAATAAACCCGATAGGCCGGGGCGAGGCGTTTCAATTCATAGAAATTTGAGGTTTTATTTCCAAAATCTTGAAAAAATTTGTCAAAAACATCAGGCATCCAATACCAGCTAGGGCCCATATCAAAAGTAAATCCTTCTTTGACCATTTTTCGAGCCCTTCCTCCTATAGATGTGTTTTTTTCAAATACCTCTACCTCAAATCCGGCCTTGGCCAAATAGCATGCAGCAGACAAAGAAGAAAAGCCAGAACCAATTATGTTAACTTTTTGCATAAAAACAATAATACCCTGAATTAACTTAATAAAACAAGTAAAAGTTCATCTAAAAACTGCAATATTTCTACAAAGATGATGTTTATCCTACTATTTCATGAAAATCTTGCACTTAAACAATTTCAATTAAAAATTAAGTCGTTGGGTTTCAAAATCAATCCCAAACTAATTTCTATATAAATTGAGTTTCTATTTTAATAGAAAGTAGAACATAAACCAGAAAAAAACTCGCAATAATCTAAAAAAATATGTCAAAAAAATTACTGTTCATCTCCTTTGTCGTTTCTCTCGGAGGATTTTTATTTGGGTTTGATGCGGGTATTATTTCAGGTGTGATGTCTTACGTCGGACCTGAATTCAATTTAACCGATGGGCAGATTGGATGGGTGGTCAGTGCTCCTTCTTGGGCAGCCATGATTGCCATGATTTTTTCTGGGCGGTTGAGTGATCGTTTGGGACGAAAAAAAATGCTCTTATTGGTTGCCTTTCTCTATGCCGTATCGGCATTGCTCTCAGCTTATGCGATTACCTATGAGATGTTGTCTCTGGCCAGAATGATTGGAGGGCTCGCATTTGGTGCTGCTCTAATTTTAGCACCCATGTATATCGCTGAAATTTCAATGGCTGAAAATCGAGGAGTTTTAGTCTCAATACAGCAGTTAAACATTGTTTTGGGATTCTTTGCTGCTTTTTTGAGTAATTATTTTTTCAATAAATACAATAGCCCTGAGCATTTATTCTTGAATGATGAGAATGTATGGAGGTGGATGCTCGGTGTAGAACTCTTTCCAGCACTGCTCTATTTTCTGGTATTATTCTTCGTGCCAAGGAGTCCCAGATGGCTTTATTTTAAAAATAAATATATAGAAGCCAAACAAGTCTTAAATCAAATTCACGGTAAAAATAGGGCTGAAAAGGAAATATTTTCGATAGAAAAAAGTATCGATAAAGACAGAGAACTACAGCAATTCAAATGGACCGATATTTTAAAACCCAGTTTACGTTTTATTATGATCGTAGGATTGGTAATCGGTGTTTTACAGCAAATTACAGGGATAAATGCCATCTATTTTTATGCTACCTCTATTTTTAAACAAACTGGGATCGGTACCGATGCCGCTTTTTCATCCGGTATTCTATTAAGCTCTGTTACTGTCATTTTCACCTTTATTGCGATGTACTTAATTGACCGGGCAGGAAGAAGACCCTTACTGTTGGTTGGTACTGCTGGAATTGCTTTTAGTTTGCTTTTATGTGCCTTCGGCTTTAATCAAGCAACTTATCAGCTCACATCGCAAGATATTGCCCAATTCAAATTTGAAAAAGCCCAAAATCTAATCCCTCTGGCGGGTAAGATCTACCAAAATGATGTCGCCTTTAAAGAAGATATGAAAACTGTCTTGGGAAACCGTTCTTATTCTAAAAACGACGGCGTAATTCTTGAGGCAGCGACTCAAATAAATGCTACTTTAATTCTTGTAGGTATTTTAGGATTTATTGCCTGCTTTGCCTTCTCACTTGGACCCGTCATGTGGGTCTTATTGTCTGAGTTATATCCCATTAAATATAGGGGAATTGCCATTGGCATTGTTGCCTTCGTTAATTCATTTATAAGCTCTGCCGTACAGCTTGTATTTCCATGGGAGTTATCAAACTTAGGCAACGCCATGAGTTTCTTCATCTTTGGTGCTATTGCTGCGGTGGGTTTCTTTGTCTTATTAAAAATATTACCAGAAACCAAAGGAAAATCCTTGGAGGAACTTGAAACCGCATTGATCAAATGACCCTAAAATCAATTACCCCTATTCTCATTTTTTTAATGTGTTGTACCGCTAAATCGTTGCATCAAGAAAAGGAGGTCCAATTTCAAGAATTAGACCTCATATCACTCTCTACAACTAACTATTCCGAAATATCAACAGATGTAAAAGTGGAAGATGGACAATTTAATGCGGCAAATCAGGGTTGGATCATTTTTGATTTGAACGTCCCTCAATCGGGACGGTATCAAGTAAAAATTTATGGCTCCGGTCACTCCGATGCGACTGTTTATCTTGAAGATTATGTAGACAATAAAGAAGCAAGACACTACAAGATTACAGGCCAAATTTCCTTTGATAAAAACCTTGGTTATGGCCTTGTATATGGGAGTCCCTTGAATGCCGGTGCACATAAGATTAAATTACATATCAAGGGTGTGGCTAAGATTCAAAAAATAACATTTGAATTGATGTCCATTCATGAATCCTCACCTCAAACCTATACCCAGCGCATGGAGGGTGAAGACTGGGCCATGGTCTGGTCTGATGAATTTAATGGAACTGAGATAGATACCTCAAAATGGGTGTTCGATGTAGGCAATTGGGGGTGGGGAAATGACGAAATTCAATATTATACCAAGGCAAATCAAAAAAATGCGAGAGTAAAAGAAGGAAACCTCATCATAGAGGCCCTTAAAGAAGCACAAACAAATATATGGACCTCGGCCCGTCTTACTACCAGAGGTAAAGTTTCCTTTTTGTATGGGAAAATAGAATTTAGAGCTCGTGTTCCCAACAAAAAAGGATATTGGGCCGCTGGATGGCTGTTAGGAGATAGCTATGTTGATGAGGGCTCCTGGCCATATTGTGGGGAAATAGATATTTTAGAGAATGTCGGTTATGAAATACATCCACTTTCGGGAGATGGTATCGCCCATCTATCCGTTCATACTCCTGCTTATTATTTTAAACGCAATAATCAGATAACAAGTACTACCCCGGTTACAGATATGGTCGGTAGTTTTCATACCTACACCATGGAGTGGAGTCCAAATGAAATGTTAGGCCTTATTGATGGAGTGCCCTCTTATGTCTACGACAAAACAGCCAATGACCTAGAGTGGCCTTTTTATCAAGCACATAACTTGATTATTAATTTGGCCATGGGTGGGAATTGGGGTGGTGCTCAAGGTATAGATCCTGATCTCACCTCTCAAAAACTAATCATAGATTATGTAAGGGTGTTCGAAAAAAGGTGATCCCCTAAACGCCTTGATGTGTACGAGTGTAATCATCATAATGACACTCTTTAATTTAATGCCTACTTCTAATTACAGAATGATCCCAAAGGAAAAGGCATTTAACTCAGGCCCGTTACCACTGGTGAAAACTTGATTTAAATCGTAGTTAACAAAAAGATCCATTCCTTTCCAGCCAACTCTACCTCTGAGTCCATAGCGCACATTACTCAAATAAAAGTTCCCTTTGTCTTTTTCTTTATTTCTTAACTTATTATCTTCTTTATACACATATTTTGAACGTCCATACATCCGATAGCCTAGGTAACCACCTACCCCTATTCGAAAGCCTATTTTTTTTGACCTATTCCATTTAAAACTACCTGCTTCATTCACGATGACCTTACGCGTGCCTTGGGCAAAATCGAATAAAGGGACCAATGAAACATTCAAATAGCTCGCCACCAATTTGCTCTTAATAGGATCTATCTCCCTTATATTGACCGGCTGAGCAAATTTGACTTGGGTGGTAGCTTTAGTGATCTGATAACTTGGAGCTTCCAATTTCCAATTGTACCAGCTTAACCCTGCTCCCCATTCTAAAAACAAAGAATTCTTAAGGTGGGTTTTATTGACCGAGGCCAATCCAAAATACCATGAGCCCCAGGGTTTAACCGAATAGCGGTCCTCAGCAAGACCATTGAGACTTCCACCTTTATCTAACCAATTATTTAATCCCATTTCAATATTAAAATCATGAAGGGTGCCTCTATCTTGATCTTCATCGTAACTATAACGCTTCAAATCAGTAATCCATGGCTTTTTTTTATAATAGGTTCTCGAGGTTCTGGTGAAACCTTCAATACTATCGTAATGATATTGTTGCCCTCCCTCATAATTCCAATTTGAAAATTCATCTGCCAATTCATACCATTTATCTTCTAAACTTTGATCTTCTTTGAGCCCATCAATTACAAGAGTTACATTACCCATTCGAATCTTAAAATCCTTCCCACTTTCATAAATGAGGGTTGAATCCTTTAAATATCTATTACCAGAGTTGTTTTTTATATGATAATAATCTGGTAACTCCTTTCCACCCACAGCATTATTCAAATCCGAAACAATCTGATTAATGTTGTAATCATTGAGTTGTTTCAATTGTGCTCTGGTCTCAGCATAAATGATGATTTGGGTTTCATCCTCAAACTCTATAATCACCGTATCAGCGGTAGGATCGGCAAATAATGACAAAGGATAAGTCAAGATGCATAATAAGAAAAAGCGCATAATATATGGAGGTGTTATATAATCAATCATTTTTAGCAATCATTTTTTCAAACTGCAAAAAGTTGTTTTTTGCCGCTCTTAAGTCTCCAATGATATCGGCAGGAGCCTTGTTTCTCGCATATTTTAAAATCTTGGCGAGTGTCTTTCTTTGTGATTCCTTTTTACTCATAACTACATCATCAGAACCTATCAAATAGGTCAATTGAATCGAGAATTTGGGCTCCGAAACCGCGATAGGTTCAAAAAATTTTGATTTCAGTGAGATCATTACCTTTGCTGAGCGCTCAGGATGATCATCCTCAAGGATTTCAGGTGACTTAGCCAGCTTAATAAGGTCCATCTTCGGAATAATTACGGGAACTTCAGATTCTTTATTCACTTCTAATTCAGGGATGGCCTTGGGTAGTTCTGAATTAAATGCATTTTTAACCACCAGCACTGGTTCGGTTGATGATTCAGACATTGTTTGAACCAATATAAAAGTGAAGATGCAGAGCAGTGAAACAGCCGCGGCGCTCGCCATCCAAAAATGATGATTGTTATTTTGATCGATTTTCTCGGCCACTTGATCCCAACTATTTGATTTAGGCGTGAGTTCAAAATTGTCCACACCATTCTTAAACTTACGATCGATTTCATTAGATGATTTCATTGCGATGGTTTTTAGGTTTCTGGATATTTAATGCTACCAATCTCTTCTGCAAAAAACTTCTGGCTCGACTTAACTGTGATTTCGATGTATTCACGCTTATTTGAAGCATCTCGGCAACCTCAGCATGTGAATATCCCTCTATAGCATATAGGTTAAATACACTACGGTAACCTAAAGGAAGAGACTGAATCAATCCAACAAGTACTTCAGAATCAATGGAATCTTCCGGCCAATGGCCCGCGATTTTTCCCTCATAAGTATCAAGAGAAGTTTCTAGTAAGGTCATCTTTTTTGTTTTTCTCAAGTACATTAAGCATTCATTGATCATGATGCGTCTGACCCAAGCCTCAAAAGGACTATCACCTTTATATTGACCAATTTTATTAAAAACTTTAACCATTCCCTCAATCATGATGTGTTCAGCCTCAGACCGATCGGCTATGTATCGAAAGCAAATGCCGAGCATTCTAGGTGCTAACTTTTCAAAAAGCTTGTTTTGAGCCGTTTTATCCTTGTTTTTGCATTTCAACAAGATTTCATCAAGAACAATTGATTTTTGGATCAACAACATTAATATTTAAGGTTACAATAAGGGGATGCCACATGAAGCAATAAAGTTGCACGGAGACAAAGTTAATTATTAATTGAAGAGAAAAATTAGGCTTTAATTAGATTAGAGCAGTTCCGAAAAGGCCATTGGTTTGGCTGAGTAACCTGAAATAATACATGATCTATTATTAATCCATTTTGAGTATTTATTATTTCATAAATTACGCTGCATGCATAACAATTTTATCTAACTTTAAGTTTAATAACTCTTCTATCCCTATCGCTTATTTGGTGGTAGACTATCGGGTACAATGGAGCAACTTATTATTAAAATATTAAATCCTTGTAAGGCTATTTTGTGTTTGCTAGTAGTTTTTTACAAGTCATATATGTAAATTCATGGAAGACCCCTTAACCCAAAAAATGAATACTAACCCGCCTCGTTCCCGCCTGACTGGGGGCGGATTCATAGTGGATGATGCCACCCCTGATGATATTTTCATCTCAGAAGAATTTACGGAGGAACAATTAATGATCAAAGAGATGGTCATTGATTTTTGCGTTCAAAATATCCAAGAGCCTTTCTTTAAAAATGGCAGAGAGTTAGAGGCAACCCTTCCAGAAGATCGTAATAAAATCTTAGCGCTGCTAAAAAAGGCGGGTGACCTAGGTCTTTGTGGCATCAGTATTTCGGAAGCCTACGGAGGTATGGGTCTTGATTTCAATACCGGTATCTTGTTCAATGAAGCTTTGGCTTCGGGTTTTGCCTTTGCTACCACCCTAGGTGCACAAACCTCCATAGGGTCCCTACCCATTTATTATTACGGGAATGAACAACAAAAACAACAATATTTACCCGGTATCGCCAGCGGAAAATTAATCGCCTCTTATGCATTAACCGAGCCCAATTCGGGATCAGATGCCAATTCAGCAAGAACAAAAGCCGTGCTCTCTGCCGATGGAACTTCTTACAGTCTCAATGGTCAGAAAATTTGGATCACCAATGGTGGCTTTGCCGATGTCTATATTGTATTTGCAAAAATAGAAGACGATAAAAATTTATCCGCATTTATTGTGGAACGAAATTATCCCGGATTCAGTGTCGGAGAAGAAGCGAAAAAAATGGGAATCAAAGCCTCCTCTACGGTACAAATATTTTTTGATAATTGTATTGTCCCTTCTCAAAATTTATTGGGAGATCGAGAAGCAGGCTTTAAAATGGCTCTAAATATCCTCAATACAGGAAGAATTAAAATTGCTTCGGGTGGCGTGGGGGCAGGCAAGTTCTCTGTGACTAGAGGTATTGAATATGCCCTAAAACGTCAGCAGTTTGATCAACCTATAGCTAATTTTGGAGCAATAAAGCAGAAGATTGGAACTATCATCACTCAGACCTATGCCCTAGAGGCAGCCGTCTATCGGACAGGTAAAAATGTAGATGAAAAAATAAATGCCCTAGTTAAAAATGGCGTAAACGATGGGGCATCCAAACTCAACGGTGTCAAAGAATTTGCCATTGAATGTGCCATTTTAAAAGTTGTGGGTGCCGACTTAGCGTGTTACGCTACAGATGAAGTCATGCAAATTCATGGCGGTATGGGATATGCGGCAGAGTTAGGTCTAGAAATGGCTTACAGAGATTCTCGAATCACTAAAATATACGAGGGTACCAATGACATTAATGGCATGCTTTCGGTCGCCGAACTGATCAAAAAAGGATTAAAAACTAAAGAAATTGATCTCAATGGCGCGGGTAAAAAAATACCCTTAATGGTCCTTTTTGAACATTTCCGTTGGGGCAAAGGCCTCCGTTGGAAACGGGAGCAAAGGTTGATCAAAGGTCTAAAAAATACCTTTTTATTAATTTTAGGCGCTGCTGGTAAAAAGCTAAAACAAGACCTTATCAAAGAACAGGAAATTATTCTGAACCTCTCTTCGATATTGGCAGAAGCTTATGTGGCAGAAAGCGTCTATTTAAAAGTTCGAAAGTTGGCCTCCTCTAATCAGGACATTGCGGATTTATCTATTCAAGAAAAAATAGCTCAACTCTATCTCTATAAATCACTGAATAAAGTACAAAATGAAGCCAAAGAAGCCATCGACAGCTTCGCTTCTGGATTTGAAAAGCGTATCTTGAACTACTTTGTGGGCAAACTTCTGCCACCCTATCTACAGAATCCAAAAGCTTTAAGTAGAGAAATTACCGATCATGCTTTAATACAAAAAAAATATCCATTCTGATATGTTTAAAAAGTTGAATTATTTTAAATTAATTAAAAAATTAGCATCATGAACCCACTGCACAAGGTAGTTATTATCGAAGGTTGCCGAACACCCTTTCTCCGTTCAGGTACCGATTATATGGATTTACTCTCCTATCAATTGGGTGGTTTTGCCATCAAAGGTTTATTGAAAAAAACAGGCATCGATCCTCAATTAATAGACGGAGTGGTCTTAGGTAATGTCATTGCCAATGTAAAAACCCCCAATGTCGCTAGAGAAGCTGCATTGGTGGCTGGAATACCCCAAAAAGTACCTTGCCGGACCGTTTCTCAAGCCTGTATTTCTGCCAATAGAGCGATTGCAGACGCCTGTCAAGAAATCATGACGGGGCAAGCGGATATTATGATTGCAGGAGGTATTGATCATACATCGGATGCGCCCATACAGTTCCCAAGGAAAATGCGTAAAAAATTATTCCTTGCTCAAAAACTCAAAGGATTGGGCGATGGTCTCAAATTTCTAACCGGCCTGCGTTTCTCAGACTTTATACCTGAAAGACCAGCCATAGCTGAATATACCACCAACAAAGCCATGGGTGCCGATTGTGATATCATGGCAGCAAGGTTTGGAATTCCAAGAGCCGAGCAAGATGCTTATGCAGTAAGATCCCATCAAATGGCTGCTCAAGCCCAAGAAAAAGGATTTTTAACTGAGGAAATGGTAAGAGTAAAGCTTCCACCAAAATTCAAAGAAATTCAGACCGATAATGGAATAAGAGCAGATAGTAAAATTGAAAAATTGGCTCGTTTACGTCCTGCTTTCGATAAAAAATTCGGAACACTCACTGCGGCAAATTCTTCATTTCTCACAGATGGTGCCAGCGCCGTACTCTTAATGTCGGAGGAAAAGGCCAAGGCCTTAGGATTTATTCCAAAAGCAGAAGTTGTGGATTATGTATTTACGGGACAACGTTTAGAGGATGAACTCCTTCTAGGACCCGCTTATGCGGTTTCAAAATTATTGGACCGCCAAAAAATGACCTTTAACGACATAGACGTCATCGAATTTCATGAAGCTTTTGCCGGTCAAATATTATCTAATTTAAAGGCCTTAGCGTCTGAGGATTTTGCCGTTAATGAACTTGGACTAAAAAAAGCTTTGGGTGAAGTCCCAATGGAAAAGTTCAACCTATGGGGAGGTTCGCTATCTATTGGACATCCTTTTGGTGCTACAGGCGGTAGATTATTAACTACCACATGTAATAGGTTAAAACATGAAAAAGGAACTTATGGCCTCCTCGCGGCTTGCGCTGCGGGTGCTCATGGTCATGCCATGCTCATAAAAACCTTATCATAAATTTCAAACGTTCTCATTAAAAATATCATGACTATGAAGTTAGAAGATTTTGTTACCGTTGACGTTCAAGAAAACATCGCAGTATGTACCCTCGATCATCAACATGAAAAAATGAATGTTGTTTCTCCAAGTGTTATTGGCATTTTTGAAACCTTGGGGAATCAACTGATCGAAGATGATCAAATACACGCCGTCATCTTTATCAGTGGTAAAAAAGATTTTATGGCAGGGGCTGATATTAAATCTTTTCAAATTGAAAAAGAAGGCGATTTCAGACCTTTTCAAGCCAAAGGTCATGCCTCATTAGACCGTATTGAACATTCGAAAAAGCCTTTTATCGCTGCCATTAATGGGGCTTGTGTCGGTTTAGGTACCGAAATCGCCCTGGCTTGTCAAGGACGGATTGCTACTCTTGCTACACATACTAAAATGGGCTTGCCTGAAGTCCAAATAGGCCTACTCCCGGGTGGTGGAGGTACCCAGCGCTTGCCCCGCCTGATAGGTATTCAAAAAGCATTAGACATGATGCTGACTGGCAAAACTTTGAATGCTTTCAGAGCTAAAAAAATAGGCCTAATTGATGAGATCACTGATGAGGGCAAGCTACTTCAAGCCGCCTTGGTAATGGCAAAAAAACTCATCCAGCAACCTATCGTACGTAAATCCAAACTACCATTAAGTTCCAAAATATTGGAAAGTGCCCTAGGAAGAGGTCTTTTATTCAAGCAGGCCCGAAAAATGGCCTTAAAGCAGTCTCAAGGAAATTATCCTGCTATTCCTGCCATTATAGATTGCGTCGAGACCAGTTATAAAAAAGGGCTCAAGGCTGGATATGAAAAAGAACTCGAAGGATTTGAACGATTGATGTTGACTCCTGAAAGTGCGGCTTTACGTGCCCTCTTTTTTGGTATGTCCAACAATAAAAAAAATCCTTACACGGGTGCTAAACCCCTGAAGAAATTAGGGATGATAGGTGCGGGTTTCATGGGTGCTGGTATTGCTGAAATCAGCGCCACCCGAGGAATTGATGTCTTGCTCAAAGATATCAATGCCGATATGCTGAGCAATGCCTCTCGCCAGATTTGGAAAAGCATCAGTAAAAAATTGGGTTTTAAAAGCATCACTAAACTCCAAGCCGAACAACAAATAGGTCGGGTCCAGGGACAATTAACTTATGACAACTATGATAAAGTTGATGTAGTAATCGAAGCAGTACTTGAACGGATGGATGTCAAGAAGCAAGTCATTGAAGATATTCAAAAACATTGCAAAGAAGATGTAATCATCGCCTCCAATACCTCTTCGCTCTCTGTCACTGAAATGTCCCAATATGCAAAAAACCCTGCACAAGTGATTGGAATGCATTATTTTTCACCTGTGCCTAAAATGCCCCTATTGGAAATTGTCAAAACGGATACAACCGCAGATTGGGTCATTGCCTCTTGCTATGATATGGGTATTAAACAAGGGAAAACCTGTATTGTGGTCAAGGATGGTTCTGGATTTTATGTCAACCGAATATTGGCACCCTATACTAACGAATGCCTCCTCATGTTAGACGAGGGTCTCGCAATCGAAACGGTAGATCGATCATTAAAGAAAAAAGGATTCCCCGTTGGCCCCATTTCTCTACTCGATGAAGTGGGTTTAGATATTGCCGCACATGTTACGGAAAGTTCGAAGAAAAATGTAGCTGGAAGAGCCGGTTTTGAAGTTTCTGAAGC
>DBBU01000002.1:42361-43696 GCA_002292365.1 Flammeovirgaceae bacterium UBA976
ACTTCTTTAAAGGAAAAGGGAATCAATCCCTGCCTATAGTAGACATCCAAGATCGGGCGGTCTTCCTTATGTTAAATGAGGCAGTACTTTGCTTAGAAGAAGGGATCATTGCGAATCCCACAGATGGCGATTTAGGTGCTGTATTTGGCATTGGATTTTTGCCTTTTACAGGAGGACCCTTTCGAGCATTAGATACCTGGGGCATCGCTCCTGTTATAGCGCGTATGGAAGACTTCAGAAGCACCTATGGTGAGCGCTTTGCTCCTGCCAAGACTTTGATTAAAATGGCTAAATATGGGAGTACTTTTCATTAATCAGTATCGTCATTGGTTTGAAATATTTATGGATTAGTATGCAGTAAGGACCGTTTAGGCTTTTTATTTCTGTCAAAAGTTTAATAAACCACTCATTAAGGATTTTTTAAAATGAAATCTGCCAATTCCTCTACCATTTTACGGCTCCCACAATAAAAAGCGACCCGCTGATGTAATGATGTTGGTTTTATACTCATAATTCGCTTTTCTCCATTAATGGCTTTCCCTCCTGCCTGCTCCGCAATAAGAGCCATCGGATTACATTCATATAGTAAACGAAGTTTTCCACTCGGATTCTTAGCCGTTTCCGGATACAAGTAAATACCTCCCTTAATCATATTACGATGGTAATCTGATACCAGAGAACCAATGTATCTCGAGGTATAAGGACGATCTTCTGATTCCATTTGACAGTACTTAATATAATTTTTTACACCCAATGGGAAATGAATATAATTTCCTTCATTGATGGAATAAATAGATCCATTTTTCGGATAAATCATATTGGGATGCGACAAATAAAATGTGCCTCATGCTGGATTTAAGGTAAAGCCATTCACTCCATTTCCAGTAGTATAAACCAACATGGTTGAGGTGCCATAGATCACATATCCTGACTCCACCTGCTGATCTCCTGCTTGCAAAAAGTCTGCTGCAATGACAGGGGTTCCCAAAGGAGTCATACGCCGGTAAATTGAAAAGATCGTCCCTACAGAGACATTCACATCAATTTTAGAAGAACCATCAAGGGGATCAATCAAAACAACATATTTGTTTTGATTTTTTTATCCATACTATTTACTTGGATGAAATGCTCTTCTTCTTCACTGGCAATGCCACAAACAATATTCCTATTTGTTAAAGTTTGTATAAATATTTTATGTGCGTAAATGTCAAGCTTTTGCTGCTCCTCTCCTTGGGTATTGATATGGTTTGTGTCTCCTAAAATATCTACCAAGCCCGCTTTGTTTACTTCATGATTAACCACCTTTGCCGCTAAAGTTATGGCATTAATCAATCT
>DBBU01000039.1:0-3550 GCA_002292365.1 Flammeovirgaceae bacterium UBA976
TCCCGTTTGATCTGTGTGTCCTTCAATTTGTATATTTACTTGGTTTTCAACCAAAAATCCGGCAACTATATCGAGTTCTGATTGTGAGTTTTGTGTCAATTCATAACTGGCCAAGTCGAAATATATATTTTCTAGAATCATACTAGCTCCCACTTCGAGTGGCGACAAGATTATATCTAGTGTATCAGGCTGCCCAGAGCGGCTGTTCTTAATATCAAATCTAAAATCTTCAAAGAAATAACCTTTCGCCCCTGCATAAACTCCGTAACTCAATCCTTCATTCAAAGCAAAAAAATATTCACCCGAAATACTGTCACTGTAAGTGGTGTACTTCAATTCGTTCGTAAAAATATCAAAAAGTTCAATTTTAGCTTTTAGGAATTCTTGTGAAATGGCATCTCTTACCCGACCAAAAATATAACTTGAACTATTTTTGATCAATGAATCATTGGCAATAGGCAACTGCACAATTTTGGTCTTTAGCTTACCATTTGATTTTTTAAAATCTTGAGAAAAATAAGCCATGGAGCCATCTGCAGATATGATGAACGATAATTGATCCAAATTATTGTTTACCGCATTACCCAAGTTCCTAGGAGGTTGCCATTTCCCCTCCTTTTGCACACTCATAAATAAATCATAGCCGCCAAAACCCACCCGTCCGTTGGATGCAAAAATTAAATTCTCACTATTGGTGTGTATAAAAGGGGTTACATCATCCTTTACTGTATTTATGATAGTTCCCATATTTTTGGGTTGAGTCCAAGTATTATCTACCCGCTGAGTATACCAAATATCTCTCTTACCCATTCCTGCAGGCCTATCCGATGAAAAATATAAAGTATTACCATCAGCTCCTAAACTAGGCTGCGAATCCCAGTTTTTGGAATTCACTACGTTACCTAAATTTTCAGGTTTTGACCAAACCTCACCATACTTCCTTGAAATAAAAAGATCACAATTTCCAAAAGTCTGCCCTTTATCACACATAGTGAAAATCAAGGTGCGCCCATCTGCAGATATTGAAGCTGCCCCCTCGTTAAACTCTGAATGGATATTTTTACTGAGTAATGTCGCTGGAGACCAAACATCAGCCTCCCGGTAACTGACGACTAAATCTTCATCATAACTCCCTGAAGGACCGGCCCTCTTAGTGAAAATTAAAGTATTATTATCAATGGTAATCGTAGGAAAATATTGCGTAGGGTAGCGATTCACAGATGAAGATAATGACTTCGGCATCACCCCTGCTTTTGTTTTTTGATTCTTATAGGCATAAGCTATACTAGCTATCAGTAGCGAATCGTCTTGATCTGCCGGCAGCTGGTACAATTGAAATTGATCCATACATGCCTTGGCCTTAACATAGAATCCTTGTTTAAAATACTGCTCTGCCAAAATAATTAATTTCTGAGTACTGATTCCAAACTTATCAGCTCCTAAATAATACTGATCAAGGTGATAAAAGGAGCTCTCCAAATCACCAAAATTTTTGAAAATGCTGGCCAATGCCCAATGCGCCTCGACGAATGTAGGTTCCTTGACTAAACATTTTTGATACAATGAGATACCCTCGTCGAACTCACGCTCTTTTATCAATTGACGGGCATATTCGTACCATTTTTGAACCCGAGGATTGTCTACCGAGTATACTTCCTGAGCATGCAGCTGTGCTGAAAGGAAAAGGAACAAAAACATCAAAAACCATCGCATACTTAGGGTATATCCATGAACTTATGGGTTTGCAATGAGATGGACCAACGGGGATGTTCCTTAACAAACGCTATAATCAAAGGTAGTATTTCTTCTTGTCGACTCCATTCGGGCTGCAAAAGCCATTTGGCTTTGGGATTCATTTTTTTACCCTGCTCAATGGCCCACTTAAAATCAGATTTATGGTAAATTACCAGCTTCAATTCATCACTTTGCTCGTAAAATACTTCCTTGGGTTTTTTAAACTTTTTAGGAGAGAAGCAAATCCAATCCCATTCTCCAGTGAGTGGGTACACCCCTGAAGTTTCAATATGGGTATTTTTATCGGCTGCTTTTAACTGTTGAGTTAATTGGGATAGATCATACATCAATGGCTCTCCTCCCGTAATCACTACGATTTGTGCAGGATGGTCATTGGCCATTTTTACCAATCGAGTAACTGAAAAATTAGGATGGTCACTTGCCTTCCAAGAATTCTTCACATCACACCAATGACACCCCACATCGCAACCACCCGTTCTTATAAAATAAGCAGCTTTCCCAACATGACAACCTTCGCCCTGAATCGTATAAAAAGATTCCATGATGGGTATTTCATCTACAAGAAGGTTATGCGTGGTGTCGTTCATAAGCCTTTAATGTATTCAACAAAAGTGATGCAATGGTCAAAGGTCCAACTCCCCCCGGTACAGGGGTAATGAAACTACTCAGGGGTTCTACTTTTTCAAATTCAACATCTCCAGAAAGTCTAAATCCACTCTTTTTTGTAGCATCTGTTATGCGTGTCGTTCCCACATCTATGATTACCGCACCTGATTTGACCATATCTGCAGTAATCAGCCCGGGCTTACCTACCGCAATAATCAAAATGTCGGCATTTCGGGTATGTTTCGCTAAATCTTGAGTGGATTTATGACAAAGAGTAACCGTAGCTTGACCCTGCTCAACCATCATCAAACTCATCGGAGCCCCCACGATACGACTCGCTCCTACAATTACACAATGCTTTCCTTTAGTGGTCACCTGATAGCGTTTAAGTAGTTCCATCACTCCAAAGGGCGTAGCAGGCAATAGCAAGGGCTGATCTGAAACAATGGATCCAAAATTATGATTGGTAAAGCCATCTACATCTTTCTTTGAGTCTATCAAAGCAGTAATGTGCTCCACCGAGATGTGTTTAGGCAAAGGCAACTGCACTATAAATCCATCGATATCATCGTCTTGATTGAGTTGCTCGATGTGCTTAAATAATTTTTTCTCTGTGATGGTGGTAGCAAATTGTAAAAGAGTGTACTCAAATCCCACGGCTTTACAGGCCTTCATCTTTCCGTTGACATAAGAATGACTCGCTCCATCTTCTCCAATCAAAATAATGGCGAGGTGGGGCGCTCTCTTGTTATTATTTATTAGTTCTCCAACCCGCTTTGCTACTTCAGACTGAATTTCATTGGCTATCTTTTTTCCATCAAGTAATGTTCCCATGGTCAATCAAGTTTTAGAACGGCCATAAATGCTTCTTGAGGTATTTCAACATTCCCCACTTGACGCATACGCTTTTTACCCTTCTTTTGCTTTTCTAATAGTTTTCTTTTCCTGCTAATATCTCCTCCATAGCATTTAGCGATTACATTTTTACGAAGTGCCTTGACCGTCTCGCGAGAAATCACCTTCGTCCCAATGGCAGCTTGAATGGCAATCTCAAACATCTGTCTCGGAATGAGGCCTCGTAATTTTTCACAAAGTCTTTTGCCCCAATCATAGGCCTTATCACGATGCACTATTGCAGATAAAGCATCTACTTTGTCTCCGTTGAGCATGATATCTAACTTCACCAATA
>DBBU01000039.1:3650-22198 GCA_002292365.1 Flammeovirgaceae bacterium UBA976
GATATAATGTTCCCAATATATTCTGATTTTGAAATGATTTGCGCCTTGATAAAAGGCTCTTCGACGTGAGAAATTTTGGTAGATTCTGGCATTTCCGATGGTGCGCTCACAGGAATGATTGTCCCATCAGTGCCAATAGCGTGAAATTTAACTGAGGGCACAGTTGTTATCACGGTCATCCCAAATTCTCGTTCCAATCGTTCTTGAATAATTTCCATGTGAAGCATACCCAAAAAACCACATCGGAAACCAAAGCCCAAAGCGACGGAAGTTTCAGGTTCCCATACTAAAGCAGCATCGTTAAGCTGTAATTTTTCCATTGAAGACCTAAGTTCTTCAAATTCTGAGGTATCCACAGGATAAATACCTGCAAAAACCATAGGTTTAACATCCTCAAAGCCTTTGATCGGTCGCGTCGTTGGGTGATCTACATGGGTAATGGTATCGCCCACCTTAACCTCTTTGGCTACTTTGATTCCTGAGATTAAATAGCCTACATTTCCTGCCTCCAATGAAGTTCTTGATTCATGATCCAACCTCAGCACACCAATCTCATCCGCATCATAGGTCTGTTCGGTACTCACAAATTTAACCTTATCTCCTTTTTTTATTACCCCATTAAATACCCTGAAATAAACTTCAATGCCCCGGTATGAATTATAAACAGAATCAAAAATCATGGCTTGAAGTGGCTCATCTTTAATGCCCTTGGGAGCTGGGACTCGGGACACAATTGCCTTTAATATTTCCTCAATGCCAATGCCTTCTTTGGCACTCGCATGAATAATGTCTTCCTTATGACAGCCAATCAAATCTATAATTTGATCTGAAACTTCATCGATCATGGCTCCAGGTAGATCAATTTTGTTCAGAACGGGTATGACTTCAAGGTCATGCTCAATGGCTAAATAAAGATTAGAAATGGTTTGCGCCTCAATCCCTTGGGAGGCATCCACAATAAGCAATGCGCCTTCGCAGGCCGCTATCGACCGTGAAACTTCATACGAAAAATCAACATGTCCCGGAGTATCTATCAAGTTGAGGACATATTTTTGCCCTTGTTCGAGATAATCCATTTGTATGGCATGACTTTTTATGGTAATGCCACGCTCCCTTTCAAGATCCATGTTGTCAAGCAATTGAGCCTGCATTTCTCTTTTGGTAACCGTAGATGTTTTCTCCAAGAGTCGATCAGCCAAGGTACTTTTCCCGTGATCGATATGTGCAATAATACAAAAATTACGAATGTCCAGCATAGAATGAAAATAGATTTGCAAAAATAGTACTTTGCCCTTACCGAACACATAATCAAAGCCAATCATTTACAAAATGAGGACTGAGCTTATCAATGTTTGTTTTTTGTGTCGATTATAATGGTCACAGGACCATCATTTGTTAAAGAGACCTGCATATCCGCTCCAAATTTTCCATGCTGAACCGGACGGCTAGAATGGCTTGACAATTCTTGAATAAAATTTTCATAAAGGGCTTCCGCATACACAGGCTTCGCTGCTTTTACAAAAGAGGGTCTATTTCCTTTTTTTATTTGGGCATGTAAGGTAAACTGACTGACCACCAAAAATTCAGCTTGCACATCTAAGGCACTTAAATTCATTTTGCCTTCCCCATCTGAGAAAATCCTTAGTTGAACGATTTTTTTAACTAACCAATTCAAGTCTTCATTGTCATCTGCCTCCTCAACACCCAGCAAGATCAGTAATCCCTGTTCAATAGATGCAGTAGGAATCTTTTCTACCTTGACATTTGCGTTTGAAACGCGCTGAATTACAGCAATCATTATTGAATTAATTGAACCATCGCCTTAGCATTATAAAATACGGTCCCCTCATTTTCATTCATCGCAACCTGTAACATCGCTCGCGCTACTATGACTGCCTCAATGGACCAAAAAGAAGATATGCCCAATACTTTTAAAGGTGAGCTTACCACTTGTATCAGGAAATTAAAGAACACCTCAGCCCCTCTTTTTTCAATACGATTTCCCAACAACAAAGACGGCCTGAATACTTTTAATCCTGGTAGATTTAATGCCAACAAAGCCTGTTCACACTTGCCCTTGACTTGATTGTAATAAAAGAGTGATTTAGCATTTGCTCCCTGGGAAGTAACGATCAAATAATTCTTGAAATTGGGGTTCTTTTGGTTTATGGTGGCTACTTTCAATGGATATATTAAGTCACTTTTCTCAAAAGCCGATTTGGATCCTGCCTTTTTCATTGTGGAACCTAAACAGCAGAAAACATCCTCCGAAAAAAGATCTTCTTCATATTGATCGAGTGCATCAAAATCTGAGATCGTAATTATTTTCACCCGTTTATCGTATTTTAAATCAATAGACCTCCTCAGTACCAAAGTGATGCTTAAGTAGTAATCATTTTGTAATATCGCTTCTGACAATAGTTTTCCTACCAAACCTGATGCGCCGATGATCAATGCAGATTTTGTATGTTTCGCCTTCATCCTTTCTTTTTTTAACTCATAGGTTGCTGATTGAATTCCCAAACTTTGAAAGCTTCGATGTCTGATTTGAAATTTTTGAGGATAAAATAAATTATGGATAGGTCATCAGAGAACCCTAGTAAAGGAATGAAATCCGGAACTACATCCAGGGGTGTTACAAAGTAGAGCAATCCAAAAACCAAAGACAGCAGTGTTTTATTTGAAAAAGAACTGTATTCACCCGTAAAACTTTTTTTAATCATCCTTAAAAATAATTGCACATGCTCCAACAACTCATTGATCTGCTTATGACTCCCATTCAATTTTTGTAGCTTTTTGGACACTTGCCCAAACAATACTCTGACCTGACTTTGCTCTTGTAATATAAGCTTTGCTTGTCTGAAAATTTTTAATACGCTCTTATTCATCTTAAAACAGCTCCTTTATCTCATTTTTCACAAAGACGATGGTTTGAGTGATATTATTCTTCTTGACCGCACCTTCTAATATTAATTTGGCTAAATCTAATCCGGAATGTTCTTCCCCCAAACCCATAGCGGCTTCATTGATCAAGGTAACGGTATCCTCAATGGCGGCGGTAATATAGGACCAAGCTTCATTGGATATATAAATTTGTTGAGCCAAATTATGGTTGAATTCCTGTCTTATCTCTTTGATTAAAAGGTGCTGCAAAACAGTTGCATTCATTTCTTTTTGACTTAATCGAGGAATTAAATTATTGGGATTTGATCTCTCCAAAAGCAATATAATCCGCTCATAAGCCTGTAACTTAATGGGCAGTATCTCCGTTTGATTTTTTAGCTTCAAGTTAGACTGGAGCTCATCAAATCGAGCCCTCAATAATGAGTGTACCATCAAAAATGAAGCATAGAGTACTATAGCCGCAGGTCCTAATATTTTTAATAAATCAATTAACAAATCCATATCCTCTATTTTATTACTTATTTCAAAAATAAATAATTTCTTTTGTGCAATGATTGCTCCCATCAAAATAACTAAGCGCGCCGTTGAAGAAATTATAAATATACTCAAAACTAAAGGTATTCCTCAAGAATACTTACTTAGGATAAGTATAAAAGGTGGCCACGGTTGTTCGGGTGTCAACTTCACTTTGGGGTTTGATAAAAAAAAGGAGTTTGACACGGTTTCATTAGTTTCTGGAATTAACGTTCTCATACAAAAATCAGAAATGATGTTCCTAATTGGTCAAGAAATTGATTTTCATGAGGGAACTGAATCACGTGGGTTTATTTTTCGGAATTATGAGGACAATTCAACTACGGCCCGTTGACAAAGCCCTTGAATAGGTGGATTGTATTTGCTCACTTTTACCCAAACTTTTTTGACTTGTGGAAATTTACTTGTCAAAATTTCGATGATTTGATTGGCTAAAAACTCTAGCAGCGCCGCCTCTTTAAACATTACCTTTGAAATCAATTGATACACCTGTTCGTAATCAACCGTCCCCTCTAATTTATCTTCCTTAGCAGCCAAATCGACATTGAGTTCCATTTTGACATCAACACTGTATTTATTACCTATTTTTCGCTCTTCTTCATAATATCCATGATGCGCGTAGAACTCCATCCCCTCTAATGAAACAAATGCCATCAGCCTTATATCTGATCAAAAAATGAAACATCCCCACTTTCGTCTTTCACTGATCCGTTCTCTTCTTTATTTTTACTTTCAATCTTTTTTGATGTCGTATCTTTGGATTTAATAAATTCAGTGAGTTTTTCAGTTGCTGCTACATCATCCTTAGGAATTTGAGGAATAGGATCCAACGGTGCTGGCGGTGCGATTGGATCTTGCTTATCAATCAGCGACCTTGAATCGTGAACCTGTTTCCTAACTTTAATCAAATGATCCTCTAACTTGAAGTTCCCTTTCTGATTACTTGCTCGGTTGATTCTATCGGTTATATCCAAAATAATATTTTGTAACTCTCCAATTAACGAGTCTCTGTGATTTTCAATGCTTTGATAGTTCTTTGCTAAGTCCTTAATGATATCCTGCATCTCGACAATCAAATTTTTAGCCTGATTCTCTGCCTCTTCTATAATTCTGGTCGCTTTTGATTTGGTCTCGCGCATTACTGCCTCTGAATTCATTTGCGCCTCTCTGAGATGAAGCTCAGCCGCTTTATTGGCCTGATCAATCAAATTCGCCCCTGTATCCTCCGCTGTTTTGAGTGTTTTAAACAATGAACTTTCAACTTCACGGAGTTTTTTAACCTCAATGTCAGCCGTTTCTTGTTTTATTTTAAGCTCATTATTTTCATTCAATAATCGCTCCCATTCCTGAGATAAAGATGCTAAAAAAGCATCTACTTCATCTTTATCAAACCCACGAAGTTTTTTTTCGAAGGTTTTTCTTTTGATTTCCAGCGGTGTTATTCTCATATTATTTACTAAAGTTTATATCCCAGACAGATATAGTACGATCATCACTACAAGATATTAAAGAATTTTTATTTGGCATTGACAAAAGCTTATTAACTGAGGTTCCATGACCTGCATAACGCCCCTTATCTATGATCCGGATTAATTTAAAAGTACCGGAATCCCAAATCTTAATTGATTTGTCCATACTGCAAGTTATAAAATAAAGACCATTTGAATGATAGCTAATATTATTGATGGTGTACATGTGGGCCACTATATCTTCTGTTAAAAATAAGGTGTTTCCATCTTCAAGTGACCAAATTTTGAGATGTGCATCTCTACTCCCACTCAATATCATCTTATTCGTAGGATCGATGCACAAGCTAAAAACAGAGTTTTTATGTGCCTGTATTTCTTGGATAAGTAGATAACTTTTCTTGTCAATTACCCGTATGCAACCATCACTGTAGCCGGCATAAATACGATGCTCATCGACCTGCAAAGTACGGGCGCTCTTTTGGGATAAATTAAGCGTTTTTACGAGCTTCCAGCTTTCCCGACTGACAATATAAATAGCGCCATCACCTGTCGCTATGTAAAGAAAATCATCATCAAACTGGATATCAAAAATATGAGTTCTCGTCATTTGAAGTGATGTAATTTCTTGTTTGGCAACCGGATCAATGACGTGCAGTCCATCAAAATTTTGACCTATAAATAGATGATCTCTCGAAGGATCATAGCTGAGTGCGTAAACAGAGGTTGAAACTTTTGCAACTACCTTTCCAGCAGCATATCCATTCGTATCCCATTTAATAATATGACCATCTGCGCCCCCTGAAACAAATTCATGCTCATTTAATCCACACAAAGCATAAATAGCATCTTTATGGCCCGTAAAGCTATGTTCCTTTGTTATTGAAGGTCGATTTATCATAAATGTTAACATCAAAAGTATTACAATTGCATGATCTATTTACTTAAATGCCACTATTCTTAACCAACAAAATAAACAAGGTAAGCACTTATGCCGTTTGGAATATCACCGAAACGGCAACTGAGTTAGCCCGCTTAGCGGGCTCGTCAGCCCCGCACAAGAATGATAAAAAAAAATGCGAATGGCTAGCGACCCGATTATTGGTCATGCATCTTGTCTCACTATTTGGAATTTCCTACGCTGGCATTGCTAAAACGAAAGCAGGAAAGCCTTTCCTCATCGGCCATGCGGCAAACATTTCAATGACACACTCTTTTCCTATGGCTGCTGCCATGATTCATTTGGATGCGCCTTGTGGTATCGATATTGAATCGCCCAGAAACCAATTAATCAAGATTCAATCTAAAATCCTCCACGAGAGTGAGTATCAGCATAAAAACAACGCTTTCAATCTCTGTAAAATATGGATAGTCAAAGAAGTATTGATCAAAATATGTGGACAAACTCAACTGAGCTTAAAAAATGAACTGAAAACAGAGCTGATAGATGATCATCAAGTCTTGGGTCATATTATGTCGACCGAAATCAATGAACAATATCGAATCAACATTGTGCCGATATTGAATTATTTGCTCGCTTATAGCTTATGAAAACCTTAACTACCAGTGATAAGGCTCATCAGTTTTTTAATTTCATCACTCTTGTAATAGTCTCCAATCTTATCAAAGGCGACCATTAAATTTCTAAGACTTCTCTTGATTATTTGGCCATGATCGCAAGGTTCAAAATACTCATTTTGAGGCATCAATTGAAGTTGGGCAATATAGTTATCAATATCCTCTTTAGAAAAAATCAATCCTCGATTAAAAACATTGATGTAAAACTGAAGTTTGTCGGTCTTATACGTGAGCACAAATAAATTGGGTAGATTTACTCCAAATATAGGTAGGCCCAGTTTTTGAGTAATCAATAAGTAGAGTGCAGAAAGGGATATAGGGTTTCCTTTTGAGGATTCTAGGACGCTATTTATCATGGAGTTTCCAGGAGCATGAAAATTTTTGGTGTTGGCCCTAAATTTATACTTTTCAAAGAGCATACTATTGATCGTCTTAATCTGATCAAAGGGCAGTAAGTCAGGGCCCATTTGTATCCAAATTTCTCGATACAACTGTTCTATTTTATTTGACAATTGTGTATATNNCTAAATCAGGATATTGATAAGTGGCCAGAATCCACATTCCTTTCAACAGATCTTCTTTATCATGCTCATACCAATGCGTCAGGCGCTCCTGAGTCAACTCAAATTGCAAGAAATGAACCAAGTCCTCAATCCGTTCATGGGCCTTAGGGTTGAACGTCTGTTCCCAAGCTTCCTCTAAAAAAGGAATCACTCCGGTACCTAAAGTTTTAAGTTTTTCTTCGACATGCGCAACCACCTCAACGTCGTCATCATCCAATAATTCCACCAATGACTTCAGCTCTTTATTGTTCATCTGTTGATAGACCCTCTTTAATTATCAATTATTTAGGGACTCCAATCCCTTCATTTTTTTGCTCTTTTTCCCTAAAGGTTTGAGAAAGTCTTTGGGATATTGATTAAAATGAAGGGTCAATTTATCTAGATCAAACAACAATTGATTGAGATTATTATACAAAGAATCATTTACGATCAATTGACCCATTGTACCTTGGCCTTGGTTTATAGCCGAAATGGTACTTTTCAATGCTTTCATAAGATCTTGCACTTCAACCAAGGTCCCACTCAAATCTAGATTGCTGAGCGAATCCAAAACGTCTTCTGCTTTCTTGAAAATAGGATCTAAATCTTTGACCTTATTATTTACATTAGTTAGCACTTCGTTAGTAGAGTGAATAACTAAAGCAAAGCCTTCTTTATTTTCATTCAATAATTCATTAATACCTTTTAATGTGATTTCTAATTCAGAAATGGTACTGGTCATTTTTTCACCACTCCCTTGAAGTCCCAATAGAATTTCATTGATCCTCCTTATGGTAACATTAAGATTATCGGTGATCGGCTGCACATTATCGAGGTATTCAGCAAGACCTCTGTCCATAAGTGCTCTAAGTGTGTCATTGGGGGCTAAAGGCCTATCTAAAGGGCCAATTTTCAATACGATTGCTTTACTCCCTAATAAGTCTGCATTTGACAATTCTGCAATGGTTGAGTCTCCTAAAATAATTTCAGAATTAATAGCTAATTCAACAACTACTTGATTATTAAAATCTTGGCGAAGTTGAATATTCCGAACTTTACCTACAGTCAAACCATTGATAATTACCGGATTTGATTTGGTCAAACCATCTACGTTATCATAAACCACATAATAACTGGTTTCTTTATTCATGAAGTCTCTCCCTTTCAAATAACTAAATCCGAAATATAATGTCAGGCCCGCGGCAAGCGCAATTAATCCTATTTTAAATTCTTTAACCTTCATTGTTCAATTTGATTGTTCAACTTCTTTTTTATAATCGCTAATCGCTCTATAAATCCCCGAAGCAATATAAACTTGATTACGATTATCATTCAAATATCGTTCTTCTTTTGCGTTACTAAGATAACCTACTTCAATTAAAACGCTTGGCATTGCGGTACTCCAAAGTAGCTGAAGGCTAGATTGTTTCACGCCTAAACTCCTTCTTCCGACGCGCTCTTTGAACTGTTTCTCCACTAAGCTGGCAAATTGAACGCTTTTTTCATGAAAAGCATTTTGAGTAAGCGAAAATAAAATATAAGATTCAATTGATTTAGGATCAAAATTTTGATAGGTCTCTTTATAATTTTCCTCCATCAAAATAACCGAATTTTCACGTTTAGCTACCTCGAAATTTCGACCTATATTTTTTGTTGCCATAACGTAGGTCTCGGTACCTGTAACGTTTGGATTACTGAGCCAGTTGGCGTGTATAGAAATAAACAAATCCGCCTCAAGATCATTCGCAATCTTCGAGCGCTTAGCGAGTGAGGGAAAACTGTCATCCGAACGGGTAAGAACAACTTGAACATCTGGAATATTCTCATTAATAATTCTCTTCAGCTCCAAGGAAATTTTTAATACTACATCTTTCTCATTCGAAAATGACCCATGGGTCCCCGGATCCCGACCTCCATGGCCCGGATCAATGACTATTTTCCTAACTTTGTATTGTTTAATTCTAACCGTTTGGAACGAAACAAAAATTAATGATAACGAAATCACAAAAGATATTACAATATTTCTCACTGTTCATCGATTGGTTAGTATATCAAATACGATACTTTAGCACAAAAATTACAAAATTTTCGTTAAAACAAAACTTGTATCAAACTTGAAGTCCATAATAAGTCTATTAGTAGGATTTATTTTAACCTTATCAACCTGCACCTCCTTAATTGCACAAACGGTAGTACAAGAAGACATTGTGATGCTGAAAGGTTTAGAGGGTCGAAGTATATCTAGCGATACCATCCTACTAAAAGGCATGTATACCCAAAAAATTTCTGATGACTCCTCAAGGTCAGAGGTCAGCTATGATACTACCGCATCCTCTTTCATAGAACCTAAGGCCCCTATTGGAGAAATTGAAACCATCATAAATTATAATGCCCAAGATTCCATTTTTTTTAATCTAAAATCTAGTAAACTGACCCTTTATGGAGAAAGTCATATTGACTATGGGGAAATTGAATTAGACGCTGATGAAACCCAGATCAGTATGACTGATAGAATCATTACTTCAACTTACAGCGTGGATTCAGCAGGAAAAAAACAAGGAAAGCCCATTTTTACAGAAAAAGGTACCGTCTACGAAACCGATTTCATCATCTACAATTTAAAGACCAAAAGGGCCCAGATCAAAGGTGTAATTACTGAGCAAATGGGTGCCTTCATGCATGGCCAAGATGTCAAGAAGAATGAACGAAATGAAATGTATATCTCAGAAGCCATGTACACTACCTGCGATCTCACGGACCCGCATTTTCATATTCAATCCAAACAGCTCAAAGTAACGAAACGAAATGTCATCTCTGGTCCTTTCAATTTAAGGTTTCGGGAAATTAAAACCCCCCTCTGGTTTCCTTTTGGAATGTTCCCAAAACCAAAAGAAAAAACCTCTGGTATCTTAGTTCCTACCTATGGAGAAGAAACCCGAAGAGGTTTTTTCTTAAGGGATGGCGGTTATTATTGGGCTGTTAATGATTATATGGACATCAGAACTACAGGATCTGTTTTTTCTAATGGGGGGTATGGCGCTGTTTTCAATACAAATTTTAAAAAAAGATATGTTTACACAGGAGGTCTCAATTTTAGTTTTAATAAAAATATTATCGATAATGAAAATGGATTGAGCAGTAATGATTTTTGGGTAAGAAGTAATCTTAAACCCCTTTCTAAAGGTAATTCTAGTGTCAGTGCTTCAATTTCAGCAGGTACGACGACTTATAACAGCAACAATAATTTAGCCACTACCGATTTTAACAGAAGTATCAGTTCTCAATTTTCATCCAATCTTTCTTACCGCCAAAAATTTGCCAATGCCCCTATTAATTTGACTATGAATGCCCGACATCGACAAAACGTACAAACAGGTGTGATGACTTTTAATCTACCAGAATTGTCCCTCAATGTCAATCGGCAGTACCCTTTTAAGAAATTAGCTGGATCCAATATGGATTTCCTTAAAAAATTAGGGCTTAGCTATAATTTTGTTGCAAAAAATGAAATTACTAATAAACAGGCGAAAACCAACTTTCCATTTGTAGTAGCCAACCAAACATCCACTCAGGAGGATCAAGAGGAAGAACTAAAATTGGATTTTAAAAATGCCAAAAATGGAGGTCAACATAAAATACCCATTGCCACATCAGTTAAATTATTCAATAAATTAAATCTCAGTCCCAACTTAAATTTAACAGAATATTGGTATACCAAAGAGCTTGATTATACCTATATACCCGAACTTGAAGCCGTTCAAGTCGATACCCTACAGAAATTTTCACGAGCTCTTTCATGGAATTCAGGTGCTTCTTTGAGTACCATTATATACGGAACCCGCTTTTTTAAGCCTGGCGGTTATATTCAAGCCATACGCCATGTAGTCACACCTTCTATTTCTTTTAGCTACACACCTGACATTACAAATAGCGAAAATAGCCCTTGGGAATGGATACAAAAAAACGAAAAAGGAGATTCAGTACTGATGTCAAAATATCACCAGTTTGCTTATGGATCTCCTCGAGGAAATATGAGTAAAACTTTGAGCTTTGGTCTCCAAAATAATCTTGAAATAAAAGTTCGAGATAAAAAAGATACGTTAGGCATTGGTTATAAAAAGATTAAGCTGTTCGATAATTTCTCTCTAAATAGTGGTTATAATTTTGCCGCTGACTCTTTCAATTTATCCAACATAAATTTATCAACTAGAACCAGTTTTTTTAAAGGTAAGCTTAGTTTCAATATTGGTGGCACCCTTGATCCCTACGTATATAATGCTTTAGTAACCAATGAAGAAGGTCTAGTTACGCGTCAGGAGCGAATTGATAAATTTTCATGGCAAAATGGCCAAGGTTTAGGCAATTTATCCAGAATCAACACCGCCATTAGCTTAAACTTAAAACCAAAAGGTTCTAGTGATGTAAAGGAAAATAATGGAAGAAATGATTTTATAGACCAAGATATCACAAATCAAGAAGAATTAGGGTTACAAGATGCCGCTGATCTAGATTATATTTATAAAAACCCAAATGAGTATGTCAATTTTAATATTCCATGGTCCCTTAGGGTTTCCTACTCCATAAATGTCACTCAATCTGGTTTATTAGAATCAAGGATAAGGCAAACATTGACTTTTTCAGGAGATGTATCTCTGACTCCAAAAACTAAAATAAATTTTAGGTCCGGTTTCGATTTTGAGAAAAATAAATTTACCCAGACTAGCATTGGGGTCAACCGTGATTTACATTGCTGGCAATTAAGCTTCAATTGGATTCCTTTTGGAAGAAATCAATCCTTTAATTTAATCATAAGACCCAAATCAGCGTTATTACAAGATTTGAAGCTTCAGAAAAGAAAAAGTTTTCAAGACTTTTTTTAAATAAGGAAGACAGAAGGGTTCAGTCTAACCTTTCTTCTTGATTTTAGAACCATTCTTCAAATATTTCAAGGTGAAATTATGCTTGTATCTCTGATCTAAATGAGTTGTAAAAATAACCGGTCATAAACATACAAAATATATGATATATAACGATTAAAGCGGGTCCAATATCTAAAAATGAATGGAGCATAAACCAATCTCCATAAAAAAAGACTACTGCCACGGCGATGATATTCTTGATCATTTCCACATAAATGGCACTCCAATGCTTATCCATCAATAAAGTCATACTCGCAATGGACAAATACATAAAACCTCCAAAATAAATCAAAATTTGATAGCCAATTTCAGCTGCATAATTGAAAAAAATCAATGAGATAATAGAAATACACGCCCATTGAAACCAACACCAAACATGAAAGAAAAGTGGGTAGTCTGGATCGTATTTTAACTGATCATACACGAGTTCAGTTAACTGAATAGGATAAGCCTCAGCGACATCTTTAGGCCGCCAACCCGTAGGTTTAAACCAAATGACGAGTTTATCATACCAGGACTTCGCTCTCCAAGCATCCTGCAGGAGTTGCCAAAGGTGAATGAAATTAATCACAAAAGGATTCCAACTCTTGACCGGCTTTTTTACACCGTAGACCGGTGATTCATTAGCTAATTCCTCTTGAAAGGTTCCAAAAAGTTTATCCCAGAAAATGAAAATTTGAGAAAGGTTTTTATCAATATAAATATCGTTAATCGCATGATGTACCCTGTGATGCGAAGGAGTTACCAAAACATATTCCAGAAATCCAAGCTTTCCGATTAATTTTGTATGATACCAATATTGTGAGAATAAATGGAGCGGTGCAATGAAGGCAATAACCTGAGCCGGTACTCCTAATAAGGCAGTGGGAAGTAAAAAAACAAAAGAGATTGAAAACCAGTTTGAAATAGACTGTCTCAAGGCACAACCTAAGTTGAACTCTTCACTGCTGTGATGAATCAAATGATGATTCCAGAAATAATTAATTTTATGGGATATTCGGTGGACCCAATAACCTGAAAAATCTAATCCTATAAAAGCAACCAAATAAATTACCCATGTCTCTTGAATCTGTATCAAGCCCAAGTTACCGACCATCCAATCATAAGAAACAATGATGACCGTTAATCCTAAAACATCTTTAAACACATTTGTTAATCCAGAAATAAGACTGGCTAAGGTATCCATACTCCTCATCACCATTTCTCCTTTCGCATGACCGATCCACGCCTCAAAAAAAATCAATATTAAAAAGAAAGGTATGGCATAGTTTAATACACTTACATAAGCCTCCATAGTTGTAAAATAAATAATTTTTGCAAAAAAAATCAGTTTAAATTACCAGAAAGTGATGTAAATTAATTTTTTCAGCCAATTTGCTAGATAATAGCCCTTATTAATGATTTTGTACTTTTTAAACGCTTTCATAAAATGAATCCTGATCTAAAAATAGCCCAAAATAAAATCCCAAAAAAGATAGACGTTATTGCTGATTCATTAGGTATTTCCAAAGAAGATTTAGAATATTACGGACATTATAAAGCTAAAATTCCCGTTCATCTTATTGATGAGAACAAGGTAAGTCAATCGAAATTAATTCTTGTTACGGCCATTACGCCAACTCCTATAGGTGAAGGTAAATCAACCACTACCGTAGGTCTTTGTGACGGGCTTAATCGCATTGGAAAAAAAACAATTTCTGTCCTCAGAGAGCCCTCTTTAGGTCCTGTTTTTGGAATGAAGGGCGGTGCCACTGGTGGCGGTTATTCACAAGTGGTGCCTATGGAAGATATCAATTTGCATTTTACAGGTGACTTCTCAGCGGTTGAAAAAGCGAATAATCTACTGTCCGCTCTGATTGGCAACAATATTCAAAGTAAAACCCGAAACCTTGGAATAGATCCAAGAACGGTGACCTGGAAATGGGTCATGGATATGAATGATCGTACTCTTCGAAATATCATATCGGGATTAGGAGGTAAATCAGGAGGTTTTCCCAGAGAATCTGGATTTGATATTACAGCAGCCTCGGAGATCATGGCCATTTTATGCCTTTCAAAAAATTTGACTGATTTAAAATCTAAATTGGCGAATATTTATATCGGAGATACGTTTAATGGCGAAGCCATTTTTGCCCGCGACTTAAACGCACAAGGGGCGATGGCCTCGTTATTAAAAGAAGCCATCAAACCCAATTTGGTCCAAACCTTAGAAGGCAATGCAGCCATCATTCATGGCGGCCCTTTTGCTAATATCGCACAAGGAACCAACTCCCTTATCGCTACAAAAATAGCTATGTCACTGGCTGATTATGTGGTTACAGAGGCTGGATTTGGCGCAGATTTAGGCGCAGAAAAATTTTTTAACATCAAATGTTTTTATGGGAATATTTCACCCAAAGCAGTCGTCTTAGTGGCTACCATAAGAGCCTTAAAATATCATGGGGGTATAAAGAAAGTTGAATTGACCCAACCCAATACAAAAGCCTTAATCAAGGGAATGGACAATCTCGATAAACACGTAGAAAACCTAAAACGATTCAATATCCCTCTGGTGGTAGCGATCAATAAATTCACTTCTGACACCGAAGAAGAAATACAAATCATAAAAGACCATTGTGCTGCCATTGATGTGGAAGTTGCCTTAAGCGAAGGATGGGCATTTGGTAGTAAAGGCGCGACAGAACTGGCTGGAAAGGTCGTTGATGCAGCGAATAATTGTCAATCACAATATGTCCCTACTTATGACGCAAATTCAAGCATAAAAAATAAAATATCAGCCATCGCCAAAGATATTTATGGTGCAGAGGCCATTAGCTACACTAATAAGGCAGAAAAAATCATTAAAAGAGCCATTGATCTAAATATCAGCCATCTCCCTATTTGTATGGCTAAAACCCAAAGCTCGTTATCCGATGACAGTAGCCTTTTTGGTCGTCCCGATCATTTTGGACTTACGGTACGTGATATGGAAATAGCCACCGGTGCAGGTTTTCTAATTCCCATCACAGGAAATATGCTGAGAATGCCTGGATTACCAGAAATTCCTGCTGCTGAGCAAATCGATATTGATGAGGATGGTACCATATCTGGACTTTCCTAACCTTTCTCCCAAGTAATCAATCTTCAAACTGCTGTTGACTTGACGTATCAATCCAACTCTGAACCGCTTCTTTAGTTGGGTTTTCCAAATCTTTTAGCTTCATCTTTTTGCGTATGCCGCACAGGTCATTATGCAATTTATTTACATTAGATTCACTGAGTTGACTCAAAGTATTCAATCCTATTTTTCGCATTAAGGAAAGGTAAGCTGCAGGTATACCCTGATCTGTGAATTCTTGATCAGTTGATTGGGTTTCCTTTTTTTCAGGCCTCATTTGAGGAAAAAACAATACATCCTGTATCGAAGTCGAATTGGTCATGATCATGGTTAAGCGATCAATACCTAATCCAACACCTGAAGTCGGCGGCATCCCATATTCAAGTGCTCGTAAAAAATCCTCGTCCAAAGCCATGGCCTCCTCATCTCCTCGCGCAGCGAGTGCCAATTGATGTTCAAATCGTTCCCTTTGATCTATGGGGTCATTTAACTCAGAATAAGCATTCATAATTTCCTTACCGTTGCATATCGCCTCAAAGCGTTCAACTAAGCCTAGTTTTGAGCGATGCTTTTTAGTCAAAGGAGACATTTCTTCAGGATAATCGATAATAAAGGTGGGTTGAATTAATTTTGATTCGCATTGTTCTCCAAATATTTCATCTATCAATTTTCCGGAACCCATTGTTTCATCAGTAGTAATTCCTAAAGATTTAGCTGTTGCTCTTAACGCCTCCTCATCCATCTCTGAAATATCAATGCCTGTAAAGTGAGCAATGGCTTCAAACATGGTAAATCGCTTCCAAGGTCTTTGGAAATCTATGACATGCTCCCCTACGGTTACTTTGGTGTCTCCATGTAATTTAATGGCGATTTGCTCCACAATCTCTTCCATTAAATCCATCATCCAAAAATAGTCCTTATAGGCCACATATAATTCTACCTGTGTAAATTCAGGATTATGAAATCTCGACATTCCTTCATTTCTAAAGTCTTTTGCAAATTCGAAAACTCCATCAAATCCACCGACAATGAGCCTTTTTAAGTAAAGCTCATTAGCAATTCTCAAGTACAAAGACATATCTAATGTATTGTGATGGGTTATGAAAGGTTTGGCTGCCGCACCGCCGTGAATAGGCTGCAAAATCGGTGTTTCAACCTCTAAATATCCTTTTTTATTCAAGAAATTTCTGATGGTATTTACCAAAAGTGCCCGCTTGCGAAACGTATCTTTGATCTCAGGATTTACAATAAGATCTAAATATCTTTGTCGATATCTTTGTTCAGGATCAGTAAAAGCATCCCATGTTTTCTTATTCCCCTCATCGTCTTCCGTTTCTTTCACAATGGGCAGAGGTCTCAATGACTTGGTTAATATTTTAAAGGAGGTGACATGAATAGATATTTCTCCTACTTGTGTCACAAATACAAATCCCTTGATCCCTACAATATCTCCAATGTCTAGCTTTTTCTTGAAAACATTATTATATAAAGATTTATCCTCTCCTGTGGATAAATCATCTCGACGGAGATAAATTTGAATTCTACCCACATCATCCTGAATTTCAGCAAAAGAAGCGGAACCCATGATACGTCGACTCATAATACGTCCTGCGATAGATATATTTTTAAAGGATGCTGATTCATCTTTAAACTTCTCCTTAATTTCTTGACTCGTGGTGGTTATTTCAAAAAGTTCCGGAGGATATGGATCAATATTCATATCCATCAAATCCTTCCTGGCCTTTCGGCGTATCAATTCTTGCTCGCTTAATTGCATTATAATTTTAATTTTCTTCTTTTAATTTCTTTCTTAATCAACATTAGCTCACGACTACTTTGTCCTTGAACTGAAGTGTTTTCCTCTGCCCTCCTAAACAAATAAGGCATTACCTGCTCTAGTGGGCCGTACGGCACATATTTGGCGACATTGTAACCTTCGTCAGATAATTTAAATGATATATTATCACTCATTCCCAATAATTGAGCAAAAAATATCCGCGCATCATTATTTTCATAGCCATATTGCTGTATCAGTTCAACTAAGCCTTTGCTGGACACTTCATTATGAGTCCCCAAACAAATCGAAAAATATGCTAAATTTTCCATTGCGAACTTTACGCCCATATTATAATCTCTGTCTGTAGCTTCTTTATTGGGCTGAATCGGGTCTGGATATCCCAATGATTGTGCCCGAAAACGTTCTTGTTCTAGGTAGGCCCCTCGCACTATCTTAGCTCCAAAATATACTTTGGAAGCGTTCATTTTCTCAAATCCCGCTTTCATTCTATCCAACATATCTCGCCGGTAAAACTGATAGGTATTGTAAACGATTACCCGCTCAGTATTGTATTTAATCATTAAATCATAACTAAATTCATCTATGACATTTTGATACCAACTTTCTTCAGCGTCAATAAGCAATCGTTGATTTAATTTTGAAATGGCTTGCGCTACTTCAAAGCCGCGCTCCTTGAATCTATTAAATTGATTTTGCTCATTTCCAGTCAATATCTTACCCAACTGAATCTTAGTCATCAAAGATTTTGACCCCAATCCCGTAAGTTTTAACACGCAAAAAGGAATTGAGTCATGCTCATTGGCAAATTGAATGGCCAGTAAAGTCTCTTTTAATGTTTGATCAAAACTTTGCTCCTTTTCTTGCCCTTCAACTGAGTAGTCTAAAATAGTTTTAACATTCAATGTTTTTAATTGATTGATTTTTTTTTCGCAACCTTGGATACTTTCTCCCCCACAGAATTGATCAAAAAGGGTTGCCTTTATGAGCCCTTTGATAGGAAGTCTAAAATGTAACGCCCATTTAATAATTGCAGTCCCCAAAAATACCATGAGGGGTCTATTAATGATTGAAAAAATAATATTTGATACTTGTAATTCTCTAAGGGATTTAGACCGAAAAGTAATTTTAGTATCATCAAAGTTCACTGACATATCAACATCTCATTAACGCATTAGCCACAAAGATAATAAACGACTCAAGGATTCATCACTCGAGTTAATCAAAGTATGAAAAAGACATGTAATTTTGTAGGATGACCAAGGTACCACCTAACATACATCTCACTCAAAATGTGAATCAGAAACTTCAAAGTTGTCTGACATTGTTTAACCCTGATAAAATCGCCATTTTAGTCGACGAAAATACTTTAGTCCAATGCTTACCTAAATTAACATCTTTCAAAGGAACCCCTTTAATTCAAATCGCCAGCGGAGAAAAAAATAAGAATATTGAAACCTGCCAAATCATCTGGCAAAAGTTGACTGATTTTAATTTTACTAGAAAATCATTATTAGTCAATCTAGGAGGTGGAGTCATTGGAGATATGGGTGGTTTTGTTGCCGCAACCTTCAAAAGAGGTATTTCCTTTATCAATATACCCACGACATTGCTCTCTCAAGTTGATGCGAGTATTGGTGGAAAGTTAGGTGTAGACTTCAATGAATTCAAAAATCACATTGGTGTATTTAAAGATCCTGATGCCATCATCAT
>DBBU01000067.1:0-7614 GCA_002292365.1 Flammeovirgaceae bacterium UBA976
AAATATCCCCAAATACCGGCCCCCATTGATCGCATTGAGGTTGAAAACCAATTTTATGAATTAGTTCATACCTCTTCATGCAGTCCTTACCTTCCCAAACTCCTCGGATTTGACCGTGTTAATAAGCTCTTATTCATAGAGGATTTAGGCAGGTCTTCTGATTATCAACTCCTCTATCAAAATAAGGTTGATTTATCTCAAAAAGATTATGTCGAGATCCTTTCTTTTTTGCATCAACTACATCATACGCCATTTAATGCGTCACAGCGCGCAAAATTTCCAAAAAATTTAGCCCTCCGACAGCTTAATCATGAGCATTTATTCATTTATCCTTATTCAGAAGAAAATGACTTTGACCTCAATGAAATAAAACCAGGCCTTCAACAACTGGCCCATAAAATGAGACAGGACATCGCATTAAAAAAGGCAGCTATGCAATTGGGAAAACGATATCTCTCTGAGGGTACTTCACTGCTCCATGGCGATTACTATCCAGGAAGTTGGTTAAAAACGGATTTCGGTTTTCGTGTCATTGATCCTGAATTTTGTTTTTTTGGGCCCAAAGAGTATGATCTCGGAGTACTTAGGGCACATCTCAGGATGGCAGAACAACCGATCTCCTATTTAAATGACTTTTGGAAGCATTATCCAGCATCAGGAATAGACTTTTCTTTAGTGTGTCAGTTTGAAGGTATGGAGCTCATCCGCAGAATCATTGGATTGGCTCAATTGCCCCTCCACCTAAATCTTGAACAAAGAGAAAAATTACTGGAAGAAGGAATACATTTATTGAAGGATGGATGATACTGATTTTCTAAACGCCCAGGTAGCCACTAAACCTAAAAGAGAAAAAACTGCCAAAAGAGAAAAAACTGACCTATAGCCAGCCTCTCTAGGAGCACTGTCCAATAAATATCCAATGATCGGTCCAGAGAAAATATCAGGCGTATAGGCAATAAAACTGATGACTCCGACTGCAGTCCCCGTTAAAGTGACGGGTATAAGTCCCTCTTTCAAAATAGAAAAATAAAGGGCGCGCAAAGCATATATCCCGACAGCAGATAAAGTGATTCCTGTAAAAAATAAACTATTCAGTCCGGGATTGATGATGCCTGAGGCAAAAAATATACTCCCCAAAAACATCATTATAAAGGCCAATAAAATGAGGAAAGATCCCTGGGTACGATCCGCCAATAACCCAATAATCACGCCAACTAGCGGTCTCAAATACAGCAGTATGGATCCTATTCCAGCGGCCAAAATTTCATCATAAAGCATGACTTCCTTAGCATATAAAGAAAATATATCAGTCACTTTATAGCCCATATATGCACAAAATACAATCATGGTCAGATACCAAACTGAGGGCATATTCATGACCTTCATGAAATCACTCCAAACAAAAACCTGTGACACATCCGTTGAAGTATCAGGCTCCCCGTTTTTATCCAAAAAGAAAAAAACCAGTATACCAATGGCTGCAACAAAAGCAGAAGTGAAGATCAGTACACTCTTAAAAGCATCTCGTCGCTCAGACAAGTTTAAATCTGTAGCATCTCCTATGTAATGAGCAAAAATTAATATCCCGACAGAACTCAATACCGCAGCTACCAGTCCCCTACCCCCATCTAAAAAACCAAAGGCTATGCCTTGGTTTTTGGCTCCGCCCCAAATCCTGGTCTGTTTGATCATAGCCCCCCAAAATAGAAAGATAGAAGTAAATCCCCAGTAACCATACAGCCATTTGAGATCTGTAAAAGCGGGATAGTTGGTCATCCAAACGCCTCCTAATGCCGTAAACACCAAAGCCAAGGCCATCAATATCCGCGGTGAAAACTTATCCGCTAACGTCCCACCGAAAAAATAAGAGAATAATCCTACCAACCCATAAATAGAAAAGCACATACCCAGTTCATAATTGGTTAACTCAAATACATCTAGAAAAGTGGGCCTAAATACACGCTGGATTACAAAAGGTAAAAAAAATACGGATTCACCAGCTAAGATGATTAATATTAGGGGAAACAGTGTTTTCTTTTGGATCTGTATATTTATCATCTCCACAATGCTAGTTCATTCTAAACCCTTAGAAAAATAGTTACTCAAATCTCCATTTTTTCCTCCAATTAGGTCTCCAAACATCCTATATTAAAAAATCTACATGAACACTTTCCTAATATTGATCTATTAAAATAAATCATTCATAGTTTTATCTCACGCCCATTGCATTCGAAAGATAAAATATAGCTCCTTAAATATTATTAGCCTGAATTCGTTACCGAATAAATCGTCTTAAGTCCTTAACTTTAACAAATCAGCGCTATCAAAAAATTCAAGAATGAAACATATTGTAATTATCGGAAATGGGATCTCTGGAGTGACTGCTGCCCGGCACATCAGAAAAAACTCAAAAAACCAGATTACTCTTGTTTCCGGAGAAGCACCCTATTTTTTTTCGAGAACTGCTTTGATGTATGTCTACATGGGACATATGGAATTTAAACAAACACAGCCCTATGAAAATTGGTTTTGGGCAAAAAATAAAATTAATTTAAAACAAGGTTTTGTCAACCGAATTGACACCGACAACAACTGTATATTTTTTGAAGACAATACCTCAATTTCTTATGACCAATTAGTGATTGCCAGTGGTTCAAAAACCAATAAATTTGGCTGGCCAGGTCAAGATTCCAAAGGCGTTATAGGCCTATATCACAAACAAGATTTGGAACAGTTAGAGCAATTTGCACCCAATAATCAAGTGTGTAAACACGCGATAATTGTAGGTGGTGGATTGATTGGTATTGAATTGGCTGAAATGCTGCGCAGTCGAAATATTCCCGTCACCTTTTTAGTTCGAGAAAAAAGTTTTTGGAATGACGTTTTACCGGATCGAGAATCTGAGATGATCAACAAACATATTAAGGAACATCATGTCGACTTGCGTTTGAGTACCCAATTAAGAGAAATAAAAGCCAATACCTCGGGTCAAGTAACCTCCGTAATCATTGAAGAGACCGGGGAAGAAATATTTTGTGATGTTGTGGGCTTAACGGCAGGGGTTTCACCAAACATTGATTTTGTTAAGGATAGCAACATAGTGACAGGTAGGGGCATAAAAGTAAATCGCTTTTTAGAAACCAATATCTCTAATATTTATGCTATTGGAGATTGTGCAGAACAACAGGAGCCCATGGGAGAACGAAAGGCCATTGAAGCCGTTTGGTATACAGGAAGAATGATGGGTGAAACCTTGGCTCAAACCATTTGTAACCATAGAACCGCCTATCATCCTGGGCATTGGTTTAATTCTGCAAAATTTTTCGATATCGAATATCAAACCTATGGTTGGGTGTGGGCGAAGCCCAAAGAAAACGAAGCCCGCTTTTACTGGGGGCATAAAAATGGAAAAATGTGTATTCATCTTAATTATGATAAAAATACCCATGAGTTTATTGGTATCAATAACTTTGGTATACGCATGCGGCATGCGTTTTTTGACAAGGTTCTTACGAAAAAGAAATCGGTAAGCTATGTTTTGGCGCATCTCTCCGATGCCAATTTTGATCCTGAATTTTATAAAAAATACGCATCCGAAATTGTATCCAAATTCAACCAAGAAAATAATACGTCGATTGAATTAAAAAAGAAAAGCTGGAAACGGATTTTTAGTGAGGCATAAAAAATGAAGCGCATACAAAATATAGGATTGGTTATTTTTCTCATAGGGTTGTCTCTTTTTACGGGAACTATTTTTACGGGTTCTTTTCATTTATCGCCATCGGCATTAGACGCCTTCATAATGGAAAAAGGTTATCAAAACGAGATAATCAAAACGGAACTTACCAAAGCCTTTGTTAAAGATGATCCCCTAACTATTTTCGAATTCTCCGATCGAGTGCGCCATGCTTATGAAGTAGCCAATAACCATTATGACTTACTCATTGCCCAATACGACGATGAGAAAAACTGGGATAAAAAAGGCGAACAATATCAATATAAAATTTATGGAAAGCCACACACATTGAGTTTTGATCTTGCTAAAATAGCAGGCAAAGGCTATGTAAAAGCGCATGCAGGTTTGATGTGGATGCTTACTTTTGGTCTCGGGATTTTAGGCTCTTTGTTGTTTATTTTACCCAATCTTATTTTACTAGGAAAAGCAGGTATCAAAAATGATGGCATTTATTTAAAAGCCAGCACCAATAGAGGTTGGATCGCGTGGCTCGTCTTAATCTATTTGGTTTCTTTTTACCTACTTCTGTATTTTATGCCAGATTATGTGGTTAACTGGACCTTTATTGTGGACCCCATTAGCCTCTTTTTAAATGGGGGTCCTGCCAGTCAGTGGTTTGTATATGGCTTTCTATATTGTACGATTATGGTGGTTATGGCTTTACGCATGTACATCAAATACAGAGGTAATAAATACCAAGTAATGCGTACCACTTCGGTGCTATTTTTTCAGATCGTGTTTGCTTTTTTAATTCCAGAGATCATGACCAGCTTAAACATGCCCGGTTATGATTTTAAAAATGCCTTCCCCTTAGACTACGATTTTTTCTTTGACTGGAATTTAGACGATTTACGAAATAGTGGCAGTATCGGACTGTTTATTTTGATTTGGGGGATTGTACTCACACTGGTTATTGTCCCTGTTATGGTGTACTTTTTTGGGAAAAGATGGTATTGTAGTTGGGTATGTGGTTGCGGGGGTTTGGCAGAAACCTTAGGAGATCCTTACAGGCAACATTCTGATAAAAGTTTGCACGCGTGGAAGCTTGAACGTTGGTTGATTCACGCGATATTGGTCTTCTCTTTGGTGATGACCCTCGTTACCTTATATTGTTATTTTACAGGCTCGCCCTCTTTTCTGGGAATTCACTCTCAATGGATTAAAGACAGTTATAGTTTCTTGATTGGGGCATGGTTTGCAGGTGTTATTGGTACCGGGTTTTATCCTATTTTTGGGAACCGGGTTTGGTGTCGATTCGGATGCCCATTGGCCGCATATATGGGCATTGTTCAGCGTTTTAAATCACGTTTTAGAATTACAACTAATGGGGGTCAATGTATTTCTTGTGGGAACTGTTCTACTTATTGTGAACAAGGTATTGATGTAAGAGCTTATGCACAAAAAGGAGAAAATATTGTAAGATCAAGCTGTGTCGGTTGTGGCATTTGCTCGGCCGTTTGTCCCCGAGGTGTGCTAAAACTAGAAAATGGTCCAGAAAAAGGAAGAATCAATCCTACAGATATCTTGCTTGGAAATAATATTGATTTGATCCAATTGGTAAACAAAAGGGAGAAATGAGAAAGGCTAAAAAAGAAGTCTATTTACAAATACCATTGAAATTAAAATTGGTTATTTTTAAGTTTAAATGAAGTTCAATAAATCCTTAAAGCATCTATTGAATTCATCAAATTCCTTATTTTAACACAATAAATCATTAACTCTAATGAAAAGAAGAAAATTTATTGCCGCCTCGGTATTGAGTTCAACCTTTGGGGTATCGGCCGCGCAAAATATGGTCAAAACAGTAGATTTAGAAAACGAAATTTATGAACTCAAGAGTTATGAACTCACCTTTGGGGGCGCCGAGTTAGCATTATTGAAATATTTAAAAGAGACCTTAAATCCGGCCATAAAAATCCTTTCGGGTCATCACCCCCTGATCTTCAAAGAAGTAGGTAATCCGGAACCTAAGAAATTATGGTCTTTATTCACTTATCCCAACTTTGAGGTCTATCAGCAATGCTTGGCACTACAAGAAACCTCAGATTTCATTAAGAAAATGAGTGAGTATACTGCTTCAGGTAAAATCTACAATCGTATTTCCTCCTCTTTGCTTCGTGCCTTTGATGGCTTGAAACAGATGCTCGATCCTATAAAGGAAGCTGGTCTCTTTGAATTACGTATCTATGAAGGCCAAAATGAAGATGCGGTACGTAGAAAAATTAAGATGTTTAATGAGGAAGAAATCACCTTATTTAACAAGGTGGGTCTTCCTCCTATCTTTTTTTCTAAAATGATTGTTGGTCCTTATCAGCCCAGTTTGGTTTATATGCTGAATTTCCGTGATCTGGAGCATCGCAATGAAACTTGGAACACCTTTATCAATCACCCTGAGTGGAAAGTGATGTCAAGTAAGGAAGAATACAAAAACACGGTATCCAATATCAGAAAAATATTTTTAGAAAAAGTCTAAGGATCAATACTTTTTTATGCGCTTGCTGCGAAAATTTGTTCGCTTGTTTTCAGGCAATTTTTTATTTTGAGATGAATCACTGAAAAGCAAACGCTCGACTAAATCTTCACGGCCTTTGCTCACAAGGTTCTCTTTGATTTTTTTACGGTATTCCTTTTTGTGCCAAAAAAAGAACATATGTTGATCTTTCTTCTCCTTCTCTGTTTTGGCAGTGAACATCTCCTTCATTGTATAAGGGTGATAGCCTGAATAATAAATCACAGTAGCTACCGTCATAGGGGTAGGCGTGAAATCCTGAACCTGCTCCAATCTAAATCCCATATCTTTAGTTTCGGCCGCTAAATTGGCCATGTCCTCCTCTTTACAATTAGGGGTACTTGAGATAAAATAAGGAATCAACTCTTGATTCAAGCCATGCTTTTTATTGAGATCATCATACTTCTTTTTGAAATTATGAAAATGTTTGAAAGAAGGCTTGCGCATCACCTTTAAAGTCTCATCAGAGGTATGCTCGGGAGCCACTTTCAATCGCCCCGAAATGTGACGCGTCACGACTTGTTCCATGTAAGCATCAATACTATCATTGGCTTTTTTGTTATAGCTTTTGACCAATAAATCATAACGAATCCCACTCCCTACAAAAGCTTTCTTGATCTTGGGATGGGCATCAACCTCCTTGTATATCTGAGTCATCGCGCTGTGGTCCGTATCTAGATTGTCACAAACTACCGGGTGAATGCAAGAGGGGCTCACGCACCTGTCACAGATGGATTGTACTTTGCCTTTCAAACCATACATATTCGCTGAGGGTCCTCCAAGATCTGATATGTAGCCTTTAAAATCTGGCATTTCGGTCACCTTGTCCACCTCTTTCATGATGGACTTTTTAGACCTACTGGCGATGAATTTACCTTGATGGGCAGAAATTGTGCAAAAACTGCACCCTCCAAAACATCCTCTGTGCATGTTGACGGAAAATTTAATCATCTCATACGCCGGAATGGGGCCTCTTTTTTTGTACTTGGGATGTGGAAGTCGAGTATAAGGCAGGTCAAAAGACTGATCTATCTCATTTTCAGTCATGGTATAAAAAGGCGGATTAATAATGGCATTCCATGTTTTCACAGGTTGTACTATACGATGGGCTTTGAGTTTGTTGGACTCTTGCTCCACGTGCTTAAAGTTGGCCGCATATGCTTTTTTGTCTTGAAGACAGGTTTCATGAGCACTCAAGGTGATCGTTTTTGGCCAATTTTTGTTTTTAGGTATCTCTTGATCTAATGATTGGAGGTAACTGGTTTGAGCTATGGTCTTCAGAGAGCTAAATGGAACCCCTTTTCTAAGTAAATTGAGAATTTCTCTTAAGGGTTGTTCACCCATGCCATACACCAAAAGATCCGCCTTA
>DBBU01000067.1:7720-7968 GCA_002292365.1 Flammeovirgaceae bacterium UBA976
TCCGGCCGATAACCCACTTCTCCTCCTGGCGTGTAGGCATCATTATTGCGCCTTCTTTTATTTGCGGTGTAGTGGTTGACCATCGTATCCATACAACCCGAAGTGACTCCAAAAAATAATTTAGGAGCACCAAATTTTTTAAAATCTCTTAGATCATCTCGCCAATTAGGTTGAGGTATGATGCCCACTCGAAGCCCTTCACTTTCAATAATCCGGCCGATCACTGCCGCACCAAAGGCAGGATGATC
>DBBU01000067.1:8060-38261 GCA_002292365.1 Flammeovirgaceae bacterium UBA976
AATTCTATAAATCTGTCTTTCCCATGAAAACATTTACTTTGGGATTCATGGGATTTCCTGAAGTTCTTCTGAAAGAGACCATTTGGCCCGTATGATAAATTGCATCGGCCAGAGGACCGTTAAGTACGTGCCAAAAAGGAAGGGCCTTCCTCCCCGTTGAACCCTCAAAAAGAATGTTTAACTCCTCTAAATTTTCAACTAATGCCATCTCCGCACTGGCGGATTTCAAATTATAAAGCGTCGCCAAACGCAAGTCATTTGCAGTCATTTGAACAGGATCTCTTCGGTGGTTTACTTGATTTTTTGACGCATTTAAAATCATAAAAGAAAGATCATAAATATGCTCCATCGTCTCAAAAGTTGACCGAGCAAGGGTATCGGGTTTGAAATCAAGATCCAATGCTCTCAAATTCTCGGTGGCCCAATAATAGCGATACCCCAGTCCATCTATCATCCGGGATATGACCGTACTCTGACTGTAATTTGCGGGATAACTAGGAATTTCTTTATAAGGCAGCTTAGATTGGGCGCTACCTGACACATTTAAACTGAATACGTAAATGAGTAAAAAATAAATTCGAGACCACATATCAATCCATAAAGTTTATTTCTATTGTGAATGTAAATCTAACTATAAATGATACTAATCCCCCTTAGGTAGATAGACCATAATGCTGCATTTGTCAAAATCGTGATGAACGCGATACGATGCTATTTAGTCCATCAATCTGTGGTAGCTTTGTGGCATGACTTTCGATGATCTTAATTTAAATGCCTCTCTGAAAAATGCCCTCAGAGATATGGAACTCACCCGCCCGACCACCATACAGCACAAAATATTTTCAGTCATCATGTCCGGTCGTGATACCATTGGGATTGCACAAACAGGTACGGGTAAAACCTATGCTTATCTGCTTCCTTGCTTAAGACAGTGGAAATTTAATAAGGCACTGACACCACAAATCATGATCATTGTCCCCACGCGAGAATTGGTGGTTCAAGTCGTTGAAGAAACAGAAAAATTAACGAAGTACATGGACGTTTCCACCATCGGGGCCTATGGTGGAACCAATATTAAAACCCAAATGAACGCCCTGCATCAAGGAGCCGATGTGGTCGTTGGTACACCGGGTAGGCTGATGGATTTGATGCTCAACGGTATTTTAAAAACCAAATTAATCAAAACACTGATCATCGATGAAGTTGATGAAATGCTCAATTTAGGTTTTCGAACGCAATTAAAAAATTTAATGGACTTGCTTCCCAAAAAACGTCAAAACCTCATGTTTTCGGCTACATTAGATGATGAAATTCAAAAATTAATTAATTTATTTTTCAAGCGACCTGAACGTGTCGAAGCTGCGCCTGCTGGCTCACCATTGGAAAATATTAATCAAATTCTTTATTCTGTACCTAATTTCAATACGAAAATCAACTTCCTTAAAAAACTCCTAGCCGATGAGGAAGTCATGCATAAAGTATTGGTATTTGTCTCGAGTAAAAAATTAGCCGATGAGCTTTTTGAAAAAATCTATGAAACCTTCCCTGAGCAAATGGGAATTATCCATTCGAATAAATCTCAAAATTACAGATTTGATGTGGTTAAAAAATTTCAATCTGGCACCCACCGTGTATTGATTGCCACTGATTTAATTTCCAGAGGCTTAGATATCTCAGAAGTATCGCACGTGATCAATTTTGATCTTCCTGAAATTCAAGAAAATTACATTCATCGTATAGGAAGAACGGGTCGAGCCGAAAGAAAAGGCAATGCCATCTCGCTTTTCAGTCCTTATGAGGCTCATAAGAAGTTAGCTATAGAGAAATTGATGGATTTTGAAATTCCAAATGAGGCCTTCCCTGATCATATTGAGATATCCACGGTTTTGACTCTAGATGAATTGCCCAAAAGTAGCCAGCCCAACCTCGAACTGAAAAAACCATTGGCAGCGCCCTCGGGAGAAGCTTTTCATGAGAAAAAATCAAAAAATAAAAAAATAAATGCCAAGATAAGGTATGTTGATAAAATGAAGCGTAAGTACAAAAGCCCCAAAAAGAGAGGGGATAAAAATAACCCTATTGTAGCTAGAAAGAAGGGCAGATAATCTGGTTTATAGCTCAAATTAGGCTATCTCATGTTAATCTAGTCTCAAAAATAAGATGAAGTGAATTACAGAAGACTGGGGAAATCTAATTTAATAATAAGTGAATTCAGCTTCGGCTGTATGTCCTTAGACCCATATGTTGAAGATCAGAGTAGCCTGTTGAACCAAGCCCTTGATTTGGGTATTAATTATTTTGATACTGCCGACTTTTATGATCAAGGTAGGAACGAATCTATCCTTGGAAGAGCTCTTGGATCTAGAAGAAAAGAAGTAATCCTAGCGACCAAAGTGGGCAATGTTTGGGATAAAAATGGAAAAACTTGGCATTGGAACCCCTCTAAAAAATATATTTTGTCTGCTGTTGAGCAGAGCTTGAAAAGATTGGGTACAGATTACATTGATTTGTATCAACTTCACGGTGGCACAATTGAGGATCCTATTGACGAAACCATCGATGCTTTTGAAACATTGGTTGCGTCGGGTAAAATACGCTTTTATGGCCTCTCATCTATCAGGCCTAATGTCATTCGTGCTTACGTAAAAAAATCCAATATAACCAGTGTCATGCTTCAATACAGCTTACTTGATAGAAGATCAGAAGACCGCCTTTTGCCCTTGTTGCAATCCCAAGACATCGGCGTCCAGGCTCGTGGTGTATTGGCGAAAGGCCTGCTTAAAGGTAAATCACCTAGTCCCTACTTAGATCGCTCCGAATTAGACATCGATCTTCTTCAGAAACAGTTGCTCAAAAAAAACATAGCCAATGCCGCCACAGCCTTTGTATTGGCCCATGAGGCCGTCAAGACGGCAGTTATCGGTCTGCGAACAAAACAACAACTTTTAGATCTTATCCCAGTGGGGTCCTCTTCTTTGGATGAAGTCAACTTGACATGGTTGCGTGAATGTTTTTTAGAAAACGATTACCTATCCCATCTTTAGGATTTTTCATTCATCCTCAGCATTCATAAAGTCAGCGATCAATTTATGAAAATGATGCACTCCTTTCTCCCGTTTAGGAGAAAAACGACCGGCTTGATAAAATCTAGATCTCAGTCCTTTTTGAACGCCCTCAACTACATATTCATCCTCACGTTCGACTTTATCAAGGAGCGCTCCAGCTCCCTTATCAAATTTTGATTCATCCCAAACATAGGTAAGGAAGGCGACCTTGGTCTTATTTATTGAAAGAGGTTTAACGATATTGATAGATAAACCCCAAGGATAAAAGTTGAACATCATATTCGGAAATATCCAATAAAAATAAGCAGCTACCTTTTTTCCAAAATCAGGATGTCCTTCAGGTAAATCAAAAACTTCAACGTCATCTTTAGCATAGCCAATTTGAAGATTGCAGTAATCATAAATTTCTGTCGTATAATCCCCATAATCCAAGGTATCATTCAAATCTTGATGAACAAAAGGAATATGAAATCCCTCCAAATAATTATCGCAATAGAGTGCCCAATGCGCATTGACTAAATAATCTTTTGATAAGACGGATTCGAATTTAAACTGTTCAAGAGGTAAAAAACCAATCCTTTGACGCATCACCTCGAGCACTGAATCAAAATTAAATTGGGGAAGCATGCCCACAAATAAATGAGGCCCCAAATTTTTAAGCTTGAATTTGTGTAAGTCATCACAGGCCCTTGGAAAATCTTGGGCTTCCTTAAATTCCGGCATAAATTCAAATGTTCCCTCTTGACTGAACCTGCGGCCATGATAGGCACAAACGAATTTAGTTACTATTCCAGGCTGTTGCGCGATGAGATTCCCTCTGTGGGTGCACACATTACTAAAACAGTTCAACTCATCTTGGGCATTTCTAATCAACAGCATAGGCTCTGTTAAATAATGATCAAGTAAGACAAAAGGATGGGAGTGATTGGGAAGTGGAACGAGATCATCTGAGCCGATCCATTGCCAACTTTTTATGAAAATTTTTTCTTTCAAAGCATCAAAAAGATCTTGATCTTTATAAAAAGAAGCCGGGAGTGTTGAGGCTTTGGTAATATCTGGATCAATAAAAAATCGAGTCACCATAATTTATTTATATTATCTTTCGAACTTATATTCAAATATGCTTGATTAAATCAAAAATGTCAGCAAAAAACGAGAAAATTGGTTTTTGGACAGCCTCGGCATTGGTTGCAGGAAATATGATTGGGTCTGGAGTTTTTTTAACTCCCTCCGCACTCGCTGCTTACGGACCGATCAGTATAGTGGGTTGGATATTTTCTGGACTTGGTGCGCTTTCACTCGCTTTTGTGTTCAGCCAATTAAGTAAAGTTTTGCCCAATGCGCATGGTGGGCCTTATGCCTATACAAGGGTTGGGTTAGGAGACTTTTCAGGATTTTTGGTGGCGTGGGGATATTGGATTAGCATTTGGTGTTCAAATGCCGCCATCATTGTAGGTATGGTCAGTTATCTTGGGTATTTTTTCCCTATTTTAAATTCAAATACACTGGTCGCAGTCCTCACGGGTCAGATCATCTTGTGGTCCGTGACGTATATCAATACCAGAGGGATCAAAGAAGCTGGAATAGTGCAAGTAGTAACGACGGTTTTGAAAATAGCGCCCCTGTTTTTAGTGGGTTTTTGTGGCCTTTTCTTTATTGATCCCGAAAATTTTACCCCACTTAATATTTCTGAATCTTCAAATAGTACTGCCGTTACCGCGGTTGCTGCATTTACCCTCTTTTCATTTTTAGGCCTTGAAAGCGCTACAGTACCTTCCAATAATGTAATCAATCCTAGACGTACGATTCCTCAAGCGACCTATTTTGGATTGATAATAACTTTCCTGATTTATTTTCTGGGCAGCGTGTCCATAATGGGAATGATCCCATCTGAACAATTAATGCATTCACCCTTCCCTTATTCTGAGGCAGCTGCTATCATTTGGGGACCCATTGGGGGAACTTTGGTCACCATTGGGGCTGTTTTTTCGACACTCGGAGCCCTGAATGGATGGATTTTGATACAAGGTCAAGTACCCTGTGCCATTGCAACAGACCGCCTGTTCCCCAAAGTTTTTGCGAAACTTAACCCACAAGGGGTGCCCGCGACGGGTTTAATTATTTCTTGTGTCTTTGTTTCAATCATGATGATGATGAATTATTCGGATGGATTGGTAGCTACCTATAGCTTTTTTATTTTACTCTCTACTTTTCTTGTTTTGGTTCCTTATCTATTCACGGTAGCAGCTTATGGAATTTTACTGGTGCAAGAAAAGATTTTAAAGACGCCATTTATCCCTATTCTAGGAGGCCTCATCGCTTTTCTTTTTTCTCTTTGGGCTATTATTGGATCCGGACAAGAAAGTGTTTTTTACGGATTTATTATATTGATGGCCGGTATCCCTGTGTACATTTATATGAAAGCCTCAAAAACATCCTCATGAAATTAACTGCTCACTCTGAATTTGGTAAAATCCATTCTTTAATGATAAAACCTGTGGCTACTGCCTTTCGAAACGAATCTCGTTTAAACGAACAATGGGAGGCATTGAACTATTTGAGTCAACCCGATTTCATGAACAGTTCAAATGAATATGAGCTTTTTACTGAATTAATCAAGAGTACCCAACCCATTATTTATGAACTCCCCTGGGAAAAAGATATTCAAATTGACAGTATTTATTGTCGAGATGCTTCTATAAGCACCAATGAAGGTATGATTATTTGTAATATGGGCAAAGCAGGAAGGTCCAATGAACCGGCACACCAAAAACAAGTTTTTGAACAATTTCACATCAATATTTTAGGTGAAATTAAAAATCCAGGCACCTTGGAAGGCGGTGATGTCGCATGGCTCAACGAAACCACCTTGGCCGTAGGTCATACTTATCGGACCAATTATGAGGGTATTGAACAACTTCGCAGCTTATTAAAACCTCTCAATGTAGACGTTATAGTAGCCGAAATGCCCCATTACAATGGACCCAATGGTGTCTTCCATTTGATGTCTGTACTCAGTCCAATAGGCAAAGATTTGGCAGTAATTTATCCGCGATTAATGCCCATTCATTTTAGAAATGAACTACTGCGTAGAAACTTCAAACTTATCGATGTCCCTGACCGAGAATTTGATACTATGGGATGTAATATCCTGGCCTTAGCTCCACGCAAAGTTTTAATGGTGCATGGAAATCCAATGACTCAAGAACTATTACAAGCAGCTGGCGTCGAAGTTTTTACCTACGCAGGCATCGACATAAGTATCAAAGGAGGGGGTGGACCTACGTGCCTGACACGCCCAATCAAAAGGCAGGCCACATGACATCCGTTAAAGGTTTAAAAACCTATGTAATATTTAATGCCCTTTACTGGTCCTGTATTTCTCTAAAATTTCTATCGCTGCCTTTGAAATTACAGTCCCAGGGCCAAATATAGCAGTCACCCCTTTTGCAAACAAAAAATCATGGTCCTGCTCCGGAATCACGCCGCCTGCAATGACACCGATATCTTCTCTGTTGAGCAGCGCTAACTCTTTGATCAGTTTTGGAATCAAAGTGTGATGACCCCCAGCCAATGAAGAGGCACCTACAAAATGTACATCATTTTCAGCCGCCTGCATGGCCGTCTCTTTCGGTGTTTGAAACAAAGGACCTATGTCTACATCAAATCCCAAATCAGCAAAACTAGTGGCAATAATTTTAGCTCCTCTATCGTGACCATCTTGACCCATTTTGGCAATTAAAATACGGGGTCTACGACCTTCCTTGGCAGCAAAAGTACCTGTGAGTGCCAAGGCCTTTTTAAAAAAGCAATCTTGAAGGGCTGATTTTGCATAAATTCCTGAAATCGTTTGATGTGATACTTTGTGTCTTCCAAATTCTTTTTCCATGGCTAAGGTTATTTCTCCAAGCGTCGCTCTTAGGCGGGCGGCCTCGATGGCCAATACGAGCAAATTGCCCTTGTCCGAAGCGGCTGCTTCTGTTAATTTCTTTAATGCTTGATTAATTTTATGATCATCACGTCGTGTCTTAAGGGCATTGATATTTGCCATTTGCTGCTCACGTACCTCTTGGTTATCAACCTCAAGTAAATCAAAATGATCTTTCTGATCCGTAGTGTATTTATTGACCCCCACAATAGACGCTACCCCCGTATCAAGATGTGCTTGGGTCGTTGCAGCAACCTCCTCGATTTTCATCTTCGGATATCCCCGCTCAATGGCTGCAATCATACCTCCCATATCTTCTATTTCTTGGATAATTTTCCACGCCTTATCGATCAGATCTTCGGTTTGTTTTTCAAGGTAAAAGGAGCCACCAAAAGGATCTATTACCTGGGAAATACCCGTTTTCTTTTGAAGATATATTTGGGTCTCACGCGCTATGGCTGCCGAATATTCCGAGGGTAACGCGTGGGCCTCATCGAGTGAGTTGGTATGTAATGATTGGGTGTGTCCAAAAATGGCTGCTAATGCTTCCATGCAGGTCCTCCCCACATTATTATAGGGATCCTGTGCGGTCAAACTGTATCCTGAAGTTTGGGAATGTGCACGCAAAGCCATACTCTTAGGATTTTGGGCATCAAAAGATTTCATGAGCTTGGCCCACAACAACCTAGCAGCCCTCATTTTTGCGATTTCGGTCATGAAGTTCATTCCAATGCCCCAAAAAAATGACATTCTCGGTGCCAATTGATCTATAGGAATACCTACTTCCATCCCCTTTCTTACGTATTCCAATCCATCCGCCAAGGTATATGCCAATTCCAATTGCGCTGAAGCACCCGCTTCATGCATGTGATAGCCGCTGACACTAATGGAATTAAATTTGGGCATGTGAGCAGCACAGAACTCAAAAATGTCTCCAATAATTCTAATCGAAGGCTTGGGTGGATAGATGTAGGTATTTCGCACCATGAATTCTTTCAAAATGTCATTTTGAATTGTTCCCGTCAATTGACTTGGCCTTACCCCTTGCTCTTCTGCAGTCACAATAAAAAAAGCCATGATGGGAATTACCGCCCCGTTCATAGTCATGGAAACAGACATTTGATCCAATGGGATTTGATCAAAAAGGAGTTTCATGTCCTCCACTGAATCGATGGCAACCCCTGCCTTTCCCACATCTCCCATCACACGAGGATGATCACTGTCATAGCCCCTATGGGTAGCCAAGTCAAAAGCTACCGAAAGCCCCTTTTGCCCTGCTTTTAGATTATTTCGATAAAATGAATTAGAGGCTAGAGCTGTGGAGAAGCCGGCATATTGTCGAATCGTCCAAGGCCTTTGGGTATACATCGTGAGGTAAGGACCTCTCAAAAAGGGAGGTTTACCTGGAACAAAACCTTCCAGCTCATATGAAGGTGGATGATAATGATGTTCACCGATCAGGTCCGCATAGGTTAGGTCCCCAAATTTTGATTGTATCAACCTCCACAAGGCAAGGCATTGCTGATGGCAATAAAAATCTAAAAAATGGGACCCAGCTATAGGGTCTTGCTCAAAAGTTAATTGGGCCTCCTCACGAAGTAAGTTACCCACATTTCGAGACCAGCGGTGTCCATCAGTACTGTTCTCAGCATCTAACTCAAATGACAAATAATTTACAGCCCCTAGGGTTAACGACAGACCTGTCGCACTATTTGAAATGAGGCCTTCAGCTAATCCTTCCCGTTTTCTTGGTGAGGAGTGTATCTGAAATCTATCTATTGAAAAAGGGATTTTCTCAGCTCTGCAAAGTGCAGACACCATAAATCGCAAACTACGAACCCGAGTGAGTTCATGATAAAAATGAGAACCATGATCTAAGTGCACCGTGACGGATTGATTTTTACTTTTTAAGCAATCAATAATTTGTAAAGCAAGGCTTGACCATTCTTTAAGGGTTCGGTAATGAGTTGCGTCAATGGTAAAACTGAATTGAGCGTGTCCCGACACCCAGTTATCTGCACCCCCTTCGAATGCAATTGCCTTCAAAGAGCGGTAGTGATTAAAAAAATTATCTAAATCTTTCGTCCTTGATCCCATGAAAAAAATACTGCAATGTGAGGCCTGAATTTGATCATACAAAATGTCTGGATTGGGAGCATGGTGCTGTACATTGAAAATAATACCTTCACAACCATTATTAAGTGCTTCGAGCGCTTCACTATTGGCAGTTTTATCGTCTTTTACTCTGATTTTGTGAAGTAATTTCCATTGAGGATACGGATGGCTTGAAAAAAAATGTGTGATGTAAGTCGCCGCTGTGGTATTGGAATCATCAAAAAAAGGATCTAACTCAATCCCCCATGGATCTCGCCATTTTAATTCTTTTTCAAAATCTAAATCGGAACTTTTTTGCTTAATTTCTTTAACCCAATTTTTGAAAGTCGATTTTGAAAATTCGCTGAATGTCGCTTGACCCTCCTTCATGCTAAACAAAACTAATTGATCAAGATGCATTAATCGAATCTGTTAATATATTTATGGTAATTTTTGCCTTAAACAATTAAAATTCATTAAAAAAATATTAAATTAGGAAAGTAAAAAAGAACTCTTTTAATTTATTTTAATTCAAATCATATTTCACTTTTTTCTTAAACTTTTTTACCCCAAATTTGAAAACACTTAATAAAATAATAATCCAAAAAAAGAAAAATGACCTCCTCTAAAATCATACCTACATGCACGTAGAAAAATGGAGTAATTGCCTTTTAAGGATTAAAGAGCAAATACCGGAACAAAGTTTTAATACATGGTTTATGCCCATTGTTCCAGTAAAACTAGAAGATGCCGTATTGACTATTCAGGTGCCCAGTCAATTTTTTTATGAGTGGCTCGAAGAAAATTACATACATATTCTGCAGCAGGCCATTCATAAAGTAATTGGCCAAAACGGTAAATTAGAGTATGCAGTGGTTATGGACAATGGCAGTGCCTCGAACCAACCCTACACGGTCAATGTAGGTGGCAACAAAGGTGGGTTTAACAAATCACGCGTCAATGGATATGATAAATATAAAAATCCTCAGTTCATGCAAGAACTGGCCAGTGACTCTAACCTAAATCCCAATTATCAATTTGATAATTACATCGAAGGTGATTGTAACCGATTGGCAAGGTCTGCAGGATTTGCCGTGGCCAATAAACCAGGAATTACCTCATTCAATCCATTTATGGTTTATGGGGGCGTTGGACTGGGCAAAACCCATTTAATCCAGGCTATTGGTAACGAAATCAAACGCAATCATCCCGAAAAATATGTTTTCTATGTGGCTTCTGAAAAATTCACCAATCAATTCATAGATGCGCTGAAAAGTAACAGCCTTCAGGAATTTATAGCTTATTACAGGAATGTGGATGTACTTATGTTGGATGATGTTCAGTTTTTGAAAGATAAAGAAAAAACTCAAGAAATATTTTTCCACATATTCAATCACTTGCATCAATCTGGAAAGCAAATCATCATGACTTCGGATCGGCCTCCAAAAGATTTAAGTGGTCTTCAAGAGCGATTGGTTTCAAGATTCAAATGGGGCTTAACTGCAGATATTCAACAACCTGATTTCGAAACACGCATCGCAATCATTAGAAAGAAATTACAGGCAGATGGCATTCTTATATCCGACCCAGTTATTGAATATCTAGCGTATAGTGTCAATACTAATATTCGAGAATTGGAAGGTGTAATTATCTCCATGATTGCCCATGCTTCTCTCACCAATGTCGAAGTAGATTTAGAACTTGCCAAAACGATTCTTAAAAATATAGTCTCTCATATTGACTCAGAAGTTGGGGTTGATTACATTCAAAAAACGGTAGGTGAATATTTTAATATTTCTATCGATGACATGAAGGCAAAAACGCGAAAAAAAGAAGTGGTCATTGCAAGACAAGTAGCCATGCATTTTGCCAAAGACTATACGAACCATTCATTAAAATCCATCGGTTATCATTTTGGAGGTCGAGATCACAGTACGGTGATCTATGCCTTACAGTCCGTAAGCGATATGATTGACACCAATTCCAAATTTAAATACGCAATAGAAGAATTGAAGAAAAAAATAAAGTTAAAAGCCATTTAATTTGTCTCAAAAAAAAGGGCATTTTATTTTCCCTTTTACCCTCCGGTAGTATATTTCAATATGCCTTCCAAAACAAAATATCTCCCCAAAAAAGCCACTCAGCCACCCTATATAAATTGCTAAAATAAGTTTTTAATCAAAATGATTTTTCAATAATCTGTCAATCAAAACTTAACCATAGTAATTTTGTGAAATAATGAAAGTATGTGAAACAGTTAATAATTTATTTTCACAAATATGGGGATTCGATCTATCTTAAGTAAGCCAATAGCCAAATGGATAGTTTACGACCAAAAAAAATGGGCGTTCAATCCAGGTAAGTTTCAATCGAACTTGTTTAGAAAATTGATAAAATCAGGTTTAAAAACCCAATTTGGAAGAGACCATCAATTTGATGAAATTCGAAATCATAAGGACTTTACTCATCGGGTACCAATTCGAGATTATGAAGAATTAAAGCCCTATATAAATGAAATTCTTAAAGGCAAAAAAGATATTCTTTGGCCAGGTCTACCTGCCTATTTAGCCAAAACCTCTGGGACAACTAGTGGGGCCAAATACATACCCATCACAAAGGATTCTATTCCCAACCACATCAACAGTGCCCGAAATGCTATATTATCCTATGTGAATGAAACAGGAAAAAGTGCCTTTCTGGATAAAAAGCTAATCTTCCTTTCTGGAAGTCCTACCTTAACCTATACTTCTGGGATTCCGACAGGGAGATTGTCTGGGATCGTCAATCATTTAATCCCAACTTACCTCAAATCCAATCAGCTGCCAAGCTACCCAACCAATTGCTTGGAAGACTGGGAGCAGAAAGTAGACCAAATCATTCTAGAAACTGAAAATCAAGACTTATCGTTAATTTCTGGTATTCCTCCTTGGGTTCAAATGTATTTTGACAAATTGGTAAGTCGGAAAGGTAAATCGATTAAAGATGTTTTTCCTAATTTTTCTCTTTTTGTGTACGGAGGAGTAAATTTTGAGCCCTATCAAAAAAAATTATATGAAACCATAGGAAAAACCATCGACAGCATAGAAACCTATCCTGCATCTGAAGGATTTATTGCTTATCAAGACAGTCAAGCTTCAAAAGGTCTCCTTTTGCTTTCTAACAGTGGGATTTTTTTTGAATTTATTGCTGCCTCCGATTTTTTTAATGAATCATGCAAAAGACTTACCCTTGAAGAAGTTGAAATTGGGGTCAATTATGCTGTGATCCTAAACAGTAATGCAGGCCTTTGGGGTTATGCTATAGGAGATACTGTGAAGTTTCTAAGTACTTATCCTCACCGCATTATTGTGACTGGTCGAATTAAGCATTTCATCTCTGCATTTGGAGAACATGTCATTGGAGAAGAAGTGGAGAAAGCCATGACCCGTACTTGTCAGAAATTTCCTGAGACGGAACTTATTGAATATACGGTCGCCCCCCAAGTGACGCCCACCTCTGGACTTCCGCTTCACGAATGGTATATAGCTTTTGCTCAAAGGCCCCATGATGTATCCGCTTTCAAAAAAGAGTTAAATTTGAACATGCAACAGCTCAATAGCTATTATGATGATTTGATAAAGGGTGCTGTATTGGATCCCTTACAAGTGGTCACACTCAAAGCTGATGCCTTTATAAAATATATGAAATCCATTGGGAAATTGGGCGGGCAAAACAAAGTGCCTAGATTAAGCAATGACAGAAAAATAGTCGAGGCACTCCATCCATTCAAAGAAAAATAAAAGTAATTTGAAAAATATCGCTATTCTCGGATCTACCGGATCCATCGGGAAACAGGCTCTTGAAGTGATAGAAGCCCATCCCAAACTGTTTCAGATAGAATTACTCACCTGTCATAGAAATGCCACTTTGATTGTGGCACAGGCCAAAAAATTTAATCCCAACGTCGTCATCGTAACAGACGAATCTATTTACAAAGAGGTATTTAATGCCCTAGATCCCTTACACATCAAAGTATACGCAGGAATGGCAGCACTCAATGATGCCGTTCAAATGAGTACCATTGATATGGTCCTTACTGCGTTGGTAGGTTATGCTGGATTGATGCCTACAATAAAGGCAATTGAGGCTAAAAAACCTATTGCTTTGGCGAACAAAGAAACACTTGTAGTTGCTGGGGAAATCATCATGAAACTAGCTGAAACGTCTGGAGTTCCCATTTTCCCTGTTGATTCTGAACATTCAGCTATTTTTCAATGTTTAGTGGGTGAATATCAAAATCCACTTGAAAAAATCATTTTAACAGCCTCTGGCGGCCCTTTCCGAGGTAAGGATGCAGCCTTTCTCCAAAACATAAAAAAGGAGAAAGCCCTTAAACATCCCAATTGGGTCATGGGCGCTAAAATCACCATCGATTCAGCTACATTAATGAACAAAGGGCTTGAGGTCATTGAAGCCAAATGGCTCTTTGGGTTAAGTACTGAACAAATAGAGGTTATTATTCATCCTCAATCTATAGTACACTCCTTGGTCCAATTTGAAGATGGTTCTATGAAAGCCCAAATGGGACTTCCTGACATGAAACTCCCCATACAATACGCACTAGCTTATCCTAAAAGAATCCTGTCAGATTTCCCAAGATTTAATTTTACAGATTACTCAAACCTGACTTTTGAACCTCCCAATATTAAACTTTTCAGAAACCTTCAATTGGCTTATGACGTCTGTTCTTCTGGGGGCAACCATCCCTGTATTCTCAATGCAGCAAATGAGATTGCCGTCGAAGCATTTTTAAATGATCGCATAAGATTTTTACAGATATCCGAAATTATTGAAAACTGCCTCGAAAAAGTGTCTTATCTTCGTGCTCCAAATTTGGAAGATTTAATCAATACCGACAAAGAAACAAGAACTAAAGCAAACGAATTGATTCATTAATGGAAGTATTCATCATGGTAGGACAACTGATTCTCGGTTTGTCCATTTTAGTGGGGTTGCACGAATTAGGACATTTACTCGCAGCTAAAGCATTTGGCATGCGGGTAGAGCAATTTTCTATTGGATTTCCTCCAAAAATATGGGGTAAAAAATTCGGAGATACTGAATATTCTTTCGGTATGATTCCCTTAGGAGGATTTGTTAAAATCGCTGGAATGATCGATGAATCGTTAGACGTGACTGCGATGCGCGCCGCACCTCAGCCACATGAATTTAGGTCCAAGCCCGCTTGGCAAAGACTAATCGTGATGATGGGTGGAATCATCGTCAATGTAATCCTAGGTGTCGTTATATTTATAGGATTTAAATATACCCACGGGGATACCTATCTATCCAAACAAGAATTAAACAAATACGGGATTGTAGCTTATGAATTGGGTGAGTCCATAGGACTTAAGACGGGAGACAGAATCCTTAATATTAATGGCGAAGATTATGAACGCTTTAGAGACTTGGCCAGTCCAGCCGTCCTCCTCAGTAGTGATGGATACTTTACGGTAGACCGTGATGGAAAAAGACTAACCATACCCATACCCAATGATTTTGTCGATGATTTTGCAGAAGAAAACAATGCCCAAAAATTTATTTTTTATAGATTAATTTTTGATATTGGTGCGGTCATCGAAGGCAGCCCTGCCGATCTTGGTGGACTGCAAGTAGGGGATAAAATTATCGCATTGAATGATGCTGAAATTGAGTTTTACGATCAACTCCAAGCAAGTATGGATACCTTGGCCGGGACCCAAATCACTTTATTGATCAATCGATCTAATGTCCAAAAAACTTTAAATATTGAGGTCAATGAAGAAGGTAAAATTGGCTTTCAAGCCAATCGATTGAATGAAATTTCCACCATTGAATATACTCTTGCAGAATCTATACCACTAGGGACTGAACTGGCTTTCAGTATTGTTTGGGATAACATCAAAGGCTTTAAAAAAATATTTGCTGGGGAAGTCTCCGCAAATAAATCTCTTTCTGGTCCAATAGGCATTGCGAAAATTTTTGGTGGTACTTGGGATTGGCAAAGATTTTGGCGTATTACAGGAATGCTTTCCATGGTACTCGCATTTATGAATTTCTTACCCATACCTGCATTAGATGGTGGGCATGTAGTATTTTTAACTTGGGAAATAATTACTGGAAAAAAGCCCTCTGATACCTTTCTAGAAAATGCTCAAAAAGTAGGCATGATAGTGCTCTTGGCATTGATGACCTACGCCATCATCAACGACATCATCAAGTTATTCTAAACGTATTCGCTCACTACGAACTTGAGCCTTTTATTTTTCCAGCGCTCATTCTCTGTAGATTTGAAACTCTACCCTTCTATTAATTTTCTTATCTGCCTCAGTATTTTCTTCCACCAAAGGCACAGAATTTCCCAATCCTTCCCACTCGACACGACTTTCTAGAATACCTGCGAAAATCACAATATAGTCTCGAATGTTTTCCGCTCGATCTTTGGATAATTGTAAATTCAGTGCTTGAGATCCTTGAGAATCTGTATGCCCAGAAATCTTTAACTTGAAGTCAATATTATCATATAAAAAATTAATTATTTTATTGAGATCTCCATACATTTCAGGCTTAATTTCAGCTTTACCATTATCGAACTCTACAGATTCAAATTTCATTCGGGCATTCATAGGCTCTGTAGTCTTATTCAATTCTACATATCCATCTAAGTAAAATGCTTCCTCTATCCTGAAGAAATCATCGCCTTGTATCACAAGTAAATAATTTCTCTGATCAATTAAATTAAACTCAAAAGTTCCATCTTCTTTCAGATATTTAGGAGCCACCTCTACCCCTTGATCCATATCTATTACAGACACTATTCCACCAAAAGGCTTTCCATTCAAAGCATCCGTTAAACTTCCCTTCAATTGTGCTATCGCATCGGGTCTGGCACCCATAGGGAGTGGGAAAGAATATAAATCCAATTTATCCAAGTCTTTAGAAGATGATCTTGCATAGTACAAATCTTTGGAGTTTGCATCAATGGTAAAATAAAACTCGCTCCCCGTTCCATTAACCAAGGGTCCTATATTGATAGGTTCACTCCATTTATCCATGATATTATACGATTTATAAATATCAAATGCTCCAAAATTGTAGAGCTGTCCATTTGATGAGAAGTAAAGTACCCCAAACAGTGGGTGATAAAACGGGCTTACTTCATTATTTCTAGTATTGATGATAGGCCCCATATTTTGGCTTTGTGTCCAAGATCCATCTTTTTTCGTGGTAAAATAAATATCAGATAAACCAAAACCACCCAAACGATCTGATGCAAAAAAGAGGGTATCTCCACTGTGGGATAACGAGGGATGTGAATCCCAACTTAAACTATTTACATTGATTCCTAGGTTTTTTATGTCCATCCATATGCTGTCCTTCAAAATGGCACTGAAGAGATCGCAATCACCATAGCACGATGGGCAGTCACAACGAGAAAAATACAGCGTATTCCCATCCGAACTTAAACAGGCCGAACCTTCATTGTAATTAGAATTAATCTCTTCCATAGCATAAGCCTTAGACCAAGTACCATAAGCATCCACATAACTGATGTATAGATCCTCATTTCTATTTTTGTTGATCTCCATACTCAACTCTTCTCTTTGTGAAGTGAAAAGCAAAGCCCCATTATTTTGGCTGAATGCCGGTCCATAATCAGCACCCCTACTATTCACCGAAAACCCCATATTAAGCAATACACCCTTTGGAGGCATCAGGGTATCGATAAGTTTTCGATGTTCGACCATCTCATAATAATATTCAATAGGCACAAACTGAGCTACCTCCTGGTTGTTTAAGGAATCATAATACAACTCTAATTCATCTGTATTAATCCCACCGTGATGATGCCTCAAGACCAAACGATAGAGAGACTTAGCATCTTCATAATCACCAAACATTTCTGTCAGCTTTGCCAATCGCCAAAGTAATCTAGTTTCAGAATAAAAATTTTCGATACCAAAATTCCTAACGTACTTCGATAAAATGCCATATTGGGTCTGATAATCTTTCTTTTTTTCGAGCTCATTAAGCAGTAAAATTTGAGATTTTTTGAAATATCGAGGAATTTTATTGATGTTCTCAAAATCATATCGATTGATGATAATATTTGACGAAAGGCTATCAGAATCAATTTTCAGCACCGTAGTCGCATCACTTTGTCCGTGGATCCGATAATTAATTCCAAAAATACTTAAGAAAAGTAAGACCTTAATTGGGTTCATATAGTTGGCCTTTTTTAAAATTACTATAGGGATTTTAATGAAATACTTATATCTATAAAGTAAAGATAATCTTAAAAAGCAGACATTAGATTATTTGGCATAAGTATTGATCTACTAAAATATAAATAATTTATAACTCCTTTAAAGGCATAAAACTGCCACATTGACATAGTATGAGCAAAAGTTTTCAGATTTTTCATCCTGACTTTTCGGAGGACGATCCCGAGGAAGTCGTTCAATTAATTAGCTCTGACGAAATTCCTTCACTCACGGACGATCAATTACCCGACGAACTTCCCATACTTCCCATCAAAAATACGGTATTGTTTCCTGGGGTAGTCATCCCCATCACGGTCGGTCGTGAAAAGTCTGTCAAACTGGTGAAGCAAGCCTACAAAGGAGACCGTATCATTGGAGTTACCGCACAAAAAAATCTTAAAATTGAAGAGCCCGGTATAAGAGATCTCAATAGCATAGGTACAGTGGCTAAAATTCTTAAAATGTTGGTCCTTCCAGATGGTAATACAACTATCATTATTCAAGGGCAAAAAAGATTTAAAATATTAACCTTAACTAGTGAAAAACCTTTTATCAAAGCAAAGTATGAGATCTTACATGACCTCGACTTTGATCTAGAAAAAGAAAAAACAGAAGCCATTGTCCAATCACTAAAAGATACGGCCAATAAGATCATGAAGCTCAATCCTGAAATTCCAAAGGAAGCCCAAATTGCCTTAGAGAACATTGATAGTCATTCCTTTTTGACCCATTTTTTAGCAGGGAATGTCAATGCAGAAGTTGCTGAAAAGCAAAAATTACTAGAAATAAATGATCCTATAAAAAGAGCCGAAAAATTATTGCAGTTTATGATGAAGGATCTGCAAATGCTTGAATTGAAAAAGGAGATTCAGAAAAAAGTTCATACAGATATTGACCAACAACAAAGAGATTATTTTCTTAGGCAACAAATGCGCATCCTGCAAAATGAACTTGGCAATGATGGGCCTGATCAAGAAATTGAAACCCTTAAAACCCGAGGTGATGAAAAGAATTGGCCTGAAGAGGTGAAAATTCATTTTTTCAAGGAAATTGATAAAATTCAGCGGATGAATCCAGCAGCAGCAGAATATCCTGTGGCGATGAATTACGTAGAATTACTGGTTGATTTGCCATGGAATGAATTAACTACAGATAATTTTGACCTTAAGAATTCACAAAAAATATTAGACCGAGATCATTTTGGCCTTGGTAAAGTCAAGGACAGAATACTAGAATATTTGGCCGTAAGAAAACTCAAGGATGACCTCAAAGGCCCCATTATTTGCCTTTATGGACCTCCTGGCGTGGGCAAAACTTCTTTGGGTAAATCTATTGCTGAGGCGCTGGATAGGAAATACATTCGTATGTCATTGGGTGGGCTTCATGATGAAGCGGAAATTAGAGGTCATAGAAAAACCTACATTGGGTCCATGCCGGGTAAAATTCTACAAAATATCAAGCGTGCTAAATCATCAAATCCTGTTTTTATATTAGATGAAATTGATAAAATTAACGCCAACTTTAGTGGAGATCCTTCCTCGGCATTACTTGAAGTCTTAGATCCCGAACAAAATAGTAGCTTTAAAGACAACTATCTAGAAGTAGACTATGATTTGAGTAAAGTACTTTTTATTGCTACGGCAAACTCTTTAGAAACCATCCAACCCGCCCTACGCGATCGTATGGAAATCATTGACATCACAGGTTATACCTTGGAAGAAAAAGTTCAAATTGCCAATAAACATTTAATCCCCAAACAAATCACTGAACATGGTTTGACTTCTAAAGATTTAAAATTCAAACAGAAGGCCATTGAAAAAGTAATCAATGACTATACCCGCGAATCAGGTGTGCGGAGTCTAGAACGGAAAATTGCTGCTTTAGTCCGAAATATTGCAAAATCCAAAGCCATGGAAACCCCTTTTGAATCGAAAGTGGATTCCCAACAGGTACGCAGTATTTTAGGCTCAGAGATTTTTGATAAAGAGACATATGAGCACAATGACTTTCCCGGCATTGTCACGGGCTTGGCTTGGACACCTGCAGGTGGTGATATTTTATTTATAGAATCTAACTTGAGCAGAGGCAAAGGAAAACTCACCCTCTCAGGTCAATTGGGTGATGTAATGAAGGAGTCTGCTATCACGGCCCTATCCTACCTTAAATCAAATGCTGAAATCCTCGATATCCATTACAAAATATTTGATCATTATGATCTACATATCCATGTACCTGCTGGCGCTATTCCAAAAGATGGCCCCTCTGCGGGCATCACCATTTTGACCGCGCTCACCTCTCTTTTCACGCAAAGAAAGGTAAAGGCCAAACTAGCCATGACTGGAGAAATTACCCTACGAGGTAAAGTATTGCCTGTGGGCGGTGTGAAAGAAAAAATATTGGCTGCCAAACGCGCTGGGATCAAAGAGATTATTCTTAGCCTAAGAAACAAGAAAGATATTGACGAGATAGATGATCGATACTTAAAATTATTACAAATTCATTATGTGGAAAATGTGGATGATGTTTTAAATATTGCCTTACTCGATCAGAAAGTTAAGCAACCTTTAAAATTCATTATTCCAGAAGAAAAGACAAAATCTATTTGAAGGGAACGTCCACTTTATTTTTCCTAATTTTTTGGTCATCATTATTTGCCCAACAAGGCTTTCATTTTTTAAACCTTCCCAATAGCAGTCGCGCTGCATCGCTTGGAGGATCTGCCGTGTCAAGCAATGACCATGACATCGCCATGGGGTATCACAATCCGGCAATCCTCGGAGACAGTACTTTAGGAGATATTTATATTATGTATCATCCCTACTTAGCAGGCATCAATAGAATGAGTACCATCACTCAATTTAGTGCGGGCAAAATAGGTCCGCTGACTGCTGGTATTTTGTTCACAGATTATGGCACCTTCGATGAAACAGACGAGCTGGGAACAGTCATTGGCAGGTTCAAAGCACAAGACTATGTCCTTCACATCGGTAAATCCCATAGTCTGGGTCCTTTTACACTGGGCATCAATTTAAAAATGGCAGGCTCTTATATCTCAACGACAGGTGCCAATGCCTTGCTGTTCGATTTGGGGGGCATCTACAGAAGTCCTTACCAAAACTTTTCGGTCGGTATAGTCATCAAAAACTTAGGTTTTATAATTTCTGATTACACAACTGACGCACATACTTCGCTGCCATTTGATGTATTGATTGGTACCACTTTTAAGCCTGAACATATGCCGTTTCGATTTACCGTTACGGCTAGCGACTTGGTTCGTTCAACCGATGACTTGTATGCATCTAATCCTAATGAAAATATCAGGCGATTAAATCAAATTTTTAGATATTTCAATTTTGGAACGGCCCTACTTATTGGAAAGCGTATAGAACTTAATTTAGGTTATAATCACAGACAAAGAGTAGCATTTAGTGTAGATGAAATGGCTTATGGAGCTGGGCTGAGCTTTGGCTTTTTATTAAAAATAAAGAACTATGAATTTCAATTCAGTAATGCCAAAGTACATGCCGCCGCAATAAGCCAATATTTATCAATCAAAACAAATACGCGCGCTTTAAAACAAATATTCTAAAAATGGAAAATCTTACACCCAAGCAAATTGTTGCCGAATTAGATAAATATATTATTGGTCAAGGTGATGCCAAAAGAAATGTGGCCATTGCCCTAAGAAATAGATGGCGAAGAATGAATGTCCAAGGAGAGATTAAAAATGATATTATTCCTAATAATATCTTGTTGATAGGATCGACTGGGGTAGGTAAGACTGAAATTGCCAGAAGGCTAGCAAAAATTGCAGATGCTCCATTTACTAAGGTAGAAGCCTCAAAGTTTACCGAAGTGGGCTATGTGGGCAGAGACGTTGAGAGCATGGTACGAGACCTCGTTGAACAGGCAGTTAATATGGTGCGAATACAAAAAAAGGCAGAAGTAAAAGCCAAAGCAGAAGCTATTGTTGAAAACATCATCTTAGATGCTCTAATTCCCCCCCTCAAAGGCAAGTCTTTCCCTGGAGGAGATGCAGTAACGGATATGACTGATCTTGAACTCAATCAAAAGACACGTGAAAAATTCCGTGAAAAAATTCAAAAAGGTACGCTAGATGATAGAAAAATAGAAATTGATATCAAAGCTGCCGCTTCTGGTAACCTGGGTATGATTGGAGGTGGTATGATTGATGAATCCTCCATGATTAATATGCAAGATATGCTCAGTAATATGATGCCCAAAAAGTCTAAAAGGCGAAAAGTAACCATCTCAGAAGCCAAAAGATTATTACTTGAAGATGAAAGTCAAAGACTCATTGATATGGACGAAGTCAAAGAAGAGGCACTATATAAAGCGAGTAATACAGGCATTATTTTTATTGATGAAATTGATAAAATCGCAGGTGTCCGCAGTGGAAAATCTGGACCCGATGTAAGTAGAGAAGGTGTCCAAAGAGATCTTTTGCCTATTGTTGAAGGGAGTAGTGTAACTACCAAATACGGCGTTATTCAGACAGATCATGTATTGTTCATTGCTGCAGGTGCCTTTCATTTTAGCAAGCCCTCCGATATGATTCCTGAATTACAAGGAAGGTTTCCAATTCGAGTTGAATTGAATAATCTTACCAAAAAAGATTTTTTAAAGATTTTAAAAGAGCCCAAAAATGCATTGACAAAGCAGTACATCGCTTTAATCGAAGCCGAAAATGTTTCTATCGAATTCAGTGATGATGCGCTTGAAGAAATTGCAGAGAAAGCATTTACTATCAATGAAGAAATGGAAAATATAGGTGCACGTCGTTTACAAACGATCATGAGTAGACTCCTCAATGATATCTTATTTGATATTCCCGATACCATCGGAGCCCACTCAAAAATTTTAATCGATAAAACCCTTGTAGACCAGAAATTGACTGGGGTTATTAAAAATAAAGATTTAAGCGAATATATTCTATAGCCTAAAATCTCTGCTCAGATCTATTACCTAACGCGGTGGGCTCAATGAGGATTTGAATAGTTGCTGAAGCACCCACGTGATCCCCTTACATTATAATTTAAGTCGTAAGATATCAAAAGCGCAAATGACCTAAATTAGTGAGTATAAATTGAATTTATGAAGCCTCAGGTATCATAAACCATGTCATTAGCGAAAAAAAATCTTACACTAGACGAATTAAAATCAGGAATTATCGCTGGAGATCGATTGGTTTTGAGCCGGGCAATTACTTTGTGTGAAAGTCAATTACCTGAAGATCAACGATCCGCAACCCAATTAATAGATTCCATTTTGAGTCATACAGGAACATCCGTGAGGATTGGAGTTACGGGGATCCCAGGTGTCGGAAAAAGCACTTTTATAGAAGCATTTGGTTTATTTCTGATCAAAAAAGGTCATAAAATAGCCGTATTACCTATTGATCCCACCAGTACCTTAAATCAGGGTAGTATTTTGGGAGATAAAACTCGGATGAATGAACTTTCTCAAAATAGAAATGCATACATCAGACCGAGTCCTACCAGCGGGCACCTTGGCGGAGTCTCAGAGAAAACACGGGAAAATATGCTCTTGTGCGAAGCGGCAGGATTTGATGTGATTTTAATTGAAACCGTTGGTGTAGGTCAATCCGAAACCGCAGTAAAAGATTTGAGTGATTTTTTACTGTTACTGATGATCTCAGGTGCCGGGGATGAATTACAAGGCATCAAAAGAGGATTAATGGAACTTGCCGATATGATATTAATCAACAAAAGTGATGGAGAAAATATTGAGGAGAGCCTACGTACCAAAACAGTCTTTGAGCAAGCCCTTCATAATTTTCCCCAGAATATAAACCACTGGAAAGTCCCTGTTGAAACCATTTCATCACACCAACCTACAAACCTAGAGCAGGTTTGGAACTACATAGGCAAATACATCACCCTCACGAAGAAAAATGATTATTTTTATAAAAATAGAAAGCATCAAAATCTACAATGGTTTCGTGAAGGCCTTTCAAACCAGCTGATTAAACATGTGTTCCAAGATCCCAAATTATCTGACAAAAAAGGAGAAATAGAACAAGCCATTCAGGAAGGTAAACAATCAGTAAAATCCGGTATTGAAGCCCTATTAAAATGTGCTTTTCAATGATGACTTACTCAGATGTAAATACAAACCCATTCGGCCCTCTTCCTACTTCAAATTCTTCTTTTTCACTACCCATTTGATCATAGACATAGACACTTCCTAGCGATTGAAATCCCTTGGAATCAGCTATGTAAACATCTCCATCTGGAGCTACCCCTATTCCATAAAAAGCAATGGCAGAAGTATTCTCAATGAATGTATCATAGCTTTCGTCTCCTATAACGTAACTGTATGCGGTAGTGCCACTGTAAAAATAAAGGACAGACAAATCGACATTGGCAGCCATTCTACCACTGACATTCATTCCTAGTGAAATTTCCTGTATCACTTCATCATTGGAGTCCAGTCGTACCAATGAGCCGTTGTTTGCAAGAGTGAAATCAGCATTGTACCCCCCACTGCAAAGGATCCAAAGATCCCCATTTTGGTCTATGATCATAGCTGCAGGTGATGTGCCTACAGTAATCGTTTGAATGATTTCACGTGTATTCAAATCCATTATACTCAAGGTTTTTTCAAAATTATTGCTTACATAGAGTTTATTGTCTCTAATCGCCAATGCCTCTGCTCCAAACCCTACATTAATGGTATCTAAAATCTCATAGGTATTTAAATCCAAAATGGAAATACGACCTCGATCTGAAAAACTTACCCACTCCGAAATATAACCAAAATCCCCCTCACTGACCATATACCTAGGTAGAGAGACTTCTGAAATGGTATGTAACACTGTCATTTCATCACCATCAACAACCTCTATTTTATTACTATTATTTACCAATATGAAAGCCGTTGTATCCCTGAGGTACATGGATTGAACTACGTCGCCCAATGGTAATGATGCATTATTTTCAAAAAAAATGTCATTTTGTACCACACCTTCAGAGTCGATAAAAGATATGGATCCATCATCAGATAAAAAATTTCCCTCATTGATGACAAAAATTCCAGATGAAAAGCTACCTAATTTATTCTGAGAAGTATCATCAGATAATACATTTTCAGGATCCACCTCCGGATCTTCAGTACAGGAAACAAATAATAAAGTGATGAAAAATAGAATATATAATGGTAATGAATTATCTAAATATTTAGCTTGAATCATAATTTAGTTATTATTTGTAATTGAAAATTGATTCCAGGCATTGCCCAGTTTTGAATGTTTTCGTAGTAGTTATTAAATATATTATTTGCCTTGAACAGAGTTTGAATAGTAACTTTACCTAGGATAAGTGGGTAATCGATAGCCATATCAAGTAAAAAATAAGGAGATACCGCGTAAGTATCTGATTGATCTAAAGTGGTATACCGTCGACTGGTATAAGATTGATCTAAAGCAATAGTCCACTTTTTAATATGGATTTTATTGGACCAAATAGCCGTAAAATAAGGCACATAAGGTAATTGATTTCCATATGCAGCTTGACTTGGATAGGCAGATTTATTTATAGAACGCTGATAATTTAAGACTACCTCACTTTCTAGCTCCATTTCATTCAAGAAACATTGGTAATCAAAGGCATACTCAATTCCTGAAATAGTCACTTTTCGGATATTTTCAGGAATCCACATATTTCCTGATTGAGGTAACCATAAAATCCAATCTTGGGCCCAAGTTTGATAAACATTGACCTGGGTATTAAACTTAGGATAACGAAGCTTGAAGCCGATCTCAGTACTCGCACTTTGCTCAGGTTTCAAAAATGGGTTTCCGCCCGGTAACCAAAACCGATCATTGAGTGTGGGGTATCTAAAGCCTTGCGCTATTTTGGCGTGCGATATCAACGAACTCTTGGAAAATATCCACTTTCGTTCAGCACCCAAAGAAGGCAACAACTTAGATCCAGCATCAATCATAAATGATTCACGAAGTCCCCAGGTACTGCTCCATCGGTCATTGATTCTGTAGGTAACTATAACAAAGAAATCTAATTGTTTTTGAGGATTGATATTCTCAAGATTCGAGCCCTTGGCAGTGAGTAAATTGATTAAAAATCCACTATTTAAGTGGAAATGATCACCTATGTCATATTCATATCGCTGAGTTAATGTTATCTGCTGAGAACGAATTGCTGGATTTTGATTATAAATCATTTGATCATTCATCCAACCTAGGGTTGTACTTATTGATCCCTTATTTACATCAATAAAATGCTCTACAACTGATTTGATATTATGGGTTTTAATAAAATCTTGACCCTCATTTTGGGAAATGACGGGTTGGCTTTCGCGATGTTGATAAAAGAGCAACAGATCTACAGATAAACGCTGATTATTCCAAAAATGTTGAAGTTCTTGTCGAAAGCCGTAACTCAAAGCAGCTGCATTTTTTTGAGTTTGAATAAGATCTGTTCCTTTTAAAGGATAAGTAAAATCATTATTGATGGCTTCACGATAAATATGGGTCGTTCCTTGAACCTGAGCTTTTTTGTACTCTGCTTTTGCTCCCTGGAAATTATAACCAAAACTGCCCAAGCCCAATCCAATGGCTGCCGTATTCGTTCGAATCTTATTAAAATGATCAATGAACACAGTACCTCCTATAGAACCTGAACCATATAAGGCCCCTTGATTTCCCGGCTGAATGGCCACATCATCTATCAGCCATGCATGCCATTGTGAGAAATCTGTGGATCCTAAGGTAGGTGCATTGACTGGGATGCCGTGCCAAAGCACATTGGTATGAACAGCGGACGTCCCTCTAAAAGAGATGGTTGACAACTGTTGATGCCCATAATTTTTCATGTAAACTCCTGCCTGGCTAAAAAGTGCCGCGTCCAAGGTTTTTAAAGGATCGACAGTGTGAATCATACGCACTACGTCACCTGTAGCATAAGGTACCACTCCAAAACCCATTATTTCAATAGGCTGCATTAAGACCGTATCTGATTGCGCCTTTAAAAAAAAAGAACACAAAAAGGTCATCCAGAATACAACAACTTTCACCCGTCAATTATTTAACCGGGCCCATGGTAAATAGAGAAAAATGACTTTCACCTTCCCTAGCTTTCACCCGAAGCTCGAAATTTTATGTTTAAAATAGGCAGGTCTCCTGACTTGGTTCACTTCATGGCCTTCCCATTGAAAACAACAGTGGCATTGTGGATGAAGCATGTAAACCTTACAGTTGCGGGGACAGTTCTTGATTTTCACAAGATTCCCTTTTAATCTTGACAGCAAAAATTTGTGCCAAAAACCGAATTCAATACGAAGGTAAGGAAGATTTAAACTAAATAACTCCTTTTTTTTGCTGAATTTTGTTAAATGAATAAATGCTTGCCATTATTTTATTTTTGTATGCTATTGGGTTGCGAGAAAAACAAGCCTATCAATAAGCTTCATGAGACCCTCTCAAGTCAATCCCTGGTTTATGCAACTAAATTTAATATCCAAGAAGACCATCTTAGTGTGATGGAACCTTGGCCAGGGTCAAAATCTGCCATTGACTATACATTTGAAAGCATCCCCCAACGGGTAGTTGTCACCAGCACGACCCACCTACCTTATTTAGAGCTTTTAGGCTTGGAAGATAAACTAGTTGGTTTTGTAGGCACGAACAATATCTATTCTGAAAAAATAAATGGCCACCTAAAATCTGGAAAAATAGTAGAACTAGGCATCAATGGTAAAATAAATTTAGAGCTGCTATTGGCCAGTCAACCTGATTTAGTTATTGCCTTTGATCTTGGTGGTGAATCCACAACACTTGATAAAATTGTCGAAGCGGGCATACCTATTGTGTATAATTCGGATTTTCTAGAAGAAACTGCTTTGGGTCGTGCCGAATGGATCAAGTTTTTTGGTTATATTTTCGATGAGAGAAAAATTGCAGATTCAATTTTTTCTAGCATGGTTGAAAGATACCAATATCTTAAAAGCTTAACCCAAAACGTGACAGAAAGGCCCAGCGTATTTTCAGGAGTGGTATATGGAGATACCTGGTTTCTGCCAGGTGGAAAAAACTGGTCCGCACAATTCATTAAGGATGCTGGAGGGACCTATGTATGGGAAGATAACCTATCATCAGGATGGTTAGAACTTAGTTTTGAAACGGTTCTCGATCGAGCTAGGGAAGCACGATTTTGGATTGGGGTTGCCTCTATCAATACCCGCACTGAATTGATGGCTCAAGATGCACGATATGAACTTTTTGAAGCTTATCAAGAGCAGCGTATATACAATTACAATAAGCGCATAGGTAACAATGGTGGATTTGATTTCTTTGAATCGGCCTACGCTCGACCCGATCTAGTTCTTGCCGATCTTATTAGAATATTGCATCCAGAGTTGCTACCCAATCATCCTACTTATTATTTTCAAAAGATTTTATGATCACACAATATTTTGATACTTCAATAAAAAAGTGGCGACAACTGTTTATTGGTTTAGGGTTATTATTGATTGTTTTATTTGCTCTAAATATCAGCTTAGGATCTGTGGACATCCCTTTATCAAGTGTGATTGATTTCATTCTATTACGCACTCCCGTAGATAATTCTTGGCATTTGATTTTGGCAAAATTTCGTTTACCCAAGGCACTCACAGCTACACTTGTTGGGGGTGGACTCGGTATCTGTGGATTGCAAATGCAAACCTTATTTCGGAATCCTATGGCTGGGCCATTCATTTTAGGTATTAGTTCTGGATCTGGGCTGGGAGTCGCTCTGATTATTTTTTTAGGGGTTGAAGCTGGACTCCTTTTCGAACTTTCAGTTATTGCCAGAAGTTGGATTATGGTATGTGCAGCCGCACTTGGCTCCTTTGGCATATTATTGGCCATCATATTGGCCTCTGTAAGACTCAAGGATTCAGTTACCTTATTGATATTGGGCTTAATGCTGGGTACCGCATCAAGTGCTTTGATCAATATTTTACAATACTTCAGTCAAGCTACAAATATCCAAGCCTATCTGATGTGGTCTTTTGGCAGTTTGGGGAGCCTTTCATGGAATGAATTGATGATCTTCAGTGTGATCATATCGATAGGTATGATCATGTCAATAGGCTTATCCAAATCATTGAATGCCTTATTACTTGGAGCAAATTATGCTGAAAGCATGGGGGTAGACCTCAAAATCATACGTGTTCTGATTATCATTAATACCAGTTTATTGGCGGGTACGATAACCGCCTTTTGTGGACCCATCGCTTTTTTTGGTCTGGCCATGCCCCATATCGCTCGCATGCTTTTCAACACAACCAATCATTTGTTATTAACACCACTCATTATCCTCATTGGCGGTATTTTAATGCTCCTTTTTGATACGGTCTCGCAGTTACCAGGTATTGAGGCTACTTTACCTATTAATGCAGTCACTGCATTAATAGGAGCTCCATTTGTCGTCTATCTCTTATTGAGAAAAAAAAACATTCATTATACTTTCGATAAATGAAGTTAATGCACACCCAATCGCTGACAATTGGATATACTGAAGGGCGTACAAATAAAGTGCTTCAAGAAAACATCAATTTGTCACTCGCATCTGGAGAGATCATCAGCCTTATGGGACAAAATGGGGTCGGTAAAACCACTTTCATAAAAACCCTATCTGGCTTACATAAGGGAATATCGGGATCCGTTCTTCATCAGGATCGTCTCATTGATGAATTCTCAAAATCAGCTTTGGCTAAACAAATAAGTGTCGTCCTTACCGAAAAACCCTTTGCAGCACACCTTTCTGTAATAGAATTGATCGCCCTAGGTAGACATCCTTATTCCAATTGGCTAGGTCGATTAAGTACATCAGATAAGCAGGCCATAGATGTGGCCATGAATCAAACAAACATTAATTATTTAGCCCGTAAGAAACTTTATCAGCTCAGTGATGGCCAATTTCAAAAAGTAATGATCGCTCGCGCTTTGGCACAAGAAACAGATTTAATCATTTTAGATGAGCCCACCGCACATCTAGATTTGAGCAATAAAATAGAGATCATGCTACTGTTGAAATCCATTGCTGGAAATGGGAAAGGAGTGCTCATAGCTACCCATGATCTACAAGTAAGCCTCCAATTGTCGGATCGCTTGTGGCTCTTTAATTTTAATCGCCCCGTATTAGACGGTTGTCCTGAGGATTTAATTTTGCAAGGGGCTATTGATCAAACCCTCTTTCCTGTAAATAACAATATCGACCTAACTACAGGAACAGTAAAACGTCTAGATGAGCGTAAAGGCAATGTACTTTTGCAAGGAGATCCTACTATGGTTCACTGGACCGCGCAAGCCCTGCAGCGCAATGGGTATGCTGTAAATAAAGATACAAACTCATTGATAAGCATAAATTGTATCGATTGCATCTGGAAACTGGAGAGCAAAGACACCAGTACCTCCTTTGATTCCATTAAGGACTTATTGATGCATCTCAAGTAGTGATTGAATGATTTGATGTTGTTAATCCCTGCGGACAGTGAGTGAGCAGGGGGATTTCCAGTAACAAAATCTTACCCTAGTCTACATTCCTTCATTCATCATAATTATGATATTCACTTAATCAATGACGACCAATCTCGCATCAGGTTGGTAGCCGTAATGAACTATCAATTAAGATGAAGTATTGATAATCGATGAACGTACGAAAGGGTCACTTCTCTCTGACTCGTAAAAAAAGACTGAATCCCATGAGATTCAGTCTTTTCGAAATTTTCAAGTTAAATATCCTATTAAAACTTAACTATTCTGAAAGTTCTGACTTCATTAGAGTCA
>DBBU01000005.1 GCA_002292365.1 Flammeovirgaceae bacterium UBA976
AATAAAAGCCTTGGTGTTATTTGAGCGAATTCTTGAAGTTTCCCTTTAGATTTCTTGATAGTTGAAACTAAAAACCTATCTAGATTGAATACCAATGAGCCCCAAAAAATCCCCAGCATAATGGATAAACCCAATGAATTAAAAGCAGTGAAGAGTGCATAGCCTCCAGAAAAGCAGGCCAAAATGCCTGTAAAAAAAACGGTAGCACCTACTCCTGTGTATTTGTTCACCTCAGACTTCGGACATTTGTCCAATAGGTCTATGTCTGCCGCTGAACAAAATAAAAAGAATCTTAATATAAATCCATATGTATGCTTTTGCTCACTCATAATAATCCCGTGTTGATTCTATATTATCAATAATTTTAGGGTCCGATTTAAAGTAGTTTAATAAAATAGATTTTCTTTTTTTGAAAAGTTTTGGAATGGAATGCTGTTCATAAAATTTGTTAAAATCAGTCCTTCCCATCTTTTGTAAAAGAGTGGATTTGAGTGATCTATATTTGTTATCCATCTCATCCATATAATCTCTGAATTGATTGTTATCGCTGCCTTTTAAATAATGTAAGGCTTTGTTTCTAAGATCATCAATATTAATCTCCAATGATATCAAAATATTTGGATTAAGATTAATGAATTTTCTTTCAAAAACCGGTGTTGGAAATGAATAAATTAATATTTTCTGATTTTTACTTTCCCCTCTAAATTTAGCTTCAATATTGATTTCTATAGATCCATCCGAGTTGAAAATATGCGACCCTTGATTTTCATAAAATCCAAAAGGCTTTACGTTTACTGTATCTGCATGCGCAACCTCCCAAGTCAACCGAACATCATACCCCTTGGCGATACCAAAAACACCTTTATATTGTGACTCCTCCATTGACACAAACTCATTAGAAGATGGGTTTCGGAATTGTACCTCATATCTAATTTTAAATTCGCTAATGGTCTTTACCTTAACTGATTTAAGCTTTTTTTGATTCCCATGAGTCGCTTTCAACTTTAAGATGGTATCGTTGAGGAAAGTAATGGTTTTTTGTCCGGAACACGCTACTTCACCAATACCATCAATGGTAACATGAGTCGCATTGGTAACTTCCCAAAAAATTTTGGTAGCTGTACGCTCAAGTACTGTATTACTTTCAATGAGAAATTCAATCGTAATATCATCTGGTTCTAAACGGTACTCAGGTTCTTTTGAGGTAAAATGGTTAAGATATTCATCAAATTCTTTGTCTCTTGAATAAAATACCGCGAAACCTTGATATCGCTCAGTAAGGATATAAATAATTTCATAATCTTTTAAATATAATATTTTGTTCGACGATTTCCCGTTTTCTGATAAATATATGGATGCTCCTAATTTTTTTAATTTTAACAAATGGATTAATAAAAAAGCATCTGATTCCATTTTTTCAAGTCCCCGTTTTGACACGAAAATATCACAAGCAATTTCTCTTTTGAGACATTTTCCTAATGACTCCAATATATCAGCAGACAAGACTTCCTCCGAATACAAACTTATCTTATGTCCGGCCTCTTCGAATCTTTTTTTTAGAAATAAGGTTTGATCAGTATTCAATAGTTAGCGATAAGCTGGTGGTTAATTTTTTTTTAAAGTAATCAATCTAATAAATAAATGTCAAACATTCCTCACTCTATGTCAAGCAAATTTTTAAATAAAAATTACATAATAAAATTTCTATGATCAGGAGATCTCTTGATATTAATTAGTGATTTTGATGCTCAAGAAAAATCTACCTTCTATATTTGAATTCGGTCGAGTATTGAAGATTAAAATCATGACGAAAATAGGTAAAAAGATAATTTGGGTCACCGGAGCGTCCTCTGGCATTGGTGAAGCATTGGTTTACCAACTGCACCAATTGGGTGCAAAACTAATACTGTCAGCACGAAGAGCAAATGAACTGGAGCGAGTGAAAAATGCTTGTACACAAAAGAGCGAGGTACACCTCTTAACACTAGATCTCTCTGAAGCTGAAACACTTGAAGAAAAATGCAAACATGCATTAACTTTGATGGGACCCATTGACGTCATCATTCATTGTGGAGGAATCAGTCAGCGAGATAAAGTGATGAACACTTCTTTAGCCGTGGATCGCCGAATTATGGAAGTCAACTATTTTGGAACCGTTGCCCTTTCTAAATTTTTACTTCCTTCCATGGTGACTCGTAAGCAAGGGCATCATGTCATCATCACCTCCGTTACTGGCATCATCAGCACACCATTAAGGTCTGCTTATGCTGGCTCTAAACATGCATTACATGGTTTTTTTGATGCCCTAAGAGCTGAGCACGAAAAAGATAATATACATGTGTCATTGATTTGTCCAGGCTATATCAAAACCAAAATAAGTTTTAATGCATTGATGGGAGATGGTAGCAAACATAATACTATGGATAAAGCACAAGACAATGGGATGAGTCCTCAAAGGTGTGCGAGCAAAATCATTAAAGCAATAGAACAAAATAAAAACGAAGTATATATCGGAGGATTTAAAGAAGTAGCAGGTATTTATCTAAAGCGTTTCTTTCCCAATCTATTTGCTAAAGTTGTAATAAAAATGGCTGTTAATTGACCTTGATAATTAAGCCATTGCTATCGAATTTACTCTCCCATCCTTAGAGTGATCTGGTACTTACCTAAGTTTTAAAATAATGATTCCACATCATCGAAGGAGTAGGCATATCAGAGCACCATTATTTATTGTATCGGTCTCTGAGAGCAATCCAGACCTCAATGCTTTTTTAAGGCAATTTTCCTCTTTGTTATACCTTTATCTCTTTGAAATCACTTAATCTAAAATGATTTAATAAACATATATAATCAATTGTATTTCAGTATATTATCATATTTAATTAAAGTATCAATTTAGATAAATAAAAGACCTATGATATATTCACTTTTGATTATTATCATCTCGGAATTACCTCATC
>DBBU01000021.1:0-3020 GCA_002292365.1 Flammeovirgaceae bacterium UBA976
TTTGGCTACTTCGAAATGTAAAAAAAATTCAAGATGCAGCTCAAAAAGATGATTTATGTTTTGGAACTGTAGATTCATGGTTGCTTTATAAGCTTTCTGGAAAACATGTTACTGATATCACTAATGCAAGTAGAACACTTATGTTTAATCTACATACCTCAGACTGGAGTATGCCAATAATCGAAAAATTTAACATACCGTTTACAAGCCTTCCAAATGTACAGCCATCCTTATCTCTTTTTGTTGAAAATACTGAGTTATTAAAAAATGTACCTATAACAGCTGTTTTAGGTGACCAACAAGCATCTTTATTCGGGCATAAAGCATATCAAGTAGGGGATAGTAAAAACACGTACGGAACTGGATGCTTCTTATTGAGCAATACTGGTACTGATATAGTTCAATCTCAAAATGGACTTATATCAACAGTCGCATATCAAATCGAGAACGAAGAGCCAGTTTATGCACTTGAGGGATCTGTCGCTATTGCTGGATCATCAGTTCAATGGTTAAGAGATAATATAGGTTTAATAGATAAAAGTAGTGATATTGAAAATCTTGCACTTTTAGTAAAAGATAATGGTGGAGTATATTTTGTACCAGCATTTTCTGGATTATTCTCACCTCACTGGGACCCATCTGCACGCGGAACAATTGCAGGTATGACTAGACACACTAATAAATCGCATATTGCCAGATCAGTTATTGAATCTGTTGCTTATCAGGCAGACGAGTTACTTAAAGCTTTTGAGTTAGATTTAGGTGTTAAACTCTCTACACTCTCAGTTGATGGTGGAATGACTGCCAACAATTTATTGATGCAGTTCCAAGCCGATATAAGCAACTTGCAAATACAGTCCCAGAAAATTCAAGAAGTTACTGCCTTTGGCGCTGGTTTAGCTTCATATGTTTACATAAATGATATTCGATTGGATACAATATCAGCAAATCAATCAAGAGAACAAACATGGTCACCTAATATGAACGATAATATACGTTTTGATTATCTAAATAATTGGAACAAAGCTATTGGTAAGGCCAAAAATTGGATGTAGTGAAATTATTAACTTACGCATATGTGATTTTTTTTATTCTTGCAGGTTTAAACCATTTTATTAATCCTGGATTCTACGATGCTATAGTTCCACCGTTCATACCTTTCCCCAGAGCCGTTCATCAATTTACTGGTTTTCTCGAAATTCTTATTCCAATGTTTTTATTAACTAAATGGAGATCAGAAGCAGCCTTAATAATGATTGTTTTTCTTATTGTTATATACGGTGCTAATTTATACGTGTGGGTAGAGAATTTACCTTATGGAAACCGAGTATTCACTAACCTACAACACTTTTATAGAATGTTAATCCAATTTGCATATGTAGGTATAACATATATTATTTATCGGTATGAGTAAATACACATTTCCTAAAGAATTTATTTTTGGCACAGCAGTTGCTTCCTACCAGGTCGAAGGTGGTATCTATAACAATGATTGGACACACTGGGAAAATAAAAAAGGTACTGTATGCGCAGAACCATGTAATGATGCATGCAAACATTATGAATATTTAGAAAACGATATAGATTTAATCAATACCCTTGGAATCAAAGCTTTTAGATTCTCTATGGAGTGGAGTAGAATCCAGCCATCTGAAGAATCTTTTGACGAGGTCGCAATCAACCATTATGTACAGAAAGCAAGAATATTACTGAAAAATAATATAACACCTGTAATTACTTTTCATCACTTCACAACACCTGATTGGCTTGAAAAGTATGGTTACTGGGCATCACCAAAAACAACTGAAGCCTTTGTTAATTATGTTTCTAAGATGATGGATGTCTTGCCTAAAGAAGTTCAATATTATAATACGATTAATGAACCCGGCATCTTTAGTATGTTTGGATATTTTTCTAAGAAAAAATTTCCACCTGGGATACGAAATGAAAAAATATTTATCACAGCTTCAGAAAACATCATCAAAGCACACAAAAAGGCATTGATGGTAATCAAAGAGAAAAATCCTAACGCAAAGGTTGGCATGACGCATGCTTTACATGAATGGGATGATAGTGACAATAGCACTTTCAATAAGTACTTAAAATACCATCTCGAAGATAAGTTCTTTTATGCTTCAGATCTAGATGACTTTATAGGTCTGCAGACTTATTCAATCAAAAGAACAAGCCCAAACCTTATCTATAGGTCTTTAGCGTGGTTATTAATCAAAATTCCAATACTTAGAAATTACTATTTTCCAATTTTTCTTGATACATTTTCTGGAAGAAATGATTACGTACCACCCAAGGCTAGGAAAACAAAGATGGGTTACGAATATAGGCCGGAAGCTATAAAATACAATCTTCATAGAATTCATAGTAAATTCCCTGACAAGGATATCTTTATTACTGAAAATGGTATAGCAACCGACAATGATGATGAGAGAATAGAGTTTGTCACTGAAGTATTAAAAGACGTACATGATTACCAAAAAAATAATGGAAAGGTTATAGGATATCTTTACTGGTCTTTATTAGATAATTTTGAATGGGATTTAGGTTACAATATGAATTTTGGACTTGTTGAAGTAAACAAATCTACGTTCGAAAGAAAACCCCATCCTTCAGCATTCTGGTTTGGCGAAATATCAAGTACGAATTCTTTTTCTGATTAATCTGCTACTAACTAACATATTAAGATGACATACATTATTGCAGGAGCTACTGGTACAACAGGTAAAGCAATCGCTAAGGAGCTATCACAGACTGAAACTGTACATTTGATTGGTAGGGATGATTTACAACTTAAACAACTCTCCGAGGAACTGAATGCTACTTATAGTTTGATTGACCTTGATAATCCTGTAGATACAAAAGAATTTCAAAAAACTGTAGAACATGAAGAAATAAAAGGATTAATCAATTGTATAGGTTCAATTCATCTCAAACCTTTACATGGTTCAACAATTCAAGATTTCAGAGATGTTATTAATATCAATTTATTTTCATCATATTATTTA
>DBBU01000021.1:3028-3676 GCA_002292365.1 Flammeovirgaceae bacterium UBA976
GGCTTATCAAATCATGAGTTAATATCGGCAGCTAAATCTGGTATAGAAGGTATGGCAAGATCAGCAGCTGCAAGTTATGCTAAAGATAATCTAAGGGTAAATGTTATCGCTCCAAGCATCATGGATACGAATATGTCACAAAAAATATTGTCAAGTGAAGCTGCAGTCGAGTTATCAAAATCTATGCATCCTATTTCGAAGATTGGTGATACTAGTGATATAATTCCTGTTGTAAAGTGGTTGCTGTCAGATGATTCTAAATGGATTACTGGGCAAACTATACATGTTGACGGTGGTTTTTCGACAGTAAAACCTAGATAGGAGATTTATGAGTGAAATAAAGTATTTAGAAACACACGAATGGTATTCCTTGACAGAAAATAAAATTACAATTGGGATTTCAGATTACGCACAAGGTGAACTTGGAGATATTGTGTTTGTTACATTACCTGAAGTAGGTCAGGAGTTTTCCAAAGGGGAATCTATGGTAGAGGTTGAAGCAACTAAAACAGTTGCAGAAGCATATGCCCCAATGGATTGTGTTATTGTTGAAATAAACGACAGACTCGAATCAGAACCTGAGGTCATTAATACTGATCCATGTGGAGATGGTTGGATGGTTAAGGCTGAGGTCGTTAACCTTGACGA
>DBBU01000047.1:0-71135 GCA_002292365.1 Flammeovirgaceae bacterium UBA976
AATCAGGCGACCACGAATCAGGGGGCCTTTACTCCAAGTGATGGAGCGGCTCCAGTGATTGTATCAGCTCAAACTATGGATTCAGATTCAGATGGTAAGATTGATCGCATTGATTTGACTTTTAGTGAAAATTTGGATGATTCAAAGGGTAGTAATATGAATAGTAACTCATTTACTCTTGGTAGTTCTTATAATGTGAGTAGCGTAGCCACGGGCGATACAGGCGATGATAAGTTTTTAAGAGTAAACCTTACAGAAAAGTTGATTGTGGATAGTGATATAAAACCTACTATTACTATGAATGCAGGTAAGATAGCAGATCCATCTAATAATATGACAGCGCAAAGTGCCTTTACGCCTACTGATGCGGCAAAGCCAATTATAACTAATGCACGCTGGCAAGATGCGCAAGTAGATGAATTGATCGACCGTGTGTCATTAACTTTCAGCGAACCTGTAAATATTGTGGATGGTAATTCTGGTGATGGTTTTGGTGCGATCTTGGTAAATGATGGCTCAGCCGTAACGATAGATAATGCTGATTACTCAGCTAGTGGCGTGATCAACTTGAATATAAATTTCAGTGGAGATCAAAGTAATTTAACTGCTGGAGCTTCTGGATTGAGCGCTACTTATGAAGATTCGGGGGCAAATTCAATCAAAGATTTATCTGGAAATGAAATTACCGATGGAGGTACGGCTTTTGATTATACAGAAAGAATGCTGACTTGTATGGACAATGAATACATTGCCTTACAAAACTCTATAGTCATCAGTGAATCAAGTGCTGCTGATTTTGCCGATGCAGGAACACTCATTTTTACCTTAAGTTCAAACTTTGCTTTTGAGCCAGTTGGTGATGCAACGAGTATAATTACTGATGGTTTGATTTCTGGATCTGATGATATAGCTATTACAGCGGCAACGATAACTTCTTCTACGATTACTATAACCTACACCAATGATGGAAATGCAAGTGGGGTTGATAAAATTACTATTGGAACGGGTTTAAATATTAAGTATACGGGATCAGATGTGACTGCTTTTGGTACACTCATAAGAACAGGAGGTACAGTACAAATAAATGGTGTAAGTACTTTTGGATTCAATATTTTAGATTTGGAGGTGGAGTCAGTGGATCCTTTGACCACCATTACCAGTGGATCTCCAACAGATGGGCAAGTCTTATTACTTGATTTGGATATATGTAAAGGAGGACTGTTTGATACTAATTATTCTTCTTTAGCTAATGCGACGGCAAATTTTAGTATTAAAGTTGACTCAGATCCTTCATCAGGCGATGCTGCTCCTAATACAATAAAATGGTATAGTAGTGCTAATCCTAATGCCTCGCCATCTACGCAAGTATTAAATACAACTTCTTTCGATGGTAGCGGAGATGCAACAGTTGGTTTTGCAGATTTAACTCACTTAAATGCTAATAATGCAGGTAATCAAAATATCTGGATAACTCAAACCAATACGCGAGGCTGTGAGAGTGCGCCGATTCAGGTGGTGGCTACAATTTATGATTCTCCAGATGCAGAAGCAATTGCAGGGTTTGATTTCGATGATGCCACTTACACAGCCCAAGCTTCTGTAAACGGCAGTACGAGCAGTAGTACTGCTGTGGTGGTTGATAACAACATCGCTACTATAACTGTTGGAGATGTAGTTAGTGGTACAGGAGTTTCGGGAACTGTTACTGTAGTTTCTCTGAGTGATCAAAATAATTTGGTACTTTCAAATAATCAAAGTTTGACTAATGATGTTGTTTTAACTTTTACGAAGTCAACGACTGCCTATTCAAGTGTATGTGGCGGGGATCAAATAACCTTAGGAAATACCAATAATGGTGCTTTCAGTGGCTATACTTTTAGTTGGAATAATAATGATGCAAGTTATTCGTCAACGGATGCCAATCCAATTACTTTGGCCCCTGCCAATACGTCTTCGATTACAGATTTATCTACTTATACTCTTCAGAATTTTTATTATTATTTGGATGTATCAGATGCCAATGGTTGTAAAGCGCCAATTAATGCTAGCTTACCAGGATCGCCAAGTACTAATCGACAGGCAGCGGTGAAGGTTGTGGTAGATCGACCTGTCTTTGCAGATATATTTTCTAAAAATGGATTGACTTTTTCTGAAACCCAAGTAGATGGACAGCCTATATACGGAGATTTTGGATCCATTACGGAGGCTGCTCCTTTGGTAAAGAGTACTGCCAAGGTAAATGGGGCAATATCCGGTAGCAAAAATTTAGTTGTTGATGGTAATTCTTCGCGTACTATAATAGCGGGGGATGTAGTTACCGGTGCTGGAATTTCAGGAAATGTTACGGTCACCTCTTTGACTAGCCAAAATAATTTAGTTCTATCTTCAGCTCAAACGCTCATTGATGATGTGACCTTGACATTTACGGCTGATGTTTCTTTGGTTACTAGCTATAATTCCCAACCTTATTCTAACCGAGGGACTGATTATGGTACCTATTCAGGTAGTTTCTCAGGGGAAGGTTTGGGCGTACAACACACGAGTAGTACGGCTCTAGATTCTGTATCATTTACCCCATATACTATTGGACTGACCTCTGGGGCCGGCACGGAAGTTACCTATACCCTAACAGAGAACTTTACGGGATGCTCAGTTAACGTGACAGAAACAATTAAGGTCGTGGAAGCTCAGGGTCAGATTTTGAATGAAACAGAATTTCCTAAAACAAGCAGTTTATATATTAATAAATGTATTGATGATATTTCCACACCCACGGCCACTGTAAATGGAACGATCAATAGTAGTACCAACTTAGCAGTGGACGGACAAACCGGAATTATTGCAGTAGGAGATATTGTGAGTGGTACTGGTATCACGGGAAATGTTAAAATCATTTCTCTCACAGATCAAAATACTTTGGTTTTATCTTCTGCTCAAAGCATTTCGGACAATGTGGTATTAACATTTACAAAATCTGATTTTCTACTAGTATCTGTTAATGGTACTACGAATAATACTACTAATTTGGTAGTTGATGGGCAGACGGGTACTATTGCTGTAGGAGACATAGTAACAGGAACTGGTATCGCTGGAACGGTTACGGTTGCTTCCTTAACAGATCAAAATAATTTAATTTTATCATCCGCACAGAGTTTGACAAATGATGCGGTATTGACTTTTACCAAAGGAGACTTTTCATTATTACCCATATCTCCAGATGCAGGCTTTACTTTTGTCTCATTTAGTGGACCGGGAGTTACCTCAACAATTAGCGCTACGGCGTCCGTAAATGGAGGGCCAACAGGAACTACGGCTTTGGTAGTAGATACGAACGTAGGTACTATTAATGTTGGTGATGTAATCTCAGGAGCAGGTATTTCCGGTGTGGTTACGGTTGCTTCGGTAACTAATCAAAATAACTTAGTTCTTTCTTCTCCTCAGAGCATTAACAATAATGTAGCATTGACTTTTACTAATGCTTCTAGTTTTAAAATGAATATGAATGCAGCGTTTGACGCTACAGCTGCTTCAAATTATCTCGTGGTAAATGCAAATGGCACGCATACAGCTTTTATTTCAAGGACCATTATTGATAATACTACTCAAAACACTTTTGTAGATGGTACTGCAGAAATTATCATCACCCCATTGCCGGTTATTACTTTGGTAACCACTAGTGATAATCCCTTGGAGTCTTATTATTGTGATGTGGACGCAGATAACAATAATCAATCTGTTGACTTTAATATGACCTTGTTCAGTGCAGGTGCGCCTGCACCTACCAAAAATGACGTCAATCCTTTGGCCTACACTTTAGAGGTTATTGGCCCTGCTGCTGCAGATAATTTTGGTAAAACTTCAACCATAACTGTTTCAGGTGATGGGAGTACTACAGCCAATATTGATTTAGCTGCGATCATCTCAGATGGAACCATAGGATTGACTTCCACTGACGCTAGTAATAATCGTGATGAAATCAAGTATCGCCTGACTGTCTCCTCTGTAGATGCTAATGATCCTTTGAATACATCGGGTCCAACTAACACTAATTTTGGGTGTGATAATACGGCTACTCATGAGTTTACTGTGTTCAAACGGCAGGGCAAACCTGAATTAGATCTTTCCAATCAATCTGTAAACAATAAGTTAGTTAATGAGATCTCTGCCGATAATTACTTGGTTGAGTATTGTTATGGTGAAACGATTCAAAATGTAAAGGTCGTGGCAGAGAATGCCGCTTTGGCCACTTCCATTAATTGGTATCGAGATGAACCCAGCACGAGCGCTGCTAAAGATGTGGTGATCACCCCACCAGATGACAGGAATATAGCACCATTTATTTTATTTGGTACGAATACACCAGCTGTGGGTACTTATGTATTTAATTTCACTCAAACGAGCAACATCATTAGCGGCACATATGCGGGCTGTGAGAGTGATTATTCGACCCTAACTATTGTGATACATGATATACCCAATGCACCACGACTAGATTTAAGTACCTCATCAAAAGGAGACGAGCAAACTATTGGGGGTACCTCAGGGGGCTATTATGCTTATGAGTATTGTGAGGGAGAAACAATTGAGAATTTAAATATATTAGTTGGAGGTATTTCGGATAGCTTTATTGCTAATCCTGCCTTGAAGGAGAATCCTTGGATATTTGGTTCAGGAGGTAGCTTCATGGGTTCTGATATTTTGGTAAATGCAGGTGGAACTATCCAGTCTGAAGCTTTAATACGTGTCAATAAAATTTCTTTTAAAGCCAAATCTTCTACTGGAGCATCCACTACTTTGGAAGTTAGATATTTCAGCAATAGTTCAGCTTCAGAGTTTGAGACTTTAGGAACTATTATCACCTCGAATACGAATTACTCAACTTACACCTACACAATCGAGGAGTTCAATGATCCCTCAGTGACTTCAAAAAATGCGGTAATCAAATTTGTTGCAACTAATGCGGCCGCACGTATAGATGATTTTGTAGCGTCACCCATTATTGATAATGTATCTTTTTACGAATGGTTTAGGAGTGATAGTACTTTAATTGATGGAATGTCATCTCCTGGAACTGTTCAGGATAATAGCGGTCAAGGAGCTATTAGCGCAGAAGGAAATGTGACTGCCAATGCGGCAGAATTATTTTCATCGGTCGGTGCGGGAAGTGATAATACTCCAGCTGCAGGGACCTATACTTTTTATGTGGCCCGAAGAGAGGATCATAATGCTTCGCAAACGCAAATTTTTGAAGGGTGCCACAGTGCTCTAACACGTATTGATATATTTGTTTACGGTATTCCTGGTAAGCCAACAGGCATGCTCACGGACATTAATGTAAGCAGTGGTGAATTGGCTTATAATGCCAGAATATTGCCTTCAGATACAATAGGTAGTCCCGGATTGACTAATGTTCAATATCGTTGGTATCGAAATGCTACCGATTCCAAAAAGGATGCAACAGAAATGTTTGATCAAACAAATAATTCCACTACTACTTCTTTTGGTGAAATTGCAACTCCAGGAGAAGGTTTCATAGGTACTGGTAGTAACGGATATTATCAAGTAGCTAATACCTACAATACGAATATTTATCTGAGTCAAGTAACGAATCTTCTTAATCGAATAACGGGTAGTTCTGAGACTACTTTTGAGGGTTGTGAAAGTGAGATTTCCGATCGCGCTTCTATAGCTATTACTATATATCCAGTAGCTGATTACCCATTACTTGGAGCCATAGATTATCAAGAAAATAAAACTTTTTATGATGATAATAACGATAATATTGGAGAATCTTTGGAGCTTTCCTATCAATCTGTATTGTTAAATGGTAGTGAAGAATTTTTTGCCAAAACGTTTTATTCGGATGGCACTAATAGTGATAAGTTCACTTGGTATTTTTCTGATCTCAATGGGACAAGAAATATCTCCAGTATTATTTCAACTTCTGATGTCAATGGTGATACCATCAATGCATCTGAAATGTTGATAGGAGGTATAAGTAATGATGAAACACGTTATTATCTACTTACCCAAACTACTGATATTGAACCGAATGATGTTTATGAAGGATCAGAAAGTGATGGAACATTGCTAAAAATCAATATTTTCAATGTGCCTGATGCACCAGCTGAGGCCTCTTCAGCCAATGCTTCAGATCCTGGAGTAGTTAATTATTATTATTGTGAAGGAGATACAATCGATGCGATAAATGTCATCTCTTATGATGAGGATTATCCTAATGATATCTTTTTCTATTGGTATGCTTCAGAAGAAGATGCTTTGTCTCAAGACTCAACCAAGAGATTGACAACGGCAGGTGTTAAAGGAGCACAAATATTACCGAGCGAAATGAGTAATGATGATGTTGCAAACGATAACACCACACCTTTAAATATGTCTGGACCAGCTCAGCCGGGAACTTATACTTTTTATGTAACTCAAGTCAGCGATAAAAAAATTACTCCTGATTCTGGATTTTCGGGTGATCCATTTTTTGGTAGTGAAGGAGAACCGTTAGAATTCACTATTTACGTTAGAAATGCACCTGTAGCTCCTGCCGTTTTGGACCAATCATTGTTTGTCTGTGAGGGCGCAACTGTTCCGACCTTCTCTGTTGCTTCATTTGATAGTAAAAACACTTATAAATGGTCTGATAGCTTGAATGTGCAATTAGCTGCGGGTCAAAACTTAACTCCTCAAAACACCAATAATTCAACTCCAGGATTTTATAAATATAATGTCACGCAAATCACAGATATTAATCTCAATAATCAGGGTTTTACAGGATGTGAATCTCCTGCTTTGGATTTGATTTTGAGAATTAGTGAGATCCCTGGAAACCCTGTAACTACGGGGGTTTATGATTCTATCAACGATTATTATGTTTATGAAATTTGTGAAGGGGAGGATATTCCGGATTTTGTGATTGATAACTCTGCTGTCAGCACACAATCTACAGAAAGTTTAGCATGGATTTGGTATGATCAGGATAATAGGCGTTTGAATACTAATTCAAATGATAGTTTTAATGTTAAAAATTACCTCGACTTATCTTCACTTCAGACTGATTTATCAAATGACTATAAATTTAGAGTCACAGTTACCGCAGATATTAATAATGATGAAAATTTTGATGGATGTGGAAGTAATTATACTGATATTATATTGAGAATTAATGGATTACCAAGTGTGAAATTTGATAATATCAGTGATAATGGCGCATACTGTGTTACAGATGATGAAATTATTATTAGTGGTGGATCATCAGCAGGAATTGATGGAGTAGGTCGATATTCAGTTTTTAAGGATTTTAATCAATTAGGAAGTGGTTTAGAAGTAGGAGATAGCTACGCAAAGTTGAAATTAGATTCTCTACATTTAATAGATGATGATTTAATCGAGCCCTTAAACGCATCAGATCGATCGCTTGTGGGTGGAAAATCAACAAAGCGTAACATTTATTTTCAGTTTACGGATATAAAGGGATGTAGCAATACAGATTCAGTAACGAATATTGTAATTAATCCCGCTCCTGCTATTGACTTTAAAATAGATAATCAGATTATTGATGCCACATTCAATACGTGTTTGAACGAAGATGTTGATGTATTTGAAGAAAGAAGTTTTGAATTACTTGGAATAAATTCAGAAACCGGAGCAGGTATTGGTGGAGGGGGTTTTGAATCAAACTTTGAGATTTATGATTACAATAGAATTCCATTGTCCGCAGGTATCAGTGATGACTCTGAAGCTTCGGCTCAGTTTACACCAAAGGATGCACGCAAAAATTTAAGTTTAACTGATAACGACTTACAAGATTATGATTCTTCAAGTACTTATATCGTGATTTTTGAACATACCGATGATTATGGTTGTACCAATACCATTGAGCACGATATTGTGGTTGATCCTAAGCCTCAATTTGGGAAGACTGGAGATGATTTTGTACTTACCAATAAGGCTTGCGTATCTGATTTATTAGAAGTTAATGTAACTCTTGGTAATATGGTTGATAGTTTAGCTACTTTTCAATGGACCATTAAAAATGATATTGTACCTAACCAAAATACAAATAGTGTTTCAGTGGCCTCTGATGATTATAATTTAGGATCTGATGGTGTTCAGATTACTGTCAAGGCTACATCTAATATTACTGGATGCGCTTGGCAGCAAACTGAATCAAAATCAATCGGAATCATACCTGATCCAGAATTTAGATGGGAAAATATTACCGAGGGGAACAATACTTTGTTTTCATTTAGAGAAAGAAAATTAGAGTTATATGACTTTTCGTGGCAAGAACTTCAAGAATTTAATTTTACTATAGAAAGAGAGGACGGTACCGAGTTTTTTGAAGAAGTTAGAGCAGGAATTGATTCAACTATCATGGATTCGGTTCAGGTTATATTTGATGAGGGAGGGATTTATCGAGCAAAGCTTCATCTTATTTCAACTGCTAATTGCTCCGATAGCTTAGTTAGAGAGTTTAATATCTTGGATAAGATTCAGGTGATTGATAGTAAAACTCACACTTTTGATGAAGGACCTGAGTCATGGCATACAGATTCTATCAGTGTAGATGGTTTTTATGATGGTATTGATTATGATATCGAAAATGATAAAATTGCCTTGACCGAAGCTTCGCTACGGTTTTCAACTTGGCAAAAAGCAACTCCTATTGGAGCTACTATAAATTTGGATCCTACGGCCTCTGATGTACCGGTTGAAGTTTCAGGATTTTCGTGGATTACCAATCCTTCAGGTAGTTACGCTGGTGGGGGCGCAGAGGGTTCTATAGCGGAGCATTCCTGGGTATATTCTCCTGCTTATGATATTTCACTTTTAGAAAGGCCTACCCTCAGTTTCAATTATAGTTCTGATTTGCTAGTCACCGATGGAGTGGTTTTACAATATTCCTCTGATGACGGGGCTAGTTGGTCACCCCTAGGATTTTATAAATTTCTTATTGAGAATCAGGATGAAAATTATACTACTTTGAGTTCTGGTCTCAATTGGTATACTTTTGAGGGTATTCCAGGTAATCCTGGCAATTGGGATGAAGCTCAAAAAACGGCCTATAATCCTGGGTTTTATGGTTGGAATACGAGTACGGAAGGAGCATGGAAATTAGCGGTACATAAAATAGATATCAGGGATGATGAGGGTAATTATATCATTCCCAAAGAAAACTGGTCTGAAATAAGGTTTAGATTTGCGTTGGGTTCTATGACTGGGCAGAAAGTAAATCAAAATGGACAAGATCTTGAGGGTTTTGCCTTTGATAATTTTAGTATTTACGACAGGAAACGCATTGTTTTGGTCGAGACATTTGGCTCTATGTTGCAAGCAGAGAGTAAGATTGCTAGTGGAGAGGTACATAATCGTATTGGTCAAATGGGTAAAGGAAGTCTTTGGATAAATTATATAACCAATATTTACAATGATGGTATTGGTCTAGATGAGGATATCCTTTACACAAGAAACAAAATTGATCCAGATGCTAGAAGATCCTATTATAGTATCAATGAGATACCGGCCAGTGTACTAAACGGTGAGATTATTAATACTACCTCAGAAGAAAATATTTTGGGATGGGATAAAAGTCAGTTAGATCAAAAAGAATTAAATAAGCCAGATTTCAAGATTGAGTTATCTGAGAGCTCAGTTGAGGGTAGCTCTATGTTGTCCTTCACAGCTGAATTTACGTCTTTAATTAATTTACCAGATCCAGAGACTGAACTTTCGATCAGATTTTTTATAGTTGAAAAGCTCTTCGTTCCCGAAAACGACCTTGGAGTGTATTCATCTACAGATACCATTCGAAATGTACTGTTGAAAATCTTACCAAATGCCTCAGGAATTGTTAAAAATCAATCATTTAAAGTTGATGATACATTTACCGAGTCCGTACAGTGGACACCGGTAGGATTCAATGATTCTACTCAGCTTAGATTAATTGTAATGATTCAAAATGAGGTGACCAAGGATATCTATCAAGCAGCTTATAAAGATTTAGAAAACCCGAGCAACATACTTGGTATAGAAGAGCAGATGATCCTTGGGCCAGAGTTTAGTTTATTTCCTAATCCGGCAGATCGCATATTTAGATTGCTATTTGAGAGGCCGCTACGCGCAGAGACCGATTGGATTGTGTTTGATCAGAATGGCATTCAACGTTTGACAGGTTGGATAAGGGCGAATGAAGAAGAACTCGAAATCGATGTGAGTCATTTACCAGCAGGCGTCTATTTCATACAGTTGTTTCATGATAAATATCTTTGGAAGCCCAGAAGGTTCATCATAATACATCATTAATCTCTCATAGTGAATTAAAGCAGTTATTTTATGCCCTTTGGTTGACTTATAGATGAATGAAAAAGCCTACAGTTTTTGTAGATAGTTTTAAGTTGAGAACTAGGGTTGTATATTATTGGCTGAATACATGAAGAGTTCTTGTAGATCTGACCTGAGCCATATTTTAACATAAGTTTCTATGATCTTTAATTATTTTGGCGTTCCAAAAAGGAAACCGTCTTGAGTTAATCATCATTAGATACATCTTAAAAAAAATCAATTAGGATAATTATGTAAACTCTAATAAAACTTCTAAAACTTTATTCTTTAATTAAATGATGCACATGTTTATCTAATCGATCGATGCGATGGGTCAGGTGTTTTACGTATTTTTTAAGTTCTAATTCTACCACATAGACTTTGCTGTCATAGGATTCATCACCATTGTCTTTTTTGTACTCTTTTTTATGTTTTTCTAATTCAGATTGAGCAACACATTCTTCTTTTAAATGACTTATAAATTGTTTTACCCCATAATGCTTTTCAAATGATTCAAGTTCATTAATGAGATGTTTCATATGTGCATGCTTCTGTTTTGAGGCCTCAATAGCCATATCATAGAGGAGTGAATCATAATGGTGCATACTTTTAAGCATTTCTGTGATTGAATGTCGATAAGCTGAAGAGCGACAGAACTTTCTCAAACCTTGGTAGGTTTTCAATTCTATAGATTCGACATCCCAAAGTAAGGTAAGTTCATCGAGATGCTCTACAACGGTTAAGGTATCCACTTCTGAAGCCTTCGTATGTTCTTGGGCCTTTGACGAATTCAAAATAAAGGCACATATTAATGAAAGAAAGACTAACTTTTTCATGATTAAAACGACTAATTTGTTTGTAAATATAGTTAAGGAACATTAATAATTAATGTTCCTATATTTCTGATTATTGGATTTTTATGAAAATTCAACAAAAACCCGTTTCTTGTGCAAATCACATTATATTTTAATTGTGAGTTAAGTAATTTAAGGCGTTTGTGATTGCGAAGGTGGGCAAAAAGGTATTGGACCTCAGCTCCTCTTGATGAAGGATAAGGCTAGTTTTATTTTCCCATAATTTATTTTTTCATCTAGGGCCTGAAAAAGAAGTTTAATTTCTTCAGTTTTCTTTAATTTATACCAGGTACTGGTGATTTTATTGATTTCCTCTGAAGATACGAATTGGCTGATATTTATCGGCTCATGGTTGAGATATAAATGATTGATGTGATCATAAATGGTGTTTTCACTTAAAGATCGCTCGGTTGCTATCTCGGCTATCGAACGATGGGTCTGGAGCATCCCTAGGGTTTTTATATAAGTTTCTCCCTTGACAGAAAGTGGCACTATTTTTTTTTGATTGAATGCCCTGATGGCTTCAAGGAAATGAGAACCATAATGACTTATTTTATGTTTTCCGACTCCTGAAATGTCTAGCAGGTCTTTTTCGAAGAGGGGTTTTACGCGACTCATCTCTTTCAAGGTATTGTCATTGAAAATGGCGTAGGCGGGAAGATTGGCCTCTTTTGCTAATCTGAGGCGTAGCGCTTTTAATACCTCAAAAAGGCCGGTCTCATAATGCTCTTTTTTATTTATGGCGGGTGTTTTTGCTTCGCGATCAATGGTTGCTGTTAAGGATACCGTGGCGTCTTTGTAAAGTACATCAGATCCAAGTGGCGTAATGGTGAGCTTGTTATAATGGGTAAAGTCTATTTCAAAATAACCTTGATTGATGAGTTGACCTATAAATTGAATCAGATCTTCTCTTTTGAGGTCTGTAATACTTCCAAAGGTTTTGATTTGATCGTAGCCTTTGCGGCGTATTTCTGATGATTGGGATCCTCTCAAGACATCGACTAAGGCATTGATGGCTACTCCCTCATTAAGTCTTTTTGCCGCGGATAAGGCTTTCTGGGCGATGATGGTGCCATCGAAAAACTTGGGAGGATGGAGACAATTGTCACAATGTCCGCACGGGGTTCTCCGATGTTCACCAAAATAACTCAATATAAAATTGGTCCTGCAGCTGCTGGCCTGACCAAACTCAATCATTCTATTGAGTTTGGTTCTTTGAATCATTTTGAAGTCTTCACTAGCGGTACTTTGATCAATAAATTGTCTGAGTATTTTGGCATCAGCTAAGCTAAAAAAGAGCAAGGTGCTTGCTGCATTTCCATCTCTACCGGCACGGCCAATCTCTTGATAATAGCTCTCGATGTTTTTGGGGAGGTTGTAGTGGATGACATATCGGATATTTGATTTATCGATCCCCATACCAAAAGCGATGGTGGCGCAGATGACCGTTAATTCATCAGATTGAAAAGCTTGTTGCACTTTTTGACGACTTTCACCTGACATTCCTGCATGGTAAAAGCCACTTTTAATACCCTTTTCTTGTAATTTTTTGGCTATTTTTTCTGTAGATTTTTTACTGAGGCAATAGATGATACCGGAGTCTCCAGCGTGTGCGCCTACATAATCGATGATGGTTTCGATTCTGTTTTGCCCTGGCTGCACATTGATATTGATATTAGTTCTCTCAAAACTTGATAAAAAAGTTTTTGCAGATTTAAGACCTAGTTTTTGAGCAATATCTTGTCTTGTCGCTTTGTCCGCTGTTGCCGTTAAAGCAATGTGGGGTACGTTACTTTTATTAATGAGATGAACCAGCTCAGTATATTCAGGCCTAAAATCATTGCCCCAGACCGAAACACAATGGGCCTCATCAATGGCGATCAATGAGATCTTTTGAAGATCTATCTGTTCTTGAAAATCCTTACTTACCGCTTTTTCTGGAGAGACATACAGGAGTTTTAAGGTTCCGTCTTTAAAATCGTTAAGAATTTCTTTGGTGGCGGTGTCGTTTTGATTGCTGTGCAAGGCTGCAGCAGCGATACCCGCAGTTGTCAGGACAGCCACTTGATCTTGCATTAGTGCAATAAGAGGTGAGACTACGATCACAGTTCCTTTAAGCATCAGTGCGGGGAGCTGATAGCAGATCGATTTGCCCGCTCCTGTCGGCATAATCACTAAGCTGTCATGACCCTCAAGGGTACGCTCGATGATGTCCTGCTGATGTCCCCTGAAGGTATCATACCCAAAATATTCTTTGAGTAATTTCAAAGGCAATTCAGCTGTGTTCATAGTATCTATTGATCCATCAATTCTAAATTGTTATTTATGCCCAGCTCAGTGGCAGGGATTCCTTTGAGCATCCATTTGGGCATAGGAGCATCTTTGAGATAGTAATCGAAATATTGTGCCATTCTGATATTAAAGTCTATTCTGTTTTGGAGTTTAAGCGGCCAATGGGGCTCCCCTTGATAATTCAAAAGCCAAGAGGGTTTGTTGAGTCTTCTCAAGGAGACAAAAAATTCAATCCCTTGATACCAAGGGACATGACCATCGGCGTCATTATGCATGATCAAAATAGGGGTATTTATTTTATCAACAAAAAATATGGGAGAATTTTCAATGTATCTCAACGGATATTCCCATAAAGTCCCACCAATACGACTTTGAGTGCGTTCATATTGAAACATCCTGCTTAAGCCTGTCCACCATCTGATGCCTCCATAAGCACTGATCATGTTGGGTACGGGTGCACCGGCTTCTGCGCATTTGAATAAATCTGTTTTTGTCACGATATGAGCAATTTGATAGCCCCCCCAACTATGTCCTTGGATGCCGATGTGATCGGGATCTACAAATCCTTGATCAATGAGAGAGGTTACCCCTGGAATTACACTGTTATAAGCACTCTCACCCGGATATCCTGTCCGGTAATGAATATTTGGATTGAAGATAAGATAACCCCTTGATGCATAAAAGCTGTAATTAATGGTAGATCTACCTGGATTAGGGGCATGGTGTCTATATAAGTTGTCTGAACTTTGCTCGTAGAAGTTGACGATCATGGGATATTTTTTGGAGGGGTCAAAGTTCTCAGGTTTGATGAGTAATCCTTCAAGTGGTTGGCCGTCCAGAGAAGTCCAGTGGTAGAGTTCAGCGGTTCCCCAATTATAGGTATTCTGCTGAGGATTTGCCTGGCTGATGGTATTTATTTTTTTGAAGGAACGGGTACTTTTAACATCTGGAAAAGTACTGAAGTTTGCTTGGGTAAAGATCAGTTCTTTTCCTTCTTGGGCTTGCTGTATACTGCGATATTGAGAGGGACCTGAGCTCAGCATCTTCAACCGTGCACCGGGGCTGTATTTTAAGGAATATATTCCTTCTGTTTTATCCACTTCATTGAAGGCATGAAGGAGCAATGTTTGATTTTTTTCAATGAATCGTTCCTCCTTTTTTAATTTTATGTATCTGTATTTTTGTTGATTTTTACGACCCTCAGGAGTAATGCGTATGGATTTGAGTATGCCTTCAGGATCAACTTCCCAGATATCATATCGATCATAGATCAACATTTTTTTATCATCTTGACTCCAGCTCATCAGGCCGTAGGCACGTGGCATATTGGGCGTATCATGCTCCTCATTAAAAAAATCAACTGCCGTATGATCAGTGATTTTGTTGATTCGATCCTTCAAAAACGAATAAGTAAACCATGCGGAATCCATCGGATCATACCAATAGGCATAATTGCCTAAGGGTGACATTTTAGGTCGGGCATGAATTTTTTCAGCAATTTTTTCTGAAGTTCCTGTAGTCGTGCGGAGGGCATAGATATCGGCAGGACTTGGAGATCCTTCCCAAGAAATAGATTTAAGATAAGGTTTTTCATTATAGCCGATCAGATGAACACCATTGCCTTCATCACTTTTATCAACATGGGGGATATTTTCAGTACCCAAAGTCATGAATTTTTTGGAAGTCAAATCATAAGCACTCAAAAAAGAGGCCTTTTGATCTTTTTCCTTCTCAATTTCTTGTTGCGTGTAAAGCCTCTCATCTCTGTACGTCCATACCTCAACTTTTACAATTTCATATTCGAGTAGGGAGGTATCCGCCTGCAGGACAGGCAATGATTTTCCAAAATAGAGTAGCGATCCGTTTTTAGAAAACTCAAGGGGAGTATGCTCGCTGACCAAATAGGTTTTTTCAAGATACTCATCCCTAGCCGTAAGAATAGTCTCGGCCGTATCATCGCCTATGGACCATAAGTGAAGGTTAAAATATCTATTTAATGATTGGGTCGTATCAAGATCTGAAACAAAGCTTAAGTGCTGCCCGGCTTCATCCCATTTCAGGGATTTAAAAATCCCTTTTGATACATAGATCGACTGAATAGACTGCTTTTGCGTATCAAAGACATATACGCCGGATTGAAATTCAGCATCATCTCCAGAGGAGGTAAATGCAATTTTTCCCCCTTTTTCAGATAAGGTGTATTCCTTCACAAAAGGGTATTTATAACGGGCGGTATCGATGAGGTTTCCGATGATGAGTTCATAACCCGTCTTCTTACTGATTTTTTTTGCTTTTTTCAGTGAAGTATCTTGAGGGGTTTTGTGCTGATAAACCAGCCAATCAGACCATTTTTCTGGGATTTTATAGGAGATGAGATGTGGGATTTTAGATAACGTCTCTGTATTTACATTATAAATACCGAGTGTATCAAGGGGAAGATCTTCTTCTTTGGTTTTGATACGTTTGAGTTGATTGACGTCATCTATAGCGGGTTGTATATTGAAAAAGAGATGGGTGCCATCAAAACTGAATTTAGGGTTTGTACCTCTGGGATAGGAGCGTGCTTCTGCGCCTTCAAAGTCTAATAATTTGACGAGGGGATCAGAAATGCTGTTTTTTTCTAGGGCATAAGTAATCCATTTCCCATCATTACTGATGGATTGTTTTTTAATAAACTGCCAAGTGTCATAAGCGGTATGATCCAGTATTTTTTTCTGCGCTTTGAGTTCTGTGATAAGGGCAAGAGTGATGAAAATCAAACCTAGGCTAAATCGTTGTGCGTTCATATTGAATAATTTTTTGAGAAGCTTAATCTAACCATTTGATCCCAATATAGGTAACAAGTCTATATCAATGGTTGAGGAGTGTGATGAGCTGAGGGTTTCAATAAGGTCAGGTCTCTACGATGCTTCATGGGAGGTAGTTATTGTGAATATTCATTATATTGCCTTTAGGCTAAACTGAAGTATATGAAGGCGTTGTATTTGATTTTTGTGACAGTTATTATTTGGAGTTGTCAACCCAAATCTCGACAATTTGATTTAATCATAAGAAATGCCATGATCTATGATGGATCTGGGAATACCCCTTATGCGGGAGATTTGGCAGTTTCTGGGGATACGATTGCTGCGATGGGGGATTTATCTAGAGATCTAGGGAACGTTGAATTTGATGCAAAAGATCTGTCCGTGGCACCGGGTTTCATTAACATGTTAAGCTGGGCCAATGAGACCTTGATCGAGGATGGCAGGTCTCAGAGTGACCTCAGGCAGGGAGTAACTCTTGAAGTTTTGGGTGAAGGTTCCAGCATGGGGCCTTGGAGTAATCAAATGATCGAAGAAGAGGAATCAGCCCAAGGGAACATTAAATATGACGTTGAGTGGCAAACATTGGGAGGCTATATGGAGTATATGGAATCTCGGGGAGTGGCGACGAACCTTGCCTCTTTTGTTGGAAATGCAACGTTGAGAAGGTATGTCATGGGCTATGATCAGCGCACGGCGACATCTGAAGAAATGGAAGAAATGACTAATTTGTTGGATCGAGAGATGGCCATGGGAGCCATGGGTATCTCCTCTTCTTTACTTTATGCACCCAGTCGCTATGCCAATACGGCAGAATTGATTGCCCTTTCCAAAACAGCCGCTAAACATGGGGGTATGTATATTTCCCATATCCGGGATGAAGGGAAGTACTTGTTAGAATCCATCGAAGAGCTCATCACGATAGCCAAGGAAGCGGATATTGCTGCTGAGATCTATCATTTAAAAGCTTCTGGCAAGGCCTATTGGCCCAAATTAGATACTGCCTTTGACTTGATCGAGTCGGCTCGAGCGGAAGGATTGAAGATCACGGCAGATATTTATACCTACCCCGCCTCATCTACTGGATTACATGTCCAATTGCCTGAGTGGGTGAGGGAAGGGGGCATACCTAAAACTATAGAAAGATTGGCTGATAAATCCCTACGCAAGAAGATTTTAAAAGATATTAAGTTTGAATACGGGCCAGATAAAATTTTATTTGTTGGCTTTAAGAACCCTGATCTACGTGTGTACATAGGTAAGCGATTGGATGAAGTCGCTGAGATTTTAAATAAAACTCCCGCCGAAGCTATGGTAGACTTGATCGTAGAAGATGACAGTCGGATACAGGTAGTATATTTTTCTATGTCAGAAGAAAATATAGCTAAAAAGATGGCCAAACCTTGGGTCAGTTTTTGTTCAGATGCCGGTTCTTTCACCAATGAAGGAATATTTTTGAAGCAAAGCACCCATCCCCGTGCCTATGGCTCTTTTATTCGGGTTTTAGGGAAATATGCTCGAGATGAAAAAGTCATTACCCTCGCAGAGGGCATCAGAAGGTTGACTTCCTTTCCTGCAGCCAATTTAAAAATCCAAAAAAGAGGAGCGCTCCAAGTGGGAAATTTCGCGGACCTTGTCGTCTTTGATCCAGCAGAAGTACATGACCAAGCGACCTTTGAAGATCCTCATCAGTATGCGTTGGGTGTAAGTCAAGTCTGGGTCAACGGGATTCAAGTAATCGAAAACAGTGAACCTACCGGGGCCAAACCGGGCAGATTTGTCAGAGGTCCTGGATGGCAGCCTGAAGCAAACGATTAAGACAAAACCTTTTTTAGGGCATCGTTGAACTGGATGACTTCCTCCAGAGTACCCGTACTGATGCGACACCAGTCATCAAAAGGAGGAAACGGTCTTCCCACCATGATCCCTTTGGCAAGCATTTGTTGTTGCAGCTTTTCAATATTTCTTCCTGATTTGAAGAAAATAAAATTGGTATTTGAAGGGGCATACTCTAGGTTGAGATCATCCAATCCCTCTAAAATTATTTTTTTAGCCTCCCCGGTTTTGTTCAAGCTGAAATCATAAAATTCTTGATCATCAAGAGCATTTTTTGCTGCTTCAATCGCCAGAACATTGGTAAAGGCCATGATGTTTTTTCTAAGACCGGCTGCAATTTCTGGTTTGGCAACCATATAGCCGATACGGAGGCCAGCCAGTCCGTAAACTTTTGAAAATGTTTTTGAAACAATGATATTTTTACCTTTTTTGACTAGGGAGACCATCGAAGGATAGTTTTTATCTTCAATAAAATCGCAATAAGCCTCATCACTAAAGATAGTGACCTTATCGGATACGGTATTGCAAAAATCCAATACGCGATCAGCCGGCAATAAGGTAGAGGTAGGATTGTTTGGGTTGCAGAGGAAGATCAGTTTCGTTTTACTTGAGATTCTTTTTTCCATCTCATCTAAATCATGCATCATGTTTTTGTTTACGGGCACCCAGTTGACGGATCCTCCCCATTGGGCTGCGTAGGTCATTAGGGCGAGAAAAGTAGGTTGTGCTGCAATGATCTCACCCCCGTTCATGCCATAAGTGAGACCCACCACTTTCAAGCCTTCGGTAGATCCACCCGCCAAAACAATGTGATCTTTGGAAACACCCTCTTTAGCGGCAATTTTTTCTATAAGTTCTCCGCTATAACTGAAGGGATACCGGCAGGCCTGATCAAAATTTGCAATCATGGCTTGCCGTACTTTTTCAGAGGGGCCATAAGGATTTTCATTAGAACTGAGCTTTATATTCCCTGTTAGAGGTCTTGGCCTGAATTTTTTAATTTCTTTGGCGCTCAATTGATGAAGGGGCGCGATACCGCCGATTACCGCTAATGAACTCATCAGCCCTGCTCCTTTGAGCCAACTTCTTCTTGAAAGATCTGTCATGATTTTAACTTAAAATGAGATCAATAAATTTAAAAAGTTATTTCATTAAACTGCAGTAAAAACTTATTTTTCTTAGTGGAGCGGTTTTGCAGGAAAAAACAATGATTACCTTTCGGAGAACGCAAAGCAAAGGGAAAGAATTTATAAAATTAACAGATTCCTCATTTAAGAAATCTCGTAAGTCGCCGAACATTTTCGGGTTTCTTCAATGGTGCATTTGATCAATTGACAGCCGGTTCCCTTCAGTTGTTGGGGTCCCACCACCTCACACAAGTACTGAGCCATATTTTCAGCCGTTGGATTGAAAGGACAGCTTACGATGTCTTCTGAAGCTATTTTCTGTAGAGGAATCCGCAGTTCATCTGCTTCATACATGAGAAAGCGATGGTCCCAATGCGTTTCAAGCCAATCACATAACTGGGCTTTGATGATACTAAAATCAATGATCCGACCAATGTCATCTAGCCTTTCGGCAGTAACTGTAAAATGAACTCTGAAGTTATGGCCATGAAGATGACTACATTTGTTCTCATGTCCTACTACGCGATGTCCGGAGCTGATGTCGTGGTACCTACTGATTGATATCATTTTATTAAAATATGCTGCAAAATTAACACCTTATTTTGAGTCTTTTGTGCTTAAGTGGAAGTGATTGCATGAGATTTCATTTTAAGACTTTTTATGAGACTTCCGATGCGAGGGACTCGGTATTTTTTACTACTCAAACCTATCGTGAAGGAGCCCAATGCAAGCTACTTACTTAATTTAGGACTAAAAAGTGACTCCTTTGGCCATCATGGAAGCAGCAATCATCATGACGACTAAACCAATAACCTCTAATATCAGAAGCGTTCTGAGGATATTATAGGTTTGGATTGTCAGTCTGGGGGCCGTCTCGGATTTAAGCAATGGGTTCCATTGAAAGAACTTGATGGAGGGGTATATGGACAGGAGCCCGACCCCAGTAAAAGCGGTTAATTTGATCCAGAAAAAGGGATTATTCAAATAATAATCGGGACCTTTTTCAAAATAATAAACCCTAATAAACCCTATCAATACAACCAAGAGGGCACTCAGTCCATAAATCATATCGGCCCTTTGAATATTTTTTGCAGTGGTAAGCGAGGGGGTTTGGGTCAAAAAAACTAACTCATATAATACCATGGCACAAACACCAAAAGCAGCTAAAAAATGCAAAAAAGAACCTACTATACTCCAAACCATGGCCTAAAACTAGTCGATAATTTGATAAAGCCCCTGCTCATGGACGGGTCTATTCTGCCAAAGGAATTTTAGCGAGCTTTGTCTAAAAGTATTTTAACTTGGTCCTTGAGACAACATTTGAAGCGATGAAGTATATAGAAGTATTCGATCAGGACGGATTAAGGGCCATGAAAATCAGTGAGCAGGAGGCCCCCCAAAATACAGATTTTGAGGTTAAGATTGCCGTTCACGCAGCAGGAGTCAATAGAGCGGATATTTTGCAGCGCCTTGGAAAATACCCAGCACCCGCAGGTATTTCTCCAATATTGGGTTTAGAAGTAGCTGGAGAAATCGTAGCGATCGGCCGTCAAGTGCAAGGGTTTCAAAAAGGTGACCGCGTCATGGCATTGCTCGCTGGTGGGGGTTATGCCCAATTTGCGGTAGTAGATTATAGACTACTCATGCCGATCCCAAAGCACTTGGATTATATTCAAGCAGCGGGAATACCTGAAGTTTTTCTAACTGCTTATCAGACCTTATTTACTTTAGGTGCGCTTCGTCCAAAGGAGCAAGTTTTGATTCACGCCGGAGCCAGCGGGGTAGGAACGGCTGCCATTCAATTGGCCCATGCTTGGGGAGCCCAAGTATCGGTTACGGTAGGGACTGATGAGAAAGTCAAGTTTTGCCAAAAACTAGGGGCTCACAGAGCTTATAATTATAAGACCCAACCATGGTCAACATTGGTATGGGAGGATACCGAGGGAAAGGGGGCAGATGTGATACTGGATTGCGTAGGAGGGGATTATGTGGTAAAAAACATTGATTGTGCAGCGCTTGAGGCGCGTATTGTATTGATTGGATATATGGCAAACGCTCGGGCCCAAGACATAAACTTGGCCAAGATCTTACAAAAAAGGATTATGCTCAAAGGATCGACTTTACGCGCGAGGTCTTTGGCTTATAAAAGGGAGTTGATCCACTCATTTAATAAAGATTTTAAAGCCGCCTGGGCTGCCGAAGAATTAAAGCCCGTCATCGATAAAGTCTTACCTTGGCAGCTGGCAGATCAAGCCCATCAAAGGATGGAGCAAAATCTAAATATGGGTAAAATCATTTTGACCATCTCCTAATTTTACCTTTCATAAAATAGTATCCGAGAAAGTTTGTTTGAGTAGTTAGTTTTATCTTACATTATTAATTTAAACTATATATGAAAACACTTATCCATTTTTTAATCGCCATGCTATTTGTGGGCTCAACGGCTCATGCCCAGCTCCTGGACTCAGCCGTTTTAGATGAGCTGAAATTCAGAAATATAGGACCTGCTTTCACTTCAGGTAGGATCGCGGACATCGCCATTGATTCCAAAAATCAAAACATCATGTATGCAGCCGTAGGCTCTGGCGGAGTATGGAAGACGACTAATGCAGGAGTTACTTGGGCACCTATTTTTGATGATCAAAAAAGTTATTCGATCGGATGTGTAACCATTGACCCCAATAATCATAATCGAATTTGGGTAGGAACAGGTGAAAACATTGGAGGTAGACATGTTGGATTTGGAGATGGTATTTACCTGAGCTTAGATGCAGGTAAAACTTGGAAAAACATGGGTTTGATTCATTCTGAGCATATTTCTAAAATCATTGTACATCCCACCAATTCTAAAATCATTTGGGTTGCTGCACAGGGTCCACTTTGGAGTAGCGGTGGAGAGCGAGGTTTATACCAATCTAAGGATGGTGGAAAGACTTGGTCCAAAAAACTAGGAGGGAATGAATGGACGGGTGTAACCGATATCGTGATGGATCCAAATAATCCTGACTTACTTTATGCGGCGACTTGGCAAAGACATCGAACGGTGGCTGCTTTATTAGATGGGGGACCTGGTTCGGGTATTCATAGAAGTTTTGATGGGGGAACTACTTGGGAAAAATTAAGTGCTGGCTTACCTGAATCTAATATAGGGAAGTCTGGACTGGCCATTTCTCCATTCAATACCAATACCATCTATGCAGCGATCGAAACAGATCGTAAAAAAGGGGGGCTTTATATTTCTCACGATCAAGGAAGCAGTTGGAGTAAACAATCTAGTATGGTAAGTGGAGGTACGGGACCTCATTATTATCAAGAATTATATGCTGATCCTCATAAGGAAGGGCGTATCTATTTGGTGAGTTATCGAACTTTTGTTTCCAATGATCATGGTAAAACCTATGGTTTCATGAACGAAAAAGACAAGCATGTAGATACCCATGCCTTGGCTTGGCGTATGTCAGATCCTGATTACCTTATTGCGGGTACCGATGGTGGGATTTATGAATCTTTCGATCAAGCCCAAACCTGGCGCTTTATGCCCAATTTACCTTTGACTCAATACTATAAGTTGGCCGTCGACGATGCAGCGCCATTTTATAATATCTATGGAGGTACTCAAGACAATGGATCTCATGGTGGTCCTTCAAGAACCATGTTTACCACGGGTATTCGCAGTGCAGATTGGAGAAATGTGTTAGGAGCTGATGGCCATCAATCTGCGATTGAGCCTGGAAATCCTGACATTACTTATGGTGAATACCAGCAAGGTGTATCTTTTAGGATCGATCATAAAAATGGAGAAACCGTTTTTGTACAACCACAACCACGTGCAGGTGAGCCACATGAGCGATTCAATTGGGATGCACCCATCTTAGTCAGTAGTTTTGATCCAAAGCGTATTTATGTGGCTTCTTACCGTGTTTGGAAGTCTGAAAATCGAGGCGATGCATGGGAACCCATCTCCTCAGATCTGACACGAAATGAAGAAAGGATGTCTTTACCCATCATGGGAAAACAACAAAGTTGGGACAATGCTTGGGACATTGGAGCCATGTCTAGCTACAATACGATTACCTCATTGGCCGAATCCCCCTTGCAAGAAGGGGTACTTTATGCTGGCACTGATGATGGCATCATTCAGGTCACTACCGACGGAGGAACTCGTTGGACACGTATCGCATTGGGTACTATCAAAGGGGTACCAGCGACCGCTTTTGTAAATGACATCAGGGCAGATCTTTTTGACCCTCAAACGGTATATGCTGCACTTGATAATCATAAGTATGGTGATTTTAAACCCTATCTGATCGTCAGCCATGATTTGGGTCGCTCCTGGAAATTGATTTCGCAGGGACTACCTGAGAAATTATTGGTGTGGAGAATCGTTCAGGATCACATAAAAAAGGAACTCTTGTTTGCCGCTACCGAATTTGGTATCTACTTCACCATAGATGCTGGGATGCATTGGAACGCATTGAAAGGGGGACTCCCCACCATTGCCTTTAGAGACATTGCTATTCAAAGACGTGAAAATGACTTGGTGGGGGCTTCATTTGGTAGAGGATTTTTCGTACTGGACGATTACAGTCCACTAAGGACATTAACTAAAAATAATTTAGAAAAAGAGGCCCATTTATTTCAACCTAAAAAGGCCTGGTGGTATGTTCAAAAAAGAGGGATATATGGCCAAGGAGCTTCGGATTATAAGGCACCGAATCCTGAATATGGTGCTACTTTTACGTATTATCTGAAAGAAGCGTTTCAGTCTGATAAGGAATTGAGGACTTCGGCAGAACAAAAAAAACTGGACGCAAATTTAGACATTCCCTTCCCGGGATGGCGGGCATTGGAGCTTGAAAATAGAGCCCAAGGACCACAAATTATTTTGACCGTGCGCGATGCTGCAGGGACCATTGTCAATACCTTACCTGCCAAGAATAAGAAAGGAATGAATAGGGTCAGTTGGAATTTGACTTATGCTTCGAAATCACCGATTAAGCTCAATGCACCGGCCTCAAAAATCAAAGGCTATACAAGTGGTTTTATGGTGACGCCAGCCACTTACAACGTAACCTTGTCCAAGTTGGTCAAGGGAGTAGTTACCGACCTGTCTGAACCCGTCAATTTTGAGGTGGTTCCTTTGATGTCCCCTGCCTTAAAAGGCGCCCCTATTGAGCTCATTGATCAGTTTAGGAGTGATTATGAGTCTTTCGTAGCAGATTTAACAAAACAAGATTTGGTTTTATCACAATCGCTTAAATTGGTGGGGGCTTTGCAAAATGCAATGAAAAGAGCGGATAAAAGAGATGCTGCTCTGATCAAAAACTTATACGAGGTCCATCAATCTCTTTTAGATATCTCATTGCAGATGAATGGAGAAACGGTCAAGAGCGAAGTGGGTGAAAAATCGAACCCTACGCCCAAGGATGGCTTAATGATTGGGTACATGGCTTTGTCGACAACCTATGGACCTACACAGAATCACATGGATGCCCTGAGTAGAGCCCAAAATCAATTGAAAGGATTGGCCAATACATTGACGCCCATATCAAAGGAAACACTTCCAGATTTGATCGCGCAATTTAAAAAACTAGGAGGTCCTTGGGTGGAGGGTATATCCGATATAGAATAAGGCCAATGACACAAACAGGGAGATTAAATGAATGATTTATTTGCCAATTTAGGAGATCGAGGTACACGGATATTTAAATTCATGAGTGCGGTGATCTTGATCGGCGCATTCTTGAATTACAATTACCATTATTTTCCTAGCAACTATATTTTCATAGGTATGTTTGGCCTTTATGGTGTATTATGGCTTTGGAATGTGATCCGTCCTGAGAGATAGTCTTTTTTTAAAAGGGTAAAAAGGCTTCTATTTGTTCTTTTAACAGGGTGACATAAAGCTCATTAGTGAATTGGCCCTCTTTAAAATTAGCTTCTATCTTAGCTAATTTTGGTTTTTGTGCCAAGACGTTCATACCACAATAATGCAGGATGTCAGTGAGATGACTGAGGGCCAATGCCCCACCTTGAGAACCTGAAGACAAGCTCAAAAGGGCACATTTTTTATTTTTAAGTGACTGCGGGTAATCTAGGGCGTCGATGAAAGTTTTCAGGACCCCTGGAAATGAGCCGTTGTATTCTGGGACAATGAAGACCATTTTATGGCTTTCATTAAGCTTTTTTTTAAGGGTATTGAAGGCCTCACTTTTCCCAGCATTGTCGTAAAGAGCCACGTTCATAAAATCTTCTGGAAGCTCTTTTAAGTCCAGTACATAACTATTTGCACCCGCTTCTTTGAGTAAATTCTGATAATAAAGGGCTATTTTTTTACTTACCGATTGGCCTCTATTGGTACCACAAATAATACTGATCATTGATTAATATATTTTATATTGATATTAAGAATAAAAAGTCTCAATATTGCAATTCATTAAAGATTAGATTGCAAATCTATTTGAACAAATTGAATGATGGTCTTATTGTCTCGTTATAATTTATATTTATGTCACTAGAAGTAATCAATCTTGTGAAGAGATACGACACCCAACAGGCTGTAGATCAAATTTCTTTTGTCGCGCCCACGGGTAAAATAACGGGTTTTTTGGGTCCTAATGGAGCTGGAAAATCCACCACTTTAAAGATTGCTACGGGTTTTATCAGGCCTACGTCTGGAGACATCTTGGTGAATGATATTTCAGTTACTCATAATCCCATGAGTGTAAAAAAAACAGTGGGTTATTTGCCGGAACACAACCCCTTATATTTGGAGATGTACGTGAGAGAATACCTAGATTTTATAGGGAAAGCCTATGGAATGGACCGTAAAAGTCGGTACCAACGGACCCATGAGCTCCTAGACCTCTGTGGTTTAACCATTGAAAAGCACAAAAAACTCAAAATGCTTTCAAAGGGCTACCGACAACGGGTAGGATTGGCCAAAGCCTTGATGTCGGATCCCAGTGTATTGATTCTTGATGAACCGACTACGGGACTAGATCCCAATCAAATTGTTGAGATCAGAAATGTAATTAAGACCATTGCACATGAAAAAACAGTGATTTTGTCCACACATATTATGCAAGAAGTTGAAGCGTTATGTGATAAATTGGTCATCATCCATCGTGGGAAACTGGTAGCGGATGATAGTTTGGCTCATCTACAGCGCAAGTGCTCAAATCAATTGGGCCTCAGTGTACAATTTGATGCGCCCATTGATCCTGATCTTTTCAGATCGCTCAAGGGGATCATTTCATTGGAAGTCAAGTCGGATCATCAGTTGATCATTACTTCGAAAAGTGAGCAGCTAAGACAAGAGGTGTTGGCCGTTATTACGGAGCATAATTTACCATTAATAACCATTAAAAACGTAGGGGGTTCCTTGGAAGAAATTTTTCAAAAATTAACCACTGAGGAGGGTGAGGCGGGGTTATGATTGCCGTGATGATGAAAGAAATTAATGAGTTTTTATATTCGATCATCGCTTATTTGGTCATCGGAGTATTTTTGATCGGAGTGAGTATCGTTTTATGGGTATTGCCGGAAACCAGTTTATTGGAATATGGCTATGCGAGTATGGAACCTTTGTTTAGCATAGGGCCTTATTTATTCATGTTTTTAATTCCGGCCATTACCATGAGATCATTCGCCGAAGAAAAACGAAGCGGTACCATTGAGTTGTTATACACCTTGCCTTTGAGCTCACGGGCGATTGTAATGGGTAAATTTTTGGCTGCAAGTTCATTGGTGTTTTTCTCTCTACTCCCTACTTTGGTTTATTATTATTCCATTCATCAATTGGGAAATCCACCTGGAAATTTAGATACTTCAGGTATTGTCGGGGCTTATTTCGGCTTGTTTTTTTTAGGATCTGTCTTTGCCTCTATTGGTATTTTTAGTTCTTCAATTACAGAAAATCAAATTGTAGCATTTGTAGTAGGCGTCTTGCTTTGTTTTATCAGTTACGAGGGATTCACCACCTTAGCGCATATTGACCTTTGGGATTCATGGGCGTATTATATTGAATATTTTGGCATCATGTTTCATTATAACGCCATGAGCAAGGGTGTTATAGATCTTTCGAACCTCACTTACTTTGTGGGATTTATTATGATAATGCTTTTAGCCACCCATTATTCACTTGAGGCACGAAAATAATGAACAGCAGAAGCCTTTATCAATTTCTTGTATTTTTTGTAGGTGTTTGTACCGTATTTTTGGCCAACCAGCTGGCCCATAGATACCATTTTCGCTGGGATTTGACAGAAGAAAAAAGATACACCCTACATCCTTCTACGATTAATGGTTTAGAGCAATTGACAGAGGCCATTGACATTGAGGTTTTTTTGGAAGGCGAACTGCCTTCCAATTTCAGAAGGTTAAAAGTGGCCGTAAGAGAGACCTTAGAGCAATTTGCTTATTATGGAGGGGATCGTATTCAGTTTCGCTTTTCAGATCCATCTTTGGCCCTAGGAACGAAAGCGAGAAATGAATATTACCGAAGTCTGATGAATAAAGGCATTCAGCCATCGAATGTATCTTATGCAAAAAATGGGCAAAAGACAGAGAAACTCATATTTCCGGGGGCATTGATTACTTATCAAGGTCGGGAATTGGGCATCCCACTTCTCAAAGGGAATACTACCTTATCCATTGAAGATATGCTCAATCAATCTATCGAGGGTGTTGAGTATGAATTGTCCGCGGGGATCAAACAAATCCAGTCGATTAATCAAAGAAAAATAGGATTGATTACAGGGCATGGGGAACCCGACACGACGGACCTCGCAGGGATGACCAATGCGATTTTGTCCAAATATGATTTGTTTAGAATAGACTTGCCTAGCAGGAAGAGTTTATTGATGGGATACGATGTGATTATTATTACCAAGCCCGTTCGTGCGTTTGGTGAAGTTGAGAAATATTACCTAGATCAATATGTCATGAACGGTGGTAATTTATTGGTATTCATAGATGCGTTGTCGGTAGATATGAGTCAAGCCAGTGGTTCGGGCACCTTGGCCTTTCCTATTGAGACCAATTTGCAAGATTTATTTTTCCGATATGGGGTACGGATCAATGGGAATTACGTTGCTGATGTGAACTGTGGTTATACGCCGGTTTATACAGGATCGGTGGGGGAGCAGCCACGGATCGAAATGTTACCTTGGCCTTATTCGCCCATCATTACCAACTATGGAAAACACCTAACGGTCAAAAATCTAGATGCGACTTGGTTTAGAGGAGCGGCGACATTAGATACTGTAAAGGCGGAAGGTATACGTAAGACACCTTTGTTCATCACCAGTGAAAACACAAAAGTATTTTCGCCGCCGGTTCAAGTAAGTTACAATGACCTTCAAGATAAGTTACGACCTGAGTTTTTCACTTCAGGCTCCAAAGTATTGGGTTATTTATTGGAGGGGTCATTCACTTCCTTATATGCCAATAGGTTTGCCCCTCGTGGGGCAGATCAAAATCTTAGGAAGGAAAAAGGAGATCCAGCTAAAATCATGATTATTTCAGATGGAGATTTTGTTAGAAATGATTATTCACTAGATAATAAAAACCCCCTGCCCATGGGCAAGGATGCCTATACAGAAAAGGCCTACGCCAACGAAGCTTTTTTGTACAATGCATTGGATTACATGTTAGATGACTATGGACTGATGCTATCCAGAAATAAACAAGTCAAGATCCGCCCCCTTAACAAAACGGCCCTTATTCGAGAAGGTACTTATTGGCGTTGGCTGAATACATTGGGACCCTTGGTGGTTTTATTTGTACTTGGGATGGTTATTCATATTTTGAGGCATAAAAGATTTTCGAAGATATGAGGGTCAAAAACTTGACATTGCTAGGAGTGTCCCTGCTTCTGATTATTTTAAACCTGTGGTTGTTCAATTTAAAACCTGCTTTAGTAAATCTTAGCTTTAATCCCGATTTATTCATGATCAGAGATACAACACGGATAGAAAAATTTCAATTCCACTCTAAAATATTGGATCATTATTTTTCTCGTCAAGAGGGGTGGAAAATAAATAATAAATTCCCGTCCGATCCCAATTTACGAAAAATGCTTTTTACGGTTTCAAAAAGAGTTAAAGTCTCGCGGGCATTGACAGGTAATGAAAAAGAGCAATTATTGAAGAGAAATGAGGAAATGGGTACTTCAGTAATACTAACTGTAGATGGGGTCGAGCGGTCTTATTCGGTGGTGGGAAATGCAAATAAAACCAAAACTTACTTCATTGAAAATCAAGAAGTTTATCAAGTAGATATTCCAGGTTATCAAGATTTTATAGCCAGCATCTATGAGCTTAAGCGTGATCAATGGAGGAATCGATTGGTCTTTAATGGCAATTGGCGGACCATTCAAAATATGGAAGTTATTTATCCTGAAAAATTAGATAAAAATTTGCTGATTCGTTTTAAGAAGACGTTTTACGAGGTGGATGGCTTAACTCAAATAGATTCGAGCGCCGTGGTGGCTTATTTGAATCAATTTGAATATATGCAGGCAAATGAACGCATCAGTATTGGATTTTCACCGGCATATGATAGCCTGGTTCAAACACCACCAGAAATAATTATTTCAATTTCGGACATTAAATATAAATTACCGATCGAAATCCGGATTTTTCCACAATTGCCTGGCCAAAACATCCGACTAATCATGGATCAGGATGATGAATTGATGGTTTTTGAATCAAAAAGAATCCTCCCTTATTTTAAATCTAGGCTTGACTTTGCCTTCTAAATGGGTAAAATAATTTTGATGTTAAAAAATGTATATAAATTTGAGTTAAATTTTTAGTACTACAACAAGTAAAATAAATGAAATTCATAGTTAATTCATCCTATCTACTCAAGCAGCTCAATGCCATTAATGGTGTGATTACTACCAATCCAGTAGTTCCAATTTTGGAAAATTTTCTTTTTGAAATCGCAGGAGGGACCTTGACCATCACCGCATCAGATCTTCAAACATCTATGATTACCGAGTTGGAGGTTGAGGCAAAAGAAGATGGTAGTATTGCGATACCTGCAAAAATTTTACTGGAGACGCTTAGAAATTTACCAGAGCAACCTGTAAATTTCACTATAGAAGAAAGTAGCTATAGTATTGAAATCAGTTCGGACAATGGACGTTACAAATTGTCAGGAGAAAATGCCACTGACTTCCCTCGGGTACCTACGGTATCAGATGGTTATTCTGTTAATATTTCTTCCTACGTACTGGGGATGGCCATTAGTAATACCATTTATGCTGCTAGTAATGATGAGCTAAGGCCTTCTATGACCGGCGTTTTTCTTAAGCTAGATGAGACCAATGCAACTTTTGTGGCGACAGATTCACATCGTTTGATCAGATATCGCCGCGTCGATATTGTTAGCGACATGTCACATAGTATGATTATTCCCCGGAAGGCTTTGACTTTATTGAAGGCTACGTTGCCCTCCGAGGTTACCAATGTGGCGATGGAATTCAATACGTCCAATGCATTTTTTGACTTCAATAGGATTAAAATGATTTGTCGACTCATCGATGAACGCTATCCAGATTATGAAAATGTAATACCGGCCGATAATGAGAATAACGTAACTATAGGCAAAGCAGAATTATTGAGTTCGTTGAAACGAATTGCGATTTATGCTAACAAAACAACACATCAAGTAAGGTTGAAAATCACAGGAAGTGAATTGATGATTTCTTCAGAAGATTTAGATTTTTCCAATGAAGCAAATGAACGTTTGGTTTGCGAACATGATGGTGAAGACATCGAAATAGGTTTTAACGCTAAGTTTTTAATTGAAATGCTGGGCAATATATCTTCTGATCAGCTTACATTTAAGCTGAGTGCACCCAATAAAGCAGGGCTGATTGAACCTTCAAACAAAAATGAAAATGAGGATATTTTAATGCTCGTGATGCCTGTCATGTTGAACAATTACGTTTGATAATAAAAGAGGACCAGTATTTTTCAGTACTAATAAAGGCCTTCACAATCACCGTTAGAATGTCTCTACTTTCTACATCCTAAGGATCAAATCTCGCTTGAGAGTACAAATGGATTCTATTTAGGCCTTGTTATCTAAGAGTTAAAAATAATGTTGATCCGATTAAAAAAAGACAAAGATTTTTAATCGTTATTAACCCACTATTCATTTTAATCAGGTCTTTTGCGAGCAGCTTGATGGAGACTTATAGTGAAGTTTTAGTCAAGAAAGACTTGTCATAATTACTTATTTGAGTGAAACGGGTTTACCAGCAGCCTCCCAACTGCTCATGCCTTTGGACAATTCATAGACTTGTGTAAAGCCTATTTCCGCCATTAAGATACGAGTTTTATTACTTCTTCCACCTGCGGCACAATAAATCAGCATAGGCTGGTTATGATCAAGTTTTTCAAAGGCGACTTTCATTTGATCAACTTGATTGAAATCAATATTAGTAGCACCATCAATATGTCCACTTTTATATTCACTAGGCGTTCTGACATCTATCAGGAACGCATTATTAAGTGTATTTAATTTGGCTTCAAAAGCGTCAACATCTAGGCGCTCAATAATAGGTTGCTTTTGTTTAGGTGTGGTACAGCTCAGACTGAAGAGCAATATGAGTAAGAAGTTTACATTTCGTAAAACTTTCATAAGAATCTTTTTATCAACAAAATAATCATTTTTGATGACAAAAAGATAAATAAAGGGAATTTTACCTATTTTTTCTTTTTGGCTGTAGGCTTTCGACCCCTCCCTTTTTTGGCAGGTGCCGCATCAGCCAGTTCCTTGCATTCTTGAAAAGTGAGTGATTCAGGTGCCTTTTCTTTGGGAATTTTCACATTTTTTTTACCAAATTTGATATAGGGTCCAAATTTCCCATTAATGACAAATACATTTTCATCTTCATCAAATGTTTTGATGTATTTGTTGGCATCTTCTTCTCGTTTTTCTAAGATCAAGTCAATGGCAGCCTCTTGCTCTATAGTGAGTGGATCTTGTTCGGGCTTCAAGGAAATAAATTTGCCGGAATGCTTGACATAAGGTCCGTACCGACCCACGTTGACTTGAATTTCAGCTTCTTCGAATACACCTATGATTCGAGGTAATTTGAAGAGTTCGAGAGCATCTTCAAGGGTTATTTTGTCTAGAAATTGTCCTTTGCGTAGGCTGGCAAATTTGGGTTTTTCTTCTTCATCGAGATCTCCCAATTGGACGTAAGCACCGAATTTCCCCAGTCGGGCACTGATGGGCTTACCCGTGATAGGATCCTCACCAATCAGACGGTTTCTGTTATTTACATCAGATCTTTTGAGCTGATCAGATTCTTCTACCCGTGCATGGAAGGGTGCGTAAAAGGACTTGATCATTTTAGTCCAATTGGTTTTCCCATTGGCGATGTCATCAAATTCTTGTTCGACTTTGGCTGTAAACTTAACATCAATAACCGCTGGGAAATGCTCTACCAAAAAATCATTTACAATCAATGCGGTATTGGTAGGAAACAGCTTATTTTTTTCGGCACCAGTGATCTCAATTTTGGTTTCACCTTGAATTTTTTGGTTGGTTAAGATCAATTCTCGATAAGACCTTTCACGACCGTCTCTATTTTCCTTCTCTATGTAATTTCTTTTGATGATGGTTGAAATGGTAGGTGCATAAGTTGAAGGTCTTCCAATGCCCATTTCTTCCAATTTCTTCACTAAACTGGCTTCCGAGTATCGAGGTTGGGCTCGCGCAAAAACTTCTCTACCTACCAGTCTTTGGAGGTCCAACTGCTGACCCACGTTTAGGGGGGGTAGCATGTCCTTTTGATCGTCATCTTCATCTTCATCTTTGGACTCTAGATAAACCTTCAAAAAGCCTTCAAATTTAATGACTTCACCCGAGGCAACAAGTTTTTCGTCCGTCGTTGAGATGCCAATCGTAGCGGTGGTTTTCTCAAGTCGTGCATCGGACATTTGGGAGGCGATGGCACGTTTCCAAATGAGCTCATATAATCGATTTCCTGCGGAATCCGCACCAGCATTCTGTTGGGTGAAATCCGTAGGTCTGATCGCTTCATGCGCCTCTTGGGCACTTTGATTCTTAGTTTTGAATTTTCTAGTTTCACTAAACTCTTTGCCATAAGAGTCTAAAATCATATTTTTAGCACCTTCTGTAGCGTCATTAGAAAGATTCAATGAATCGGTTCTCATGTAGGAGATTTTACCGGATTCATATAATTTTTGGGCGACTTGCATGGTCATAGAAACTGGAAATCCCAATTTCCGTGCAGCCTCTTGTTGCAGTGTAGAGGTAGTAAAAGGAGGTGAGGGTGATTTTTTTGCAGGTTTAGTGATCAGATCTATGATGGAGAAATCAGCAGATTTACATTTCTCAAGAAAATCTTGAGCTTCTTCTTCCGTTTTAAATTTTTTGGGCAATTCGGCTTTTAAAACTTTTCTCACATTGAGATCAAATAATGCCGTGATTTTGAAAGCAGACGTACTCAAGAAATCATCGATCTCACGTTCACGCTCAACGACCAATCGAACAGAGACTGATTGTACCCGTCCAGCTGAAAGTCCATATTTAATTTTTTTCCATAGAACGGGTGATAACTCATATCCTACCAATCGGTCAAGTACCCTTCGGGCTTGCTGGGCATCCACTAAATTTTGATCGATTACCCTTGGGTTATCAATGGCATTTTTGATGGCATTTTTTGTGATTTCTCTAAAAACAATTCGCCTCGTGTTCTGATCATTGAGGTTAAGGGCTTTACTTAAGTGCCAAGATATGGCCTCTCCTTCGCGGTCATCATCCGAAGCTAAGTAGACCATATCCGATTTTTTCACAGACTTTAATAAATCCTTAATAATATCTTTCTTATCTGCAGTTACCTCATAAGTGGGTTCGAAATTATTTTTAACATCTATGGAAAGATCATCTTTTGGGAGGTCTCGAATATGACCATAGGAAGATTTTACTTCAAAATCTTTCCCTAAATACCCTTCGATTGTTTTTGCTTTAGCCGGTGACTCTACTATTACAAGGTTTTTTCCCATTCTATTCCAAATTAAGCCTCAAAGATGAATATATTTTTCAATATTCAAACACATCTTTTGAGTTCTCATTTTTTTTCTTTGTAAGATATTGTAGAAAGATTCAAATTTGATTCATGGAAAGATCTTTATTCTTGGCACGTCACGCAACAGCCTTAACTACTTCATCAAAGGATGACTTTAATCCTAAACTTTCAGCGCTGGGTCTACGTCAAAGTCGGCGTATGGAGGCTTGTCTCTTACAAGGCAATTTATCTCTAGAGGATATTTTACCAGTAGTTCCCATTGTACTAAAAGTACCACACAATATATTTGTATCGCCTTAAATATTAAAGATGGGATTTATTTTGACAAAAGTTATTACCAAGCATCAAGAAGGGTGATGGTTGAGAAGCTTTGCCAGATTTCAAATAACTTAAAAAAAATATTAATAGTAGCTCATAATTCAGAAGTCACTCAGTTATTGCACTTTCTTTGTCCGACTAAAGTAGTGCATTTAGATCCTGCGGATATTGTGCACATTGAGTTTACTGGAATAGAGTGGAATGAAATCACCGAGGATTCAGGTATTTTCATCAGGAGAGTATCTTTTAGGGATTAGAAATGATATAATTCATTCTCAACCGCTCATTAAATAATATTATTTTTTAATTATTTTGAATGTTACTTTTTGTGTGGCTGTTCATTCAGCTTAATATAGCAATAGGTTTGTAAATGCGCTAGACTTTATGAAAGTACTCATTGTACCTAATCCCTTTAAAAATGCGTTAAGTGCCGAAGCCGCTGGCCAAGCCATGAAAGAAGGTATCCTCGCTATTGATCCGAACGCCGAAGTAGAAATGATTCCGATGGCCGATGGAGGGGATGGTTCGCTCAAATTATTGATTGAGCCATTTGGAGCAGATCTCATGAGCTCCGCAGTGCTTGATCCTTTAGGCAGAAAGATTCATGCCCAATGGGGTTTCAATCTTGAAACTCGGACGGCGATCATAGAATTAGCAGAAGCAAGTGGAATCAGACTTTTGAAGTCGAACGAACTAGATCCTTTCAAGGCTCATACTTTTGGTACAGGGGAGCTCATCAATGAAGCCCTAGCTGAGGGTGCCCAAACAATTTATTTAACGGTTGGAGGTTCTGCAACCCTAGATGGGGGCTTTGGCATTCTCAAAGCGTTGGGCACAGATTTCCTAGATAAATCAGGTCATGCGGTAGATGTGCGTCAATTAGCAGATCTTAGTTTGGTAGCTGCACTCAACTTTGATAAACTCAGGAGAAACCTACATCAAGTAAACATCGAAGTATTGGTAGATGTTGAAAATACACTTTGTGGAAATGAAGGTGCGGTCCGCATCTATGGCACTCAAAAAGGGGTTCAACAGCATCAAATACAGGTATTTGAAAATATCATTCAACATTGGGGTAATTTGCTGACGGCTGCCTCAAATCAAAATATTTTTGAGCTGGTGGGGGGAGGAGCCAGTGGTGGTGTACCAGCTGCTATGGCCGCTTGCCATTCCCAAGTAACCCTACATCCTGGGGCGTCATTTTTTATGGATTTTTTCAAGATACCTGAAAAGATACTTGATGTAGATGTTGTCTTGACTTGTGAGGGGGAAATCGATAATCAGACAAGTTATGGTAAAGGTCCAGGTTTCATAGCAAAATTAGCACATGATCAAAAGGTAGCCTGTATTGGTCTTTGCGGTCAGTTGGGGGCTGATTATGACGCTAAAACATCCTTTTTTCATGCTCTCTTTCCTATCAATAAAAGGTTACTTTCCCCGGCGCTAGCTATGGGGCGGACGGCATCCAACCTGCGTTACCTGGCAGGTCAGGTATACGCTTTAATGATTTTAAAGCCCCAGGAGGTAGGTGATGAAGGCATCACTTGAGTATTTTGCCATGCCTCTTTGACTGATGACAATGTGCCCTTCGGTGTCGATGACAAAAGTGGTAGGGATGGCAGTGGACTCATATACTTTCGGTAGGCGGCTTTTGGGGAAGTAAATGGGAAAATCAAAATCTTTTCGCTTTGCAAAGGCCTTGGCTTTTTCGCGATCTTCATCTAGGGATATGATGGCAAAATGAATTTCTTTGTTTACCGATTGATAGAGCTTATTGATGTCGGGCATTTCTGCAATACAAGGCGGACACCAAGTAGCCCAAAAGTTTAAAAAGATCGGTTTACCTTTCCAATCTGCTAGGTCAAGGGTATTCCCCTCTAAATTCTCAAGTACTAGGTCATAATCAGCCAATACGTTCGCTTCATTTTCTGAAGGTTGGAAGATTCCGGTACTCAGGACAATACGCTGAAGAGTTCCAATGACTTCTGTATGGTATCCTGTGAAGTAAAGTCCTCCTCCAATCAGAAAGAAGGCAGCCCATTCAATGACTCCTCTTTTTATGTTTTTTGCCATAAGATTTTAATTCAATCGATCTTCTTTCTTGTTGCTTACCATAAAATAGATTCAATTTTCTAAATTTGATTTAATTTACAGAGGGGGTACATAAGTATAAGGTACGATACTGTTTTGGATCACCTCTTATACATGAGAGGAAACTAGACAGATTAGGGTGTAAAACTTTAGATTTTTTAATAAATAAGATGCTTAATAGGAATTATTTTTTAAATAAGATGAAATATTTCCATAAACTGATGTGGATTTTGGCATTGGGCATCGTCTTTAGCTGCGAAGAAGATGGATTCCCAATGGCCTTGTATGATTATCAAGTAGAACGTTTATTGCACGGGGGGTCAGAGAAAATGTGGCAAACCGATGAGGAAGGTGTCGTGGGTTATTTATTGTTCGAATCGCTTGATGATTCGGTCAACGTCATGGGCATTACTATTGATTTTTCTGATACCCTCTCATTGGGTATGATGAGAGCCTCGGTAAAGTCTTTGCTTTTTTCTGATAGCTTGTTATTTGCCGATGGTAATTTTTGGCTGATAGAAGAAGTTTCTGCGCATTCGCTGCTATTTAAAGGAGCGGTTTTAGATTTGGGTAGAAAGTATACTTGGTATGAAACAGAATGACTTTTTTTTGCTGATGTGGAAGGTCTATGGCTCTAATAATGATGGATGAGATTTACGGCGATGGCAGACATGATACCTGCCGTTTCCGTTCTTAAAATTTTTTCACCTAGACTCATGGGTTGATAACCTTTTTCCAATGCTTTTTCCAATTCATCTGATGTGAAATCTCCTTCTGGACCGATGAGAATGATTTGACGTGACTGCGGCATCAAATAAGTGGTTAAATGGGCTAATCCGGGCTGAACGGTGGCGATATAGCAAGGATCTTCTCTGGTATGTTGCATAAACGTATCGAAACTTACCAATGGATGTATTATCGTCTTAAACCCTCCTTTAGATTGCTTTAGAGCACTGATCGTTTTTTTTTCTAATCGATCCAACTTTAATTTAGAGCGTTCTGTATTTTTTGTATGGATGAAACTGATTTCGTCTACGCCCAATTCACAAGCTTTTTCTACAAACCACTCCATTCTCTCAGTCTGTTTGGTGGGTGCAATGGCAAGATGCTGATGAAAGGATTTTTGAATAATTTTATCATTTGATAGAATTTCAAAATGGCATTCTTTACTATGTGTGCTGATTATTTTCACCTTGGCAATCAGGCCTTTTCCATTGGTGATATGCACCTGGTCACCGATTTGATGTCTAAGGACCTGCAGGCAATGTCTAGTTTCATCTTCGTTCAAGGAATGGGTGCCTAAATGTAAGTCCGATTGATAAAATAAATGCAAATGGTTCAGCTTTTAAGGCTCAAATATTTATGATAAATGGTCGTGCAGCAGGGATAGTTTTTAACAGATTTAAATCATCACGATCAATTTTTTTCTATATTAAAGATTCTGCTTCATATTCCCACTAATAAGTTCCAATAATTTCTTTATTGAACATTATTCTGGTCCATTACCGTTTATAAAATTAATTTATTTTTTAGTATTTGTTAATTATAAAGAGCTTGTTAGCACAAAATTATGTGGTATTTGATCAGGAATCGACGAAGTGCTCAGGAGTGGATATTCATTTCTTGATCTGGTTATAGCTATGGTATTAATAGCTTAAACATTCACATTACCAAAAAGCAAAATCTCTATTTTTACTGATTCTAAAATATACATATATTTACTTAAACAACAGAAAATCCCATGGCTCAATTACGCTTCAAGGCGCTAGAAAAAGTACAAAACCGCAAAAAAATAAAAGTATCATCTCCATCAAATAAGATCTCAGATTATTTTGAAGCCTTGATTTTTGGGATGGATCAGATGAAGGGTACGCTGTCTCCCAGTGTTTTCAACAAAGTAAGATTTGCTATTGAGAATAGGAAGAAAATAGACGAAGAGACGGCAGAGGCGGTCGCAGCAGCGGTCAGGATTTGGTCGATGAATAAAGGGATCACGCATTTCACCCATTGGTTTCAGCCATTGACGGGGGCTACAGCAGAAAAGCATGATGCTTTTTATGATCCTCAAAAGGGAATTGAAAACTTGAAAGGTTCTGAATTAGTACAACAAGAACCTGATGCTTCTTCCTTTCCAAGTGGGGGCATTAGGAGCACTTTTGAGGCCAGAGGATATACAGCTTGGGATCCCTCATCACCTATTTTTATCTATGGGTCTACGCTTTGTATTCCTACCATATTCGTATCTTATACAGGCGAAGCATTGGATTATAAGGCGCCTCTATTAAAGGCTTTGGAGGCCGTCGATCATGCGGCTACTCAAGTTTGTAAGATATTTGATCGAAATGTGAACAATGTTCAAGCATCTTTAGGTTGGGAACAAGAATATTTTGTGGTAGATAAGGCTCTTTATGATGCCCGGCCCGATCTTTTATTGGCAGGAAGAACCGTCTTTGGACACAATCCGGCAAGAGGTCAGCAATTGGATGATCATTATTTTGGAGCGATACCTCCACGGATTTATGATTTCATGAAAGATGTGGAAATTCATGCACATCAGGTTGGTATTCCCCTCCGAACCAGGCACAATGAGGTGGCGCCCTCTCAATTTGAGGCTGCGCCCATGTACGGTCCGGTCAATGTGGCTACAGATCAAAATCAACTACTTAAAGATTTGATGGATCGGGTAGCAGATCATCACGGATTGAAGGTATTGTTTCATGAGAAGCCCTTTGCAGGATTAAATGGGAGCGGAAAGCACAACAATTGGTCTTTGATGACCGATACCGGTGTGAACTTGTTTCAACCGACTAGTAGCGCGCGTGAAAATTTGATGTTTTTAGTTTTTTTAATTGCCACGATCAAAGCGGTACATGATCATGCAGATTTATTGCGTGCGGCAATTGCCTCTGCTGGGAACGATTATCGATTGGGTGCTAATGAAGCGCCTCCGGCTATCATTTCTGTCTTTTTGGGGTCCACATTGTCTGCCGTACTTGATGAGCTGGAGCGCAACGGAAACATCAAAATAGAAAAAGGAGATAATTTATATATGAAATTGGGCATTGACCAAATCCCAGAGATCATTTTAGATAACACGGATCGAAACAGGACGTCTCCTTTTGCTTTTACAGGAAATAAATTCGAGTTTAGAGCAGTGGGAGGCGATGCCAATGTCTCTAATTCTATGACGGTACTCAATGTAATCGTTGCCGATCAGTTATTAGATTTTCATGGTAAATTGGTCAAGAAAATTGATGCGGGAGATGAAAAAAGATTGGCAGCCATTGAAATCTTGAGAGATTATATCAAGATATCTAAAAAAATTAGATTTGAAGGAGATGGTTACAGTTTAGATTGGGAAAAGGAAGCAAAAAAGAGAGGCCTGTCCAATGCACGAGATACGCCAAGAGCGTTAGATTTTTTAATTACAGAAAAGGCAAAAAGTTTATTTAAGCGACATGGGGTACTCAACGAGATTGAAATACAGGCGAGACACGAGATTATGCTTGAAAATTACATCATGAAAGTTCAGATAGAGGCACGTGTCATCGGTGATTTGGCATTGAATCATATCATCCCTACCGCCATTATTTATCAAAACAAGCTGATTCAAAATGCTAATGGTCTCAAGGGGTTAGATATCAATGCGGAGGATATCATTGAGACTATTCAAGATCTATCTAACCATATCAACATGATTAAAAAGCTCACCAATGAAATGGTAGAGGAAAGAAAAAAGGTCAATAAAATGGAGGATTCCAGAACGCGAGCCATCGCCTATTGTGATCAAGTAAAAACTAAATACTTTGATCAAATCAGATATTCAGTAGATAAGTTGGAGTTGTTGGTTGATGATGAAGATTGGCCGTTGGTTAAATACAGAGAGCTGCTGTTTTTGCGTTAATTTTCAGGGTTTAGAATAGCAAAATTTAAACTTAATATTTCAGATTGTTCAATAATCGACCGTATTTAGAGTATTCTTTCCAAAGACCTATTTTCTCAGAATTGAGATAGGATCCTGTAGTAGAGATTCTTCCATTGTAATGATAAAATGACCATAAGCCTTGTCTCAAACCTCGTTCCATTTTTCCTTCAAAGGCGAGCGTATTGTTGATGTGATAACCTTTGTAGAGTTCACTGAAACGTCCATTTTGGAGCTTAGCTTTTAGTTTTATTTCTCCTTCTGGATAATACTCAAAATAGGTACCATTGCCATTTTTAAGATTTCCTTTGAACAATAATTCGCCTTTGATCGAATAATAATCAGAAACTTCTAAGAGTTTTCCTTGTCGCCAGGTCTGCTCCTGCTTTAGCTGGTCATTGGGATAAAAAAATCCCCATAATCCATCTTTCTCATCATTTAGATAACTACCAATGCTTTCCAGACTGCCATTGATGTAGTAATAAATCCATTGACCTGTTTTTAAATCATGCTCAAAGAATCCCTCATAGTCAATGGCTCCTTTTTCGGTAAAATACTTCCAAATGCCTGATTTCTCATTACTAAAATAAGCACCAATAGAATAAAGTTGATTATTTTCATAAAAATTGAGCCAAATCCCCGTTTTAAGTCCCAGTTCATAAGTTCCTTTTGCACTTTTGGTTCCATCAGGATAATACTCTTGATAGTCGCCGTCAAGCAATCCCTTTTCATATTGAAGGACTTTACTTATGGCTCCATTGGTGTGGTAATACGTCCATTGATCAGATTTAACACCATAGGTGTAATACTCTAATCTACTGATTTCTTGATTTGGATAATAATGTGTTTGTGGGCCATGTCGCAAATTTAATTTGAAATTTTGGGTGTAACTGATTTCCCCAAAAGGAAAATATTCAGTCCAGACGCTGTCTTTTTTCCCTTGTTTATAAAAGCCAACCAGTGCCGGACGAAAAAACTCGTAATATTCAATATAAATGCCATCCAGCAAGCCAAGAGAGAAATTACTTTCACTCAAAGTACGACCTTCTTTATCATATAAGTATTCTAAGCCTTCCTTTTTTCCATTTTCATAAAAACTGTTGGATTTAATGACACCTTGCGTATTCCAAAAAAGCCACTGTCCTGACATTTTTCCGGAGACTACTTCTCCAGAAAAGGCCAATACATTATTTTTGAAATGACCTCGTACGGGTCCATCGGCCATAGTGTCCAACTGTAGCATGATCTTCTTGAGATCGCTACTTTGGGAATAGGACTGAAAGGAAAGTAAATAAAATATTGCGGCGGATAATAACCCTCTCATATATTTAAATTGATGTCCAATTTTAAGGAATATCCAAATCTATTGCTATTATTTTTTGTATTAAAAAACATTAAACATTTCAAAGATTATTTAATTGGATAGTTACCAGCGAATCAAAGCAGATGCCCAGGTAAAACCACTGCCAAACGCAGCAAGACACACTATTTTATCCTCTGTGATGAGCCCTTCTTGCCATGCTTCACTTAAAGCAATGGGTATCGATGCAGCTGTGGTATTTCCGTAATGCATGATATTATTAAAAACCTGATCTTCAGTTAAGTTCATTTGTTTCTGGATAAATTGACTGATCCTGAGATTGGCTTGATGTGGGATCAAGATACCAATGTCTTCAGGTTTGAGTTCATTGGCCATCAAGGCTTCCATAATTACTTCTGAAAATCTACCTATGGCATGTTTAAACACAAAATTGCCATTCATGTGAGGGTAATAACTGGTATCTTCTGGATCGTTAGTTTCGATAATTTCAGGGACCCATCGACCCGTACTGGGACCTATCAAGGCCAGTTCTTCGGCATATAAACCCTCGGCATGCAAGTGCGTTGATAAAATACCTGTTTCCAAATTTTCTGATCTCTGCAAAACTACGGCACCGGCACCATCACCAAAAATAACACTCACACCACGACCTCGGATACTTTTTTCAAGCCCTCCAGAATGAAGTTCGGACCCAATCACCAAGACATTCTTGTACATACCCGTCTTTATAAACTGATCAGCTACCGAAAGACCATAAATGAATCCTGAGCATTGATTTCGGACGTCTAGGGCGCCGATTTCTTTAATACCTAATTCCTTTTGAACCATCACGCCAGGACCCGGAAAATAATAATCTGGACTGAGGGTAGCAAAGACAATGAAATCTATATCATCAGTTGTTAAATCTGCGTTTTTTATTGCTTTTCGGGCAGCTTTGGTTCCCATTGAAGAAGTGGTATTTCCGTCTCCGGGAACGACCCAACGCCTTTCTTTAATTCCTGTACGCTCTTGAATCCATTCGTCTGTCGTCTCCATGACAGATTCAAGGGATTTATTGGTTACGATATTTTCGGGTAAGAAGTGGCCAATACCAGCTATTTTAGATCTGAACATAGAAGTATATTAATGCGTTTACTTACAAAGATAGTTAAAGGGGTTAAATTGTTCAAAAACTGGATATTGAAAGCATCTTTAGCGTACTCTTTATATTTTGTAAATAGCTAACCAACCGAATTAAATGCTATTTTATGATTTGAACGTTACTCATTAAACCAAGAAGGCCAAATACAATGTCAATCAACTAAATTGTATAATTTATTTTCAATCTTCATACAATCAGAATTTATCCTCAAAGACAGCTCAATAAATAGATATTCTTAATAGTAACATGAGTTCAAAACATAATATAACTTTGCCTTATGTAATAAATTTAATTTTTATTTAATCATCAAGGTAGGGTATAGCTTCTCCAAAGCGGTATCCTAGTATAATGTTTAATTTTAATTATTCTCAGATGAAAAAAAATATAAAAAGCACCCTCCAAAATTTGAAATTAAAAATTACTATAATCGCAATGATTATGTTTTGTATGAGTTGTCAAGAAACGATTACAACAAAAGAATTCACAAGTGATTTGGAGTTGATCGCAGCTATTCAAAATGTAGAAAATAAAGTAATTATATCAATGAACTCCTTGCCGGAGGAATCTAAAATTGCTATTGCAACCACTTATAGCGGCAACTATATTTCTAAAAGTGAATTAGCTCCAGAATTGGGTTACCAGGTTGACTTGAGAAAGCATAAGGGAAGACAGGTTGCCAATAAATCTGTTGCTTATTTTGATATTGATGGTAGAATGTTGATTGCAGACGAAGACTTTAAAGCTAAGCAAGGGAGAAGAGGTGGAAAAAAGGGAATGGGCAATAGAGGAGCCTTAGAAGATTGCTTTGATTTTGTTTATCCTTTTACGCTAGTAATGCCAGATGTTTCGGAGATTGAAATTTCTGATGTAGAAGGATGGGATTTAGTTAAAGCTTGGTATGAGGTAAATCCTGAAGAAGAGGAGCGACCTCTATTCGTTTTTCCGTTGAATATCTTGGTTGAAGAAAGTGAAATGACGATCAACGATGAGGATGAGTTTAGAGCTATTGCAGAGGGATGTGAAAATAGCAAAGGTCGTGATGGAAAGAGAGGAGATTGCTTTGAGGTAGTTTATCCTTTTACCTTGACAATGCCTGACAGTACGCTAGTTACCTTAGAGAGCGATGATGATAGAGCATTGGTTAAAGCTTGGCATGACGCTCACCCTGAGGTTAAAGAGAAGGGTTTATTTGTTTTTCCTATAAATATACTTTTTGATGGAATTGAAATGACGATCAGCGATGAGGGAGAACTTAAAGCTATTGCTGAAGGATGTAAAAATGGCAAAGATCGAGATGGAAAGAGAGGAGATTGCTTTGAGATAGTTTATCCATTTACCTTGATGATGCCTGATAGCACCTTAATCATCTTGGAAAGTGAAGAGGACCGAGCAGCGGTAAAATCTTGGCATGAAGCCAATCTTGAGGTGAAAGAAAGAGGCACATTTGTGTTTCCTATCAGCTTAGAATATCCCGATGGTGTCAAGGTTGAAATTAATACTAAAGAAGACTTTAAAGAGATAAAAAAGGATTGTTAAGAGAACAACAGGGATGGATCATATGAGATCCTCCCAATGATAAGGAATTAGGATATTTAGATTAAATGCGACATGGATGAGCCATGTCGCTTAATTATAGCTTGCTTGGAGAAAGATAAATTTAAAGAATGCTTTGATCGTTGGTTTGATGAATTGCGTAATTACATCACTTATCGTTGTGGAGATTCTGAGTTGGCTACAGACATCGTTCAAGAGGCTTTTTTAAGAGTATGGAAAAAGAAAATTTCCTATGAAGAGGACAAGACAAGGGCATTACTTTATAAAATGGTCAAAGAACTTTGGATCTCGGAGTATCGAAAAAAACAAGTGGAATACAAATATCAGCTCAATTTAAAACAACCTTTAGAATCTAATGAAACCGAAAATCAATTAGACTTCAATGAACTTATGACAAAATATGAAAATGCGTTAAAGATGATGTCAGAAAAGCGTAGGGCTGTCTTCCTTATGAGTCGAATGGAGGCCATGACCTACGGTGATATTGCCACTCGGTTGATGATTTCAGAGAAAGCAGTCGAGAAGCGCATGCGTTTTGCATTGAAAGATCTAAGAAAACTCGTAATAGTATGAAAAGCAGTTTGCATAATAATGAGTTCAGTGATGAGGATAAAATGTTATTTTCTAAATCGAGCATAGATTATGGAAAAACAAAAGAAGAGATTTGGGCTTCCTTAGATTTAAAGGATGATGTTTCTTCTGATGAGCCAAAAAAAATGTACATTTATCCAATGTTCTTGCGTGCAGCGGCCATGATCGTTTTTATCTTTGTTTTGGGCTTATTAGCTCGCTTTTATGAGAAAAATATTAATGTGAAATTGGGTCAATTGATCAGCTACAATTTACCTGACGGATCATTAGTTCACTTGAATGCAGATTCACAGTTGAAATATTATCCCATTTGGTGGTGGATGGAACGAGAAGTTATGCTGCAAGGGGAAGCATTTTTTGAAGTGAAAAAAGGTTCTAAATTTTCTGTTCACTCAGGAAGTTATGCCACTGAAGTGCTGGGAACAACTTTTAATATATTTGCTCGAAAAAGTGGATATGAAGTCTTTTGTGCAACAGGAAAAGTTCAAGTAAAACATTTTGAAAATACCTCAATTTTAAATCCAGGAGATTATCTAAAAAAAGTGGGATCAAACAAAATATTGATTGAGCATAAAGTGTCCAAATCCGATGTGATGGCATGGAGACTTGGCAAATTTAATTATAATACTACGCCCATATCAAAAGTGATGGCAGATGTGGCGCGTCATTATGATATTGATATTCAAATGGAAATGATAGACAGCGATATTTACTATACCGGTTTCTTTGATCGGGCCAAATCTGCAGATACTACATTAAAAATCATATGTAATAGTTTGGGATTTTCTTTTGAAAAAGAAACAGCTAGAAAGTACCGAATAAAAAAGATCATTTATTGACGCATATCTTGATCACTTTGTCCAATAAATATTTGTTTTTGATTTTTTTTTTCTTGTTTTGTAAGGGCACTCTTAAGGGACAAGGTTGGACTCTGAATTATCAAAATCAACCCCTTAATGACATCTTACTAGATTTGAATGATCAATATGGGGTACAGGTATCTATAGATGCTGATTTTTCAAGAAATTGTCAGGTTACATTAACTGGAAATTTTCGATCTATTGAAACTCTCATGCATAGGTTGGCAGCCCATTGCGATCTAGAGGTGAGTTTGATCAATAAAGTATATCTCTTTTCGAACCCGACTATTTTATCATCGAAACAACCTATCTCAACTTATTTATTTCAAGGTCAGTTAATGGAAAGTTCTTCAAAAGAAATAATTCCTTATGGCTTGATTAAGATAGGGGATCAAGAGTTTCAAACAGATGAAAATGGAAAGTTTTCGGTACAAGCAGCTCATTTTTCTGAAAGTATTTCTGCTTGGGGCTTGGGTTATCAGCAGTTGGATACGGTAATGACTTCCCAAAATGAACTTCAACTGATATTAGCCCCTCATTTGCTGCTTCTCGATGCTGTGTTTTTAGCCGAGAGTAACAATAAGAGCGAAGCACATTTAGGAAAGAATATAGGTCAAATTCAGTTTAATAATGTCAATAATGCCTTGGCACCAGGGATGAGTAATAATTTAATTTTCAATAATCTGAGGCTATATCCAGGGATATTGGCTGCAGGTGAATCGAATACTGATTTTGTTATTTGGGGTTCTTATAGCGGTCAAAATAGGGTTACATACGATGAAATCATCATGTTCAACAGTTGGGGTATCAGTGATGATGTCGGCAGAATTAATCCATACATGGTCAAGAATGTAAATGTTTACAAGGGCGGCTACGGTGTATTACATGGTGACAGAGTGGGTGGTGTTGTTGAAATTGATGGGACGCAAGGCGACAAAACCAAGTTGACCGGAGAACTGAGCCTTACCAATCAACTTACGAGTGGGCGACTAAATATTCCATTATTCTCCAATAAAGCATCCTTACAAGTAGGTATGCGTAAAACCTACTTCAATTTTACAAATTGGTCAGCCGAACATAATGATAAAAATGATTTTATCAAATCTAATTATGACTATTCGGACTTCAATACCAAATTTAATACTACGTTTAAAGGAGGTGATGAACTTTCTTTGAGTTATCTGCAGAGCAAGGATGATTATTACTCAACTTTTAAGAGTAAAGAAGGCAGATCGGGCAGAGATAATACGTTTGAAGATAATAATATAAATTCCAACCAAGCGGGTTATGCCATCAAATACCTTAAAAAATGGTCAGAAGGAGGACATTCATCTTTCCTTCTAACACAAAGTATATATCGGGCCGTTCTCAACGCAAGTTATTATGAGGATGATAATTCCCTAGTTCCAGAAATTAAAGATACGTGGACTAACCCTATTGAAGAAGCTAAGTTGAGTTTGAAACATGCGTTTTCAGCAAAAGGGATTCATCAGTTACAAGTAGGTTTATCCATTATTAACAACCAAACCTATATTTCTTCGAGCAAAGGATTTAATATTTTGAATAATGAATCTCAGTCACTTACCAGATTTAATCTTTTTGTACATGACCAAATGCAATGGAACTCACGTCTGTACATAGATTGGGGTATCAAGACCAGTTTTTTTGATAATATGAGGAGCCAAATTTATCTACAGCCGAGAATCAATGGGAGATGGGAAATTAATAAACTTTGGAGTGCCTATTTAGGCTGGGGGATATACAATCAATTTGTTAACAAAAGTCCAATTATTGATGATTATGTCAATCGATCAGATATTTGGCAAATCGCTGATGGCATAGAAACCCCTGTTTTGAATGCTAATCATCATACTTTGGGTTGGGCATTTCGTCCTGATAATTTTGAATTGCATGTAGAGGGTTATTACAAGACCATCAATGGTTTGAGTAGATTTTATTTCAATCGAAATTTCAATTCAATTTTAAATGTGGGATCTGCAAAGAGTAAGGGATTAGATGTTTTTTTGAAAAAATCAATGCTAAGGCATAGATTTATTCTTTCGTATTCATTGGCTGAAGTAACTCAAAAGTTCAATAAACCAAAAGGGCAAGAAGAAGAACTTCGAGCTCCACAAAGTCAAAAACACGAATTGAAAACTGCGGCCATATTAGACTTTTATCCTTGGCAGTTTACCATCAGCAATGTTTACGGATCTGGCTTTCCTAATAGGCCACAAGATCGAAGGATGCCAATATCATCTAAGTATTTTCGTGCCGATGCCGCAGCCCAATATTCTTTTGACATCAACAAATTGAATTTTCAAACAGGATTTTCATTGCTTAATATCACCAACTATACCAACATAAGACTGAATCAATCGGTCAATGTTCCAGGGGATCAAATTATAGATACCTACGGTGTTCCTTTCACCTTTACCATGTTTTTGAATCTTCTTTTTTAATAGTGTTGTTATCAAGTTACCGACATCACAATATTATTAGCGCATTATTGATGAAAGGGATGAAATGAAAAAATTAGGTTTTTTTTAACCGTTCATTAATCGCTAATGATTTGCGATCAAAAAACTCCAGCAATCTCATGGAGTCATCTTTCTTTATCGCGTTGATTAACTCTAACTCTGTACATAAATGGATTTTAGTTCTTCAAAAAAGGCTGAATATTTTATCTATGCGATATGATTTTATTATTGGAACAAGGTGTAATTACCGTGTTGATCTGAAGGTTGACTGTGTTTGATTAAACTTGGCGAGTCCTTTTCTAAGTTCGCGATCAATGGACTGACCGGATGTGCGGTAAGTGGCCATGTATACGTTGCTTTGATGATTTCTTCAATTTGGGGAGTCGTGGTGCCTGCATTCATCCACGAGGCAATCTCTTTTTCACCTAAGCACAAAGGCATATTTTCTTGATAAGGGGTCATTCGCTCATCGGAGTGCTGCGTGATCATGATAAAGCTATGATTCGCCTTTTCATTGAAATCATCTTTTTCTTCCCAAATCCCAGCAATAGCAAGGGGCTTTTTATCGGTACGAGAAATGTAATAAGGGACGGCTTTCTTTTTGGCAAAAGGTTTCCAAATATAAAATCCATCGACAGGGATCAGACATCTATGCGATTTTAGACTTTTTTGATGAGACACTTTTTTTGATAAGGTTTCTGTATCTAGATTAAACAATTTAGGACTCATTTTCTTTTTATTTGCCCAATTCGATATCAATCCCCATTTAAAATACTGAAAATGAGCCGCATTGTCTTGCGTAATGACGGGTAGGTTTTGGGTCGGTGCGGCATTGTACCTAGATATAAACTTATTAAGGAAAGAGGCATTGAAATGTTTTTCTAATACCTCTTTAGGGGTCGAAAGGGTGTAACGGTCAATCATATTTTGAAAGTGTAATTTAGCCTAACTTTTAAAATAATTTACGGCAAATGCCTCTGACCAATAGGTTTTTGCAGTAAAATTAGGATAGCCACAATGCCCACCCTGAGAGGTGATTTGATATGAAACGTGATCTGAATGCCCTGCAATGGATTTATTCAATATTTTTGGTGTTAAAAAGGGATCATTCATTGCATTAAGTATTTGGGTAGGAATTTGAATATTTTCGAGAAAATTTTTGGCACTACATTTCTTATAGTAATCTTCAGCATGTTCAAACCCATGTATGGGCGCAGTAATTAAGTCATCAAAATCATAAATAGTATGGATATTTTCTAGTTTTTTGAGATCGAAGAGTTCTGGGTACTGGGCATGCTTAGCTCGTGCTTTCTTTTTTAGAGACCTCATGAATCTCCGTTGATAAAGGTAGTTTTTGGGTGTGTTCAAATGAAGTGATCCAGATTTCAAATCCAGTGGGGCAGCAATTGCACAAGCTTTTTTCACATTTTTATAAGCGCCTTGTTCACCCAAAAATTTGAGGGTCAGGTTGGCCCCAAGACTGAACCCGATCAGGTAAATTTCATGATAGTCTTTTTCGGCATGATTGACGACTGCTAAGAGGTCTTCTGTGGCTCCACTATGATACATTTTTGGCAGGTTGTTGATTTGATCGGAGCACCCTCTGTAGTTCCAGGCGAGGACGTCAAAACCTTCAGAAAAATGGGCATTGGCCATACCCCTGACATAGGCGCGATCTGCATTCCCTTCCAATCCATGTGAAATAATGACCAATTTTTTACTTTTTTGTTTCATCCAAAACAAGTCTAAAAAATCTTGATCTTGGGTCATGATTCTTTCATGAACATAGGGAGTTAAAAGCTTAATTTTTCTAAAAAGTGCAGGATATATGGTTTGGAGTTGGCCATTAAAAAGTAATTTAGGAGCTATATAAGCGTTCTTTTCCATCAACTTCATTTTGTGTGGGGGTCAAATTTCCTTAGTATTCTTTAACTGACATTCAAATAATCTCTTTGCTTGCTTGATTAAAATCTGACTTGGGTTAACTTTGAACTTTAAAATTATAGAATTGATTTAATAGAAATGGCAGAAGTAATAAAAATGCCCAAAATGAGTGACACCATGACTGAGGGTGTCATTTCCGCATGGTTGAAAAATGAAGGAGATGTGATTGTCTCTGGGGATGTCCTCGCCGAAGTTGAGACGGACAAAGCGACCATGGAATTGGAGTCATATGAAGATGGAATACTTTTGCACATCGGCGTTCCCGAGAAGGCCACTGTGGCTGTGGATGCGATCATAGCCATTATAGGAGCCAAAGGCGAAGACATTCAGTCCCTCATTTCTGAGCCTTCGCAACCGGTTTCTGAGCCGGAAACTGCCCCAACAGGCGATGCTGAGCCCGCCAAAGTGGCTGCCGTCGATGCTTCCAGCATCAAGGCGTCGGTTTTGAGGATGCCTAAAATGAGCGATACAATGACAGAAGGTGTCATCGCTCAATGGTTGATGAAGGTAGGCGATCAGGTCAGTTCAGGAGATATTTTGGCTGAGGTTGAAACAGATAAAGCAACCATGGAATTAGAATCTTATGATGACGGTATCTTATTGTACACAGCAGTGTCAGCGGGTAGTGCTGTGGAGGTGGATGGTATTATTGCCATCATAGGTGAAGAAAATGCCGATTATGAGGCTTTATTGCAATCAGAAAATAAGGTAGTACCGAAAGTTGAAACAGTAGTTGCTTCCGCAGCGGCAGTCCCAGCTCCCGTTGAAGCGCCAAGTGTTGCGGTCGCCCCTGTAACTACTTCCGATGGCCGGGTGTTAGCATCTCCATTGGCCAAAAAAATGGCTCAGGACAGAGGAATTGATTTGAGTACCCTACTCGGATCTGGAGATGGTGGGAGGATTGTCAAAAAAGATGTAGAAACTTTCGAGCCAGCGATGGAGAAGACGGCCCCAGTAGCAGGGACCCCTGAAAATTATGTGAAGCCAGTGGTCATCGGCGCCGAAGCTTCTGAAGACATAGCCTTGACACAGATGAGAAAAGTCATTGCTTCACGCCTTTCAGCTAGCAAATTCAGTGCCCCACATTTCTATCTAACCATGGAAATCAACATGGATAAAGCTATGGCTGCTAGGGTAAGTATGAATGAAGTGTCTCCAGTAAAGATTTCTTTCAATGATATTGTACTTAAAGCAGTTGCCAGTGCCATTAGGCAGCATCCTGACGTTAATGTGAGTTGGTTAGAGGATAAAATGCAGAAGCATCAGCATATTCATATTGGTGTAGCCGTTTCCATACCGGACGGTTTGGTAGTACCCGTAGTAAAGTTTGCAGATAATAAATCTTTGGCCCACATCTCATCAGAGGTGAAGGACTTAGCGCAACGTGCAGCTGCTAAGAAATTAGCACCGGAAGAGTTTACCGGTAACACGTTTAGTATTTCCAATTTGGGTATGTTTGGTGTAGAAGAATTCACAGCAATTATCAATCCTCCTAATGCATGTATTCTAGCCATAGGAGGTATCAAAGAGGCTGTGATAGTTAAAAATGGCGTTATGAACCCAGGACATACCATGAAGGTAACCTTATCTTGCGATCACCGGGCTGTAGATGGGGCTGTGGGAGCCGCTTTTCTAAAAAGTCTGAAAGGATTGCTCGAGGACCCTGTGCGCATTTTGATATAAATTAGATGGGCAACAGACGGAATTTTTTTACAAAATGATATTATGGCTCAAATAAAAATAAAATCTACGACGGTATTGGCCGTTTATCATAATGGCCAAATGGCCCTGGGAGCAGATGGACAGGCGACAATGGGTGCTACTGTTGCCAAAAGCCATGTAAAAAAAATAAGAAAGCTGGCTGAAGGTACCATCATTACAGGATTTGCAGGTTCTACGGCCGATGCCTTTACCTTATTGGATCGATTTGATGAAAAGCTGAGTGCATTTTCTGGTAATTTGAAGCGGGCTGCGGTTGAATTGGCCAAGGATTGGCGTAGAGATAAATATTTACGGCAGTTAGAGGCTATGATGATTGTCGCGGACAAAAACGAAATGCTGGTCATCTCCGGAACTGGAGATGTTTTAGATCCAGATGAAGATGTAGCTTCCATTGGTAGTGGGAGTCAATATGCAAAATCGGCGGCTTTAGCACTTAAAAAACATGCAGATCATCTAACTGCTGAGGAGATGGTTCGTGAGAGCTTGACCATTGCTGCAGACATTTGTATCTATACTAATCATAATTTAGTTGTCGAGGTGTTGTAAATTTACAATTCTTAGAAAAAAATCCTTAATGGTCAAAATATACCATAATACCAGATGCGGAAAAAGTCGTACGGCTCTTAAGGTGTTGTTGGAGGCGGGTTTAGAAGTGGAAGTTATCGAATATCTCAAAACACCTCTTGATAAAAGCCAACTACAAGTATTGGTTAAAGAATTAGGTATCATACCCTATGATTTAATCAGAAGGGGAGAGAAGATATTCAAAGAACATTACAAAGCCTCGCATCCCGATAACATAGACTGGCTTCAGGCTATGTTGGATCATCCCATTTTGATGGAGCGCCCTATCATTCAAAAGAAAGGCTTGGCGGTCATTGGCCGCAGTCCTGTATCCATCCAAAAAATACTTGCTCATTAAATCCATAGACGTATGGTAAAATACACCGATATATTTATCTTTCATATCTAGTATTTATTGAGGTGTAGAAATGGCTTCTAATCCGTTTAAAGCTTGATTCAGATCAGGGATGGATTGGGCGCATAAATTTTTCATTTCTGTTAAAATTCGATCAAGATCTGCAGCTAGTTCATTGTAGACTTGATAGGCTTGATCCGTTGGTGGGTAATCACCCCGCTGCTGATCCGCCAATAAGAAAGCCAACCTATTGTTGACTTTGATACCATAATTTAATGGATCTTGATTGCTTCTGTTTTTGGTTTGGTGAATGGTACCTTCAATAACGGTCAACTGATCTTTAAAATTCGTCATTTTATCTAGTAAGATAGGATCTTTAATCTTGGATTTTACAAAATTAATTTCTTGCCTGATTTTTTCAATATCGAGCATGGCCTGATGGGCCTGACTTACCTTATCTCTCACTTGAATTAAAAAATCAAATTGATTTTGATAATCTGATGGTGTGTTGGACATACGAGGGTCTCTTAAAACTGTCAAATTTTGTTGGAGGGTATCGCTATCTACGATCAGCCGGATCAAATAGGTGCCGGGTATCGCTTTGGGTCCTAGATTAGGAGAAGAATAGAGTACCATACCCGGAAAAGCTAAAAAGCCAGGATAGCGTAGGTTCCATACGAATTTATTTCCACCAGCTTTTACTTCTAGTTTTGAAGATCGTTCTTTTGATTGATTGGAATACGATTGGATCAAGGATCCATCTGCTTCTAAAATTTCAATGCGTACGTCTGCTTTTTCATCTTCGATAAAGAAATTGAGTAAAGCCCCATTGGGGTGATTTTCACCTTCTATTTTGGTATTGACACGTCTCCCACTTTGCGCCATTCTATAGGCAGGCTTGGGAGCGTAGAGATGATTTGTTTTGTTCAAAATCTCATCATTTATTTGTCTGACAGGCCCCAAATCATCAATCATCCAAAAGGAGCGTCCATGTGTAGCTGCGATTAAATATTCCTCACGAACGTGTAAATCTCGAATGGCTACAATAGGTAGGTTCAACCTAAAGTTTTCCCAATGGGCACCGTCATCATATGAAATATAGAGGTCCCATTCTGTGCCTGCATACAAGAGGCCTGGACGTACTAAATCTGCTCTGATAGCTCGTGTGTAATCATTTTTCTCAATACCTGAAGTAATAACGGTCCATGTTTGCCCATAATCTCTGGATTTGTAGAGATAGGGGGTGTAATCACCAAATTTATAAGCAGTTGCCGCTATATATACGCCGCCTAGATGATGTGGGTCTACATCAATACAGTTAATCATATTGTTTTCTGGTGACATTGGAGGGGTGATATCGATCCAATTTTTACCCCCATCTCGGGTCACATGGACCAAACCGTCATCGCTTCCTGTATAAATTACGCCTGCTTCTTGTTTGCTTTCCGCGATAGCAAAAAGAGTACCATAAAATTCTACACCGGTGTTGTCTTGGGTAATAGGACCCCCAGATGATTTTAAGGTATGCGGTTCATTTCGAGTAAGGTCAGGACTGATCACGCGCCAGGTTTGCCCCTCATTTACACTTTCATGTAAGTAATTGGATCCGGCATAGAGTTTATTGGGATCATTTGGACTGAACATGACTGGATAGTTCCAATTGAAGCGGTATTTCATTACTTCCACGCCTGATCCGGCGGGATTGTAGGGCCAAACATTAGTGGATCGTGATTGACCCGTAATGTGATCTTTTCGGTTCATATAGCCTTTATAGGTACCTCCGTATACAATATCTGGATTTTTTGGATCCGGGGCCAAATGCGCACTTTCGCCGCCTGCTGTAGGTTCCCAATCTCGTTCGGTGATGGCGTTCCCACTGCTTCTGTGGGAGATCCTGATGGCCGAATTATCTTGTTGGGCGCCGAGTATTTTGAAAGGGAAACTCTTATCGGTTGTAACGCGGTAAAATTGGGCGGTGGGTTGATTGTGGTAAGTCGTCCAATTGAGGCCGCCATCCACTGACACTTGGGCACCTCCATCATCGGCAATGATCATGCGCTGATTGTCTTGGGGGTCAATCCAAAGATCATGGTGATCACCGTGGGGCGAATTGAAACCCTCCCAAGTTTTACCTCCGTCATTGGAGCGATGATAACTTGTATTCATGACATATAGGCGATCTTCATTTTGTGTATCTGCGTAGATGCGTGAATAATACCATGCGCGTTGTCTTAATGCATTTTTTGAGCTGATGTAGGTCCAGTTTTCTCCTCCGTCATCCGATCGATAAACGCCACCTTTGGCATTTTCTATTATGACCCATATTCTGTTAGAGTTTAATGGGGAAACAGCTACACCCGAAATACCCCAAACGCCTTCAGGCAAGCCTGGTTTATGAGTTAATTCCTTCCAATGATCTCCACCGTCTGTACTTTGCCAAAGTTTACTACCAGGCCCTCCGCTGTCCATACGGTAGCCATTGCGCTTTATTTCCCATGTATTGGCATAAAGAATTCTTGGATTATTGGGATCTAAAATTAAATCTACGGCACCGGCCTTATCTGATTCAAACAATATTTTTTCCCAAGTTTCCCCACCATTTTTAGATCTGAAAACACCGCGCTGGGCATTGGGTTTCCAAAGATTTCCCATGGCAGCGACATAGACCATATTCGGGTTAGTTGGATGAATACGAATGCGACCGATGTGCTCGCTTTGTTTGAGTCCTATGGATTGCCAGGTCTTGCCCGCATCGGTGCTTTTCCATAGTCCTCTGCCTGAGGAGACGTTTCCTCTGACCGTTTCCTCTCCTTCACCAACATATATGACATTTGGATCGGATTCACTGACCGCAATCGCACCGATAGATCCGCCATAGAATCCATCCGAAATATTTTCCCAAGTTTGACCTCCATCTGTAGTTTTCCAAACACCACCTCCCGCGGTACCCATATAATATAAATTGCGATGACCAATGACACCCGTTACGGTAGCCGAACGCCCTCCGCGAAAAGGGCCGACCATTCTCCATTCCAATCCACCGAGTTTGCTTATTGGAATTTCTTGATGGATGATTTTTGTTTTTGATTGCTTTCTTTGCGCCCATAATGAAGAGCTCAGGGTCAAGGTGAAAAGAAACGTGAGCAATGCGAGATAATTGGATGTTTTTTTCATAATTTTTTTTTGAGAAAATTGAATTTAAGAAATTTTTAAAATAGAGCTTTCTAATTTAGGATGAAAGGTTGTATGGGTAGCTTTTCGGTAATGATAATATAGAATAAGTATGAATTTAGGACTGCTTTGGAGATCTATAAGATTAATTTTGGTCAGGGTTGATAAGTTGATGCTCGATTTATCTAGCAAAATAGGTAATCAGAGCATATATGTGAAAGGCGGACCGGTACTTATGGTTAACTAAATGCAAACGCCACAGATCATCGGATGAAAAGGGTCTAAATCCTTTGGAGGCTATTTTGGAAATGAGTATCACTAAGTCTGCCGGCAGGTCCGAACTACCAGTATTATAAGATGCCTAATACGGATCAAATAACATCAAGAAAAGCAAAAGAGAAAAATTATTTCAAAGGATCGTTCATGTAGCCTAGAGTCAATCCCAACAGGGCCTTTACCCCTGTGATCATGGCTGAATCGGTGACATAAAAGTCCGGTGTATGATGTGGAGCCGCCAGACCTGGATCTGATCCTTTTGGACATCCTCCGATGAAAAAGAAAAAAGAAGGTACCTTCTCTGCAAAGAACGAGAAATCTTCAGCTCCAGTAATGGCGCGCTGTAACTGGACATGCTCAGGCCCCAGACTGCGGTTGAGCCAGTTTGCTGCTTTGAAAGTCAGGGCCGGATCATTGAAAGTTACGGGAACTTCCCGTTCAATATCTACAGTCACTTGGGCACCCATGCTTTCTCCGATTTTTGTAGCCGTTCGGATCAGATCAGCATGAATTTTATCTTGCATTTGTGTATCCAAGGTACGTATGGTCCCGATCATTTCAGCACTTTCAGGTATGATGTTATTGCGTATCCCTGAATTGATCATTCCTAGGGTGATGACGGCACCTTCTTTGGTGAGTTCAGTTTGTCGGCTGATGATGGTTTGAATGCCATTGATGATTTGCGCAGAGGTGACGATGGGATCTATCGAAGCCCAAGGTTGTGACCCGTGAGATTGTTTTCCATTAACCTGAATAACAAAACGATCCGCTGCAGCTAGAAGGCCACCGGGTTTGTAGGTAAGTATCCCCTCGGGAGTATCGGCAGAAATATGCAGACCAAAGGCAACTTCTACTTTTGGATTCATCATGACCCCTTCTTTGATCATGAGTTTAGCGCCGCCTTCTTCTCCTGGAGGGGCACCTTCTTCAGCGGGTTGAAAAATAAATTTAACGGTTCCTTTGAGGTCTTTTTTTAGGCCACTTAGGACTTCAGCGACACCCATGAGTATGGCTACATGCGTGTCGTGACCACAGGCATGCATGACACCCGTTGCTTTATCATTATATATGGAGGTCGCCTTTGAGGCCCATGAGAGTTCCACTCTTTCTGTCACAGGAAGGCCATCCATATCTGCCCTCAAGGCAATTACTGGCCCTGACTGGTCTCCTACTAAAATACCTACTACGCCCGTTTTGGCTACTCCTTCCTCGACTTCGAGACCTAAATCTTTTAAATGCTTGGCTACTTTAGCAGCTGTTTTGAATTCTAAGTTTGATAACTCTGGATGCTCATGAATATCATGGCGCCACTCAATGACTTTAGGCATTATTTTTTCTGCGTTGAGATGGGCCTTTTTCGTGAGTTTTGCAGATTGACTGAACGCCATTGACACAAGACAAAAAATGATTAGGGTAAGAACAAGTTTAATTTTCATGGGGAAACAAGTAAAATAAGTGAAAATTTGATCGAGCTTAAATTTAAAAGAATGGGCTATCAATTTGATAGCCCAGTTCATTTACCAAAATAATATGAAGAAAAAATGAGCGATTATTTTTTAAAATCTACTCACCTTTCAATTTATTGATTTTTTTTAATTTAAGCAACTTATTTTATGAAAAGTCTCAATTGACTTACTGAGTCAATCAAAAACACAACAGATCATGTGTTTTAAATCAAGGCATCTTCATGTAAATAAAATCAACCTGTATGAGCTGTTAAATCTTTCAAGTCCAATAAGAGCTTACAATACTTCTTTAACCCTTTGAGCGGCGTCTTTGAGTAAGATGGCAGAGGTTACTTTCAATCCAGAGGATTCAATGATTTGAGCCCCTTCTTCAGCATTGGTTCCTTGAAGTCTGACAATGATAGGTACCTCAATAGCACCAATCTTTTTATAGGCTTCAACCACGCCATTAGCGACACGGTCACACCGAACGATTCCTCCAAAAATATTGACTAGGATGGCTTTGACATTGAGATCTTTCAAGATAATTCTAAACCCGGCTTCTACTGTTTCGGCATTGGCCCCACCTCCCACATCAAGAAAGTTGGCAGGTTCACCTCCGGAAAGTTTAATCATATCCATGGTCGCCATGGCAAGTCCAGCACCGTTGACCATACAACCCACATTTCCATCCAACTTCACATAATTGAGGCCATGCGTGGCCGCAGCTACTTCCAATGGATCTTCTTCTGATAAATCCCTAAGTTGTAAGATTTCTTTTTGCCGAAAGAGAGCATTATCATCAATATCTACCTTGGCATCTACCGCCAATATTTTATTGTCCGAGGTTTTGAGCACAGGGTTGATTTCAAACATCGCTGAATCGGTCCGTTCAAAGGCGATATAAAGGGCCTGAATGAACTTCACCATTTCTTTTAGAGCCATACCTGTGAGACCCAATGCAAAAGCAACTTTTTGTGCTTGAAAACGCCGCAGACCAACGGCAGGATCTATCCATTCTTTAATAATTTTCTCTGGTGTATTTTCAGCGACGGCTTCGATATCCATCCCCCCTTCAGTGGAGGCCATGATCACATTTCGACCCTGTGCGCGATCCAGGAGGATTGATAGATAATATTCTTTGGGTTCAGAAGCACCAGGATAATAGACATCCTCTGCAATCAGTATTTTATTGACTTTCTTACCCTCGGGTCCTGTTTGGTGAGTGATCAGTGTGCCCCCTAGAATTGCCTCACTTTTGGGTCCCACTTGGTCTATGCTTTTGGCTAAAACTACGCCATGGGATCCGGTCTCATTGATGTTGCCTTTTCCTCTGCCTCCGGCATGGATTTGTGCTTTGATCACAAACCATTCTGAGCTCGTTTCTTTTTGAATGGCATGTGCCGCTGCCACCGCTTCATCGACCGTGCTTGCGACTTTTCCGCGCTGGATGGTCACGCCGTAGCGCGCTAAAATTTCCTTTGCTTGATATTCGTGGATATTCATGGATCAATTTTTTAAATTCTAAACAGAGGAAAGCACAATTGTTTTCTTGATTATTTTGCGAATCTAATTCATAGTTCGGGTTTAATCAAGTTCATTAAAACAAATGACACCTATATTTGTAGCCATGCTCTATGCCAAAGACATCTGTAAGACCTATGGGGCACTCGAAGTGCTGAAAGGAATCGACTTGGAAGTAGCCGAGAAAGAGGTGATATCTATTGTCGGAGCTTCTGGAGCAGGCAAAAGTACATTGCTTCATATTTTAGCGAGCTTGGATCAGCCCGATCAAGGATCTGTCAGCTTGAAGGGGCAAGCCCTGTTTTCACTTTCATCTAATAAGTTGGCTAAATTCCGGAACGATCACATTGGTCTTATTTTTCAATTTCACAACCTACTTCCTGAATTTACGGCCCTCGAAAATGTATGTATCCCTGGATTTATAGGGAATCGCAATGAGGCGGCAGTTTTAAAATCGGGAATGGAGCTTTTAGATCGTTTGGGGATCATAGAAAGAGCCTCCCACAAACCTTCGGAATTGTCTGGTGGGGAGCAACACCGCGTAGCCGTGGCACGTGCCTTGATTAATCAACCTGGGATCATTTTTGCAGATGAACCTTCAGGTAACTTAGATTCTGCCAATGCGCGAGCTTTACATAAGTTGTTCTTTGAACTCAGGGATGACTTGGGCCATACTTTTGTGATCGTCACGCACAATGAAGAACTTGCCGACATGGCGGATCGAAAACTTGTGATGCGGGATGGACGAATGGCTTAAAGTTCAAATTTCATTTTCAAAGTGATCATGTGATTTCTAGGCAAACCAGGATAATAGTATCGCGGGCTACCACTACCAAAGGCTCGGGCATTGATTTGATGCATGGAGGCATAGACTTCGTTAAATAGGTTGTTGATGCGATAGCTTAGGTCTAGATCGAGTTTTGTGAAGATTGTGGGCTGCCAACCGATCTGAAAACTGGTGATTTGATAGGCAGTCGAATAGAGACTGTTGTTATCGATCAGAGGCATACGACCAAAGTATTGGTAACTTAAGTGCGTATAGAGGCGTTCCTTAAAATTTCCTTGAAAAGAAAGGCTCAATTGATTGACTGGAATCCCCGTAAGTGCATTGCCGTCATAGCGTAGCAGTTCACCATTAATTTCTTCTTCAAATTCTTCAAACTTATAGGCTGCATGGTTATAATTTAAACTTTGATTGAGTGTGAAATTAAGTGTTTGAATCAAGCGACTTTTGATACTGAGTTCAATGCCTCTATGCCGCGTACTGCCGGCATTGATACCCGTGTATTGATCTTCGGCCGTTCTTCTAGATACGAGGAGATCACGAATATTCATTTGATAAATAGAGAAGGAATAGGTCAGCTTTTTGCCCCATGAATGCCCTTTCATACCCCATTCGAAGTTCCAACCCGTTTCTGGTTTTATATCGGGATTGATGGTTCCCTCAGGAGTTAATGTTTCCTCCAAGCTTGGCGGTGAAAAACCGTGACTCATAAGGGCAAAATGAGTGAGTCCGGGCCGAAAGGTATGTGAAATGCCTATTCTGGGAGAATAGCGGGCCTGAAATTGGTAATTTCCACTTTGATCTATACTGTCCAAGTCATAGGCATCGGTATAGTCATAAAAGGTTTGATTGAGGTTCAATCCGAGGTCTATATTCAGGAAAGCCAACGGCTTTAAATTAACCTCGAAAAACACGTTGTAGTATCGTCTGATTTCTTCATTTTCTGATAAGTATGCTCCCTGAACACTTCCCGTATTAGGAAAATCGGCATACAGATTTTCAGCCGTTTTCCAATGATAGGCATCTTGATAGGTCTCTAGTCCAGCCATGACTTGATGTTGGGTTTTGGTGATTTTTTTGATGAGTCGAGCACGAAGGCCGACCCCATATATTTGATCTTCCAAGATATTGAAGGGTCGGGCTTCAAAGCTTTGGTTAAAGGAACCAAACAGACTCACGTGTTGGGTCCATCCGGCGTGATAGGTATGCTTCCATGAACTCCCAAAAAGAAATTTATCATAATCTTCAAACCCTTGAGATTGGCCCCAAGTGAACGCGGCTTTGGTGGGTTCATTTTGATAATCTGTTTCACTCAATGAACTCGGTATACCGGCATATTGATTCACATAATACATCAGAAAGTTGAAGGTATTTTTGATTGTATTGAGGCTCGAGGTGGCCAAGAGCGTATTTCTTTTGAAGGTATTATTATCACGATAGCCATCACTTTGCTGACGATTGAGTGACAGGTATATACTTCTTTGGTTTTGATCGAGGGCATAGGTCAGACTGTTTCTCAAAAGCCCAAAACTACCGACGGTGGCTGCTGTTGAAAGTGACTGTGATGCCAAGGGTGTTTTTTTTGGGTGGAGGATCAAGGTTCCTCCGAGCCCACTTCCATAAATACTGGCATTGGGTCCTTTGAGAATTTCAATCGCCCCAATGGTATTGAGATCAATGTCTTCAATGGTGGTTTCGCCACTGCCGTTGGTGAGGGGAATGTCTTGGTAATAAGCTCTGATCTTTTTTGTGGAAAAAGCTGCGCGAGAACCTACGCCACGCATGGTGATTTTGTTGGTGTTCAAGGCTCCCGATTGCATAAAAATTCCCGGTACTTGATTGAAGAGGGCGGTCATCAAAGTGGGATCGCTGGTACTTATTTCTTTTGAGGATAGTTGGGTGATGGTACCTGGATAGATTTGATTCCTTTGGGGGATCCCAAAGTCATTGACCGTAATGGCGTTGAGCAGGATGGGACCGGGAGCTAATAATATGACTAATGGAGTATCCAAAGCCAGTATTTGGAGATCTTGATAGCCCATGCTTTGAATTAAAATTTCACGACCTGGATGATAATAAAAAACACCTTGATCATTGGTTTGAACCGTATCTCTACTGAAAATATAGGCTCTTTTAATGGGTTCTCGATCGCTTTGATCTAACAAGAGGCCTTGACGCTGTGCATAAAGTTGCAGGCCCATAAAAAGAAATAAAAAGGTAAGAATACTTTTTTTCATTGATTAAAGTTAACGTGAGAAAAATCGTATTTTGATTTTTTTATGCCGTAAAGTGGATTCACTTGAAAGAGAATATCCTCTTCATGAGATTACGAAAAACTATTAGTTTAAAAAGAAAATACTAAACTGCGATTAGATGTGTTATCAAATCAATAAAAAATAATTTATAAGTATTTCATTATTAGTTATAATTTCCAGAATAAGCAATGATTCAGTAAATAAGGCTTTATAAAATAGAACTAGAAATTTTAATTTCAGAAGCTCTTATTTCTAGTGATAATGAGATTTAAGTGATACTAAGTATGAGTTTTAATTCTTTAAATTACAATAAAATACAAATGAAAATTCCCTTGGGTGTCCGTTATATGTTGCTCGCGACATTGGCCTTTAGCTTAATGAAAGTTTTTGTGAAGTATATTCCCGATATCCCGGCCATTGAGATTGTTTTTTTTCGTGCTTTAATATCCTTGACCTTGAGTTTAGCTTATTTACTTCCCAAAAAAATCCCCATTTTTGGCAATAAAAGATACCTTTTGGCTGCACGTGGTGCGGTAGGCGCCACGGCCTTAATTCTCAATTATTATTTACTCCATGAAATTCCGTTGGCGGCGGCTTCTACCTTGACGAACTTAACTCCTATTTTCACTACCCTTATTGGGGTTTATTTGGTGAAAGAGAAAATTCATCCAGCTCAGATTGCTTTTTTTTTATTGAGCTTCGTGGGCATTCTGATCATCCAAGGCTTTGATACGCGGATCTCTGGGACCCATTTATTTCTAGGTATTTTAGCTTCCTTTTTTAGTGGTGTGGCCTATAATCTGGTGAGAAAATTAAGTGTGACAGAACATCCTTTGGTGATCATGTTTTACTTCCCCTTCGTCGTACTTCCCCTATCCTTGATAGGTTCCTTGTGGTTATGGGTACAACCAGAAGGTTGGGATTGGTTTTATTTGTTAATGGTAGGCATTACCACACAGATGGCTCAATATTTCATGACTAAATCCTATCAACAATCCAAAGTTTCTAAGGTAGCTATTTTTGATTATTTAGGGGTAGTATATGCCTTGATCTTTGGCTTTGTACTTTTTAATGAGTATTTCAATCTACTGACCTACATAGGGATTGCCTTGGTGTTGATTGGCATTGCCTTAAATTTTAGATTCAAATTGAAGGAACATTGAATTTGAAGGAGACTTTATTTTATTTTGTATTAAATAAGTAAAAAAATGGGAAGAGCATTTGAGTACAGACGGGCCGCAAAGGAAAAGCGTTGGGATAAGATGTCCAAGGTCTTTCCTAAATTGGCTAAAGCCATCCAGATGGCAGCAAGAGAAGGTGGGGGCGAGCCTGAAATGAACAGTAAATTGCGGGCTGCGATTCAAAATGCCAAGGCTGAAAACATGCCTAAAGATAATATTGACAATGCCATCAAACGTGCCATTGGTAAAGATGCAGAGGCTATTGACGAGGTTACCTTTGAAGGGAAAGGGCCACATGGTGTTTTGGTATTTGTCGAATGTGCGACGGATAATAACAATAGAACTGTAGCCAATATTAAGTCCTATTTTAGTAAGGCAGGGGGAGGCTTTACCCCGTCCGGTTCATTGGAGTTTATGTTTTCGCGCAAAGCCGTATTTGAGTTTGAAAAAGCAGCAGAAATTGATTTAGAAATGTTAGAACTTGAGCTCATTGATGCTGGACTTGAAGAAATTGAGGAACACGATGGTCAGGTCTATGTGACGGGGGATTATACGGCTTTTGGTAGCTTATCAAGTGCATTGGAGGATCTTGAGGTAGCCGTAAAAAAATCCTCGTTACAACGAATATCCACCACACCGGTATCTTTTTCAGAGGATCAGATGGTTGAAATTGAAAAAATGCTCGATAAAATCGAAGAAGATGACGATGTTCAAGCCGTTTACACCAATATTGCCTAATGCATAAACCTGAATATTTTTGGAATTGGTTTTTAAAACACCAGTCTCGTTATTTGACTCTTGGAGAAATTAAGCATGAGTTGCGAGATGCAGCGGTCGATGAAATGCAGTTTGAGTTGAACAAGTTTTGTGATCAGATTTTCTTTGAAATCGGAGGAGAGGAAGGAGATCATCGTGGGGCATTGATTATCAGTGCTGCGGGAGATCCGGATTTTTTTCCGCAGGTAAGGGAACTTGTAGCCGCCGCACCTTCTATGGAGGATTGGGAGGTTATTGCTTTCAAACCTGCACAATTGGGTCCGGTAGTCATTAATTATGAGGATCAATCATTTGATCCTCAAGAGGTCATTGTGATCCCTTTGCTGCATGATGCGTATCCAGATTTGGTCGGGATCCAAGTGTGCTTTGATGATTTTAAGGAGGAGATCGAAGAGCATTATATGGGCGCCACTTTTTTGATGTTGGAGGCTTTGATAGGAGAGGAAGCGGCCATCAACGATATTGAATATTTGGAAGTATGTAAAGTACCTGAAGATATCGATAACATTGAGCATTTGATGCTTTCAGATATTGAAGATCATATTATTGAGATCCTGACGCAAGGTCTCGATGAGAACGCCCATTGAATCAATACGAGCTTACCTGGCTCAAGCATAACTTAAAATAGAAAAAAAAGCCGCAACCTAGAGGATTGCGGCTTTTTTTATAAGTTTTTTTATGATTTTGAAGCCATGTAACGGACCAATTCAATCACTTTCGATGAGTAACCCCATTCGTTGTCGTACCATGAAACCACCTTTACAAAGGTAGGGGACAACTGAATGCCTGCACCAGCATCAAAAATGGAAGTTCTTGAATCTCCTAAAAAGTCATTAGACACTACAGCATCTTCGGTATAACCCAAAACCCCTTTCATAGGTCCCTCTGAAGCAGCTTTCATGACCGCACATATTTCTTCATAACTGGTGGCTTTCTCAAGATTTACCGTTAAGTCAACTGCAGATACATCAGCTGTGGGTACCCTGAAAGACATGCCTGTTAATTTACCATTTAAAGTAGGAATGACTTTACCCACCGCCTTGGCAGCTCCTGTGGAAGAAGGAATGATATTTTGATAAGCACCACGTCCACCGCGCCAGTCTTTCATAGAAGGGCCATCTACCGTTTTTTGGGTAGCTGTGGCTGCATGTACCGTCGTCATCAAGCCTTCCTTGATACCAAAATTATCATTGAGTACTTTGGCGATAGGTGCCAAACAATTGGTGGTACAAGAGGCGTTAGATACAAACTGCATATCTGGGTGGTAATCGGTATGGTTAACCCCCATGACAAACATCGGCGTATCGTCTTTGGAAGGCGCAGACATGACTACTTTTTTGGCACCGGCCTCTATATGGCCTTTTGCGAATTCTTTACTCAAAAAGAGACCTGTAGATTCAATTACATAATCTACTCCTATTTCTCCCCATTTTAAGTTAGCAGGATTACGTTCAGAAGTTACTCGAATGGCATTGCCGTTGACAACTAACCTACCCTCTTCAACGGTTACCTCCCCTTTGAAGTTACCATGTGTAGAGTCATATTTAAGCATATAAGCCATATAATCCACATCAATGAGGTCATTGATTCCTACTACTTCTATATTTTCATTCTGTGCTGCTACACGGAAGACGAGTCGGCCAATTCGACCAAATCCATTTATTGCGATTTTTGTTTTAGACATTTTAATAACTTTAACCCATTAAGCGTTTTCAGTGCGCAAAGTTATCATTAGTTGACGTCCATACAAACTACCCTACAAGTATTTTCTAATTTTTAAGACAACTTCTTTTTTGGGTAATGGATTTTGAATAAAATTGATTTTCAGTTCATGAGTTATTTGAATTATAAAATTGCTTTAAATCGATTATAAGGGCTTTTTAGGTTTATATGGTGACAGATTCCAAATGATAATGAAGTCAGAGTAAAATAAGTTCATGAATAGCTCGATGATGTGGGTCTTTGACATCTTGATTGGCTTCATGATTGAATTTCAAAAAATTCAATCAAAAAAATGAATGCTTATTTGCAAATAATGATGAGAACTCTATCTTTGCCACTCGAAAAATCGGAGGAAGGTCAAATAAAACTTTAAGACTGGGCTGATTTGAATAAAATGGTCCGTTCGTCTAGGGGTTAGGACGCCAGGTTTTCATCCTGGTAACAGGGGTTCGATTCCCCTACGGACTACNNGTTACTGATAAACAGTATTTTAGGTGGCTTTTTTAATACTTACTGTTGTTAAAGCTGCCGTAAACTGTTTCAATTCCTCATTTCAGAACTCCCAGTCCAATAAATCTATCAATTTTTACCATTTTTTATACCTATTCGGAGTGATTTTTTCTTAGGAGAGACATTTCGTTGAATATGAACAAATTTTGCTAAATACAGTATAAATGAATCCTATTTTGGTCATTAGTACTGCATGAATTCTAATTTTTTAAATTTAATTTTTAATAAAAATGTTCAATTTCAACATAGATGATGAGGCTTTTAAAGCATTCAAGTATGAATTAATATCAGAGGTAAAAAAAGAGTTAACCTTTCAAGAGGAGATTTTCAAAACAAGTGAGGCAGCAGAGTTTTTGAAAATATCTAGACCTACCTTTAATAACCTAGTTAAAAACAACAAGATCCCATATTTGACCGTTGGGACCCAAAAAAGATTCACAAAATCTGATCTTTTGAAAATGGGTTGGTCAGATACATTATAGTAATCAATACTAATTGACAATTTTTATCAATATATAGATGTACGATACTTTACATCTTTATTACGACTTTGTAGATAATGATCGTCCAAATACAGATGAGATCATCTATAAGTTAAATGAAGTTAGTTATGCAGAATTCTCTGGAGGCTCTACTTGTACTTATGGAAACTTAGATAATTTAAGGATCTGTATTCGAGAAGGAGAATTAACTATTAAAGGAAGTTTGCCTAAATATTATTTTGGTAACAACTTTCAAACTCTTTCACAAAAGACAACCTCAGAAGCCATTGAAAAGTTATCTGATGATTTAAATCTAGATGTCAATCTCTGTAAAGTTTCAAGGATAGATTTATCAACTAATTTTATCACTACTCATGAACCTAATATTTACTATGACTATTTAGGTAATCTTAAGAGATTTAATAGATTAGAAAATCCACATTCTATTGACTACCGTCAAAAATCAAAGAAGCTTTTATTTTATGATAAAGTTATGTGGGCTAAGCAGACACGTTCATTGGTCCCTTTAGAATTTCAGAATAAAAATGTACTTAGATATGAAATGGTATTGCAGGAGGCAGTCAAGAGATATCTTAAACTGAATAAGATAACTATTAAAGATTTATATGGAGATGCTATGTACAGTAAGCTAGTTGGGGAGTGGTATAACTTCTACAACAGAATTGAGAAGAAACCAAGTAAAGAAATAGTACTCAATACTCATAACATTAAATCTCCTAAAGATTTTGATAAGGAACTCTTAGTTCATTTAGCGAGAACAAAAGGTTTTGATTACATGGATAACATGATTAAAGATCTTAAAGCTAGAAATGCTTTTCATAGTGATGAATATTATTCAAGATTAAAGGCTAGATACAGAGAATATTCAGAGGTAGAGATTGATTCAGAAGACATCATATCAGAGATCAGTGAGAAGGTAGAGGAGGTATATCAGAGAGAGTTTAATCCTCCTTTTTATACTAGGTAGTAGTTCTTCTTTTATCCTTAATTGAGTAGCTTAGAAGGGCTAATACAACCTCTCTACAGACAAGCTTTAAAGCTATTGTGAAGACGTATCAGCATAGAATTATAATTCTTATTTGGAAGGAAATAAAATGCTTTATGGAGGATTATATGAGCTCTATAGATAACACTTCATCTCCCTTCTACAAGGATGCCAAAGACTATGTTGGAAGAAACGACTTTAAGGATAAGAAGTAGCTAAAGACTCCACTTTTATTTGATTACACACTTTTGAATTTTTCATCTACTTCAAAATCGTATTTGAAACTATGAAATTTAGAATAAATTCAGAACCTAAACTACCACTTAATTTAGTTAGGTTTTTTCGTTTCTCCCAAGAAAATTAGTTTCTGTTTAAACGACTCCTTTTTTGTGTCCAAAATATAGTAGGACCATGTTGGTAAGTCCTAATATAATTACAGGTAATGGGGCTGTGGGATTCCCTTGAGTTAAACTGATTAAATCAGGAAGCGCAAAAAAGCCAGAAAATACAAATAAGAGAAATGAAACTCGTCTCAATACTTCTAAATCTTTAAATGTAGTTGCACCAATGCAAATAAAACTAAATCCTAATGCGAGTAAACCAACGACAAGTGCGAATTGATCAAACATAACTATGGCATCAGAAGAAGGACTTTCTCCAAAAACATCCCCAATTAACATCAATTTAAATTCCTTAGATAACATACTGATATATAATGGAAGTGCTTGAAGAAATGTTGCCACTGCAGCAATCCAAAAGATAATTTTTATTTTCATAATTAGTGCTTTTAAAATTCAAATATAGTTATTCCCTAATTATTTACAATAACTAGTGATAGCTAAATATATTCTTTACCTCTATTGTTTTGACTTAAAGAACCATAAAAAATGAGGGCAGTAAATAATATTACGTTTCTTATTCTAAGTAAGATTACCTACCCTTAGTGAATTATTCTCACCAGAGGGTATTGCTCTAGTCCAATTTATTTTTGTGTAATGGATTTAAGCTACGCACAAGTCAAGGGACTCTACAAGAAGAAAAAGTACAAATTCTCTGTTGGTGCGTATCAGTGGATTCAACTGGGTATGTGTTTGCCGATATGAAGTTGAAAGGGGAAGGATATGATGGGTAATCCAACCATTGGTCTTGATTTTCAGAACCATAATATGGTTTTTGGGGTTAACTTTAATCGAATAGATAAAGTGATTCAATTACAAATTGAGACTGTTCAAAACCAAGAAATGAACGAAGAAAAGATAGCCCAACTTGAAGCACAATTAACTGGAGATATGTTCGCTGATATGGATATCAAGGATCAAATCCACAAGCTCAAGCTAGAGGCAGCAGGAGGGAGCTGCGACATTGATGATCCTGAGTGTGAAGCCTGTGGGAGTTAAAAAAAGACCCTAATTATATGAACTAGGGTCTTTTTAATATTACTAATAAAGTTTTAGTATTTCATATTCGACATCTCTTAAGCTTTCAACTTCTCCTCTCTCACTTAAAAGAGTGTAGAAGTCATCTTGTTTTTGTAATTCATCATAAAGCATCATATGATCTTCATTACTTTTTCCAGACACCATTACCCAATGGGTTGCACCATTTGGTCCATTGAAATCATAAGTACCAAAACTCACCATTCGTCCATCAAATTGTTTTTTAAATCTCTTGACTAGTTCATCATGCCCAATTTTAAATTGTTTTGGATTTTTAACTTTTAAATCCCAGACATGACGTATTTTATGATCATCAGCATTATCACTTCCACCTTTCCAACTCAGAATTCTTCCCGAGTATGATTCTCCCCATTCTTCAATGTAATTACCCATTTTTGCCCAAAATGCTTCTGCTTTATTATCATCAAGTCCAGTAAACCACTCTGTTCCTAAATCCCAAGCCCAAATCATGCGATGGGTCATTCCATTATCAGATCCCTTCCAAATTCGTTGCAGAGCCACATTACCGTTAGTTAGTTTTACATCCTCTTGTACTTTTTCATATGCCTCTATGATTTCATTATCATTTCCGTCTTTGATTCTGATCTCATTCACGGCATATCCCCTGGTCTGGGCTGATAGTGCTGCTGAGATTAATAAAGTAGTTATTAAAAGAAATATTTTTTTCATTTTATTGATTTTTAGGTTGATAAAAAATTTAAGAAGGTAATATAAAAAAAAACTCCTAGAGTCACCACACCTTAGCGGGAGCTGCGACATTGATGATCCTGAATGTGAAGCCTTATGGATCTTTAGAAGATATCTAATAAATTTTCCTTTAAATCAAGTAGAATTTAATTAATACCACCAATATAAGATTGAACGATAGGATTCATAGCTTGAATTTTTGTTTTCCAGGCTTCACTAATATCTCCTAATACAGTGATTTTTTCAATTTTAAACAATTCATTAAATTTCACATTTATTGGAGAGCCTAAAACTTTGCTTCCAAGTTCTTCCCAAGCTTGTGAATCTTTAAATATTTCAATTAATGTACCAGTTTTTTTACTCTCATCTAGAAAAAAATCAAATCTGATAATTCCTGAATCATCTATTCTATAAAAAAGAGGACATTGCTCTTCTCGAATAAATTTCTTTAACACGTCACTATCTACGGTATATGAACCTTGTACTAAGACAGTTACTTGATTACTTTTTTTATTTAATTCTTTTTTCATAATGTCTTGACTAAATGATTTGATGGTTGATAAAAATTTTAAGATAGTAATATAAAAAAAAACTCCTAGAGTCATCACACCCAAGAGGTTATATATAAATTAAATAGCGTACTCTCATCTTAACACCTCATGAAATACCTCCCT
>DBBU01000047.1:71276-73640 GCA_002292365.1 Flammeovirgaceae bacterium UBA976
CCATGCGCTCGCTTTTTATGTGTTCCTTTGATTAGGCAGGTTAATAATTGGATAGTAACATGAGTGGGGACCAGGTGCCAGTGGTTTTTATTCTAATCCTAATGAGTAGTATTTTTTATAATTTAGATGGATTGATTCTTAGAGTTTGGCTTCAATGGTTGTTTTGAAACCGAGCACAGAGTAAACAGCAGTTAGCAAGGCAAACGCAGTTCTAACCCAATGTAAGTTGACCCACCATTGAAGTCTTATGGCAGTTGCTTCTTGCGTAAATTCCCCTCCTAAAAAGCCGAAGTTTGTTGGGATATGGTAAATGGCTGAGATTAGAAATCCTGCAATTACTCCGTAAAGAGCAATCCTCCATGGTTTGCTAGCTTTGGTTTTTCTATACCAAATAAAGCAAGTAACAACTCCAATAATGGATGGAATCATGGTCAAGGGTAATGTGGTCAGGAGTAATGGGAATTTCAGGGTAAAATCTGCTATAAAGGAGTCTGTATCAAGAGATTGTCAATAAGGTGCATGGACCAATCCCATGTTAATAAGATTTCCCAGGTAGGCGCTCGACCCGATGATTGCTATGAGGCTTATGGCTAAATTATTCTTAGTGAGTTTCATTTTGTTATTTCATTTAGTCTGTAATTAGTCAGCGATTTTGAATTACTGCCAACGTTTAGCTAAACTGCGTTTCAATGCTGTTTAGGTTTTGTTATGCACTTTTATTTTGTTTTAATCAGTCTTATGGACTCATTTTCAATATTCAAAATATAAACATTAGGACCTAATGAAGATAAATCGATTGTATTAACTTGAGAATTCAATGTACCACTGGTTACTATTTCTCCAATAATATTGTATATCGAAAAATCATTAGATTGTTTAGATTTTAGTTCAATCGTAAGCTCCTGATCAAAAGGATTTGGAAATACCTTGAATTGATCTAGTGAACTATTTATATCACTTATTGATGTTGTTATGCATCCAATTATTCCGTTAATGTCATAATGAGAAACAAATTGCCAAATCTCTGCGCTTGCATCAATATCCATATTTCCAAAACTTCCTGGCCAATCATGTCCACCATCAATTACTTTTAATTCTTCCACATAAGTACATCCGTTTTCTGTAGACCAGGTGTTTCTTTCAACTGTAGAACCATCTGTAGTATTGGTATTTGCAACATTTGTTGTTACAGGATTAGTGTCACAGTTATTTTGGGTAGCCCAATAATGGTGCATATCAGCTGCAGATTTATAATATTCAATACCTTGATAGATAACACCATCATACAATGAGTTGTAATCTGCTGTTCCTAAAACTGTCATTACTCCAGTTGAGTGAGTTGGAGTACAGTTGTTATAAGCAGAAACCCCCATTGTTCTAGCAACAACTCCAATTGCGGCAATTCGGTTATTTAATCTACAACCTAATTCAAAAGTAAATTCACCCCCTAGCGAATATCCCGTTGCGTAAACTCTAGTCGTATTAACATTGTAGCCCGTAATTATAGTATCCAATAATGCATCTACAAATGTTAAATCATCAAATGCGGGTTGGTTTTTTCTTATCCAATTGGGTGATCCAGGAATATCATCTGTAGGATCTCCAAGCGCCTGAGGATAAACTAATATAAAATTAGCTGTATCTGCAATGGATCTAAAGTCTGCAATTTGTATAAAGTCTGCAGCGTATCCACCACCACCATGAAAGGCAAATAATAAAGGGTATGCAACAGAGCCGTCATAGCTAGCTGGTGTATATATAATATATTCTCTGTCTTCGCTGTCAAAAGTTAGTGTTTCTGTTGTTTGTGTTTGGGCATTACTTATAACTGAAAATGCAATAATTGTAAATACTGCAAGTAATAGTTTTGTTTTCATAATTAACTTGTTAAAGGATTTATATACATCTATACCGTTTGAAGCCTGAGTTACCCTACTTTTAATTGTGCATAACAAGGAAATATACGTATTACGTTTATTTCCCTTATGTGCGAAGTTAGAAAAAATTTAAATCGTCAGAGGACTTTATATATTTTTCAAATGTACCGAAGTTATGTGCGTATAAATTTGAGTAGCCTTGATATCACTACGACATTCCTTTTATGCCCATATCTAAAATCAAGGATCATTCTCACCTTAAAACTTCATGAAATACTTCCCTCTCTAACACCTCAAAATAAGCCCCAAACTCCTCTAATTTACGACTGTTAATCATGGCTGTACATTGATCTTTTTTTGAAAAATGAAGATTATTGTCTTTACATTCAAGGACCAGATCAATGAGGAGGAGGGCTAGAGAAAAGAGAGGAAATAATGACATATTATAGCTCTAAAAATAGGAGTAATTTGAGGAGGTTTTGGTGTA
>DBBU01000028.1 GCA_002292365.1 Flammeovirgaceae bacterium UBA976
TACTTGATTGGCCATTAAGCGATCGGTATAATCGGTATCTGGATTGTCTGAAAACCCTCTTCCATAAAGATCGAGGACCACCACGTGAAATCCATTTTCAATCAAAGCCCCATACGTATTCTCCCAAATATAGGAAGGGACAGAAAAGCCATGCACAAGTATCACGGTTGATTTTTGTGAATTTTTATTAGCTTCTCGGTAGTAGGTATAGCCTTCGCTCAATTCGACAAAAGAACCTTTCGCACGGGTGCTAATTTCAGCTCTGAACGCATCATCTTTGTTCAGTAATTCATATTTATTTTGTGATGTTGGCCTACAAGCAATCAACAAGGAAACAAAGGTAAAAGCTAAAATTCTATTCATTCTGAGAATATTTTTTAAGAAAGTCTAAAGATAAAGGAACTTTCATCATTCAAAAAAGGGAATAGATAACACTCATTTTATGGTTAAGGTATACGTAATCAGGGGAATCATATATACTAGAATCTTTCTTTTTCTTCTTGGGCACTGCTTTTTCTTTTTTGTTTTCTGAGCTGATCATTTCCAAACCGAAATGAATAAGTCAAGTTTACGATAGAGGTTTCGAAATTGATTTTTGCTGAACTATTCAAATTTTCACTGGGGACTTCGGTACGAAATTGCCAAATATTTGTACCTAGTAAATCGCTATAAGACATTCTTAGGGTGGAGCGCTTAAGTTTTTTTTCTATCCCAAAATCTAGCGCACCAAAAGCTGCAAATTCCATAATTCCCCAAAACTGTTTAGTTTGATAAAATCCAGAAATTTCGGCAGTGATACTTTCCGATATTTTGAATCTTTGAGAGCTATTTAGACTTAAATTCTGCATCGAAGAGTTATAGGTATTAGAGGTATATTCAGCTTCAATATAAAATAAATTACCAATGGCATTGAGTTGTATTTCCCACCAATCTGTAACTTCTAAGGGAAAAGATAAGACCAAACTAAAATTATCTCGATAATTCAGGTTTTCAGAAGTACTCACTTGTTTATTATCGCCACTGATGCTAGGTTGAAATCTTACAATAGAATTTTCATCATGACTGTATTGCCCAGACAATAGAATGGATTTATATCTATATTCAATTTTATAGGCATCTGTAAAAGCAGGTAATAACGCAATATTACCTGTCCATAAGCTATTGGGATCCGAAAAAGCAACAAAGGGTGCCAGTTCGTTAAATGAGGGTCTTGATATTCTTCTACTATAAGAGGCAACCCAGCTGTTGTTATTATTGATTCGGTGGTTGAAAAAGATACTTGGAAACCATTTACCAAAATTACGATCTACGATGTTTTTTTCTGTGAGTGTATTAATATTTGTTTTAGTATGTTCATATCTGATGCCTACTTGTATATCAAGGTTTGGGCTTGCTTTTATATTGGCAGATAGGTATCCAGCTCCAATATTTTCTATCATATCAGCCAATGCGGTCAGTTCAGAGTCAGTCAACCAAATACCCGTTTGCAAACTATCAACCGACATATCATTGGATAATTCAGAAAAAGATCCTTTTGCACCTATTTCGTAAGATATTAGATTCGTTATTTTTCCTGAGAAATCTGTTGCTATGGTATTGATTTTTATTTTGGTCAATTTGCCACTTCTCAGGGCGCCCGTTTCTTTTACATCTCCTAATGCGTCAAAATAATCAATAAGATAATCATTTGGATTATTAGAGCGATAATTGATTTGGTCAATATCAAACGATAATACGTGATCATCATTAAATTTCTGCTGAAGATTTAAATTACCAGAAATATTTTCCCAATCATTTTGCTCTGAAGTATACATATTGAGTGATTCAATTGACCGAGTTTCATTGGCTCTTAAAATATTTGTTTTGGCGTCCATATCCCAATCTCGTCCATAGAAATTAATAGCTCCTCCTAGGGTGGTATTTTCATTAAGATCTATTTCAATTCCCATGCCTCCATTGAGCATTCCTTCAATTGGATTCCTCTTTGCCATTGTTGTTGTATTAATTTCTCCACTTTCAGTGAGCAGTTGCCACTGGGTGTCTATATATTGTTTTTGAAAATTTTTCCTAAATGAAAAATCACTGAAAAAAGCGACTTTTTGTGTGATTGAATTAAAGTTTATGGAAGAACCGTATTTGGCTCTATTACCATAACCGCTTATAAGTGAGATATTACCATTTTTTCCCATATCTTCATTTTTTTTCATGACAATATTGATCATTCCTCCATCTCCCTCTGCATCATATTTTGCTGACGGTGTGGTAATTAATTCGATACTTTCAATATTATCTGAATTCATACTTTCCATCATTTCTAGCAAGGCATCCATTGGAAGGCGTGAAATTTTACCATTAATCATGATTCTTACTCCTTGTTTTCCTGATAAAGCAATGGACTTATTCATCTTATCAACGGTGACCCCCGGAGCCCGTTGAAGTAGATCTAGTGCCGTTCCACCAGCACGACTAATGCTACTGGCTACATTGATGACGGTTCGATCAATTTTTTGTTCATATAGCGGTTTTTTTGCCTTCACAACAACATCATTGAGAAGTGCAACATTCTCATAAAGTTTTATTTTACCTAGCTTATAGGGCGAATTTGC
>DBBU01000073.1 GCA_002292365.1 Flammeovirgaceae bacterium UBA976
ACCTAGCTTATAGGGCGAATTTGCTTCCTTGATCTTGAATATGGGGGTAGAAAAATCTAAATAGCCTACAGAACTTATCTTGATGAAATAATCACCTGCTGAGATATCTTCAAGTCTATAATGACCGGATTCATTGGTTACTTGACCTTTTATTAATGAGGAGTCTAAGGGATCAAGCAAGAGTACACTTGCAAATGGAATTCCCTCTCCACTTTCTGTTATTGCTATTCCACTAACTTCTAATTGTCCATAGCTTAGACATGGAAGGACATAAAGTCCAAAAAGAATTAACTTATACATTATGATTGGTTGATTTTGGTTGAAAATGTAAACTTTTGAAAATTTTAAATATCAAAGAGTAGCTAAACTTTATATTTTTGGAGTGCTGGTAGGAGACCAAAAATTATTAACGAGTATCACTTAACTCGCTTTTCATGACATCTAAAAAAATCAATTGTATTTAGGATGTAGTGGGCATAGTTTTTATTTTAGATGATAGAACAATTAAATTAGATATAAAGATAACAACTATCATTAATAAATAACGGGTTGGTAATTGTTATCTGGTTTAAAAGCCCACCCAATAAAGGCGTAATACTGCATATGAGATGTGTTAGATAAGGAGCAATGCTATTTGATAAATAGAGGCTTTTAGATTCTAATATACATCAAAAATATACTAATGATGTCTGTTAATATCTTAGAATCTGTCTTATTCCTTTTCTTATTTTTCTTTCAGCTCTGCCTGCCTTCCCAATCCATTAGTGGGGGCTTTCTCTTTATTCAGGAGATCAGTTACGGACTTGATGTATATAACCCAGCACAAATACTGCAGGAGCATTCCAATTTAGGCATACTTCATTGGAGGCATAACTGGATTGCACATCTTGGTATGCCTTTGCTGGAAGTGTAGAGTTATAAGTCACCTCCTGCTGATCTTGACGATCGCCATTAGGGCCTCCAACGATAAAACCAGGAATGGGCATTAGTATCTGATCAGCCCCACTAGGCCGGTGATGAGGAAACTTCACTCTTTTTGAGCCAAAACCTGTCAAAAAGCTATAGCCCGTTGCATTTTTTCCAAAAATATAATCTGTTATTTGTTCGGCACCCATCAAATACTTTTCATCAGCCGTAAGCTGATGTGCCAGACATAAAAGTAGGGCTTGATTGAGAACGTCACTGTTTGACCCCCATTCAAAGGTATTCAATGCGATACGATAGGGGTGATGATTGATGGCCTCTAGCAAGCTGTCGCAGAGTAACAAATGCTCATTTTTAAGTGTCTTATAGAGTTTGGGATCTATGAGTTCTTGATGAATTAATAGCGAAGCGAAGCCCACATTTCTCGTAAAAAACTTCCAGCTATTGGTCAGTTGGTGCTGATAAGTTTCTTTGTTTGATTGGAGGTAGTTTAAATACATTGTTTCTTGGGTAGCAAGATACAATTCTGCTGCCGCCCAATAAAAGTCGTCGGCAAATTGAGCGTCTCCATATTCACCCGTTTTAACATCATCAGGATTGGAAAAGGCCACCTTTGGATTAAATTGAGCCCATTTCCAAGCTTTTTCTGCTGCCTCTAAAGCCTTTTGAGACCAAAACTCATTTGTGGGTGCCAACAATCGGGCCGCCTGAGCAAGCACAGCAGCAAAATCTAAGCTAGCAGCGGTCCCTTTGCCAATCACGTAGCGATCCAAGTCATAAGCTTCTGGAGAAACAAAGCCACTAAAATTTTTGGCAGTGAGCTTATGAAAGACCCCACCATCTTCATCTTGCATGGTCAGTAACCAATCTAATTCATATTTAAGTTCATCTAAAAGGTCGCTGATCCCATTTCCACTTTCGGGAATATGGAGGGCCTGGTCTGTAACGGCCTGCGGATAGAGCGTACACAATAGCAGCATTTGACCAGTCGATAAGGCACCGTTGACTACATATTTACCATAGTCGCCAGCATCATACCACCCACCGGGGGAAGCCAAGAATCCACTGGTTTTGCCAGAGGAAGGATGATAGAAACATTGGATGTCTGGATGTCCTGCAGCTCGATGAAAGAGGGAATCAAATTCCTTTTCAATGGGAAGGGATGCCCGCTGAAAATAATAGCTTTTGATAGAGGCATGCCAGGCTTCTTGGTAGAGATTGGCCTTGATTTAAAAGGGGTAAGAAGCGCTTTCATTCACGACGACCTGATAGGTGCCGGAGGCCTCAAAACTACTGAAATCACCCATATATATCGCTTCCCCAGATGGCCCCCAATTGCCATTGGACATTACGCGACCCGTATAAACTGTTTCTTGCTGGTTATTGAGCAATTGAAATTGCGTCGCGGCTGTGTCTGTGAGTATAAATTGCTTATTTGATTTTGGATGATATCCAATCTGATTCAATCTGATGTTTTCATTGACAGATTCCTCGCGTTTCGGTGTGCTTGATTGACAACTAAATAGGGAAAGCATCAAAAAAAGATGAAGGGTATTTCTCATGTTAAATCCTATTTTTACGATGATTCAAAAGATTAAACGCTTACTTCATGACAAAAGGGAGGTTACAATTCACTCATTTTGATGTCTTTAATATTATCATCATAAATTCGATCAATGAGGAGCATCCTAGGGTCAATAGCCGCTCTCATCGGTAATGAGTCCACTTCGAATGTGAAATTCATGTGTTCTTGGTCAATCAATACCCTTTTTTGATAAAGTAATAGTTCCTCCTCTTCATCGGTAAATACCCCAATATCGATCCAATCATGGATGGCTATTTTAGTTTCATTCCCGAGACTATCGGCACGCATTTTATATGACTCAATTTCTAGCGTAACCTCAAACTTTCCATTTTCTAAAGGGGCATAAACGGCTGATGTCATTCGATTGTCATATAAAGTAATTTCTTTAAACCAATCGGTTATCAGATATTGTAAAGAGTCGGGTACTTCTTTCTCTAAATATTTCATGAAGTCCAACGAGGTCGGATAGGGTGGAGGTTGATATTTGTACTCCTCCAAAAACCCTTGCATCGCCCGATTGACTTTTTCCTCACCAATGTAGTCTTGCAAGGCATACAAGATGACAGCGCCTTTTCCGTAATGAATATAGCTCTGATTTTCAACCTTATATAAGGGTTGTTCGGCTTCAATTTCACCGCCCCGTCCTCTTAAGTATCTATTATGATCGTATTTTAAGAATTCGCGCATTTTCATGGGCGTTTTGGAAATACTTTTCATGGTCATCAATGCCGAATATTCTGCAAAACTTTCACTGAACATCGTCGCTCCTTGCATGTTCGCACCTACGATTTGATGTGCCCACCACTGGTGCGCCATTTCGTGTGAAATAACGGCATCTATTACATTATTTTCTGTTTCGTCTTCGAGGTTCACAACAAAGCCAAAAGCCTCAGAATAAGGCATGGTTCCGGGGAAGGCTTGTGCAAAAGTAGCATACCTTGGAAATTCTATAATGCGACATTGTTTGTGCATATACGGTCCAAAATTTTCAGTGTAGTAAGCCAAAGACCTTTCTACCGCATCCAACATCATTTCAATATTCACATGATGCTTAGCGTCATAATAAATTTCAATGTCTATGCCTTGCCACTTCCTTTTAGCGACTTCATATTTTCCCGATATGAATGACATAAAATGTTGAGAAGGATGGTCCAATTTGTACTGATAATAATTACGCCCCTTTTCTTCCCAGTATTTGGTCAGTGATCCGGGTGCTATGGCAATCTGATCTCCTGCGGTAGATATGGTGGTCTCAAAATTGATATAATCCGAGGCGCCTTGAGACAAGTAGTTACGCATGCAGTTGGCACCACAATTTGCTTCGAGTTTAGGCATTCTGATTTTAGGTTTTAAATCATATTTTTTGCGCGTATTTTTTTCCGAAAGTTCTTGCCCCTCATCATAGCCCAATGAGGGAAGTATTTCAAAATTATTTAAAAAAGTACCATTATTGATAATACTGGTACTACCTCTGCCATTTTTAAAGCCTTTAGAAATATATTGACTGCTTACGATCATTTCCATCGTATCTCCGGGAAGCATCGGTTCATCAAAACCAAAGATTAGATAGCCCATTTCTTTATCCTCAAAAACGATCTCAGCATTTGGGAGCTCAAAAGCAGGAGACCAATCTTTATCAACATTGAAGTGAACAGAATCAATTTGTACCTGAGTTTCATTGACTATTTTAAAGATGGCTTTCATATCGACATTACGTTCATAGGGGAATAGATCAATGTTATATTTGGCATCTACAATTTTGGGGAGCGGCACATTTTCGTATTTTTTATACTTCTTTTCATAGTTAGCAGCCATCTGTTCATATTCATCATTGGTTTTATAAGGGTTTAATATTTGAGTGTTATAGAAAACAAATCCAGTGACTACAAGCCAGACAAATGCGGTACCAAAAATGAGGGGTCTGTAATTTCTAGGTACTTGTTTTTTTGCAATATTTAATCGGTCTTTTAAGGAACTGCGCAGTCCTCTATTCCATAAGGCTCCTGCAATCAATAAGCACAAAATTGAAAATAAAATCCAATAGAGATTAAACATCATGGCACCATAGAGGCCGGGTCCAAAGGCGTTCATGTCAGAGTATAGTGTGGAGGGCCCTGCTGCGATCGTAAGCATGAAACTGGAGACATCAAATATTTCTAAGACAATGCTCCAAATGAAGATCACGGCAATGGAGACAAAATAGCCAATATATTTATTGTTGACCAAGACTTGAATGGTGATCATGACTCCGCTCCAAATGGCATAGGCCAAGAAATTGGCATATAAGAAATCTAGGAAATAGACTTCCAATTCGATCCGAAAATAGCCATTGACCAACTGATAGACAACGCCACAAAAAATGAAAAAGAGCTGCAGTAAGACGGTAAGGCTGATCAAGGATAAAGTTTTGGCTGCTAGGCTGATTAAGGAGGTATGTGGGGTTGCGTCAATGACTTCATGAATTTTACTATTTCGGTCCCGCCAAATCAGTTCGCCACTAAAGAAGACCAAGATAATGATCACAAAAAGACTGGCATTCCCATCAATATCATCAATCAATTTGTAGGTTAAGGGATAGGATTGAAGGCCATAATACTCGAAACCTCCAATAAGACCAGTGATGAGAAGTATGGCACTGAAAAGAAAGAGAATTCTGAAGGTGACATTTTTGACTATACTTAAGAAGTTCATCAGGAAAAAACTCTTAAACTGCAACCACACGCTGGATCGTCCAAAGTCAATTTCTAGGACTGGGAGGATGAATTTTTCTGTTGACTTTTCTGTTGCTTTCTCCTGCTTTTTGATCCGTTTGTTTTTTTCTTGGAAGGAGAAATTGAGATAAGAAGCCAACAGTATGATGCCCCCGAAAGAAATCCATATCAGACGATTCCACAAAAGGAGACCACTAAAACCAGGACTCAAGGTGTTTTTTTCAATAGGAGTGTAATATTTTGAATAAATAGAATAAGCGCGAATACCAAATGTGTCCGAAAGGGCACCTAATGTTTCGTTGTTAATGTCAGAAATTAAGTTACCAGAGATAATGTAGCCCATGATGATGGCCAAAGCACCGACAAAAGAAATCACCGTACTTTTCCAGATATTGGCCAAAGCGAAGATGACAGATCCTGCGATGAACATATTGGGCAGGATAAAAAGAAAATAATTGTTGGTAAAGGTTTCCAGATAAAAGCTACCAAAACGATCAGCATCAATCCAACCAAACAGTGGGGCCGCGATAGAACCCAGCGCAGCGCCCAGAAAAACACCAAGTAAGGGAATCGTGGACAGTAGGAGGGCCCCACAAAATCTCCCGAAGAAATAACTTGATTTCTTTAGAGGAGTACTGAACAAAATTTCATTGAATTCATTACTAAAATCCCTCAAGGCCGCATTATTGTAAAAAGCGGCAGCCATCAATAAGCCAAAAATGGTCATTACGGTAGTATATACCGTGATCACATGGGGCGCATTTCTAAGCACATTCCCCACAGAACCTCCGATTTGGATATTATCACTTGCGGTGGCCCCAAAGGTCAGGAGTGCTAGCAGACCTAAGAAGATATAGATCATCGGCTGCTTTAATGCATTTTTTATTTCAAATAAAAAGAAATGCTTGAACATAAAAGTACGGTTTTAATGATTAAACAAGTTGATGAGATGTATTTATTTTCGAAAAGAAAACATCCTCAAGATTGGGTTTGACTTGTTCAAAATCATTTTTTGGATCGGTATCACTATAGACATGTATGAGTGGTTTTCCACCCACCATTTTATTGGATATAATTTGGTATTGCTCGGCGTAAGTATCTAAGTTCTCTCTGCTTACTATTTTTTGGTACACTTTTCCTTGCAAGGCATTCATAGCATCATCAGGGGAACCATGATAAACGATACGCCCTTCATTCATGATGGCCATTTTGGTACAAAGTTCACGTACATCATCCACAATATGGGTGGAAAGAATCACAATGACTTCTTTACCCACATCCGCCAATAAATTATAAAATCGATTTCTTTCTCCTGGATCTAAACCTGCGGTAGGTTCATCGACGATAATGAGTTTGGGATTACCCAATAAAGTTTGGGCAATGCCTACGCGCTGTTTCATACCTCCTGAAAATCCTTTGACACTTTTTTTCCTTTGATCATAAAGATTGACTTTATTCAATAAATATTTTACCACTTCTTTCCGTTCTGAAGTCTTGGTGATACCTTTTAGAATTGCCAAATGGTTGAGCAATTGTTCTGCACTGATGCGTGGATAAACACCAAATTCTTGAGGCAAATACCCCAGTACTTGTCGGAGTTCATGGGGTTGTTGAAAAATATCAATGTCATTGAGTTTTGCCGAGCCGCTGTCTGCTTCCTGAAGCGTAGCTAGTGTACGCATCAGAGAAGATTTACCAGCCCCGTTGGGCCCTAATAAACCAAATAGACCATTTTCTATTTCAATGGATATGTCGTCGAGGGCTTTGACACCATTGGCATAAGTTTTGGAAAGGTCTTTGATAATTAATCTATGCATAAGTGAGATTGGATATTTGAGTTCAGTCTATTTCTTGACATTTTTCGTTATGCTGAGTTCCACAAATAGAGGATAATAAATTATTAATTTTATAAAAAAGGTCCGTTAATCACCATTAAATTAATAATGAGAATCGCGAGCAGAAGGTTGCATTTTCTCGAGCTAGGTAAAACTTACAATCATTTGTTTTTTAAAAAGCAAGTTATTCTTTATTGACTGTTTAGTTGTAAGAGCCTAACAAAAGACTTTATTAAACAAAAAATTTGCTGAAATTTGCAATTAAAAATTCGGAATATCAAATTAATTGACCTGAATTTATTATTACCTGTATCGAGATCCTTATTTCATAAGTTAAGATATCAAAGGCCAATATTTAAACATATTCTTTTTTTATTATAGTCTTTAAATAATGTCATTTTTGCCGTCTTGAAACATAAAAATTTAAAAGTGATCCCGGCAAGAATCGAACTTGCATCTAGAGTTTAGGAAACTCCTATTCTATCCGTTGAACTACGGGACCAAAAATATCAGCTGCGCAAAAATAGACATCTTCGTGTAATCTAAAAGGATTGTGGTTGTATATAGTTGGGATATATCTTAAGATGCTCTATCAAGGCCTCTTCAAAAATCAGATTTTTTAAAGCGGGCAAATTTTGTTTGGTTTTAGCAGAGATCATGATAGACTTTTTTTTGGTATCATTTTCTGGATGGGGGGTATCTTCAGTAAATTGATCAATTTTATTGTAAACATTGATTCTCTTGATCTGATTTCCACCAAGTTCCACCAGCGTTTGTTCTACCACCTTAATATGATCTTCGTACGCGGGGCTAGAAACATCTATAATGTGTAATAATAAGTCTGCCTCCCTGACCTCGGCCAGAGTGGATCTAAAGGAAGCGATCAAGTCATGTGGGAGTTTTCGAATAAAACCTACGGTATCAGAAAGTAAAAAAGGTAGATTATTAATTACGACTTTTCTTACTGTAGAATCTACTGTGGCAAAGAGTTCATCCTTGGCATATAAAGATTCTTTCCCCAGTAAATTCATCAAGGAGGATTTGCCTGCATTGGTATATCCAACCAAAGCAATTCGGACAATCCCAGTTCTGGATTTTCTTCGGGTACTTGCTTGAAGTTCTACTTTTGTTAATTGTTTTTTCAAAAGAGTAATGCGATCGCGCACCATTCTTTTATCAGTTTCGATTTCTTTTTCTCCAGCGCCTCCTCGCGTGCCTCTCCCTCCTCTTTGTCTTTCCAAATGCGTCCACATTCGCGTCAAGCGAGGCAATAAATATTGAAATCGAGCCAGTTCCACTTGAATTTTTGCCTGAGCCGTTTGGGCCCTTCGAAGGAAAATATCTAAAATCAACAAACTGCGATCATAAACCTTAATTTTCACCTCATTTTCGATATTTCTGAGCTGAGAAGGAGATAGCTCATCATCAAATATGATGAGGTTTATTTTCTCCATTTTGATAAAAGACTGTATTTCTTCTAGTTTACCACTTCCTACGTATGTCCTTTTGTCGGGTCGTTCAATTTTTTGAACAAATATTCGGCTTATGTTAATGTTTAAGGTTTTGGCGAGAAATGCCAGTTCATCTAAATGCTCTTTGACAAGTTTATCGGGAGTTTGTTTTTCAACTACCGCAATCAATACCCCTAATTCTGTCTCTTTTTTCGTTTGGTAGTAATCACCCATATTTTCTTGAAAATACTAAATTCTTCAATTATCTTCTAATTCCGCAGGATTGAATCATATATTTCTAAATTAGGTGTTATTACTCCGGAATACCATCATATTTTGGGATCTCGAAGCGGAAAGGTCATGAATATACGTACAATCTGATCAGACTTTAAGCTTACAAAGGTCTGTTATAGCTTTAAAAAAATCTGTCATTGTGTCTCTTAATTTACTGAAGGGGAGATTAATATGTGAGTAAATAGAGTTTCTTTTTGCCTATTAAGTGGATAACTTTTACTGGCATCATTTTAGTAGTGTTTAAATTTAAGTTAATTTTATCGATCATTCATTCTCAGACAAGCATGATGGAACATCACAGAAAAAAAGAAGAAAAAGAATTAGTCAAAAGATTTGAGGCGTATTTAAAAATGGGTGACAATCAATATTTCGATGAGGATGATTTCTTGGCCATCACTAATTTTTATCTGGAATCAGATAAAATCAAGTGGGCATTGAAGGCTTGTGACTTGGGACTAAAGCAATATGCGTATTCTACTGATTTAATTGCAGATAAGGCTGAAATTTTAACTAGAATGGGTAGGCTGACTGATGCCATTTCTTGCATAGACCATGCCTTAATCTATGGACCCAATGATGTGGATCTATTGATGCAGAAAGGCTCATTGCATACCATATCAGGAGAATACTTATCCTCAGTAGCCTGTTTTAGAAAAATTCTTCCTATGTCAGAGGAACGGGATGAAATTTTGTATCACATAGGTTTGGCTTATCAAGGATTAGAAGATTTTGAAAAGGCCACAGAAGCTTATAAAGAGGCCATGGAATTTAATCTAAATAATGAGAGTGTACTCTATGAATTAACCTATTGCCTAGAAATTATGGGAGCTTTGCAAAAAAGTATCCCCTACTATCAAAAGTTTATTGATACAGACCCCTATTCTGAATACGCCTGGTACAATATGGGCATTGTTTATAATAAGCTGAAACAATTTGATAAAGCAATTGATGCGTATGAGTTTGCTGCAGCCATTGACGAGACTTTCAGTAGTGCCCATTTTAATATGGGAAATACCTATATGAATCTCCAAAAATATGATAAAGCCATAGCCTCTTATTTGTTGACTTTGGAATACGAAGGACCTGGACCTGAGCTTTATTGCCACATGGGGGCCTGCTATGAGAAAATGGGCCAGTATGAGATAGGCATCCGTTATTACACAAAAGCATCCAAAATTGATCAGCTGTATCACCAGGCATGGTTTGGAGTAGGGACTTGTTTGGCGTTCAAAGAAAATTGGCTAGAAGCTACTCATTTTTTTAAAAAAGCCATAAAAATAGATCCGCTCAATGAAGCTTATTTAAATTCATTGGCGGCATCAGAATACAGTTTAGGAAACAGTGTGTCAGCGCTTGAGACTTATGAACAATTAAGTCAATTGGAATCCGTAAAGCCTGCCGTTTGGCTGGATTGGTCTCGTATTTATTATGATCAAGGAGATTACAATAGGGCATTGAGCGTCATAGATAGGGGCTTATCGGAAATGCCTGATGAGTCTACCTATTTATATCGAAAGGCAGTCTATTTACTAGCCTATGGAAGGTACAAAGATGCCATGATCTTTTTAGAGCAGGCGCTCATTTTGAACTACGATGGGCATGCGGAAGTTTATGCTTTTTTTGAAGACTTAACGACGCAAAAAGCACTTTTTAAAATCATAGATCAGTATAGAAAAGACGACCATTAAGTGGATTAAATTTTAAAATAAAGTATTTTTGCATTTAATTTTATTTTCAAAAATGAACTACTTTTTAAAGAACATCCCTGATCGTACAGAAAAGCCACGTGAATCAGGATATACCATGGTGATGGACAAGGGACTTTCGTTACGTGAAGCAGAAGATATGATTGATTCTTCGGGTGATTTCATAGACATTGTGAAGTTGGGTTGGGCCACTTCTTATGTCACCTCCCAACTTGATCAGAAAATTAAGTTATATCAAAATGCCGGGATACCCTGTTATCTTGGAGGCACCCTTTTTGAAGCCTTTGTGATCAGAGACCAATTTGATGATTACATGAGAGTTGTAGACAAATATAATTTGGAACATGTGGAGGTAAGTGATGGTTCGATCACCATGGCCCATGACGAAAAATGTGATTATATTCAGAGGATATCAAAAAATTACACCGTGCTCAGTGAAGTAGGTTCTAAAGATGCGGCCAAAATCATCCCACCATACAAGTGGATCGATCAGATGCGAACAGAGTTGGATTCCGGTGCATGGAAGGTCATCGGAGAAGCGAGAGAAAGTGGAAATGTCGGGCTTTTCAGAGATTCCGGTGAGGTAAGACAAGGTTTGGTTGAAGAAATTTTAACTCAAATACCCAAAGATAAAATTTTATGGGAAGCACCTCAAAAAGCCCAGCAAGTTTGGTTTATTAAGTTGTGTGGAACCAATGTTAATCTCGGAAACATTGCGACCAATGAAATCATCCCACTAGAAACGATACGACTGGGTTTACGGGGCGATACGTTTCACGATCATTTAACTTCCTAAGATTTGTGAAAAATGCAGCAGGTCTTTTTCTGAAAGGAGTCGCTATGGGTGCCGCAAATGTAATTCCGGGAGTTTCTGGGGGAACAATAGCCTTCATTACGGGCATTTATGAAAGGTTAATAAAGGCCTTAAAATCTTTTGATCTGTCCCTATTGAGCTCATTAATGCAAGGGCAGTTTCGTCAAGTGACTGAAAAAACAGATCTCAAGTTTTTGTCCATACTTTTTTCAGGAATTGCTGTAAGTGTTTTTAGTTTGGCGTACCTATTAGAGTACGCATTACAATTTTATGAAGTATTTACTTTAGCCTTTTTCTTTGGATTGATTGTGGCTTCTACTTTGGGTGTAGGGAGACAAATAAGTAAATTTTCTTTGGGTGTTTTAACCACTTTTGTGATTGGGTTTATTGTGGCTATTTCCATTGCATTTCTAACGCCAGCTGCTGCCAATGATCATTGGCTCTATGTGATTTTATGTGGATTGGTTGCCATTTCTAGCATGATTTTGCCAGGGCTATCGGGTTCTTATATTTTATTGCTGATGGGTAATTACGTTTTGATGCTCCAATCTATCAGTCATTTCCATTTTAAATTTTTGATTCCTTTTGCTTTGGGATGTTTGTTGGGTTTGGTGATTTTTTCAAGATTATTAAATTATTTATTTAATCATTTTAAAGAAGTAACTATTAGCTTATTGACAGGATTCGTAGCGGGGTCTCTTTTAATTATTTGGCCTTGGAAAACGACCAATTACATTACGATTGAAGCACGACAAAAAGCAATAGGCTATGACTGGTATTTTCCAAGTTTCGATGCCGATTTCCTCATTGGAACGGTGCTGATGTTGTTAGGATTTGCTGTGGTTTTTGGAATCGAACGACTGGGAGCAAAAGGCTAATTACATTAGAACTCTATTTATGAGTTCAAGGAATTTTACCTTAGTACAGTACTTTAGATAATTTGATATGAAGCGTTACGGACTTATAGGTTATCCTTTGGGCCATTCTTTTTCGCAGAAGTATTTTTCGGAAAAGTTTGAAGGTCTCAATATTTCTCACTCCCATACATACCATGTTTTTGAATTAGAAAGCCTCAGTGGTTTTCCTGATATTTGGGATCGCCATCCAGATTTGGAAGGGGTCAATATTACCATTCCTTATAAAATTGAGATTATGCCATTTTTAGATGAAATAGATGACTCAGCAGCGGGAGTGAAAGCAGTCAACGTGATCAAAAAAAAGGGGAATAAACTTATAGGATATAATTCTGATGTTTTTGGGTTCAAACAATCTTTAGATGCCTGGTTGATGGGGGTAGAAGTGGAGGCTTTGATTTTCGGCTCGGGGGGCTCTAGTCTGGCAGTTCAGGCAGGCTTGCAGGCACTCAATATTCCTTTTAAAATTGTATCTCGTGAGGTCACAAAAGGGGACCTGACTTACCCGCAATTGCATCATGAGCCATCGATTATCGATCAGCATCATTTGCTCATCAATACCACGCCAAAAGGAATGTCTCCTAATAATGAGGAGGGGCCGCCGATTCCTTATGATAGGATCGATCAAAATCATTACTGTTTTGATTTAATATATAATCCTGAAGAGACCTTTTTCATGAGACAAGGCAGACAGAACAAAGCGCGAACCAAAAACGGATTAGAAATGTTGAAATTACAAGCTGAAAAATCATGGGAAATTTGGAGTAATAAATAATGAAATTTAAATTAATCTCCAATTTTGAACCCAAAGGAGACCAACCTCTGGCCATAAAAAAACTGGTAAAAGGCGTGGAGTCTCAAGAATCAAATCAAACACTTTTGGGAGTAACGGGGTCAGGTAAAACCTTTACGATGGCCAATGTAATTGCGCAGACAGGACGACCCAGTTTGATACTCTGCCACAATAAAACTTTAGCGGCTCAGTTATTTGGTGAGTTTAAGAGTTTTTTTCCAGAAAACGCGGTAGAGTATTTTATTTCTTATTACGACTACTACCAACCGGAGGCTTACATACCCACTACAAATGTGTACATAGAAAAAGATTTATCTATCAATGATGAGATAGAAAAATTAAGGTTGAGTGCCTCTTCAGCTTTATTGTCAGGTCGGAGAGATGTCATTGTAATTGCCTCTATTTCATGTATTTATGGGATTGGTAATCCTGAAGAATTTAGCAAACACGTCATGCATATCCAACAAGGGGATGAAATTCCGCGAAATGTCTTTTTGCTGAAATTGGTCGACATACTTTACAGCAGAACAGAAACGGAATTTAAGCGAGGTACTTTCAGAGTGAAAGGAGATACCGTAGATGTATTTGTGGCGTATGCTGACTTTGCTTATCGATTCATTTTTTGGGGAGAAGAGGTGGAATCGATTCAAAGAATTGATCCCCTGTCTGGGACCAAAATTTCAGATGAAAAATCGATTGCTATATTTCCAGCAAATCTTTTTGTAACGGGTAAGGACCATCTCAAACAGGCCATCAAGGAAATACAAGATGACATGGTTGAGCAGGTAAAGTTCTTTGAAGATGAACGGAGTTTTTTAGAGGCCAAAAGAATCAAGGAGCGGACGGAATTTGATCTTGAGATGATCAGAGAGATTGGCTATTGTTCTGGGGTAGAAAATTATTCGAGGTATTTTGATCGAAGAAAGCCAGGATCAAGACCTTTTTGTTTAATTGATTATTTTCCTGATGATTTTTTAATGTTCATCGATGAGAGTCACGTATCCATCCCTCAAGTACGTGCCATGTGGGGGGGTGACAGAAGTCGCAAAGCCAACTTAGTAGATTATGGGTTTAGGCTACCTTCCGCACTAGATAATCGGCCTTTGACCTTTGCTGAATTCGAAGGCCTGATAGGTCAAACTATTTATGTCAGTGCTACACCCTCTGACTACGAGTTACTTGCATCTGATGGGGTAGTAGTGGAGCAATTAATCAGGCCTACGGGATTATTGGATCCCATGATTGAGGTAAGACCTAGCCAACATCAAGTGGACGATTTGATGGAAGAAATTACAAAGCGTATACAAATGGGAGATCGCGTTTTAGTGACCACTATTACTAAGCGTATGGCGGAGGAACTCTCCAAATACTTATCTCAAATGGGAGTAAAGACTAAATACATTCACAGTGAGGTGGCCACCTTAGATCGTGTTGAAATACTAAGAGAATTGCGCCTAGGAATTTTTGATGTTTTGGTGGGGGTGAATTTACTCAGAGAAGGATTGGATCTCCCCGAAGTTTCTTTGGTAGCCATTATGGATGCTGATAAAGAAGGTTTTCTAAGAAATGAAAGATCATTGATTCAAACGATTGGTCGTGCCGCGCGGAACGACCATGGACTGGTCATCATGTACGGCGATAAGATAACAGGATCTATGCAACGAGCGATAAATGAAACTGCACGACGTAGGGTCATTCAGAAAGCATTTAATGACAAGCACAATATCACACCTCAAACGATATTAAAAGATCGCGAGGCTATCATGAGTCAGACTTCGGCTGCAGACAGTAAGAAAGGGCCTAAATCTTATCAAAATGAGATCGTATCTTCCCTAGCGGCTGATCCTGTTGTGGCCTTTATGGATTTGAATCAGCTTAAGAAATTTGGCCTTGAGACCCGAAAGAAAATGGAGAAAGCTGCCCAGGACTTGGATTTTGTGGAAGCCGCCAGATTGAGGGACGAAATGCTTGAGATAAACCGTATGGTCAAAGAGGAAAAAGTATGATCAGTTTTTGAAGTAAGCGCTGATCAATGCTTTGAGATTTTCAGGTATCTTCACAGGCCTTCCATTGGACATGTTAATAAAGGCCAATGTCGTTTCCCCAGTATTAAGTAGTTGTGCTTCTTCATTATAAATTTCATATTCATAACGAATGCGCGCTCGGGGCATTTCAGGAATGCTAATGATGATTTTTAGTAAGTCATCATATCTGGCGGGCACATGATATGAGGATTGCATATGCAGTACAGGCATACCTACACCACTGCTTTCCAAATTTTTATAAGAAAAGCCTAAGTTTCTGAAAGATTCTACCCGTGCAACTTCGTAGAAAGCGGCATAATTGCCATAATAAACAAAACCCATTTGGTCTGTATCGGCGTATCTTACTCTGAGCTTTACTTCTTGTTGAAACATTATTTATAAATTTTTTTCTTATTCAGTGCTAGATGCAGTAATCGGGCATTTTTATTATGTTGTGATAAGGTTCGGGCAAATATATGATTTCCTGTAAAGTCTGGATTTGCGCAAAAGTATAAATAGTCACTCTTTTCATAATTTAATACGGCTTCAATGGCTGCAATCGAAGGGATGTTTATGGGCCCAGGAGGTAATCCTGCATATTTGTAGGTATTGTAGGGAGAATCTACCTGCATGTGTTTATAAAGCACCCTTTTGATAGTATAGTCCCCCAAGGCAAAAATCAAGGTTGGATCTGCCTGCAATTTAATATTTTTAGTGAGTCGATTGATATAAACGCCGGCTACCGTCGGGGCTTCATCCATTTGATTGGTTTCCGCATCAACAATTGAGGCCAAGACAATGACTTCTTCTGGAGTTAGATTTAGCGTCGCGGCCTTAGCCAAGCGCTCTGGATTCCAAAATAATTTGTAGGCTGAATAAATCCGGTCGAGAACCACAACCGGTCGGTCAGTAATGTATACCTCATACGTATTGGGCAGAAACATACACATAAAAGTTTCTTTGGTGAATCCATAAGACGATGCCACATTACTGTTTAAAAGGTTTGAAATCATGGTTGCCGAATCAAATTCTAAGTAAGATGCGATTTTTGATGCGAGAACCTCTAGACTTCGGGCATTTGAATAGGTTAATTTGATCGGAACTTGATCCCCGGATCGGAGCATATTTATTGCATCTTTATTGGACATATCCGCTTGAAGCAGATAAGATCCAGGTTTGATAGATTGATCGTAACGCTTCAATTTTGACAAAAAACTAAAAGATACCAAGTCATTGACAATACCTAGATCATACAATGAGTTTTGGACATATTTAAAATTAGCTCCCGTAGGAATATTGAAAACAAGGTCCTCTTTATTTATCAAAATATTTGGGGTATAAACAACTTGCCAAAAATAAAAACTGAAAGAGGAAACAAGCATACTTCCAATGATCAACCCAACGGCAAGGAAATTTTTATTTTTCATAGTTGGCAAAAGTAGTGATAGAAAACATTTTCGTACATTTTTAAATTGAAACGATTATAATTACAGCTAAATGGCAGCATCATTTATTCGTCTTTATGAAGAAAACCCTGATCCCCGAAAGATTACTCAGATTGTAAATGTACTCCGCAGCGGGGGATTAATCATATATCCTTCGGATACTATTTACGGTTTAGGATGTGATATTTTTAATCAAAAAGCAGTTGATAGGGTCAGAAGAATCAAAAACATAAATGATAAAAAGATGGATTTGGCTTTTGTTTGTTATGATTTAAGTCATTTATCTGTTTATGCAAAAAATGTTTCCACTCCTGTGTTCAAATTGATGAAAAGAATATTGCCAGGTCCCTACACCTTCATTTTAAATGCATCGAGTAAAGTGCCCAAAATTTTGAAAGTAAAAAAGAAAAAAGTGGGAATAAGAATTCCTAATAATCGTATTCCGAGAGAGATAGTTCAAGAGCTAGGGAATCCCATCGTCACTACTTCATTGCATGACGATGATAAAATATTAGAATATGCCACAGATCCTGAATTGATTTATGAGCAATATAAAAATCATGTGGACTTAATTATTAATGGGGGATATGGTGACAATCAAGCCAGTACTATCATAGATTATTCAGGAGAGGAGCTAGAAATAATTAGGGAGGGGAAGGGTGAGATAAATAAATTTCTCTGAGCATGAGAAGATCAGCTTTATGTATTGAACTGCATTATCTGGCAAACTTAGAATTCTTCACCAGATTGATTAATTCAAAAAGAGTTATTCTTGAAGTTAGCGATTCTTTTATTAAGCAGACCTATCGCAATCGATGTTATATTATGGGACCAAATGGGATTCAAATGTTAACGGTTCCTGTACATTATCATAAGGAAACAATTTTCCGTGATGTCACCATTGATTATCATCAAAATTGGGTAAAAGATCATCGAAAGGCAGTTCAGGTGGCCTATGGGAAGGCTCCTTTTTTTGATTATTTCTATGATTTATTTGATCAAATTTGGGTCTCAAAGCCTGAGTATCTTTTGGACTTGTCAATGTCAATGATGACAGTTTGTCTTGATATCTTACAAATTGACAGGTCATTTAATTTCACTTTTCTTTATGAGCAGGAGATTCAAAAAGATGTTTTGGACCTTAGAAATATAATTTCTGCTAAAAAGTCTACGAAATCAAGGAGCTTTTACAGGCCTATATCCTATATTCAAAACTTTGGCAGTAATTTTGTAAACAATCTGTCTATTATAGATTTGTTAATGTGTGAGGGCCCCAACGGCTTAAATATTTTACAACAGTCCACTAATGACTAAAAGTTGGAATTATACTCATAAATATTTGTTTAAAAATAGAATATGCTCGTTTTAAAGCAAATTTGAGTTTATTTTTACAATCATAGAGATTCGCAAAAAAAGCCGATTATGGAAGCTAAGTTTTCAAATAGAGTAAAAGAAGTTATTTCATTGAGTAGAGAAGAGGCCCTTAGACTGGGTCATGATTACATCGGGACAGAGCATCTATTGCTGGGTATGATTCGCGAGGGAGAAGGAGTCGCCATAGGTTTACTCAAGAAATTAGGTGTTTCTTTAGACGAGTTAAGAAATTCGGTTGAGCAAGCAACCAAAGGGACGACCACAAGTAATGTCAAGAACTTGGCAAATATTCCATTGACACGTCAATCAGAGAAGGTGTTAAAAATCACTTATTTAGAGGCTAAAATTTTTAAAAGTCATCTGATTGGAACGGAACATTTATTACTCTCAATTCTTAGAGATGAGGACAATCTAGCTACACAGATTCTTGATAAGTTTGAGGTAGGCTATGATGTGGTTAAAGAAATGCTAGAATATCAAACCGAAAATCCCTTGGCTGAATCGGATATCAATGATCCCGACGATGATGGAGGGAAAATGTTCGGGGCGGGTGCTACTCCAGGAAGCGGAAGAGGAGAATCTTCGGCTAAGGGGGGTGAAAAAACCAAGACTCCCGTGTTAGACAATTTTGGAAGAGATTTAACAAAATTGGCTGAAGAAGACAAAATGGATCCCATAGTAGGTCGAGAGAAAGAAATCGAACGCGTGGCTCAAATTCTCAGTCGTAGAAAAAAAAATAATCCCATATTAATAGGGGAGCCGGGTGTTGGTAAAACTGCGATAGCTGAGGGCCTGGCCTTGAGGATCGTTCAGAAAAAAGTATCTCGAGTATTATTTGGAAAACGAGTGGTTACTTTGGATCTGGCCTCATTGGTTGCTGGCACAAAGTATAGAGGGCAATTCGAGGAAAGAATGAAAGCAGTCATGACTGAAATAGAGAAATCTCCAGACGTGATCATATTCATTGATGAGTTACATACGATTGTAGGAGCGGGAGGGGCTTCGGGATCATTAGATGCCTCCAATATGTTCAAACCGGCCCTAGCACGTGGAGAGATTCAATGTGTAGGCGCCACTACTCTCGACGAATATCGGCAACATATCGAAAAAGATGGAGCTTTAGCAAGAAGATTCCAAATGGTAATGGTGGATGCGACGACGCCTGATGAAACCATACAAATTTTAGAAAATATTAAAAATAAATACGAGGAGCATCATAATGTCATCTACAGCAAAGAGGCAGTTAAGGCCTGTGTGACCTTGTCAGATCGATACATAAGCGATCGTTTTTTACCGGACAAAGCGATTGATGTGCTTGATGAAACAGGTGCACGTGTACATATAAACAATATCAATGTTCCTGAAGCCATCGTTTCCTTAGAGACGCAAATAGAAGCGGTTAAGGAAGACAAAAATAACGTAGTCAAAAGCCAAAAATATGAAGAGGCAGCTCAGTTAAGAGATAAAGAGAAAAAGTTATTGGCTGAACTCAAGATTGAAAAAGATCAATGGGAAAAAGAATCTAAAAGCAAACGTTACCAGGTAGATGAGGAAAGTGTGGCTGAAGTCATCGGTATGATGACGGGAATTCCGACGAATAGAGTAGCCCAAAAAGAAGGAGAAAAGCTTCGAAATATGAACGAAGAACTTAGTCAAAATGTGATTGGTCAGGATGAAGCAGTTACCAAACTGACCAAAGCTATTCAAAGAACACGGGTGGGTCTTAAAGATCCAAAAAAACCGATTGGTTCTTTTGTCTTTCTTGGACCCACTGGAGTAGGTAAGACTGAAATGGCTAAAGTCTTGTCTAAGTATCTTTTTGATAAAGAGGATTCATTGGTACGGATCGACATGAGTGAATACATGGAGAAATTTTCTGTAAGCAGGTTAGTTGGAGCACCTCCGGGATACGTTGGATACGAAGAAGGAGGACAATTGACTGAAAAAGTACGGCGAAAACCTTATTCAGTCGTTCTTTTGGATGAAATAGAAAAAGCACACCCGGATGTATTTAATATTCTGCTGCAGGTATTAGATGATGGTGTGCTTACCGATGGACTGGGTAGAAAAGTAGATTTCCGCAATACGATTGTGATCATGACTTCTAATATTGGAGTCAGAGATCTTAAAGATTTTGGTGCAGGAATAGGTTTCGCGACGCAATCTAGAAAAGACAATAAAGCTGAAGTGATCAAGTCCACTATTCAAAATGCCTTGAAAAAGACTTTCAGTCCTGAATTTTTAAATAGGCTCGATGATGTCATTATTTTTAACTCACTTGAAAAGGAGCACATTCATAAAATAATAGATATTTCTTTGGGTAAGTTATTTAAAAGAATAAGTGATCTGGGTTATCAAGTTACGTTAACCGAAAGTGCAAAGGATTTCTTATCTGAAAAAGGTTATGATCCTCAATTTGGTGCGCGTCCGCTCAATAGAGCGATTCAAAAATACCTTGAGGATCCAGTAGCCGAAGAGATCTTAAAAGGAGAGATTAGCGAGGGAGATGTCATTCAGGCCAGTTGGGATAAAAAGTCTGAGGAACTTTCTTTCAAGCTTAAGAAAAAGAAAACTAAAGAAAATAAAGAGCAATAGAAAAGTGCTGAATATAGGAAGTTCAATAACTGCCTAGATATTTTCTAAAAAACCATTCAAGGCTGAAAAGGATTATAATTACGAATAAAAGCCACTTGAGATCAATCAGTTTAGTGAAGTCTTGAATGCTGTGAAGTATGCTTTTTGCCTGTGAATCCCGAAGATCTCTGATCAGTGAATCAAGCTCATTTTCATGATAAAATCGTCCCCCTGTATGGTCAGATAGATCTTTGAGAAGGTCATGATTAGCTGTAAACGTAGCGCGTTCCAATTGGGCATCTTTAATAATGAATTGTCCTTTTGATGATAAATTTTGACCATTAGAGACCGAGAGAGCTTCATAAAAATAGATTCCTTTGCCAAGTGTACCAATACTCAAGGTTTTATTAGCATCGCTACCTATAAAATTAAAGATACTTTCCGATCTATCTTTTTCCTGAAATACCTTCAGCGTTATGCGATTGCCTGCTATAGGTTCATAGATGTCGTTGTAGGACTCCGAGGTAAATTGAATAAGATCACCACTTTGAAAAAAGGGCGTAATAGGTTCAAATATGAATTTGCGTTTATCTGATTGTACACTGAGGTATTGAATGGATTTAAGGATGATTTGATCAAAAAGTGAAGAATTATTTGACATGGCGAGTTCTTGTAATCGCCAATTCCAGATGCCCGTTCCATAAAAAACACCATATTTTGAGCTGCCATTATCAAAAAAAGATAAAACAGGCTTGTCTATGTTGAGATTACCCACCCTTTGCTGAAGCAAAATTTCATGAGTACCCAAGTTATAAGATCCATAAGGCACCTTCAGAGTTGGATAATCATTAAACTTATCCAAATAGGATCGATTGAGTTCAAATTTTGTGAAGTTAGGGTTGTAAACGGGCTTAATAATATCTTGTTGATTTCCTGATTGTTCAATAGCGATATTGGTTTTGGAATAGAGCCGATTTAGGTTTGATTTTTTACTGAGGATATATAAAAAGGTCGGACTACCAGAATAGTTAAGTGTAGGAAAATTGTCAGAAAAAGCTTGATGATGAATGATGACATCGAAGGTATCACGGGGCATTATTTTTGTTAATCCTGGGATATATATTTGAGTTTGGTAGTTTTCACTCTCGGCTAGAGCCATCCGAATGGCCCTGATATCGGGATGGGGAGCGGGTGCTACCAATAGTATTTTCTCTTTTCCTTCTACGATCTCAATGAAAAGATCTTTTTCATTATTTATCGTATTTATTTCGCCGGCTTCTGGAGGTATTTTTATGCGTAAATGCTGAAGGCCAAATTTATCGGCATCCATTTCAAAAGTAACCTTCATTTGCGAAGATAGAACTAGATTTTGTTTACTGATGATTCCATCCTCATCAGATAAAATGATGGTCTTTTTCGTGCCAGTGTAACCTGTGGCGTCGATATATACTTCGATGGGAAATCGATTTCCTTGGTAGACGACTTGATTACTGCGTACCTCTTTGATCGCAATGTCTTTTCTGGTTGTGGTATCGCCCAGTCCTAGGCTATGAATAGGAATCAAAGATTGTCTGTAAGAAGGAGAGAGTCCCTGATTGTACAAACCATCTGAGATCAACAATACGGCCGCGAGGTTTCGTGTCTCTAAGCTTTCAAAAC
>DBBU01000018.1:0-715 GCA_002292365.1 Flammeovirgaceae bacterium UBA976
GAGCTACGGAGAGATGGGTGAGTGGCTGAAACCACATGTTTGCTAAACATGCGTGCGGGTGACCGTACCGGGGGTTCGAATCCCCCTCTCTCCGCTTTTTTATATTAAATGCGCTCATAGCTCAACTGGATAGAGCACCGCCCTTCTAAGGCGGGGGTTCGGGGTTCGACTCCCTGTGGGCGTACTTTTCGAAATGCAATTTTCTTTTATTAAGTTTAGTGTGTTTTTATTTTCTTTTTTGTCTGTAGCATTTACCCAATGCGAATCATAATCTGATATGAATAGAGCTCTGCAGGTCGTAATAACTTTTTTGAGTTTTGTTGCTTGTAATAAGGATGATCTGGATGTTCCTATTCAAGAAAATGGGAATTTAACATTTATTTCTGCTGTTGATATTTCAAGATTTCCTGAAATAGCCAATTTAAACCCTACATTCTATGACTTGGAAGGGAATCAAAATGATTTACTGACAATACTTAAAGACAATGGAGTAAATACAGTCAGATTAAAGCTTTGGGTTGATCCAAGTGATGAATATGCTGGATTTAATGTAGTAAAACAGTTTTCTAAAACCTTAAAGGTTAATGGTTTTAAAACGTGGTTAACCCTACATTATTCTGATACCTGGGCTGACCCTGGCCATCAAGAAACTCCAAATCAATGGCAAGGGATCAATTTTATGCAATTGAAAGACAGTGTGTATAACTACACAGAA
>DBBU01000018.1:734-7431 GCA_002292365.1 Flammeovirgaceae bacterium UBA976
ATGGACATATATTAAATAATTTTCAGCAGTTTCGAGAACTATTAGATACTGCAATTGTAGCCATGAGAACTACTTCATCTGAAACTAAAATAATTTTACATTTTGCCGGTATCGAAGGATCTGATTGGTTTTTTGATCAATTGAGTATTGTTGATTATGATATTATTGGTTTGTCATATTATCCTATTTGGCATGGAAAGTCCCTAAATAACCTTAGGGCTAAAATGCAGTATTTAGGTAATGATCATCAAAAGAAAATCCTAATTGCTGAAACAGCTTACCCCTTTACACTTGATTGGAATGATTGGACAAATAATATCGTTGGTACAGATGAGCAATTAATATTACCCGAATTTCCAGCAACAGCTAAAGGTCAGAGAAAATTTATTAATAAAATCAAATTATTAACCAAAGAAGTAGATAATGGAATTGGTTTTTGTTATTGGGGAGCTGAATTAATTGCTTGGAAGGGAAATGAATCACGAGACGCTTCTACTTGGGAAAATCAAGCGTTATTTGATTTTGACAATAAAGCGTTACCTGTATTGAGAGAATTTAAGAATGAATAAAATTAATGTTCATCAATATTCAGACGAGTCATCACTATTGATCAGCTACGCATTAATATAATTGTTGATAATTTCTTCCAAAATATCTAAAGGAACTGCGCCAATTTTCAATACTACATTGTGAAATTCTTTTAATTTAAACTAATTACCAAGCTTGCTTTTTCTCTGAGCTCTAATATCTTCATCATACCTATTTTATACCCGCATGCCTGACCTGGCATTACGATGTAACGTTCGATTTCAGTAATAACTTCTCCTGTGGTCATTCCTATATTGGAAATCATGTATTCAATGGCTTCTTCGCGAGTCCATTTTTTATAATGAATACCTAAATCCACGACAAGACGAACGGCTCTAAACATTTCTGCTTGAAGTTTTCCTAAATTGCCAAAAGGGTCATTTTCATAAAAACCTAACTCCCACGCGAGACTTTCGGCATACAATGCCCAGCCCTCTGTGTATGCCGTGAAAAGGGAAATGTCCTGAAAATTAGAACATTTTTCAATTCTCCTTGTATCGCTATATGGAAATGATGCCCCGGGATCCCTTCATGATAGGCCAAGGTCTTCATCCCAAACTAAACAGTTTCTGTAACGTCTCTTAAGTTAGCAAAAAGTTACCACCTTTTGATCTATCCATAAGTGGTTGCTCATAATGTGCACGAACAGCACCTGCTTCTTTAAACTCAGGAACTCTTTTTACTTCTTTAGACGGTTAGGGTCGGATATCAAATGCTTCATTGAGACCATCGTTGATTTGATCTAAGATATCATTGTATCGTTCAATGACTTTCTTTCTGCCCTCATCATTATTTTGGTACAGAAAGCGTTCTTCCTTTTTTAATTTTTGGATGATTTCTCCGATTGATTTGGTAGTATCCGTATAACCTTCAAGGATCAAGATATTCCACATTTCTGTTTTGATTCGAGCAACCTCCGATAATCCAATTTGGTGTACCTTTTCAGGGGTATAGTCGGTGGTTGTATTTTCTGATAATTGGTATTGATAAAAGTCATCTCCATCTGGTAAATTTCAAACCCCATCTTTTGTTGTTGCTTCATATTTTAATGCTTCGAAGTACAAGATAAGAGCGCCATATGCCTCGAACACTGTAGTTCTTATTTCATTTTCTACCTAGATTTTGTATGCTTACTTTTCCTGGTCAGTAAGACCCTCAAGCTGTGCTAATTTATTATTGAAATGACCCCCTGCTTTTAAAGTTTTTTTAGGAATAGATCCTTTTACGTCCAAAAATGTAAAAAGTTACCTTAATAAGTTTTTTTTTTAGTGGGCTACTTGCTTCAATACTGTACTTAACTCTAGCTCATAGTCAAATTGTAAATCTTCATGTAGATAAGCTAAAGCTTTTCTAATAATTTCAATTTGACGCGTCAGCATTTGATGGCGGATATTATTGAAATTGTATTTTGATTGTATTTTGACAAGGTTTTTGCAAAAATGAATGCGCAGGGCTATTTCCGTTTCTTTTTGTTTTGAGAAACGAATTTGTTTTACAATATATCTTTTAATTTTTCGAATGTTCTTATTGATGATATAATTACTTTTAAAATTGATATGGGCAAATTGAAGGTCTATTTCTGATTCAATTTTTGATATAAAATGATTTTCATATGCTGATTCAAAAAGTAGGTAGGCCAATAGTTCTTTATTTTCTACTTTGTATTTAGTTAATTTGAGTATTAATTCGATAAGTTCTTGTTTGGTTTTTTGTTTGAGGTCTTTTTTAATTTCTAATAGGGAGGCGATTCGCATAGTCAAAAATACAATATGTCTACTTTATAACCTGATCTTCTTCAAATTTGCACTTTGAATTATGAAGTATTTTTTTTTATATACTTTGATTTTTTTAGAATGTCGAATACACTTTGTCCATTGATCACTATATTAGAGTAAAGGGTTGTTTATTGTTTTAGCATTCATATGAAGGGTATTAAAAATAAAATAGGATGGTTTTTTGGATTGCTAGCTATGATGTCAGGCTTATGGTTCTTTTTGATAAAAGAGGATCAAAATGATTATCTCAAGCTCTTGGTTTTTTCAAAAACAGAGGGATTCAGACACAGTTCTATCGAGGATGGACAAAAAATGCTTCAAAATATAGCGGATCAAAATAGGTTTGAGCTGATCTTTTCAGAAGAGGCTGAGGTATTCAATGAAAGAGTATTGGCAGACATAAATGTAATCGTTTTTTTAAATACGACTGGAGACATCTTAGATGAGGATCAGCAATTAGAATTACAGCGGTTTATCCAAGCGGGAGGAGGATTTGTCGGAATTCATTCGGCAACAGATACGGAATATAAATGGCCTTACTACAATCAATTGGTAGGTGCTTATTTTGAGAGTCATCCTGAACCGGCAGAAGCGACCATTAACGTGCTAAATAGGGATCATCTTTCAACGCATCATTTATCCCATAATTGGGTTCATACCGATGAATGGTATAATTATAGAGCTATCCATCCGGATATTAATGTATTGATGGAGGTCAACGAAGCAACTTATCAGGGAGGCAAAAATGGCTCCAATCATCCCATCAGTTGGTACAGAGATTTTGATGGAGGACGTATGTGGTACACCGGTCTGGGACACACAGAGGAGAGTTATATTGAACCCTTTTTTATTGAACATGTATGGGGGGGTATTCAGTATGCCGCAGGTCCAAGGCAAAGGATAGATTATAGGAAATCTAATATTGTACCAGAAGACAACCGCTTCGATATTGAGATATTAGATGAGAATTTAAATGAGCCCATGGAGCTTGAGGTATTGCCCAATGGGAATGTTGTTTTTATTCAAAGGCATGGTGAGGTCATGTTATATGATGGACTAACCAAGCAAACCAATCTCCTACACAAATTCGAGGTATGTACTGATTTTGAAGATGGATTATTGGGAGTTGCATTAGATCCACAAGTTGAGCAAAATAGACAAATCTACTTTTTCAGATCTCATCCGGTGGACTCTATGCAAATAATTTCTTCATTTACTATGAATGCTGATTATCGTTCAATCGATATAAAATCTGAGCAAATATTGCTTAACATTCCCACGCAAAGATTGGAATGCTGTCATTCAGCCGGTTCCTTGGAGTTTGGTCCGGATCAAATGCTTTACATAGCGGTTGGGGACAATACCAATCCCCATGCATCGGATGGATATTCACCAATAGATGATCGCTCCGGTAGGGAGCCATGGGATGCCAGAAAATCATCTGCAAATACCGATGATTTGCGGGGTAAAATATTAAGAATAAAAGTAGAGAAGGAAGGGTATAGTATTCCTCAGGGTAATTTATTTCCGCAAGACGGAAGCGAAGGCAGACCTGAAATTTATGTGATGGGCTGTAGAAATCCATACAGGATGGCATTTGATGATCATAAAGGGTTTTTATATTGGGGAGATGTAGGACCCGATGCGAATGAATCAGATGTCAACAGAGGGCCCCGCGGTCACGATGAGATTAATCAAGCCCGTGTCGCAGGCAACTTCGGATGGCCCTTATTTGTTGGAAACAATCTGGCCTATAATGATTATGATTGGGATACTCAAAAGTCGGGAAAGATTTTTGACCCTTTAAAGCCAATCAATGATTCCCAATACAATACAGGAGCGAAAATATTACCCCCCGCACAACCTGCATTCTTGTGGTATTCTTATGATAACTCATCGGAATTCCCATTACTTGGAAATGGGGGTCGAACCGCTATGGCAGGGCCTACGTATTATCAAGATGATTATCCAGAAACCGAAAGTAAATTCCCTAAATATTATGATGGTAAATTATTTATTTATGAATGGATGCGGGGATGGATGATGTCTGTGACCTTAGATGAGGAAGGGAATTATGTCCGGATGGAGCGTTTTCTGTTGGAGAAAGAATTCAGTAATCCAACAGATATGGCCTTTGGCCCAGAGGGAGATTTGTATGTGCTCGAATATGGATCGGCCTGGTTTCAGCAAAATTCTGATGCAAGGTTAGTGCACTTGACCTACAATAGATCCAATAGAAAACCCATAGCAAAAATTGGGACGCCGATAGAATATGGAAAATCACCTTTTCGTGCAGCACTTTCTGCAGCAGATTCTTATGATCGTGATGGGGATAGTCTCACTTATGAATGGCGTTTGGGCGATCAAATTATTTCAATAGAAAAAGAAACCTCCTTTATATTCGAAGATCCGGGATTATATTCGGTATCCCTTGAAGTTAAAGACGAAGAAGGTGCTTTGGGAAGTTCAAGTATTAAATTTAAGGTGGGCAATGCGATGCCTCAACTGAACATTGATATAAATAGTAATAGGAGTTTTTATTGGGATAACAGTATCTTGAGCTATCAAATAGCTGTGAGAGATGAAGAAGATGGAACCCTGGGAGCAGGAATTACGGAAGATGAGGTAATCACGACCATTGATTATCTTCACGAAGGATTAGACAGGAATGTGATTGCCATAGGCCATGGTACATTGAAACAGTTGAGTTTGGGCAAATTCTTGATTCAAAGTTCTGATTGTAGTTCTTGTCATCAAGATAAAAAGAAGTCTATTGGACCTTCTTTTTATGCGATTTCGAAAAAGTATCAAATGAATTTAGCTGCAAAAAATTATTTGGTTGAGAAGATTCAAAATGGCGGCTCCGGAGTTTGGGGAGAAGTTGCCATGGCCGCTCATCCGGCTTTAGCCGATAGTGACGCAGGTTCAATAGTTGATTATATTCTCTCATTGGATCGACAAGATATAGTTAATAACTTACCTACTTCAGGAAAGTATAATTTTCAAGAACATATGAAGAAGGAAAGCCAAGGAGTTTATGTTTTTAAGGCCTCATATACGGATAAAGGAGGGAAAATAATCGGTCCTTTGACTCAGCAGCAAACATTGGTTTTGAGAAAACCAATCATATCTGCGGTAAACTTTGATGATGGATTTAGAACACAATCTATGAATGTTGAGGCAGGTACGGTTCCTGGGCTTGATGAGGCACTCGCGTTGGTTATTGGGGAAGCAGGATCATACTATGTCTATGAAGATATTGATTTTAAGGGCATCAGTGCAGTGAATGTTACCATATTGCAACATCCTCAATATATGAATGGTGGTATCTTGGAGTTGAGAATGGATAGTGCGGGAGGCGCTATAATTCAGTCTCTGAATATTGAGCAAGGTCTTCTAGATGTAGGGCCCTCAAATTTAAAATTTGATGTGTCTGAATTTGAGGAGATGCATGATCTATATATGTTATTTAAATCAGAAGAAACTAAGCCCATATGTGCGGTAACCGATATCGCCTTTCTGAGGTGAAATTGATTGAAATAAGGTGGACTTAGGACTAGAATGTTTTTAAAATAGATGTAATCGTTTAGTTTCACCTGAATCGTCATAATAGGGTGGGCTCTGTGAATTTAATGCTAAATCAAATGCTTCCAATTTGAAGATCCGTATAGACGTTTAACCTAAATAAATTCAATCAACTACTACTAAATCTTTTTAAATTTTATTATCAGAGATAAAAAAAATTCCATAGTCAGTTTTGGGCTTTGATCGTTTAATCTATTTGCTTTGATCTGTGGTTTTAAGTGAGGATTTTTGTTTTTTTATATTCTTTAATAAGCTTTACTGGTCATTAAAATATCAGTGGCGATATAGTTGTTTTGGGGTAGGGTAAACCATTTTCGGATTTTTGGAATTCTCATAGCTCCTACGCTGACTAGATCAGCTAACTCAATTAATTCACCGCTTTTATCTGGCTTGATGAACCGGTAGGCTTGTAAGCTGTAATCCTCTTTATTTAAAAAGAAGGTCCAGGTATCCATTGGATAATTCACTTGAATCGTAAAGTAATCAATGTCTTTTATGGTTTCAGTATTTACTGTTGGTTGTAGTGGAGTATTGGCATCCTTGAGCTTCATAGGTAGTCCCCACAGGTATAGATAATAATCCCTCATCAACTCTGCTCGCTGGCAGCTAACAGATCCTTTTATAATAAAGCATGAATCTAGAGACATACCACTGATTTCCTCATCTCCGCGATTCAGTTTAAAATAGCCTGTCGAGTTATCGATGTGTACTTGGGTTTTTCGAACCGCTTTTTCAGGATGTTGCTCCTC
>DBBU01000037.1:0-4310 GCA_002292365.1 Flammeovirgaceae bacterium UBA976
ATCTCTGTACTTGATAAAATTGAGGTAAAAGAGAAGATCGTGGTCATCAATGTATCGGGGAGAGGAGATAAAGATTTAGATACTTACATTTCTTGGGGTAAATATTAATAGGGTTGCATTATGAATAGAATTGATGGAGTTTTTTCGAAGAAAAAAAAAGAGGTTTTAAATATTTACTTCACTGCAGGCTATCCAAAGATCAATGATACCCTGAGAATTGCACATGCTTTGGAAGAGGCAGGGGTGGATATCATCGAAATAGGCATTCCTTATTCTGATCCTATTGCAGATGGACCTACCATTCAAGATTCATCTCAAAAAGCTTTAGATGCGGGGATGTCACTTAAGCTGCTGATGAGGCAATTGCAGGATCTGAGAAAACATATTAAGATCCCGGTAATATTAATGGGTTATTTTAATCCTGTACTTCAGTATGGATTTACTAAATTTTGCCAAGATTGCAAAAAAGTTGGCATTGACGGTATTATTTTACCCGATTTACCAATGCAAGAATATGCAGAAATGTACCAAGAAACTTTTGAGGAATATGGGATATACAATATATTTCTCATGACTCCTCAAACCTCTGAGAAAAGAGTTTTGCAAATTAATGAAGCTTCTAAAGGCTTTATCTACATGGTCTCTTCGGCAAGTATTACCGGGGCTAAACAAGAGGTTTCTCAAGCCCAAATCGATTATTTTGAACGTATTCAAAAAATGAACCTGTCCGTTCAAAGATTGATAGGATTTGGTATTTCAAATAAAGAAACCTTTGACAATGCGTGTCAATATGCATCAGGAGCGATCATAGGTAGTGCTTTTATTAATCAATTGAACAAAGATGATTCCGATGAAGCCATTACTTCGTTTGTTGAATCCATTATCAACCCGTAACGAATCGATAATGCAGCAAGAATATGAACGATATGAAGCAGAGGATTTTGAAGTTTGGCAGCTGCTGTACATTCGCGAGGTACAGCAATTGCAAAAGTCTGCAAGTGCGACTTATTTTGAAGGACTAAAAACGATTAATTTTCGTGCTGACGAAATCCCACGATTCAAAAAAGTCAATGAAAAACTGCAGTCATTGACTCAATGGGAGCTGGTCGTTGTTACGGGATTGATTCCGGATCGTACGTTTTTTGAATTATTGTCTCATCAAAAATTTCCTACAACCACATGGTTGCGTAAAAAGTTATCACTAGATTATTTGAAGGAACCCGATATGTTTCATGATGAGTTTGCGCATGTACCCTCGCTTAGCGATGCCTTTTTTGTTAAATTTTTGTTGGGATTGAGTCAATTAGGCTTGACTTATTTCAATAATGCTGCTGTTGCAGAAGTACTCACAAGGATTTATTGGTTTACGGTAGAATCTATACTGATTAGAGAGCAGGGTCAATTGGAGATTTATGGAGCAGGTATTGTATCTTCCTTAGGGGAAACTGTCCATTGTTTATCAGAGGAGGCTACTCGGTTCGAATTTGATTTGGAAAGAATTATGCATCTTGATTTTCGAAAAGATGTATTTCAAGAGATTTACTTTATCATTTCATCTTATGAGCAGTTGTATGATGTGATTCCAGCACTGACAAGAAAGATGTATCTTCTTTTTGAAAAGGGTAATTAGAATGAAGTCCTACCGATTATCTTGGCTTTTAAAAATTGAAGAACTGACATTATTCATAAATAATAAATGAAAGTTGTAATCATCAAATACAATGCGGGCAATATTCAATCTCTTGAATTTGCCTTGAACAGGTTGGGTATAGATCCTTTGGTTACAGATGACCATGAAGAAATTCAACACGCGGACAAAATAATATTCCCAGGACAAGGTGAGGCCCGCTCAGCCATGAATTATTTGAAGGATAAAAAACTGGATCGCGTGTTGACTCAACTAAGGCAACCCGTCCTAGGCATCTGTTTGGGGATGCAACTTATGTGTAGCCATACCGAAGAAAATGATACCACTTGTCTTGGAATAATAGATGCGAAGGTAAAGCGCTTTGAGGGAAGTTTTAAAATTCCTCATATGGGTTGGAATAACATCACGCGATTGTCTGGTGTATTATTTGCGGAGATCAAGGAACAGGATTACCTCTATTTTGTACATAGTTATTATGTCAATACTTGCGAGCAAACGATAGCCCAAGCGGAATATGGTAATAATTTTAGTGTAGCGCTGCAAAAAGACAACTTTTACGCGATTCAACCACACCCTGAGAAAAGTGCGGACTGTGGGATTCAAATACTTGACAATTTTTTAAAAATATAATATGGAAATTATCCCTGCAATTGATATTATTAACGGGCAATGCGTTCGATTGGAAAAAGGAGACTACGCGCGGAAGAAATTATATCATGAAGATCCCATATCAGTGGCTAAATCATTTGAAGAAGCCGGAATCAAACGACTTCATTTGGTGGATTTAGATGGAGCAAAGTCAAAAATTGTTGTCAATTTATCGATACTCAAAGAGATCACCGAGCAGACCTCACTGCAAGTGGACTTCGGTGGAGGTGTGAAAACTCGAGCTGATTTAGTAAAGGTTTTTGACCATGGGGCAAAGCAAGTTACGGGTGGTTCCATCGCTGCGACTGATCAGTCACAATTTCTTTCATGGTTGTCGGAATTTGGTCCTGATCAAATCATTCTGGGTGCGGATACTTTGAATGATCAAATCATGGTTTCGGGATGGCAAAAGGCTAGTGCCATCGGTTTGGAGGAATTTCTTGACTTTTATGTTGGAAAAGGGATTAAATATGTGATTTGTACTGATATTTCTAAGGATGGCATGATGCTGGGTCCATCTTTTGATTTGTATAAAAAAATACTTAGGCGCCATCCAAGTATTCATTTAATTGCCAGTGGGGGAGTGACCGGAATTTTGGATTTGGAAAAATTAAGAGATATGGGAATGTATGGTGCCATTACTGGCAAAGCCATTTATGAAGGCAAGGTTACTTTGGATCAATTGGCCCTTTTTTCATGTTGACCAAAAGAATCATACCCTGTTTAGATGTTAAAGATGGGCGTACGGTAAAGGGCATCAACTTTGGTAATTTACGTGATGCAGGAGATCCGGTTGAATTGGCGGCTCTCTATGCTGATGAAGGCGCAGATGAATTGGTTTTTCTTGATATCAGTGCTACCCTTGAGGGGCGCAAGACGCTTTTAGAAGTGGTTCGACAGGTAGCTCAAAAAGTAAATATACCCTTCACCGTGGGGGGAGGAATATCCTCACTCTCTGACGTTTCTGCCTTATTAGGGGCTGGGGCCGACAAGGTATCTATAAATTCAGCAGCGGTCATCCGGCCCGATTTAATTGATGAATTGGCAGCTAACTTTGGTTCACAATGTATCATGGTAGCCATCGATGCTCGAAACGATGATGGTATTTCTTGTGCACATACCCATGGAGGAACGAAATCAACAACGCTCAAGACCTTGCAATGGGCTCAAGAAGTGACCCAACGAGGTGCAGGAGAAATATTACTGACCTCGATGGATAGAGATGGTACCAAAACCGGATTTGATGTTGCCTTGACGCAACAAGTTTCCCAAAATGTAAAAGTACCAGTGATCGCTTCTGGAGGAGGTGGACAAAATGAACATTTTCTTGATATTTTTGCTGTGGGATGTGCCGATGCTGCCCTTGCGGCGAGTATATTTCATTTTAAAGAAATTGAGATAAATGATTTAAAAAAATATTTAAGTATGAATAATATTTCAATAAGATTATGAAGGCATTAGACTTTACCAAATTCGACGGTTTGTTACCTGCGGTCATTCAAGATGCTCAAACCGATAAAGTACTTATGGTGGGCTTTATGAATGCTGAGGCTTTGGCGGTAACTCGTGCTTCTGGACAGGTAACATTTTATAGTAGAAGTAAATCTAGGCTTTGGACCAAAGGGGAGACTTCTGGAAATTTTTTAAAGGTTGTAGCAATCATTTCTGACTGTGATAACGATACGCTGCTGATTAAAGCAAATCCCAAAGGACCTACTTGTCATATCGGCACGGACACTTGTTTTGGCGAAACCAATGAAGATCCCACAAAATTTATTAAGTATCTTGAAAGTGTAATCTCATTACGTAAAAAGTCAGCACCCGATGAAAGTTATACTGCTGATTTATTTCAAAAGGGCATCAATAAAATTGTGCAAAAAGTAGGAGAAGAAGCCGTAGAGTTGGTGATTGAGGCCAAAGATGATGATCAAGCTCTTTTTATTGGAGAAGCGGCCGATTTATTTTATCATTATTTGGTCCTGCTTGAAGCCAAAGAAATACCCTTTAAAATGAT
>DBBU01000037.1:4443-7312 GCA_002292365.1 Flammeovirgaceae bacterium UBA976
CGGGCATTCACAATGGTGCGCTCTGGAGTAAAACTTTGTGGGAAATTTCTACTACGGCATCTAATCTCAGAACGCAGGGTTCAGGTTTAAATGTGCATGATTTAAACTTTCAAATGGATCAGATCAATGATGAGGTCAACACAGCTCTTGATGGACGTGTAAATCAATTACAACATCATATGGATCAAATTAATATAGCCCTAGAGAGTGATTTTTTTAAATACATTAAGGGATCGGCGAAGGTAGTTTCAAAAAATGGTGTCGCTGTCGAGAGTGAGGGAACTACTCAAGAGTTAGAGGCAGATTATATCATATTGGCGACGGGCAGTCGTCCCAGGAAATTGCCTCATTTACCCATAGATGAAGAAATTGTGATGACCAGTGATGGGTTACCCAAGATGAATAAATTCCCTAAAAGTATCGTCATCTTGGGTGCTGGTGTGATTGGATGTGAATTTGCTACCATTTTTTCGGGCTTTGGTAAAACAAAAGTGCATTTGATAGACAAGGGAGATCGTATTTTACCCTTTGAGGACGAGGATGTGGTTCGGGTGGTAGAAAAAAGTTTAGAAGAACGAGGTGTATTGATTCATAGAAATTCACGCCTAACAGACATGAAGGTTGTCGAGGGTGCTGTTCAATACAATCTTGAATATACCGATGGTTCTACCGAAGTGTTTGACGTTGAGAAGGCCTTGATTTCAGTGGGTCGCGTACCCAATTACGAAAATCTCATAGATGAATCATTGGGCTTGGAAGTCAATAATAGTGGTATTGTGGATGAATTGACCCAGACTAGCGTTTCAAATATTTATGCAGTGGGTGACATAACCGCGGATATCTCTTTGGTTAACGTAGGTGAATTGGAAGGAAGATATGCTGTTGAACGCATTTTTGGTGAGCCGAATCGACCGCTCACCTATGAGAATATTTCGACCATTATGTTTTTGGCTCCTGAAGTTTCTGGTGTGGGAATGAACGAACTGCAAGCACAACAAGCAGGTCTTAATTATCGGGTGGCAAGCTTAGATTATAGTTGTATACCAAGAGCTGTTGCCATGAGGAATACCCAGGGATTTATTAAAATTATTATTGGTGAAAATGATTATAAAATCTTAGGTATGCGGGTTATTGGGCAGCATTCCTCAAGTGCTATACAAGCCATCGCTTTATTGATCTCTGACGGCCGAGGTATAGAAGAATTGGCTGAGCTGATTCATCCCCACCCTTCCATTATTGAAGGTATTCAAGAATGTTGTAGGATGCTTTTGAATAAATCTATCATGAAGCCGAAGGTACTTACTGAAGCTATGTACTGCCGCGCTTACCGAGATGGAGTTTATACTGAAATAGTCGATTAATATAGTTTTACTTACAGAAGGCTTTATACTTTCGCAGATCCTTCAGGTTAATAATAGACGGCTACTTCTTTAAGGGGTTTTCTCTTTAAATCAGGAACATAAGCGTGTTCAGAAGCATACCCGACAGGTAGCAAAAGAAAGGGTCTCTCATTTTTTGGGCGGTTTAAAATTTTTGTTAAAAAAGTCATAGGGCTGGGTGTATGTGTCAAGGTAGCCAATCCAGCCTGATGTATGGCAGTAATCAGTAGACCACAAGCGATGCCTACACTTTCATTTACATAATAATTGTTTTGCTTTTCATTTTGATCCAGCTGGTAGGCCTGCTTAAACACAACGATCAGCCATGGGGCTTTTTCTAGAAAAGGCTTTTGCCAATCAGTAGCCATGGGCTTTAAGTCCTTCAACCATCGATCTGACATCCGATGATCGTAGCTTTCTTTTTCTTCTGCTTCGGCAGCTTTTCTTATTTCTTTTTTTATTGAAGCGGAAGAAATGGCGCAAAACGTCCACGGTTGTTTGTGTGCCCCCGAAGGAGCGGTTGATGCGGTTTGTATCAAGCGATCAATAAGGGATTTATCAATGGGTTCAGTAGAAAGATTTCGAATGGTTCTTCTTTGATTCATTGACTCATAAAACTCGAGAGACTTTTCCTCCATCACCTCTTTGGGATATTTTGGGGCATTATATTTTAGATGTTTAAATCCATTAATTACCTTCGCTTTTTCCATAATTTTGACTTTTTATAAATCGAGTACGGCTATCCCTTGCTCGAAGACAATATCTACAGGAATTCCTTTTGTAGTTAGCCGGTCAAGATCAAGTTGGAGATCCGTATCAATATGGGCTTTTTCTAAAACCCAGTCGGTCACACCTTGGTAATCTCCATTACCTTGGAATATGAGAATTTTTTCGGCTAGTCCGTTCATTGCCAATTTCATTTTATCAAAATTCACTTTGTAATAACCGGTATCATTATTTTTGGTGAATGCACCTCGTTCTTTGAAAAAATTGAATCGAATCATATTGGCCCGCCCATGAGCTGAAGAAGCTCCGAATCGAACCGATCTAAATATACTTGTCATGAAAGTGACATAGTAGTTATTCAGATCATCAGATATTTCTCCTTTTTGATGAAGTTGTGTAATCATGTAAAGGCCTAATACATCTGCTTTACCTTCCTCAAGGGCAGAATAATGTTCTTTCAAAGCAGCCCGTACCGTTCCGTTACCATTGAGGGTATTTTTAATACCTAGTCCATGGGCTACTTCATGAAACATGGTATTGGCAAAAAACGCATCAAAAGTGATCATAGATCGTTGCTCTGGATCGATCAATTTCTCAGCAATCGGCAATAGAATTTTTTCATATTTGGCCCGCATGGCATTCTTGAGCTGCAAGCGACGGGATCCATTTTTTAATTGTACTTCTTCATCATTGGGCAAGTTGATGGCTATGGTTTTGGATCCCGCATTGCAATCACCTGCATAATAAACGACGTCATAGGCATT
>DBBU01000037.1:7374-8007 GCA_002292365.1 Flammeovirgaceae bacterium UBA976
TAGCACTCCAATCTAAGTCTTTGATCAAAACATAAGCTTCGTGGGCAGCTCGATAGTTGTACAAGGCATCTTCATAATTTTCGATGGGACCTATCACGACATCTAGCGGGTTGGACTTCATGTCCATCCAGGCAAAATCAGAAGTTTGATACTCATCGGTAAGAAAAGCATCGGCCCTTAGGGTCAAATAATGGCTGAAGGCTTTGTTCTCGGTTATTTGAGCACATTCTTTCAAAATTAGCGCCACTTTTTGTACTTGTTTTGAGAACATTTGATGGTAAGGAATTGAGATGAGCGCACCCGTGCTGTCTCTTCTGATGAAGGTATACATAGATGTTTTATCTACTAAATTAGAAGCTTCGAATTCTTCTTTTGTCAGGTCCTTTGGATAAAAATTAGCCCCCAAGGGCTTTGGATTTACTTGATCGATAAACGGCAGGTTACCCGCCAGGCGATCCCACGGACCATAGTTTATATGAATGAGTTTTCTGAGTTCATCGGTCGTAGCCAAACCCAAGGCTTCTTCTTTATCGCCATAGGCTTCATACCAAAATAGGTCATCCATTATTTTTGCCGCTTCTATCAGCTTAACAATAATACGCTTTTGTTTTTCGCTGAGGTTACTCAAATCTG
>DBBU01000033.1:0-3884 GCA_002292365.1 Flammeovirgaceae bacterium UBA976
TTCTATTTCCTTTGCTACTGAGACACCATCTTTGGTGATACTTGGTGCACCAAATTTTTTGTCAAGGATAACGTTTCTTCCCTTAGGTCCTAAGGTTACTTTTACAGCATCCGCTAATTTATTAACGCCTATTTTTATTTTGTCTCGAGCTTCGCTGTCAAAAAAGATATCTTTTGCCATGATTATGTATTTTTAAATTTGTTAAAAAAATGATTTTGATTAGATCGTTCCAAACACATCGGAATTTTTCATAATTAAATATTCGATTCCACCGATAGTGATTTCTGTTCCCGAATATTTGCCATATAATACGCGGTCTCCTACTTTCAATGTCACGGGCTTTTCGTCCGTACCCTGACCTACGGCTACAACCGTTCCTTCTTGAGGTTTTTCCTTTGCAGTATCAGGAATAATGATACCTGATGCTGTTTTTTCTTCAGCAGCAGCTGCTTCAACGAGGATTCTATCTTCGTTTGGTATGAATTTTACTTTTGACATTTTTGTTTAACGTTTAATTATCTTAAAATTTTACAAGATAAAAAGACCACTACATATAATATGCCAATTTGTTTATTGAGATGATTCGCAAGAAATCATGACATTTTTGCAGATATAAATAGAAATCTTGTCATAGAAAAGAAAATGAGCATTGTATAATGCTCATTTTGTCAGTGAAATTATGATAAAATTAGTTGGTAGAATCCGAATTCACATTCAGATCGTTCAATTCAGGAGCTAACGTGTTTGGGTCAAGTGACTCTTGACCATTAGATATCGGGGCTCGACCTTGAACATTTTCGATATTGGGACTTTCGATAGAGTTTTGATTGTCTTCGATAAATAGATTGGATAATAAAGTCAATGATAATATGGTAATTGAAAACCACCAAGTGAGTTTTTCGAGTAAATCCCCTGTTTTCTTTACACCCATGACTTGAGAAACGCCAGCGCCACCAAATTGACTTGACAAACCTCCACCCTTTGGATTCTGGGCTAATACGACTAGTATGAGCAATAGAGATAGAAAAATGATGACTCCAATGATAAGTGTATACATTTATTTTGTTTTTAATTTTTTAATGAGACCCGCAAAGTAAGATTTTTTTTCAGGGAATTTCAAACTTAGGCTCTCGTATATCGCAATTGCTTTATTTATTTTATTTTGTTCAATATAAATACTGGCTAAATATTCACTGCTTGAATCAGGCTTGAATTCAGTACTTTTTGCAGATAAATCTTCAGTTGGTTTTTTTACATCAGTTGGTTTTATTGTTTTTATTTTTGGATGTCTATCAATAAATTCATCAATGATTATTTTTTGGTTTTGTTGTTTTGGCTGAGATTTTTTGGTCTGATTGACCGCAGCTTCCTTACTTTTTTCTTTGGTTGCAGACCTTACATTTTTTATTGTAGTTTTACTTACTTTTTTTTGGTTTGCTTTTTTTTTTTTTGGTGCAGTACTTATTTTCTTTTCTTTGGGTTGAACTGCTTGATTGGGGGTCTTTTTTTCATTCTCTTCTTCATTATCTATTTTGCTCATCATTGCCTGAAATCTGAGTTTAGAAGCTTTTAAATCTTCCATATCTTGCTGTACTTCTGAAATGAGACGGTCAATGCGAGATGTTGGTTCTTCCGAATCAGTGGACCGATCACTATCCATTAAATTAGGAGTAGGAACGGAAGCCTGATCTGTAGATTGTGAAGGTATCGTGCTAAGGTCAATGACGCCTTCTTCTTTTTTCAAAGAGGACTCTTCAGCTGATGTTTTAGCTACGGGCAAGAACGTCTCTTCTTTCGCGGGTATAATGGGATCTGCGGGTGTATCTGTTATGGAACCACTTAATGCTGATCTGTATTTCGCAATTTTTTCTTTTATAAGTCTATCTTCCTCACTTTGGTCTTCTTCTGAGGCAACTTCGCTTTTTTCTAGATTTAAGTTTTCTTCTACCGCAGCATCTGTATATTCATTGATTGACGATTCACTATCTGAGGATTCTGTACCAGGAGTTTGGAGAGCATTTGTGTCAGAAGCCTCGGCTACTGGAGCATCTTCTTGTTTTTCAAGGAGTCCTTTAATAGTCTCTTTTTCTATAATATAATTACCTTCTTCATTAATGGTTTGAATCTCTTGCTCAATGTACTTTTTGAGCAAACGTCTATCAGTGGTATGAACGGCAGCCTCGGCAATGTATTTTTTGACGTCGAGGGCATCATGAGCATATTTTTCTTTTGCAAGGAGGATTCTTCCGGTTTGAAAATAAGGATAATCCTTGATTAAAGATTCCAGTTCGTTCGAATCGTCATTCAATTTTGTAACGATAGGATCTTTGAGTAGTTCTAAAAATTTTGTTTTATGCAACTTCAAAAAATATTTAAAAGTCCTTAAAGTTAAGAAAAATTACCAATTTGCAACCGATTCATTGAACATATCAATAATTATTTGATCAAAAATTTCTTCTACGAACTCTTCTTCAACACTACTTAAATCAACTTCCTCTTGATCAAAATCTTTAAAAAAAGAGAATCTTTTTTCATAATTAAAAGTGTCATCAAAGACATTGATATAAGTGGCATAAACGACAATAGTAATACGGGTCAGTTGTGTATAGTCCACTTGATCTGAACGTCCTGAAGCTCCCGCCCCGACGGGTGTCAGGGTGTAATTGTCTATATAGCCGTCAAATTGCAGATGTCCTTCATTATCGATGATGGTCAAACTGGTATTTTGCTGAAAATAATCTTTGAGTCCTTCGGTAAATAAATTAGTCATATTTGCGGGTCCCAATTGAGCATTATTGAAAAATGTTTGAATCGAGATTGTTTTAACTTCAGGGGATATGGATGCTCCAGTGAAAGAATAAACACCACAACTTGATAATAACAGAATAAATAAGATGTTACAATTAAAGACTATCGATTTCATAGTTTTTAATTTTTCGGTAAAGGGTACGTTCTGAAATTCCAAGATCTTGAGCGGCATATTTTCGCTTATTTTTATTTTTTTTCAAGGCTTGCAAGATCATTTCTCGTTCTTTTTTATCCAGTGATAAGGAGTCGTCATTTTCAAATTCGAGCGTAATGTCTTCTGTTACTTCTTCATAAGATTCTATGTTTTGATCTTTGGGAGCCATGATTTTAGGCGTAGCCTTCTCAAGAAATTTATTATTTTGATCGGGTGAATATTGAGGAATATCTTCGAAGAGACTTTCATGTCTTTCTAGGAGATCTTCTCTATTAGCCTTCCCTTGCAGTACTTGTAAAATGAGGGTTTTCATCTCTGAGACATCTCTCTTCATCTCAAACATGATTTTATAGAGAATATCTCTTTCGGATAAGTCATCTGAATTGTGATGTTTACTATCGATTAATGCTGGAAGATTCGGCTTTATTTTGGGCAGATATCCAGCTAAAGTCACAGCACTAATATGACGATCTATTTCAAGTACGCTCATCTGTTCTACCAGATTTTTCAATTGTCTAATGTTACCAGGAAAGGGTTGCTTGACAATTAATTCTTGAGCATCAGGATCAAGTAAAGCTTCTTTATTACGATATTTCTCTGAAAAATCAGCTGCAAATTTCCTAAAAAGGAGTAAAATATCTTTTCCTCTTTCTCTCAGTGCAGGAACTTGAATGGGCACCGTATTGAGCCGGTAATACAGGTCTTCTCTGAATTTATTTTGAGCGACGGCGTTTTCTAGGTTCACATTTGAGGCTGCGATGACGCGAACCTCTGTCTTGAGTACTTTACTTGATCCTACTTTGATAAATTCACCATTTTCAAGCACCCTTAACAAACGCGCCTGTGTACCGAGAGGCATTTCACCGATTTCATCTAAAAATATAGTTCCTCCGTTGGTACTTTCAAAATAACCTTTCCTGTT
>DBBU01000033.1:3949-7958 GCA_002292365.1 Flammeovirgaceae bacterium UBA976
AATTGGCCATGCTTTCGGCGGGAGAGACTGTGAATGATTTTAGAAAATGATTCTTTACCCACACCACTTTCACCACTAATAAGCACACTCATATCTGTTGGGGCTACTTGAATAGCCGTTCGGATGGCATTGTTGATTTTAGGAGAAATACCTATGATCCCAAATCGTTGCTTTATATTTTGCACTTCAGCTTCTTCGCGGTAATCCATTTTACTTTTTTTAAGGTACGATCGTCCCGAATAGGGTTGCCGAGGTACAATTATTGATTTTCACATTCAGGTAGGTTCCTTTTTTAGATCCGTCATTTTTAAAGATAACGACTTTATTGGAACTGGTTCTGCCTTGTAAGTCTTCTTGTGACCTTTTACTAAAACCTTCAATCAATACTTTGAAAACTTTTCCTATATCAAGTTGATTACGCTCAAGGGAACTTTGACTTTGCTTTGCAATGATTTCTTGAAGTCTTTTCTTCTTAATTGTTAATGGGATATCATCTTCATAATTTTTAGCTGCAAGGGTACCTGGGCGCTCTGAATAATAGAACATATATGAAAAGTCATATTTGACGTAATCCATTAGGCTTAAGGTATCTTGATGTTCTTCTTCAGTTTCAGTACAAAATCCAGTGATCATATCTGAACTTATACCGCATTCTTGACCTAAAATACGTCTGATTGCATCTACTCTATTGACATACCAATCGCGGGAATAGGTTCTGTTCATTAATTCTAAAATGCGACTGTTACCACTTTGTGCCGGCAAGTGAATGTACTTGCAAATATTTTCATAGGCTTTCATGGTCTCTAGTACTTCGTCCGTGATATCTTTAGGGTGTGAAGTAGAGAATCGCACCCTTAAATCAGGATCTAATTGCGCAACTCTTTCTAATAAATTTGCAAAATTAATGACCTCAGAGTCTTTTAATTTGTTCAGTCGGGCCTTGTTATTCTCTTGGGCAGACCATTTATATGAGTCAACATTTTGTCCAAGAAGCGTGACTTCTTTATAACCTTGATCAAATAAGTTTTGCGCTTCTGAGACAATAGAGTGGGGGTCTCTACTTCTTTCTCGACCTCTTGTAAAGGGAACGACACAAAAAGAGCACATATTATCACAACCTCTCATAATGGATATGAATGCAGTTACTCCATTCGAATTCAATCTTACAGGTGATATATCGGCATAGGTTTCTTCTCGAGACAGAAAAGTATTGACTCCCTTTTGACCTGCCTCTGCTATTTTCACAAGATTTGGCAGATCTCTATAGGCATCAGGTCCAACGACGAGATCTACAATTTTTTCTTCTTCCAGCAATTGTGATTTTAAACGTTCTGCCATACAACCTAATACCCCAATGGTCATTTCAGGTTTGTTTTTTTTGATTTGATTAAATGCAGTGAGTCTTTTTCTTACCGTGAGTTCGGCTTTTTCTCTAATTGAGCAGGTATTAAGTAAGATCAAATCTGCTTGTTCAATATCATCGGTAGTATTGAATCCATCTTTCTGAAGTATTGAAGTAACGATCTCACTGTCAGAGAAATTCATCTGACATCCATAAGATTCAATATACAGTTGTCTACCAGGCAACCCACTATTTTCGGTAATTTTCACTTCGCATTTAGCATCCTTTTCTTTTTGGGTAGAATCAACAATATCTATATCTGTGATCAAATGCGTCATTAAAAGAGTTTTATTTATTTTTAGCAAAGATAGTTATTCAATCCATAATCATGTCATAATGTCATGTACTTTAAAATATATTTATTGTTTTAATGTGATGAAAATTCTTATGTCTATAAATTTTTCTGATGAACTGTGATCTGTCGTTTTTGGATAAGTCCAAGTTTTGGTGTCTAATTTAAAACGAATTGAAAGTTCTTGCTTATGTATATTGAGAAGACTTGATTCCAACATAACATCATGGGATTCATTTTTTATCAAGATTTTCGCAGGTAATGAATTAAATAAAAAGGAATTTTTTAGTTCATCATTACTGTTATCAAGAGTTTGAGTATCATAAGGAATGATCAGTTTTATTTCGGGAAAGCTGTCGATATCAAAGTCTGTTTCATCTAGCCAACTTTGCTTTAGCACATTTTTTTCCTGAGTAGAAATTTTTGTTTGGATTTGAAGTTCTTGTAGAGAAAGTCTAAGATTTAAACCGATCAGCGTATCTTCATTTAATTGCAGATGACCTTCGATGGGCATTGTCCCATCCCAAAGGGTCTTTCCATCATTAAAAACCCAAGTTAATATAGATTGAATACTGTCAATTGAAACCAATTCAGGAGTTTCAACTTCTTGAATTTCAGTAATTTGTTTTTTTTGACACGAAAAGGATAGTGCTGTAATAGCAATAAAGTACTTGAAGTATTGCATTTTTTTTTAACTTAGTTTTACAGGTTAAACAATCTAATATTTGAATGGCGATTATAAAAAAAGTAAGGGGATTTTCACCTATTTACGGAGAAAAATGTTGGTTCGCGGACAATGCAGCACTTGTAGGAGAGGTAATTTTAGGAAATGGCTGTACCGTATGGTTTGGAGCAGTAGTGCGTGGAGATGTAAATACTATAAAAATAGGAGATAATACAAATATTCAAGATAATGCGACCATACATGGTACCTATGAAGCGGCAGCGACTACGATAGGCAACAACGTATCGATAGGTCACAATGCTATTGTTCATGGTTGTACCATAGAAGATCATGTTTTGATTGGTATGGGTTCTATTGTTATGGATGATGTCGTTATTAAAGAAGGTGCAATGGTAGCGGCTGGTGCGGTGGTACTGGCCGGTACAGTGGTTGAATCTCAAACAATTTACGCAGGTTTGCCTGCTAAATGGGTAAAAAATATTGCGAGTGAAAATAGAGAAATGATGGTACGTATTGCAGGTAATTATCAAAAATATGCAAGTTGGTTTCAAGATGAATTACCAAAAAAAACATGAGGTTTTTAATTAGAATTTTATTGTCATCCGTTGGAGTAATGTTATCCGCTTATCTCTTGGAGGGTGTTTGCGTAAAAGGATTTTGGTCAGCAGCTTTGTTTTCTTTCCTTTTATCAATTCTGAATTACACTATCAAACCACTATTGATCATACTTACAGTACCTTTGACCGTAGTTACACTAGGTTTTTTCCTTTTGGTAATCAATACCTTGATTATATGGATCGCAGCTGGACTAGTCGGAGGATTGATTATTGAAGGCTTTGGTTGGGCCTTTTTATTCAGCTTACTGCTGTCGGTAATCAATACCTTACTTTTTGATATTACTAAACGCTGAAAATTAAAAATATACTGGACATTGGGGGTCCTTCTTGTAATTTTTAAGTTTTATTCTATAGTTGACAAAAATCTCATGTGAGCCTGAAGTGTTTATACTAACTGCAGAGGTATTTATATCATATGCATAACCTACCCTGAGATTTTCATTTAGTACGAGTTGTCCAAGGATTCCAAAATCTCCAACATTTCGATAATTAAGTCCTATATAAGCAATTTCATCGACGATGATATTGACATTTGCATTCCAAGATAATGGGATGGCCTCTTGTGCCTTTAATAAAAATCCAGGACTGATTTTGAGATGATCATTGATAGGATATATAAATCCTCCCGAGAGGTAATAATGTCGTTTTTCAATAGATAAATTGTCAGAATTGGTAAGTTCAGAATTTTGAAGGATTATGTTCTCTACGATGTAGGGAACGGAAGCTCCGATGTAATAAACGGGGTTAGCCAAATAGATTCCCGTACCAAAGTTAGGAGAGAAGCGTGTGGGCGCACCCTGCATTAATGGATCTGTAGACAGGAGGTTTAATCTTTCATAATCTGTAGTTCTTTGATTGAACCCTCCTTGCAATCCCATGGCCAGTATTCCGATAGAGGTATTTATTTTATAAGCATAGCTACCGTATAGACTGTAATCATCAGTAATGCTTTGAGAAGCTTTGGAAGCGAAAACTCCTAAGCCTATTCTATTAGAGGCAAAAGAAGAATTAGC
>DBBU01000033.1:8077-13752 GCA_002292365.1 Flammeovirgaceae bacterium UBA976
ACTTATGTATAAAATTATTTTTTTCATAACCAAAGTGTACAAAACTACCTAACTAATTCTAAAAATCCATCAGAAATTCTGCTTCCATCACCTTTATCAACCATATAATAATAAGAACCTACAGGTAATTCATCGGTGCTATTGCCAACATTTCCATAACCCTCAAATCGAATATTTAGGTTATCATAGCCATCTGCTTCATAGATTAAATCACCTTCAATATTGAAAATTTTGACATTATTATTTTCAAAAAGGTCGGCACAATCAATAAGGAAGAAGTCATTGTTACCATCGTCATTGACTGATAAACCATTATAGACAGTAATGCTCGCATCAATTGTAAAATCAGACTCATATAAGCAACCATTTTCTGGCTTAAAATACACTGTATATTTACCAGGAGCGGCATTACCGAGCACAAACGCTTTAGGATCTCCAAAATTAATTTCTTCCCCTTGCTCATTGATCCATGAAATTGAATCAATGGTATGGTACTCTTCAAATACAATAGATGCACCTCCTGTGAATTGATTGGTTGATCCATCTTCGGTTCTATTACATAATGAGTTGGTTACCTCTACTCTGTAGGCAGGGTCAGAGATAGCATTATTAATTGTAATTTGAGTTGGTTCCGAGTAGCAAGTGGTTATTAAATTCTGTGCAACGACTCTATAGGTAGCTGTGTCAAGTTGATCTATTTCATTTCCGGTAAATGATACTGTTCGAGGATCAGCTTCCAAGTACCATGTAAACTCATAGAGTTCTGTTTCACCCAAAACACTGGCTGTAGCATGTCCGTTGCCATATTCACAATGTGTTCTATCAGAGATGATGACGGCATTAGGTGCGGGAACTCTCTCGGTCAAGTCAAGTATGTTAAAGGTTTCAAACTGTGTACATCCAGTGATTTTGTTTGTGATCAAGGCGAGATAATCTCCAGCAAGCAGCGAGTCAGCAAAAGTGCCATACTGAAAAGGTAAGCTTTGTGTGGTATCTATACCACTGTACCAAGCTATTGTATACATAAATATTTGATCCTCACTGTCTATGATTTCAGCAAAACCATCGGCCATTGTAGGATCACAAATGGTCAAGTCATTGACTACATTCACTTCAAGGTCTGGTAAGGTGCTTTCATCTTCGACTTCAACTATAGATGAGGGTGCTGTGGGATCGGAAGTGAAACAATTTGTACTATTGTCTACCGCATAAACAGTATAAATTCCCGCCTCTACAGAATCTACCGTCATACCGGTGTACATGGCCAAACTCACATCGGGGTTAGTCTCGGTAATGAGACCTTCGAACCAGTAATAAGAATATCCATCGAGCGCCGTTTTATAAGCACGATTGTCACCAATGTTTAGAACCATTGCTCCCATTTGTCCATTAGGGTTTATACAATTAATATTGGATGAAGCAGAGGTACCAACTACAAGTGGATTTTGAATTTCGTCCCCAATTGTAAAGGTGGCTATATCTGAACATTGAGTAATAATGTTAGTAACTTCAACTTCATACTTGCCAGCAGTAATGCTGTCTGCTACGGAAGAAGTTGTAGCGAGAACTTGACTTATTTCAATACTTCCTGAAGATATTTTCTTAGTCCAAACATAAGTAAAGTTTGGATTTTCGTTGACACCATCTACGGCTACAGAAAGCCGGCCAGTTGGTCTAGCGGGGTCACATGAGTACTGATTCCAAGAATTTAATTCTCCTTTATCATTAAGGGCAAGGCTGATTTCAGGGAATACCAATAAAGAGTCGGTGAGGAATATTTCTACTAGTTCTGTAGTACATCCATAATCGGTATTTTTGGCCTGGAAAAAATAGTTAGTATTTGCTCTGCCTTGTGTAAAGGTGTTGATTATACTGTCTTGAACAATAATTCCACCATTGTTTGGATCTTCCTCATAGAACTGATAGGTGAGGGGAGCAGCACCTACTCGATTGCTAATACGATCGACTTCTCTTACGTCAATAATCCCATTGGTTGGATCACAGAAGTCGGGATCGGTTGTACTGTAATCAATAATATTAAATTCAAAAGGAACATTAGTTAAGGGGTATGTACTTGTAGTGCTACATTTTGTGATCAAATCAGTTACGATCAACTGGTAGGTATCTGCATAAAGATCAGATAAAGTATCATTGGTTCCAAGATTAGAACCTGCTAAGGACCATTGGAAGCTAAATCCAGGACCTGACGATCCATCTGCAGTAGCTACCAGCGCCCCATTTGGTAAAGTAGATACGGTAGTACAAGTCGAATCTGCTTGGATTTGGTCAAATATAATAATTGGATCAACTCGAGTGTCCTCAATAATGAAAGTAGTTACTTCTTCGGATCTACACTGAGAATCATTACTTCTCACATATAATGAGTAGGTACCAGGGCCTAGACTATCAATTTTTAATGGCGTGAGGGTATCATAATCAGTCATGGTATATTCCAGAGTGAAGTTATTGGCTAGTGTAGTTGAATCGGTTATAGGCACACCATCGTAACGGATAGAACCCAATTCAAAAAAACCATTTCCTGGAGCATAACCTGCCTGAGGGCATATGTTATTACTGTAGACGAAGATATCTTCAACAATAGGATAGATAGGTTCATTCTCAATTGTCATTGTATGGGTAGAGACACAATTTCCATTAGCTGTATTTATTACTTTTACCGTATAATTTCCTTCAGGTACACTAGAGAGTACACTTGTTGTACCATCGACTCCAAAGGTTATATCTACTGTGGTACCTAATGTGTCAGTACCCACATACCATTGAAAGCTATAGTTGGGTGTGATAGGTCCGATACTGTCAATTCTTAAAATTTCAATGACTCCTAAACGTAAGGTACCGGCACAATCTGAATCTGGTGTAAGGGTATAGTCGTTGATCACTGGGGCGACACCTCGTCCTAGAATATCAATGGTATGTTCAGATTCACAGTAGGTAACTTTAGATGTTGCTATAAAGGTATAGCTTCCCGCATTAAGACTGTCTATATCAATTTGAGAAGCGGCTCCCACTCCAGTGGTTACTACTGGGATGGTATCCAATCCAATAGTGGTACTATCACCATCATCATAAGTTAAGAGCCAATTAAAGTCATCGACATTACTACTACCTGTAGTGAGTGTAATATCCGCACTGTTAATCAAAATAGCTCCGGTGCCTTGCTCGTCGCATCTCATATTATCAGTGATCTGTGCTTCAGGGATATTGATAAAAGGAATTACTTCACTATTGAGAATTTGGAGTGTTAAAGTGTTGTAGCAACCCTTTCCAGGGGTGACTTTATCGGTAACTAATACTGTATAAAATCCTTCTGATAGACCCACCAAGGAGGTATAAGAACCGGCATTAGGGGCTGCCGTTCCTACTATAGTATCTCCCAAATCACTTATGGTATCTGACATTGTGGTCAGATCTCTAAGCCTTGTATTTCTTATGGTTGAATCATATAAATATACGTCTCTGTCATATCTCCAGTTTACTGCAGCAACATCGGAGCCAAATAGCCAAGTAGAATCATAAATTACCCCAACCGTATCTCCTCGAAACCAGTTTATAGAATATCTACTTTCATCTTCAGGAAGATTAATGGAAGCGGTAGCATCGCCGTCATTCCAAGGTCTTAGACAATCAATGGTGTTTGTTGTGGTATCAAATTCAACGATAGGGTCAACGGTTTCTTCTGTGATGTTAAACTGCATCATCGTTGTATCGGATTGACCACATCCAGTAGTAGAAATGTTGGTAGCTTTTATGAAATATCTGCCTTCGGGTAAATTGATTACCTTGTTTCCTCCATTAGTGCCTGAATTTGCTGTAGCTCCAGATGGAAACCTTGCAGTGGTAGTAAATGTACCCAATGGGAGTAAGTTTACTGCTGTAGTATCAGCCTCGTCGTAAATGCTTTCGTACCAGTCAAATCTATAATCAGTCATGGTAGTGCTCACAAAATCTGCTTCGCCCAAAGGACGTGTTTCACTCACTTTTAGCAACTCGAAGGATCCATTCGAAGGATCACAATCATTGGAATGTTGAATAATGAAATCTGTGTTAGGAGTACTTCCAATGAATATTGTACTCTCGAACTGCTGTATGATGACCGATTGCATTGGGGTACTAACACAGCCAAAGTTAGGGGTAACAACATCTGTGGCTTTTACATAGTAGATACCTTCGGGTACATTTTTTAATACTCTGGCTCCGGGATCTCCATTATTTACCACATTGCCCAATGAATCATAAAAATAGGTTTTTCCAGCGGGTTCAGTTAACAGAGTTGTACCGGCCTGATCAGTATACCAGGTAAATGAGAAATTGGCTGACGGTAAAATCCCAGCCCTTAAGAGAACATTGGCATGTGCTTCTCCAGTAGGATCATAGGTGACATCATCACAGACGATGTCTTCCTTAATTACCTCCACTGATAAGAAAGGCAGGATGACCTCTGAATCGACAAAAACAGAAATAGTATCTGTGATACATTTAGAATTATTGTTTTCTATGTTGAAAGTGTAGGTACCAGAATCTAAAGCTGTCAATTGATCGTTTGCGATAGATACCCCGGCATTAGAAGTAGTAATGGTGCCGACTCCTGTTTCTAACCAATTGATTGTGTAAGGACTGGCATTATTTAGATTTACATTAGCTCCATCAACAAGCACCTCGAATACTTTTAAAGATCCAGTTAAGGGATTACAGTTCAAATTATCTACCAGAGTATAGCTAGTGAGATCACCTGGGAATGCTGGGTGTTTTACGCTTAGGAATGGTGAATTCTTACCTACCGTATAGGTAACAATTGTTTCACAGTCATAATTATCTCCTGTGGCATCATTTGCTCCATTATTCTTCCTGACATAAATTGTATAATCACCTTCTGAAAGACCTGTGAGGGTTAATATATTAGCACCTACGGCGGCATCACCACGTGTGACGGAAAAATCATAAGGATCTCCAAATGCAACTCCTGTAGCTGGAACTGTGCCGGCATCATCATATAAAAATTCGATTGAATCGGTGGCGTTTGCAGTTCTTTGGTTGAGTCTGCCTCGGTACCATTCTACAGAAAAATCACTTAAGGTAGCAGCAGCTCCATCGTCGGTAATAGCAACGGTGATGGTACCATCACCAATGAATCCTGCATTACTACAATAAGTATCGTCAGTGCTAGAGACTAAGTTTATAATAGGATTGACACTATTGTCTTCAATCATGAATTCAACAGCTTCTTTACACTCGGTAGTAGTATTTGTAATTTCAACATAATAAGTACCCCCTATCAGGCCATCAACGCGATTGTCTGTTCCTGCACCTACATCTGATAACACTCCATTAATAGGGGTCGTACCATCACTTTCAAACCAGGCATAGCTGTAGGCTGTCAAAACTCGATTAGGAGCTCCTCTTTCACTTACCGATGTGATTTCAAAATAACCATTGGGAGTGGAACAATTTTGATTGTCTTGCAGGACTATGTTACTGGCCACAAGGGTTGGTCTGGTGATATCTTCATTGATATAGATAGTGGAGATCGTTGAACATGTGTGATTAGGGTCCGCAGCATCAACAACATGAACGGTGTAAGATCCGGTGTTCAATCCTGTGATGGTAGCCGTATAACTACCATTAGTAGCACCATTGATCGTACCTGAGGATCCAGA
>DBBU01000052.1:0-26850 GCA_002292365.1 Flammeovirgaceae bacterium UBA976
CAGATTCTAGAAACCTCCCAACAAATCGACCCCACCGAAAATGATGATTGGTCAAGTGATGACGAGGGTTGGGATAATGATACAAACGATGATTGGCCAAGTGACAACGAGAGTTGGGACAATGATACAGGAAATAACTCGATACAAATCAATAGTAATACTACCACAGTAAGGGCAGCAACCTACAGTTCTGAAATAGATTATGTTGCCTTACAAAAAGCCAAATACCGCCCTGCGGTCATCTCCGGGCCCTACCTTCATTTAGATCAGGCATCACTGATACTTTCCTCCCCTTTTGATTCTTTAAAAATTAACAATGTAATAGGAAATCATGTCTTCAAAGATCGCCTATTTTCAGGGTCTTCAGCGACTATAGATTGGCCAGAAAAATATAAAAAAATGATCGGTGCTCAAGTTAAGCTGGGAGACTTTAATTTTCGAGTAGATCGAGGTGACTTTTGGACGCCTAATGCGACACTGATCTTTCCTGATCTTTTCACTGATTCCATATCGGGAATATTCAAGTACAAATACAAAAAAAGTATTCAACAAAATACAGAAAATTTCCCTGAATTTACCTCATATGAAAACAATATAAAACTCCCATTTTTTGAAGGGAAAGTTCAATATACAGGTGGTATTCAAATTAAAGGAAATCAGTTGATTGGAACAGCAATCAATAAGGCCCTTGGTGAGTTAATTATTCTTGATGGAAATGGTAGAAAAGCCATCATAAAGTCAGAAAAATTTGATTTTAAAGATTCTGTCATCTTAGCCCATAATGGGGAAATTTCAATTATTGTAAATTCAGATTCACTTTTTCATCCAGGTATCAACATGCGTTATGATGGCAGAGAAAACCACCTGACCGTTTGGCGAGAAAAAAAATATGACGTCACTCCTTTTTATGATTCATATCACGAAATACTGATAAGTACTGACCAATTAATATGGCCAATGAATTATGACTCTATTAATTTTAAAATGGCTAATGGTGCCGGACTTTTACCCACAACTTTTGAATCTTCTGACTTTTTTAACTTAAATCGGTATCACGGTCTTAATGGGCCGTATAACTTCCATCCTATCGGTCTTTCAGTCTTTTATGCTCGAAAATATGGGATGACAGAGTTCAATGAACTCGATCTGTGTAATGAATATAATCTCGATATTCGTCTCGTTAAAGGTGCTATGAAAATATTGAGTATATACGGATTTGCTAATTATAATTTCAGAACAGGTCATGTGAAATTATTACCGCGGGCTTTCTTATATTATCAAGCTGCTGCAAAAAAAAGAGACTTTGATAACGTTTTTGTTTCATCTAAAGTGGCCACAGGATTCAATGCTTCACTCAATCTAGACTCCATGTATTTAAATATAAATGGCATTAAAAAGTTTTGGGTAACTGCGGATTACAAAGGCTCTATTACACCCGAAAATGGAAAAATTTCAATGAGAGAAAATCGTGAAATCATTTTCAATGGTGGGGTTACTTTAGGCCAATTTGATTATCAAGGCCAAAAATTTCAATTTGATTATAACAATTTTCTCATAAACTTGAACCAAATTGATTCTGTTGATTTAAGATTGTCTAACTCCGATGGCTCTTACGGCGAACTTACAAATCACATTGAGCAAACGAGCGGAATCGTATATTTAAATATGCCGAGTAATCGATCTGGACGAAATGAAAGCGATAAATATCCTTACTTTGTCTCCAACACCAATGGGTTAGTCTTTTTCAACCAGCCTGAAATTCTCAACGGCGCTTATGATTCATCAATTGTATTCATAGTAAGACCTAAGAAGTTTGATGATATTGACAGTGATAGTACTGAAAATTTAATTTTTCCAGGTTCTTTTAACTCCGGAGGAATTTTTCCTGTTTTCGAAGATTCATTGATCATTATGGAAGATCAATCCCTAGGATTTAATCATGAAATTCCAAAAGAAGGTTACAATCTATACGGAACACCCGCCAAAACTTATGAAACCATCAGGTTAAGTAATAATGGGATTCGAGGAACTGGAAAAATTGATTTTATTCACAGCCACCTTTTTTCTGATGATTTTATTTATTATTCCGATTCTGTAACTACTGATGGATACAAAGGCTATATTGATCCCGGTCAGGTAAAGTCTTTGAACTTCCCTCAAGCTGATCTTGGAAATTTTAGAATGAGTTGGTATCCCAGAAAAGATAGTATGTATTTAATTACCATTGGTGAGCCCTTTAATTTTTATACGAAATCTGCCCAATTAGAAGGTACAGTTAATCTTACCCAATCAGGTGTATACGGTGCTGGTCGCTTTTTTACACGTGGTTCAATTACGGAATCTAAACAAATGGCATTCGAAGAAAAAAAATTTGAGGCAAGGAATAGCAAATTTCAAATTCTTTCAGACCAAATTGATCAGCCTGCAATGGTTGGAGAGGATACCTATGTAAATTTTAACCTTGAAAAAAATATAGCCAATATCAATATTGAACATACGCGTGATGCTGCCTTTAATTTTCCCTATGCTGCAATGAAGACATCTATTGTCAACGCGACCTGGTTTTTGGAAGATTCATTAGTAACGATGAGAAAACCAGATAATGTTGATTTAAAAGATTCTTATTTTTATTCAACGCGTTCAGATCTAGATTCATTAGTCTTCAATGGGACCAATGCCATTTACGATATCAAAACATCTGAATTAATTGTTCAAGGTATTCCATACATACTCGTGGCCGATGCAAAAATTATCCCTGAAAATAATGAAACAACCATAAAATTTAATTCAAAACTAGAAACTTTTCAAAATGCAAAAATCATCTATGAGTCAACCGAATTATACCACTTCCTCACAGATGCTACTATTAATATTGTCTCGAAAAATGATTTCAATGCTAAAGCCAATTATGTGACCTCTACAAAGGGGGATACAAGCAAAATCCCAATGTATGATTTAAGTATTAAAAAACGCTACTTTACCACGGATACCATCACTGAAAATAACACAGAAATACGTAGATTTAGTCGTAAAAAAAATGCTGAAAATCAAGAACTTAAATACTACACTCAAGCTACGGGAATAACTAAGAGCGGAGACATTGAAATTGCCCCAGGATTCGCCTATAAAGGAAAGGTAACCCTCAAAACATATAAACAAGCTTTAGAATTAGATGGATTTATTCAGCCTGAATTTACTAATAACCCTGCGTATGACCTTTGGGTTACTTATAAGCAAGATGAAGAAATCGCTGAAGTAGTTTTTGACCTTAATAAAGAAGCTTTTGAAGATGGTAAACCGTTAATAGCCGGCCTTCATCAGGATATAAGAGGTCGTTTATACCCAACATTTATTGAAAATAAAAAAAATAAAACAAACCACGATTATTTTCTAGCAAAAGGGATGGTAAAATATGATGTGAATTCAAGAAATTACCTCATTGAAGAGACTTTGAAGTCAACAGGTGATACGTATGAGGGGCAAACATTTATCTACAATGATTCAACTCAATATTACAGTTTTGAAGGCAAGATGAACTTCTTTGGTATTAAGGAAAATAAACTCAAACTATCTGCCTCGGTAATAGGAACCTTAGATGCAGCGTCGAGTATTTGCACCCTTGATGCTGCTTTGATAATAGATATCAATCTAAAAAATACTCTAGCCGACTTAATATCTATAGACCTTCTTGACATTTTGTCTCGCTTAGGGGGAGACCTTGCCAATGAAATCAATACAAAAAATTTATTAAAAATAAGTAATCTCATAGGTGATGAAAATACAAAAAAATATCAAGCAGATAACCAAGAAGAGTATACTACTTTGGTTGGGATATCAGAACTACTGAACAAATTTTTGGTGATCTCCGGAGTAAAAATGAATTGGGATCCTGATGAAAACTCGTGGTACAACACTTCCAAAATATCAATTTCCAATATATATGGTGAGGATATTAATACAAAAGTGGATGGTTTTTTAGAAATTAAAAAAGACGATATCGATAATGATATTTTGAATTTATTTATTCAAGCTGCCCCAGGTAGCTGGTATTATTTTAATTATCAAGATAATAGTCTTTTAGTTTATTCTTCAAATTCTGAATTTAATGATGAAATTAAAAGTAATGAAAGCAGCGGTAAGCTTAAGTCTGGACAGCTCATTTTAGTTGCAGGTGAAGAAACTGAAACCTTAAATTTTATCAATACTTTTCGAAAAGTTTACCTAGACATAGAAGTCCCTTTCAAGCTTACCTATCCCGAAGGATTTGATGAATTTTTAGATGCCTCGGATGATGATGATGACGACGGTTTTTGAATTTTACCACTCATTTGATAATTCTTGTGCGTAAATTTGTTTTATCCTTTTTTTAATAAAACTTCCTATGACAACTTTAGAATACCTAAATGATCATAAAGATAAGTTTCTTAATGAATTACTCGATTTATTAAGGATTCCATCTGTTAGTGCCGATAAAAAATTTGATGGTGATGTCAGAAATGCAGCTATGTTTGTCAAAGACCAATTAATAGCAGCGGGTGTCGACTATGCCGAACTATGTGAAACCAAAGGTCATCCGATTGTATATGCTGAAAAGATCATTGACTCCACATTTCCCACGGTGTTAGTCTACGGGCATTATGACGTACAACCTGCTGATCCCTATGAGCTTTGGGATCATCCCCCCTTCGAACCCATCGTAAAAAATGATCGAATTTATGCCAGAGGTGCCTGCGATGACAAGGGTCAAATGTATATGCATGTTAAAGCTTTTGAAGCTATGATAGAAACAAATACGCTAACATGCAATGTTAAATTCATGATCGAAGGAGAAGAAGAAGTAGGTTCCGATAATTTAGAAGCTTTCATTAAAGAAGAAAAGCAGAAATTATTGGCAGATGTCATTTTAATTTCAGATACCTCCATCATAAATAATGATACCCCATCTATTACCGTCGGGTTGAGAGGTTTAAGCTATCTCGAGGTGGAGGTGACCGGTCCTAATAAAGATCTTCATTCGGGTGTTTATGGTGGCGCAATTGCCAATCCCATCAATATTCTCACCAAGCTTATTGCTGATATGCAAGATGAAGAAGGACGCATCACGCTTCCCGGCTTTTATGATGATGTATTAGAATATTCTGAAGCGCAAAGAGCTGAAATGGCCAAAGCTCCTTTCGATCTTGACCATTATAAAAAAGAACTCAACATTGAAGAGGTTAAAGGAGAAAAAGGATTTTCAACCATTGAGCGCGTTGGTATACGCCCTTGCTTAGATGTGAATGGTATTTGGGGTGGATATACAGGACCAGGATCTAAAACGGTACTCCCCTCTAAAGCATTTGCCAAAATTTCTACCCGATTGGTCTCCAACCAAAACAGTGGTAAGATCACACAAATGATTATCAAATATTTTGAAGAAAATGCACCCAAATCTGTAAAAGTCAAGGTAACGCCCCATCATGGAGGAACACCCGCAGTAGTTTCTACCCATTCAAACGGGTATCAAGCAGCAAGTAAGGCATTTGAACAATCCTGGGGAAAAACACCGATACCAACGATGGAAGGCGGGAGCATCCCAATTGTTGCTTTGTTCATGCAAGAACTGAAAATAGAACCTATCTTACTGGGCTTTGGTCTTGATTCGGATGACATTCATTCACCCAATGAAAGTTATGGCTTATTTAATTATTATAAAGGAATTGAAACAATTGCTTATTTTTACGGTCATTTTTCCCAAATATCAAAAAAGAGCTAAGGGGTCAAACTATCATTGATAAATTATGCGCGTTCAATTAATCCTATTGTTACTTGTAGCTAGTTTTTGGGGTTCAAGTCAAATAATGAAGCCTATCGAATGGCGTCAAAGTATCTCTGTTTCAGATGATCAAGCAACGGCTCAAATTATTTTTAACGCGGTCATTGATGCCGATTGGTATTTATATTCCTCTGATTTTGATCCTGAATTAGGTCCTAACGTTACCGAATTCATTTTCACGCCGCATGCGAGTTACAAACTGTTAGGATCCATTCAACCTCAAGCAGCCTTAAGTGCTTATGATTCTATATTTATGGGTACCTACACCTATTTTAAAAAAATAGGTACGTTTGTTCAAAATATTCAATTAAAAGATCTCAACTATCGTATTGAGGGTTTGTATAGTTATCAAGTTTGTTCAGATGTTACGGGACTCTGTATTCCCCTTGAGGATGATTTCTCTTTTGTTGCAACCTCCATGAACTCGGCAACCTTTTCCGAAAAAAAAGCTGGACCAAATGAAAGCGTTTTTGACATGCGAGCAGCCAATGACCCCTATACCCTACTTTCCTTTATGCTGATCGCCTTCATCGCTGGACTTACGGCCCTTCTTACCCCTTGTGTCTTTCCTATGATTCCCATGACCGTTACTTATTTTACAGTAAAAAATAAAAGTAAGGCAACGAGAATTAAAAATAGTCTTTTTTATGGTCTATCCATCATCGGAATTCATGTACTCTTCGGTGCTATTATAGCCCCATTCATGGGCCCAGAAATCGCAAATGACTTGGCCACAGGATGGTTTCCAAATGTTTTATTTTTTATTGTATTCGTCTTTTTTGCCGTCTCTTTTTTCGGTCTTTTTGAAATTACTCTTCCCCACAAGTGGGTGAATAAAGTAGATCGAATGGGAGATCAAGGTGGCCTAATCGGTGTCTTTTTCATGGCTTTAACTTTAGTTTTAGTTTCCTTCAGTTGCACCGGCCCTCTCGTAGGTACGATATTAGTGGAATCGGCTGGAGGACTGGTACTCAAGCCGATTTTAGGAATGCTGGCTTTTTCTACAGCTTTTGCCATCCCATTCATGCTTTTTGCCTTATTTCCTGGCTGGCTCGGATCCCTACCCAAATCAGGAAGTTGGCTCAACTCAGTAAAAGTGGTCCTTGGCTTTCTGGAATTGGCTTTTGCCTTTAAGTTTCTAAGTATCGCTGATCAAGCCTATCACTGGGGCATTTTAGACCGTGAAATTTATTTAGCTCTATGGATTGCTATTTTCACCTTACTGAGTTTTTATTTGCTCGGTATCTTTCGAATGCCTGGAGATTCTAAGGCAAAAAATACTTCAGTGTTGGGATTAATTTTGGCCATCATCAGTTTTTCATTTGTGTTTTATCTCATTCCAGGACTTTTTGGGGCCCCTCTAAAAGGAATGTCTGGCTATTTACCTCCCATCTCAGGACAAGATTTCAATGTAAGTTCATCAAATCAAACAATACTTAATAACGATTTATCTGGTTTGTGTGAAGCGCCAAAATATAGTGACTTTCTTGAGCTCCCTCATGGACTATCAGGTTATTTTGATTTAGAGCAAGCCAAGAAATGTGCCCTTGCGACCGAAAAGCCCATATTTATAGACTTTACGGGCCATGGATGTGTCAACTGCCGAGAAATGGAGGCGCGTGTATGGTCGGATTCAAGAATTCTCAAACGATTATCTGAAAACTTCATCGTGGTTGCTTTGTATGTAGATGACAAAACGACTCTGCCACAGAATCAATGGTATGAATCTTCTTACGATGGTAAGACAAAAAAAACGATAGGTAAGCAAAATGCAGATTTACAAATTACCCAATTTAAAAATAATGCACAACCTCTTTATATCATCATGACTGCTGAGGGTCAATTACTTGTCGATCCTATCTCCTATAATTTAGACATTCCATCCTTCCTCTCATTTTTGGACCTTGGGTATACCAATTTCAGCAAATAAGGCTAAGCACATGAAAGTCCTGTATTTAATCGCTTTATCTCTTTTAGTACTTTTTCATGCTTGTGATTCCGTGATCAAGCAGGCACCCAAAAAAGAGGCTATTGAATCCCTGGCGCATGAAGCTCCAAAGCCAAAATTATTATTTGGCCTTCCTGTAGATTCGTCTGGAGTCATAGTAGGGAAAATAAAACGAAATCAAACGCTTTCCGCTATTCTTCAAAATTTTGGAGTATCCGATGCCAAAATTTATGCAATTGCCCAGACTTCAAAAAATATTTTTGACTTACGCAAACTTAGTATAGGTAAAAAATATTCGATTATTCATAAAATGGATTCAAATAAGACCATTGACTATTTTATTTTTGAACCTGATTTAAAATCTTTTGTTGTTTTTTCCTTAGGCGATTCTCTCTATACACGTGTCTACCGTAAGAAGATAGATATCATTGAAAGAAGTATTGCTGCCACAATTCATTCATCCCTATATGAAACAGCAATAGATATCGGAGCCCCTCCTTTATTGGTAAGTAAGCTCGTCGATGTACTTGCTTGGCAAGTTGATTTTTTCAGAATTCAAGAGGGAGATAAGTTCAAAGTCATTTATGAGGAAGAAAGTATTGAAGGAAAACCTATTGGTATTAAGCAAATCACGGGTGTCTGTTTTGAACATTTTGATAAGATATTTTATGGTATTCGATACAGCTTAGATCAAAAAGAAGATTATTTTGACCAGGACGGGAACAGCTTAAGAAAGACTTTTTTAAGAGCCCCGCTAAATTACAGGAGAATAAGTTCTCGATATTCAGGTCGCCGCTATCATCCTGTTCAAAAAAAATACAAGGCCCATTTAGGAACAGATTATGCAGCTGCTAAGGGCACACCCATTCACTCGGTCGGTGAAGGTGTCGTTGTGGAAGCCAAGTATGGGCGCCATAATGGAAATTATGTTAAAATAAAGCATAGTAGCACCTATTCAACCCAATACTTACACATGCAGAAAATTAAGCGAGGTATCAAGCCAGGCGTCCAAGTTGAACAAGGTCAAACTATTGGATTTGTGGGAAGCACAGGACTGGCCACCGGACCACATCTCTGCTTTCGCTTCTGGAAGAATAACAAACAAGTAGATGTATTAAAAGTAGATCTACCTCCTTCAGATCCCATCAATCCCAAAACGCTCATTGATTTTTTGCATGAAAAAAATAGGATTATAAAAAAATTAGAACAATTATCTTTTATAGCTCCGTACGCATGATTAAAATGCCCGAATAGATTACCAAATTATATAACTTAAGTCCGCCTTCTCATTTTTTAGGCCCTAGACTTGTTCAGTGTGCGCCAACATATTTAATACCTGAGAGAAAAGGGCTTAAATAAAACAAGACCAAGTTGCCCTCATCCAATCCATTTTTAATATCTTCGAAACAATAAAAAAATTATTTCTCTATGAAAAAAATCATTCCTTTATCATTGATAATATTTTCTTTATTATCATGTAGCGATGAAGTTAAACTGCAAGGAACATGGAATGCTGTTTGGGAAACTTCACCCGAATCCTTTGGGGAAATAGTGGGTATTGAAAGTTTTATCATGAATGGGAAGTTCATTTTTCACGGTGATTCCATCACCATCGTTGCTCATGGCTATAAAGGCTGTGTCTTCGGAGTTGATACCATTCAGCATTCACAAACATGGAACATGCAGAATGATACCCTTTATCTTGTGAATGAAAGCAACCTGCAAGGAATTTCTTATTTTGTCAAATCCAAAGATGAAAATTCCATTGAATTACAACTCATGGAAGACATTTTTATTCACCTTAAAAAATAAATATGAAAAATTATCTCGGCCTACTCTTATTGTCTTTGAGCTCATTTAGCCTGCTCAGTCAAAGTTTATACGATTACGACATTGATGCTAGGTTACTAGAATTAGGAATTACCCTCAATGAACCGAGTCAGCCTGTAGGCAATTATGTCAACAGCGTCCGAACAGGAAATCTCATCTATATGGCAGGACTCGGTCCGCTCGGTCCCAATGGATACATAATTGGTAAACTGGGACAAGATTTAAGTATAGAAGAGGGCTATGACGCGGCTCGGTATACAGCCATCTCTCAATTGACGGCTTTAAAGGCCGAAATAGGGGATCTAAATAAGGTAAAAAGGATCGTTAAAGTATTTGGCATGGTCAACTCTATCCCCACTTTTACCCAACAACCCGCAGTAATCAATGGTTTCTCAGATTTAATGGTAGCCGTTTTTGGAGATAGAGGAAGACACGCCCGTGCAGCTGTCGGTATGGTTGCCTTACCTATGAATATCTGTGTAGAGGTAGAAATGATTGTTGAAGTAGAACCCTAAGTAGAGGCTCAAACATTTTCAAAGGGACCTTAATGACAACTGTTTTTGTAAAATAGCCATACCTTCATCAAAACTGTGGGGGTCATAATTTAATTCGGTAATGGCTTTATCCAAAATAAATCCTGTTCTCGCGGGTCGTTGAGCTAGCTGAGCAAATACACTTCCATCCACCTCTTCAATCAGGGATGCATCTAACTTAAAAAAATGCGCTGTTTTTAATGCCATCTCATGAGGAGTAAGCAGGTCCTTACCTGATAAATTAAAAATCCCTTCTGCCTTTTTTTGTGCAATGGCCATGCAACCCAAAGCTAAGTCTTCAGCCAAGGTAGGTGTTCTCCATTGGTCATTGATTACTTTTATTTTTTTCCCCTGTTCTAGACTATGTTTTACCCATAAAATTATATTCGACTTTGACATATCATGAGCGATGCCATAAACCAAAACCGTGCGGACAATCGCACTTTTGACGGGTGAGGACTTTAATAAATCTTCTGAAGCTAACTTGCTCTTTCCATAATAACTTAAGGGATTGGCTAGCGCTTCTTCGGTGTAAGGACCCGCCAAACCATCAAAAATAAAATCTGTCGACAGCTGAATGAGTAAAGCATTTGCCTCAATGCTACTCGCTATTAAATATTCTAAAGCCGTCACATTTTGTGACCAGCACGCTTCTTGATGAATTTCGCATTGATCCACATGCGTCATGGCCGCACAATTGATCACCACATCAGGATTAATCTCTTTGAAAACCGTAGACACCTCCTCTCGAGAGGTAACATTTAACTGCCTATATTCATATTTTCCAAGTGAATTACGATTTTTGCCTCTACCCGTAGCGATAAAAGAAATCTCTTGTAGCGAAGCTGATAGACTGATTAATTTCTGCCCTAATAGGCCATTGGCCCCCGTAACTAATAGCTTCATAATAATTCGTCAGGATAGCTATAACCATATTTTTCAGTAATTTCTTTTTTAGGTATCTCCTCGATTTCCATGGTCATAAAAAGTTCCTCGATTGGTCGATTGGCTCGTCCTACCGATACGCTTGCGATTTGATCAACCACCTCTAAGCCCGCAACCACATGACCAAAAATTGTATATTCATTATCCAAGTGCGGAGCCCCTCCCAAGGTCGTGTAAGCTTCTAGTCGATCCAATGCCATGTCTTTACGCAGTGAAATCCCTTGTACAGACTCCACTAATTCCACATATCTCAGAGCTAATTGATTCATTTCTTCAATTTTATTTCCCCTTTGCAAATTGATAAATTGTTCGGCTATGGTATCATAGCTGGGATTCTTCATTAATTCACTCAAACCCTGATTTAATGCAAATTGATCTATTATTAACTCTTCTGTGCTGAATATTTTACCCTGGACAATATAAAATTGACTTGCCGAGGACATTTTTTCTGGGTTAACCCGATCAGGTTGCCTGGCTGCCGCTAAAGCACCTTTAGTATGAATGAAATCACTCATGATTTCGGAAGGAATACGATCCTCTAAAGATTCCTGTGTCCCTTCTTTTTCATTGATATTTCCGCCCTGGATCATAAACCCTTTCATAACCCGGTGCCACAAGGTACTGTCATACTTTCCCGCCCGCACCAACTCAATAAAGTTTTTCTTATGGAGTGGTGTTTCGTCGTATAAAAGCACTTTGATGGTTCCAAATTGGGTATTGATATTGACTAAGATATCTTTATCAGAATTACAACCCTGTAAAACCATCATTAACTGCATTATTATTACTATTTTTTTCATCTTCTCCCCTAAATTTCAAATTTGTTTCTTTATTTCTTTTAAAATGTTTTGGCCTCCCGCTTCTAAAACCTCTAAAGCCAAGCCCCTACCAAGATATTTAGGATCATGACTCGAGCGCTCTCTTAATATCTTTTGCTTACCATCAAGGCTAATGATACCCCCTCTTAAGATAATACCATTTTTATAAGACGTTGCATGTGCAAAAACGGGAATGCTACAACCCCCTTCAAATCTTTCAAGAAAGGCACGTTCTGCGATGACCTCGGTCGCCGTGTTCGCATCATTTACCTTCGATATTATTTGAGCTCTTATTGAAGGGTCTAATAAACTATGCGCTTCAATGGCAATACTCCCTTGACCCACGGCCGGAACCCACACTTTTTCATCAAAGACATATTGAATCATACTTTCATAATTCATTCTTTGTACCCCAGCATAAGCCAATATCAAGGCCTCACAATCTCCCGCCTTCATTTTCTCAATTCTTGTCTGTAAGTTTCCTCTCATATCTACCGTTTCTATATGAGGATAAAAATGTCTCAGACAGGCCACGCGGCGTGTTGATGAGGTTCCAATGACAAGCGGTGTAGCTAAATTAACTTTATTTGGACTGAGCAAAACATCATTGGGCTGTGCCCTTGGACCAAAGGCAATAATTTCAAATGATTCAGGCAACACCGAAGGCATGTCTTTGGCGCTGTGTACCGCTATATCGATTTCTCCATTTTGGAGTTTTTGTTCTAATTCTTCAGTGAAAACTCCTTTGGAGCCTATCTTAGAAATGGCTACATCCAAAACGCGATCGCCTTCAGTTGATATAGGTGCAAGCTCTGAAGCAATACCCTCATTGGCCAGTTGGGTTTTTACCCAATAAGCTTGCCACAAAGCCAGTTTGCTTTTACGCGTTCCTATGACAATGGGCCTATCCACGATGAGTTCTGATAATATTAGAAAGTCTGATACTTAACGCTAATTGGGCCATCTGCGGATGAGCATGGCGCTCTAGATAATACAAGGTTTCTGAAAGATCTTTATAAATGAGTTCAAGTCCTTGAAAATTAATGGCATTACTAAATTTCAATATGAACACACGTTCAGGGCCTTGCGAGGAGATTAAATCTTCTGCCCCTTTAACTAAAATTGCATTACGAATCATCTCAAGTGCCCAACGCATTTTAATCTGTTGTTTTGCCCTTGATATTTGTTTGAATTGCTCACTCATCCGAGATAAAAAATCATATTTAGCGCCTATACAATTTCGCATCCAATCAATGAACCAATGCAGCTCATCCTCATTATCTTCTTTTAAATCGGCTACTGCATTCGGTAAGCTCCCATTTGAGAATCGATATGCCTTGATCGCATCTTCGGCAGTAGCACCCTGATTTTTAACCAAGTATCCCATCATTTCGTCCTCTGAAAATGAGGGAATGGTAACCAATTGCAAACGAGAGATAATAGTTGTTAGTAAATCTTCATAATGATAAGTAACCATCAAATACAAAGTATTTTCAGGAGGTTCTTCCAAAACTTTTAAAATGGCATTGGCTGCCGCCCTATTCATTTTTTCAGGATACCAAATAATCAAAATTTTGAGTCCGCCCTCAAAAGATTTCATACTCACTGTTTGTACAATTTTTTTTGCTTCCGCCTTACTTATCTGATTTTGCTTGTTTTCCATATCCAGTACACTGATAAGATCTCCCAGCTCAGCATAAGGCTGTTCAATGATCAATTCCCTCCAAACTTCATTCACCCTTGACTGTTGCTTCCCATCCTCTTTTTCTGGTTTGGCTGAAGGGAAAAAATAATGAACATCAGGATGTATGTGCTTGGCCATTTTTTGACATGTCGGACAACTTCCACAAGCATCTGTCGCATCTTTATTCTCACAGAGCAAATAGGTGGCATAGGCAATGGCCAAAGGCAGGGCCGCACCGCCTTCCTGTCCACTGAATAATTGAGCATGTGCTAGATGGTTTCGTTGATGTGATAAAACCAATGTTTCCTTTAAGGCGAGCAGTCCCGGAATCTCCTCAAATCTCATCTCTTAATGAATCGTTTACTCATTATTTATTCTTATTTCCCAAGTGCGTTCATATTGAGTTTGGGTAAACACATTTTTAAGTATTCCCTTCTGATGGTCCTCTAGATGTTTACTCCTTCTCCTCATGACCAGATCCGTTGTCTCAAGCATTTTATCAATCCGATGGGTTATAAAACCTTGTTTTAATCCCCAAGAAAACGAAGGAATTAAATTTTTTTGTACTCCAGAGCCCAAAATGTTTGCTCCCAGGCCTACCGTAGTACCGGTATTGAACTGCGAAGCAATACTGCATTTAGTATAATCCCCCATGATCATTCCACAAAACTGCAATCCTGTATCTATGAATTTTTTACTATAAAAATCCCACATCTTAATGGTAGAATAATTCAGCTTCAGATTTGAATTATTTGTTCCTGCTCCTAAGTTACACCATTCTCCGATGACCGAGTTTCCCAAAAATCCATCATGAGCTTTATTGGTAAACCCTTGAATCACTGTTTGAGAGATTTCTCCTCCTACCTTTGAGTGAGGGCCTATGGTCACCTGTTCTCTGATCGCAGCCCCCATTGTTATTTCACTATGCTCATTCATGGCAAATGGTCCGCGAATAATGGTACCTTCCCCTATTCTACAATTTTTGCCAATATAGATGGGGCCACGCTCCGCATTAAGGATGGCCGCTCTGATAGTCACTCCAGATTCAATATATATATCGGACCCATAAGTGCGGGTATGGGGATCTGTGATTGGCTGCGTTATTTGATCTTGGGTAACTAATTTGAAATCTTTTTTTATCTGTTTCCCATTTTGTATGAAAATATCCCATCCATAGTTTATTTGATCTATTGAATCATTCCACTGCGTCCAATCGTGATTTGACCCTGCAAATCCCTCATCGGTATACAGGGCAATCATAACGCCTTCGTAAATGATGCCTGTCCCTTTTTTTAACCCTTTAATGGAGGTTACAAGTTGTTCGTTGGGCATTACACTCCCATTGATAACCCATATTCCAGAGGTATCCCTTGGTTTCGTATATTGGCCAGTTAAATAATCTAAAGTAAAATAACCAACTAGATCAGCTTTTAGGTAATGCTCCCATTTTTCTCTAATGCTAAGAATCCCTACCCGCAGCTCACAAGAAGGCTTCGTGTAGGTCAATGGCCATAACCGTTGATGGCCCTCGGGGTTATCCCAAAATGCTATTTTACGCATACCCCAAAAATAAAAAAAGTCTCCAAGAATATTCTTGAAGACTTCTTTTAAATCTTTTTTTGTTTTTATTTTTGATATCTTTTATTGAATTTCTCAACACGTCCCGCCGTATCGACAAATAATTTCTTCCCTGTGTAAAAGGGGTGTGAGGCTGAGCTTACTTCAATTTTCACCAATGGATATTCATTTCCGTCTTCCCATTTAATGGTATCTGAAGACTTCATTGTTGACTTAGTCAGAAATTTGAAATTGCTTGACGTATCTAGGAACACGACTTCTTTATATTCGGGATGTAAATCTTTTTTCATGATTAGAACTATATAGTTTCAAAAAGGAATGCAAAGATAGATATAAATTTGTTTAATAAAAAAGTGCAATTTTTAATAAATTCTCGGTTTTTAAGAATATTCACATCAAATGAAACGTCTCTCTCTCCATTAGACTACTTTTGTGTCTCGCAAGGCTATGCGCTCTTGCTTGAACGAATGANNCTTTTCACTCCGTTCGGTTGTAACCAATAAACTCCCCGCATGAATACATATTTTAGATTGCTTCAATACGCCAAACCTTACAAGTGGTTAATCCCTCAATACTTTGTTTATACGCTGTTATTTGTTCTCTTCAGTATAGTTAACCTAGCTGTTTTAGCCCCTTTACTCAATTTACTGTTTAAGCCCGCTTCGACAGCTGCAGCCGAAACAACTTCAGTTGATTCTAATCCTTGGTCACTAGAGCAATTTTATACTTATTTAAATGAATTCATTGCTACACAAACCAAAGAAGATGCGCTTTACACCATCTGCCTGATTCTCATCATTTCAGTGGTCTTTGCAAACCTCTTTAATTACCTGACCCTTATGCTTCAGGCAAAAGCGCGAACAAATGCGGTAACAAACCTCAGAAATTCAGTTTTTAATCGAATTACCGAATTAGATATGGGTTATTTTACAGACGCTCGCAAAGGGGATCTCATGACCAAAGTAAGCACCGATGTTCAAAACATAGAAGCTACCATTGTCAATTCGCTCACGGTGCTTTTCAAAGAACCTTTTTTAATTATGGGCTATTTCTTTATCTTATTTTTTATCTCTGCAGAGCTTACTTTTTACACGCTACTTTTAGTTCCTCTCTCTGGATCAGCCATTTCTTACATCGCTAAAAGGCTGAAAAGAAGAGCTCAATTTACTCAAGAATCTATCAGCAGGTTAACCAATATACTAGAAGAAACGTTATCAGGGATAAGAATCATCAAAGCATTTAATGCGCAATGGTACACGCAAAAAAAATTCACAAGCGAGGCTGGCGTTTATGCTCGCCAAAGTATGAAAATGGCCACAAAATCAAATCTTTCAGCACCTCTAGCTCAGGTACTGGGGACCTCAATGCTCTGCTTAATTCTATTAATTGGAGGCCATATGGTATTAAGTGATTCGCATCAATTAGATCCTTCCAAATTTATTCTCTTTTTAATTACTTTTGGTCAACTCATCGTCCCTGCCAAGAACATTGCCAATGCATTTACTAATATTCAGAAAGGTTTGGTTTCAAGTGAGCGCGTATTTCAACTAATTGATACACCCATAAAGGTAACCGACCATGAAAATGCACAAGATTTAATAAACTACAAATCACATATCTCCTTCGAGGGGGTTGATTTTGCTTATGCAGATCGAAAAGTCCTAAATGACATCAGTTTCCATATTACCAAAGGTAGCACTGTGGCCATGGTAGGCCAATCTGGAGGTGGAAAATCAACCATTGCTGATCTTTTGGCCCGATTTTATGATCCCGCAAAAGGCTCAATAAGAGTAGATGGATTAGACATCAAAGACATTACCATCTCCTCCTTAAGAAAAAAAATGGGTATTGTCACCCAAGAGTCTATTTTATTTAATGATACCATCCGTCAAAATATTTCCTTTGGCAAAGCTGAGGCTGACTTAGAAGAAATCATCGCAGCTGCTAAAATCGCAAATGCACACCAGTTTATCATGCAGCTTGAAAAGGGTTATGATACCATCATTGGTGAGCAAGGTTCTAAATTGTCAGGAGGACAAAAACAAAGAATGAGCATCGCACGTGCCCTCCTCAAAAATCCTGAAATCCTCATTTTGGATGAGGCCACTTCAGCCCTAGATTCTGAGTCTGAAAAACTGGTACAAGATGCAATACTCAATCTGACAAAAAACAGGACGACCTTAGTAATTGCCCATAGATTAAGTACCATCCAAAATGCAGACCTAATTTTGGTCCTCAAAGAGGGCAAAATCATTCAATCAGGCAGCCATCTGGAATTAATTAAGGAAGCTGGGGTTTATAAAACGCTTTTGGAAATTCAGAATCTGCCTCATTCACAAACAGCATCAAGTTCCCCTAAATAATAATTTCATTTGTCCTTTATGTATTAACTTTAAATATCTCATTTGAACTGAAATGATAAAGCTTAAAAATGCTTTTTTGATTCTTTACCTCGTGGCGGCAATCTCATCTATCATTATGATCTATTACGAAGCTACCATACTCGAGATCATTCAAGATTGGGGCTACTGGTTGGCTCTCAAACAACTCCCAGTGATTGGAGCCAATCTCATTTTACTGTTATCGATGCTGATGTTACTCGAGGTCATTGTTCAAAAGTTCACCATCAACAAGCTTAAAATTAAAATCAGAGAGCAAACGGCTGAGGTCATGTCCATAAAATCAAAATTATATGATCAAATAACCCATGATGATAGCTCCAATTCTGAATCAAACGATGATCCCAACCAACATTCTTTAGAAGAAAATGAAGATTACTAATCAGATTGAAATAATAGAACAAGAGCTGCAAGAAGCCCATCAAGTATTGTCGAACTTCATGGCCGACCCTAAATTGATCAAAACCATCGCCGAAATGGCTCATCTCATGACCCAAGCCATAGAAAGTGGAGGTAAAATAATCACTTGTGGCAACGGGGGTTCACATTGCGATGCTATGCATTTCGCCGAAGAACTTACCGGTCGATACAGAAATGACCGTAAATCCCTGCCTGCTATCGCTATTTCTGATGCAGCACACCTCACTTGCGTGGGTAATGATTATGGTTATGAATTCATATTTTCAAGATTTATAGAGGGGATGGGCCATAATGGCGATGTGCTTTTAGCCATCAGCACGAGTGGCAATTCTATGAACATTGTAAATGCAGTAAAGGCCGCAAAAGAAAAGAATATGAAAACCATTTTACTTGCCGGAAAAGATGGGGGTAAGCTGGCAAATATAGCAGATAGGATATTGATTGTACCGCATTTTGGATTTGCGGATAGGATTCAAGAAATACATATCAAGATCATCCACATTTTGATCTTATTAATTGAGCAAAAAATAACTCATTAATAATTTAATATTGAGAATCATCCTTCAAAGGATAGTTTCCTAGCAAGCCTAAGTAAATCTCATTATGAAATATTCAGATCCAGATTGGTTTCATAAACTAATAAAATATGATCAATTAAAAGAGCTTGATTCTTACAAAGTAGATCAGTTCTGTAAGTCTCGCAATGTGCATCCACCTAATAGGCATAGAACTTAATTCATTACACAAAAAACCCAGGTTCAAGACATTAAATACTGACTAGGGAAGTAAAGTTGATTCTAGGTTTGTAATTACGACAAGTGTCATGTACTTTGACCTGCTCTATCAATGATTATTTTAATAAATTATGTTCGCTAAAACCTATGGCAGTGCGATATACGGTGTTGATGCCTTCATTATAACAATTGAAGTAGATGTTGGCCCAGGAACCCAATTTTTTGTGGTAGGACTTCATGATTCGGCCGTTAACGAAAGTCAACAGCGGGTGGAAGCAGCAATTAAGGTTTATAACTACCACATGCCCCGACAGAAGATTGTGGTAAATTTGGCTCCAGCCGATATCAAAAAAGAAGGCTCCTTTTATGACCTCCCCATTGCATTAGCCATCTTAAGCGCCTCTAATCAAGTTGATTTACCCTCGCTTGATAAATATTTAGTGATGGGAGAATTATCCCTAAACGGCCAATTGCGCCCACTCAGAGGTATCCTGCCCATTGCAATCGAAGCTCGAAAACAAGGATTTAAAGGATTCATATTACCCAAAGAAAACGCGAGGGAAGCGGCCATTGTAGATCAGCTAGAAATCATTGGTGTCACAAATATCAAAGAAGCAGTAGAACATTTAAATGGGAAAAATGTCATTGCTCCCATGCAGTATAATACCCGAGAAAACTTCGAGTTTTATCAAAATGAATATGGGGTAGATTTTTCAGATGTACAAGGGCAAGAAAACATCAAAAGAGCTTTTGAAATTGCTGCCGCAGGGGGGCATAATGTTATCATGATTGGTCCTCCCGGAGCAAGGAAAACCATGTTGGCCAAGAGAATTGCTTCAATTTTACCCCCTTTAAACCTTTATGAAGCCCTAGAAACGACCAAAATACATTCTGTTGCAGGAAAACTCGGAACTGATGCTCATCTCATTTCGACACGCCCATTTCAGGCACCCCACTATACGGTAAGTAATGTCGCACTGGCAGGAGGATGGAATATTCCGCAACCTGGTGAAATTTCTTTGGCCAATAATGGTATTCTTTTTTTAAACGAGCTTCCTGAATTTAAACGTTCGGTCCTTGAGGTCCTCAGGCAGCCTCTCGAAGAGCGCCACATCACCATCTCAAGAGCGCGAGGATCCATTGATTATCCTGCGAATTTTATGTTGATTGCCAGTATGAACCCTTGCCCCTGTGGCTTTTATAACCATCCAGAAAAAGAATGCATATGTTCCCCAGATGCCGTACAGCGTTATTTCAATAAAATCAGTAGCCCGTTGATGGATCGTATAGATCTCCATGTGGAGGTAACCCCTGTTCCCTTTGATCAGATGACTCCAAGTAAAAAGTCTGAAAGTAGTACGGCGATTCGTGATCGCGTCATCTCCGCTCGAAATCGTCAGAAATTAAGATTTGAAAGTCATCCTGCCATTCATAATAACGCGATGATGCCTGCGCAAATGGTCAAAAATATCTGCTCCATTAACGCCGCAGGTAAGATATTACTAAAAACAGCTATGGATAGATTAGGGCTTTCGGCCAGGGCCTATGATAGAATTTTGAAAGTGGCCCGCACCATTGCCGACTTAGCAGAAAAAGATGATATTCTCATCGAACATCTAGCCGAGGCCATTCAATATAGAAGTTTAGATCGAGAAAATTGGGCGAGTTAGTAGGGGCTGATGCCTCATTTTTTACACAAAAAAAATTTAGGGTAGATGGCGAAGAAATAATTAGACTTTAGCTCAAGTAACGATTATTGACCTAAATTTAATCTCATAATATTTGCAGATAATTTCAACCATAATAAAATTGATCCAAGAGCAAATCACGATATCATGCTTAAAAAAACGCTCCTCCTCACTTCTGGTCTCCTCATTATTTTTCTTTCCAGCACCCTTACTCGTGTAGATCGTACCTCATACAAAGTACTTGATTTTTATAAAAAAAGTATCCATGAAATCAATCAGTTACTGACAAAAAATCCCAGTCGCTCCATCGGAGATACCTTGTTGATAGGGTTCGCCCGGGCCAACTTGACCCCTTCCGACTTGGCTCCTTTAGCGGGTTATGGGAATCGACGACCCAAAGAAATGACGAGCGTTCATGACTCCATCTACGTTAGCACTACCGTCATAAATAACGGTAAAAATAAAATCGCCATCGTCTCAGCAGACCTGTTGATTATTCCGCCAAAAGTAACTACCCTTTTAAAAAAAAAACTTTTTAATACGGGTTGGTCCGTACCGGAAGTTTTTCTTTCGGCTACCCATACGCATTCCAGTTTAGGGGGTTGGGCACCCGGCTTGGTAGGTAATATGATCGCAGGAACCTACGATGCCAAGTACCCTGAATTTATCGCCAATCAAATCATAGCCAGTATTCAAATGGCGGAGAAAAGGTTAAATGCTGGTGCTTGGAGTTTTAATGAATTATCCATTCCTACATTGATTAGTAATCGCCTCGTCGGTACCCAAGGCATTACCGATACCTCCTTAAAACTCATAGCCTTAAAATCAGGCATGCAAGAAGGAGTACATGTCTTTTACGGTGCCCATGCCACATGCCTCTCTGGTGAAAATAAACAAATGTCTAGAGATTATCCCGGCGTTTTCTCTGATTGGATGGTGAAGAATACTCCCCTCGATTTTGCTGTTTACAGCGCCGGCGCCGTAGCAAGTATGGGTCCAGAAACTGGTCCAAAACAAGGATTTGATCGCGCTCAATTTATGGGTGAAGAAATGGCCAAGCAAGTCGCTTTAATTCAGCAATTTGGATTTCCTTATGAAAATCAATTAAATCTTAGCTTTTTTAGAATACCTCTTTTTTTAAGACAGCCAATAGTCAAAATTTCTGAAAACTGGGCGCTTCGTCCATGGGTCTTTAAATGGGCATTTGGTCACTCCCCATTGGAAATCTCCATGATTCAGCTTAATGATTTGATCATGATTGGATTGCCTTGTGATTTCTCCGGAGAATTGGCAGTGGAGTTGTATGCCTATGCCAAGGCCAAAAATCTAAATCTAATTATCTCATCATTTAACGGTGGATATGCAGGATATGTCCCTGATGACAAATGGTATGATTTGGAAAAATATGAGCCCCGTTCCATGAGTTGGTATGGGCATGATAGCGGTGCCTATTTTGTTGAGATCATCAAACTTTTAATCGATTACAATCAATCATGAAAATCACTCGACCTACTTTAATCATCGATGAAGTCAAAGCAAGAAAAAACATTGCCTTTATGGCTGAAAAGGCCAAAAAATCTAACATGGTGTTTAGGCCTCATTTTAAAACCCATCAATCTGCGACTGTAGCGCGGTGGTTCCGTGAAATGGAAGTAAACCACATTGCTGTTTCCTCTCTCGCCATGGCCCATTATTTTTATAGGCATGGTTGGGATGACATCCATATTGCCTTCCCTTATAACGTGTTGGAACATCAAGAACTCAATGAATTAGCCAAGCACATAAAGCTGACCGTATCAATCGAATCTCAGCAAGCCTTAACACATCTTAAATCCCATATGAAAACCCCCATCCGTTATATGATTAAAACAGATGTCGGTTATGGAAGAACGGGAATTGATGCGAGTAATTGGGAATCTATTTTATCATTGGCCGATCAAGGAAATTCAATATGTCAATTTTCTGGATTGATGGCACATGCCGGGCATACTTATGATGCTCATGGTACAGATGAGATTGAAAAAGTGCATAAAAAAAGTCTCCAAAAACTGGAAATCTTAGTCAACCGATTTAGAGACCCTCCCTTTGTAAGCTATGGGGATACCCCTTCTTGTTCTATCTCTGAAAATTTCAAACTGATCTCCGAATTTCGCTGCGGAAACTTCGTTTATTATGATCTGACACAAGTGGCGATAGGCTCTTGCGCGGTTGATCAAATCGCAGTAGCTATGGCTTGCCCAATTGTGGCAGAACATTATTATCGTAATGAAGTGGTTATCTATGGTGGTGCCGTCCATTTTTCTAAAGATTTCGTCATGAGTCCTCGTAAGCATTTTGGCCAAATTGTAACTTTTAATCAAAATGGCTGGACAATTTATGAGGGTGTCTATCTCAAAAAAATATCTCAAGAGCACGGCATCATTCATTTACCCAAAAATGTTGATAAAAATCAATTCTCTCTCGGCCATATTATAGGTATCTTACCAGTCCATTCATGTCTTACAGCAGATCTCATGATGGGGCAAGAAACACTTAGTGGTCACCCAATAGATAAAATGATGCGAATATGAAAAAAATTAGTATTACGGCACTTTCTATGCTCTTCTTTTATGGTGCAATAGGTGAACCAAAAGACTCCTTGGATATTATGATTGGTCAAATGATTCAGATAGGAATTACTGATTATGGTGATGCTTCGGTGCGTAACGAATTACGTAATCTCATCAAAACCGGTAAAGTCGGTGGAGTCATCCTTTTTGAAAAAAATCTGCAAAAAGAAGATACAAAAGTGGCGTTAAAAAAAATGATTGAGGAGCTCCAAAAAGAGGCCAACATACCTTTATTTATTGCCATTGATGAAGAAGGAGGCTATGTCAATCGCTTGAAACCTAAATATGGCTTTCCAAAAACTGTTACAGCTGCCTATTTGGGGGCCATGGATAACCTAGACTCAACAAAATTCTATAGTACCCAAACAGCTCAAACTCTTAGTTCTCTTGGTTTTAATGTCAACTATGCACCAGTAGTAGATGTGGCCATTAATCCTCTTAATCCGGTGATTGTAAAAAATCAGCGCAGCTATTCAAAAGATCCCAAAACGGTCGCCCGACACGCGACTGCTTATATTGAAGGGCACAAACCTTTTAATGTGGCTACTGTACTGAAGCATTTTCCAGGTCATGGTTCCTCTCAAGTAGATACGCATTTAGGCGTCGCCGACATCTCTAATAGCTGGCAAAAAAAGGAATTAGAACCTTATATTGCATTGATCAAAACAGGATCTGTTCAAGCCATAATGACCGCACACATTATCAACCAAAACCTAGACGAAGACCTATTTCCAGCTACAATCTCGAAGCGAATAATTACAGAACTTCTTCGGAAAGAATTAGGATACAAAGGAGTTATTTTTAGCGATGATATGCACATGGCGGCCATTATTAAAAACTATGGCTTCAAGGAAGCAGTAGTTTTAGCCATCAATGCAGGTATCGATTGCCTGATTTTTTCAAATAATATTTCTCCTGATGTTATCATTTCTGCCGAGGCCCTTCATCATCACATCAAAACTCAAGTTTTGATGGGTACAATAGATGCAAACAGCATCACTCAATCCTACCGCAGACTAATTAAACTAAAATCTGCACTCGGCCTCAACTTCTCAAAATATTGAACCTCAATTTTTGATAGAAAAAACAAGCACCTTTATTCTAAAAAATTTGGATTAAACTGTTATTTCAAAGGATTCTATAAGAAATTTGCTAATTAATAGTATTACTATTATTATTGCATATATAAATGACCATGTTAGATTATTTACTACTAATAACAACGGCCAAAGAGAATATGCTTTAAGGGAACGCCTAAAAGGTAATGTTAGAGTCCTAAAAACTTTCAGTTATTGGCCATTTGAAAAAAGTCATTATGAATAGCGTACTTTAAAATTATGATAAAATATAATCCTAAATCCTGGGCATCCCTCATTTTTGATGTCTACAGCAGATATGTATTTAAATCATTACTGCCTCTCATTTTATTTATGGGTGTCTTTTCGACCGCTTACGTAGCCATCGTCGTTGATCTTGCGCAACTCCATTATGAAAGTACCATACAATTTCATTCTATTATTGGTGTGATGCTCGGGCTGTTTCTGGTTTTCAGAATCAATACCGCATATGATCGTTGGTGGGAAGGAAGAAAATTATGGGGAAAATTAGTCAATGATACACGCTATTTAGCCATAAAAATAAACAATATACTCCCCGTTGATAGAACAGCAGATCGAGAATTTTTTATTGATATGATTGCAAATATTCCTTTCGCAACCAAAGAACATCTTCGAGACAGTATTCTTGTCAGTGAATTGTCATTGCCTGATGAGACCTTAAGGAATAATGTCATCTCTAGTACGCACAGGCCTAACAAATTGGCTGACGCCTTATTTGAAAGAACCAATCAGCTTTATAAGGATCAGATAATTGATGGGTATCAACTTTATATTCTAGATAAAGAATTAAAGGGTTTTGTAGATATGATAGGAGGCTGCGAACGTATCAAAACAACTCCCATTCCTTTTTCATTCAGCATGTTTATCAAGAAGTTTTTGTTCATTTACTCTTTAACACTTCCGGTCAGCTTTGCTTGGCAATTTGGTTATTGGACGACGCCTATAGTAATCCTTACTTTTTATTTTTTAGTAAGTGTCGAACTCATCTCAGAAGAAATCGAAGACCCTTTTGGGGAAGATATCAATGATTTACCCCTTGATGAAATCTGTTTCAAGATCAAAAAGAACATTGAAGAGATCATGCTCAAAAATTAAGCTCTTTTTTGGGGTCTCGATCTTTTTGAATAATGACTAAAGCAATATACCTTTAATCTATAGATACGTTTACATGCCTTTCAGCATGATATGATGAGCGGACTAAAGGACCCGACTCAACGTATTTCAATCCCCTCCTTAAGCCTTCCTCCTTGTACTTTTCAAATTGATCCGGATGGATGAACTCTGCTACTTCAATATGCATTTTGGTAGGTTGTAGATATTGTCCCAATGTCAAAATATGTAATCCGGCCTCCACCAAATCATCTATGGCCTTTAAAACTTCTTCTTCAGTTTCTCCAAGACCTAACATAATCCCTGATTTGGTTCGCTTGCCCATCTTATAAGTACGTTGAGTTTGTTCTAGGCTTCTCGCATATCTTGCCTGAGGTCTGACTCTTCTATACAATCTTTCGACCGTTTCCATATTATGAGAAACGACCTCTTGTCCTCCTTCAACCATCCGCTGTAAGGCATCCCAATTGTTCTTAACATCTGGTATTAAGGTTTCAATAGTCGTTTTTGGACTTAGTTCTTTTACCAATTTTACCGTCTGATACCATATTTCTGCACCCCGATCTTTGAGCTCATCTCGATTGACCGAAGTAAGTACCGCATGTTTTACCCCCATGGTGGCAATGGCTTCTGCAACGCGTTGGGGCTCAGCCTCATCATATTTAAGAGGTCGTCCCGTAGCTACCGCACAGAAGGTACAACTTCGTGTGCAGACATTTCCTAAAATCATGAAGGTAGCCGTTCCTGCACCCCAACATTCTCCCATGTTTGGACAGTTTCCACTCTCGCAAATGGTATGCAGCTTATTTTCATCTACAATTTTACGAACCTTCGCATAAGCTTCGCCAACTGGGAGTTTTACGCGCAGCCAATTTGGTTTTTTTATGTGCTTACTAGACGCTGCTGAAATTACAGGTAATTCTATCATTCGGTTATTTAAATTAACTCAAAATTAATAAATTCTCTTCCCCCAAAAGAAAGTAAAAAAAGCGGAGATGTACAAAGCCCTATTGGGCTTGGTGGGTACAATAACTATTTGTTTGACATAGCCTTCAGCCATCACACCAAACTCAATCCCAATAACATTCCTCATAAAACTGCCAAATTCAAAATCTAATGCCGCTTTGATATTGATTCCAGGGATTATTTTTGACTCTCCAAAGCCTTGTAAAAATTTACCTGAGCCCTGGATAGATTGTAAATTCGTATACCTTACTGGATCATATACCACATATTCTCCACCAGAGGTAAGCACATAATAGGGGATGACAATACCAATGGTTGGTCCTGCGGCTATATTGGCATTAATTTGAACTCCTTTCTGGCTTTCCTTTCCATATATAATTTTATCCCTCCCATATTGCCCTCTAATAGCCAATAATCTATTTTGCTTTCCCCAAATGAAGGTGCTTCCATTTTGTGAGGAAGTATATTTTAGCTCACTAGGATGTGCTACGTTTACCAACTCAAAACCGAAAGTTTCGAAAATATCCTCTTTGTGACTTCTTCCGTATCTAAAAACTACTCCTCCAATCAAACTACTATTGGTATTGGTCGTCACTCCCCAAATAAATTCTTTTACATATTTATCTTCGTCATCAAATTGGGAAAATCCCAAAAA
>DBBU01000052.1:26899-142733 GCA_002292365.1 Flammeovirgaceae bacterium UBA976
ATTAAGAACTTCAATCATGCATCAAGGTTCTGGAGATATGCTCCTTACCGATACACCCAAAGATAACTAAGGTCAAGGTGAATCTTTTTTACCAACCGATCTGGTGGCAGCAGCTTTAGGTAGTTGCATAGCAACCATAATGGGTATAGAAATTGATAAAATGAATGTTAACCTTAATGGCCTGACTATGGAGACCACCAAAGATATGCAAACCCATCCAAGAACCATTGGAAAGATTAAGGTCCATTTTAGTTGGGAGAACTTCGGAATTTCTTTTAAACAACGTATTATGTTAAAAAAACAAAGGCCTGGCCTGCCCCGTCATGATGACGCTCTCACCCATCATCACACAAGAAATTACCTTCGACTTTTAATCCTTTTGAATATAAGCCAGTAACATTTGGTAATCTATACCGAAATGCGAATCATGATACGTAACCGATCCCCCTTCAACAACTAATAACTGGGGTGATTCATGGCGTACGTCAAAATCAATGGAAATTTGATCAGAGATACGGCGGTACCTGAGCAAATCTAAAAAATAGATGGATAAGTCCCTTATCTCATCCCCACACCATTTTCGTTCGAGACGATCAAGTACCATGGCACTGATTGAACAGCTGGTGCTGTGCTTGAATATCATTACAGGCTGCTCTTGAGACACTTGTTTGATTTCTAGTAATTGATCTTCATTTATGAGAGGTATCCAGTTCATTAATTATTCCAAATTTTTCGTTCTTTTTTATCAAATTTTGCGGGGCTTACATTTTCCTTGATCCCTTCAGGAGTACGGGTACTTGGTCCCAATTTCACCCACAATAAATTCCAATCTCTATTTTTAGAACTTAAATATCCTCCTTGGTCTGATTTTTTAATACTTACATCCGTAATAGTTGGGCCCCGAAAGGAAGTCCAGGGCTTCCTTTTTATAAATAAATCAAACGTAGACCAGCTCAATACACTTACATTAAAATAATTTTTTTGTCCCGATACACTTCTAATTCTACTTTTTTCAAAATCGTTTTTTTCAAACTCCACATATTTTAGACTCTTACGTAAAGCATGAGCAACCCGCCTAAAATCACTTACATTAAAGTGATTTTCATGCCCCATTACACTTCTAATTTTGTACTTTTCAAACTCATGACTCGTAAACTTCCCATGCTTCAACCGTTTACCCAAAACATAAGCACCATCACCTTCAAGAGACCTCTTTTGATTTTTATTCCAATTAAGAATCCTACGACCCTTTTTCTTGACCTTTATCGTTCTCAGTTTAACATCGCTATCAGGTATTATTTGAGCCTGTCCTTTAAAAGAAATACAGAACAAAAATAATATCAATAATAAGAATAATATGTAAGGTGACCCCTTCAAAACTTTAATATAAATTAATCAAATTAATATTTTAGTAAATAATTTAACTGTTCAAGTAACCGCTGCTGGGGTAAAAAATTTTGTTCTAAGGTATTAGAAAATGGAACAGGCGTGTCCAAGCTTCCTACTCTCAAAACAGGCGCATCTAGATCTTCAAAGCAATGAGTGCCTATCCAAGCGGCAATTTCTGCACCAATACCACCTGTTATGCAATCTTCGTGAAGAACCAAACTCTTATTGGTTTTCTTTACTGATCTACTTACCGTTTCTTTATCCCAAGGCATTAAAGTACATAAATCAATTATTTCAAGTCCATCTATCGTTTTGGATGCTTCTAATGCCCAATGTACACCCATTCCATAAGTAATAATGGTTAATCTATTTCCTTTCAACGCTACTTGTGCCTTTCCTATTTCCATTGTATGATAGCCCTCGGCTACCGGCCCCGTCAAAGATCGATACAAATATTTATGCTCAAAAAAGAGGTAAGGATTGGGGTCCTCAATCGCCGCACACAATAAGCCCTTGGCTGCTGCAGGTGTGGATGGATATACAATTTTCAAGCCAGGCGTATGAAAAAACCAAGCTTCATTTGATTGTGAATGAAAAGGACCTGCATTTACACCCGCACCTGTTGGCATTCTTATCACAACATCTGCATTTTGTGCCCATCTATAATAAGATTTAGCCAAATTATTGACAATTTGGTTAAACCCACAGGTAACAAAATCTGCAAATTGCATTTCCATTACCGACTTCATGCCTGCAATACTTAGCCCCAAGGTAATCCCCACAATGGCTGATTCACATAAAGGTGTATTTCGAATCCTTAGAGGTCCAAATTGTTCTAAAAATCCTTCCGAAATTTTAAAAACTCCTCCATAATCTGCAATATCCTGCCCTAAAAATACAAGCTCCTTGTGACGCTCCAAACTTTTCCGAAGACCTTCTGAAATGGCATCAACATATCTAATCTTTCTAGTTGTTGGCTCTAAATCTTTATTTTTTTGAGTAAATGGTGCATAAACATCAGTGAGTTCCTGTTCAGGATTCACCGTTAATGGCACTTCGCTGAAGGCCTGTTTAACCGCCATATTAATCTCTTTTTTAATATCCTCTTTAAGAGTTTCTAAAACCTCCGAGTCAATTCCTGACTCAATTAAAAAAGATTCATAATTGGCAATAGGATCTTTTTTTGCCCAATAATCCATTAACTCTTTCGGGACGTATTTAGTCCCCGAAGCCTCCTCATGGCCTCGCATTCTAAACGTTTTTGCCTCAAAAATGACGGGTCGAGGTCGTTCTCTTATGGAATCGCAAACCTTTTCAAGTTCATTCATGACTTCTAGGATGTTGTTCCCATCTACCGAGATAGCTTCTATTCCGTAAGCCGGACCTTTCACCAAAAATGAATCAAAATTAAACTGTTGGTTACTGGGAGTTGAAAGGCCATAGCCATTATTTTCGATCACAAAAATTACAGGTAAATTCCAAACCGAAGCGACATTAACAGCTTCATGGAAATCTCCTTGACTCGTACCCCCATCACCTGTAAAAACAAGGGTCACCTTTTTCTTTTTTTGTATCAAGTCAGCCAATGCAATCCCATCCGCAACCCCAAGTTGTGCCCCCAAATGAGAGATCATCCCAACCAAGTGATGTTCTTGGGTCCCAAAATGAAAGGAACGATCCCGACCTTTGGTAAATCCATTGGCTTTCCCCTGAAATTGGCTAAATAGCTTTTCCAATGGGATTTTTCTTGTGGTAAATATCCCTAAATTTCGGTGCATAGGTAAAAGGTATTCCGAATCCTTCAAGCACAAAGCAGCGCCAACACTGATGGCTTCTTGACCAATTCCTGAAAACCATTTGGTTATTTTACCTTGCCTTAGCAGGATTAACATCTTTTCTTCTATCAGACGGGGTGTAACCAGTTCTTGGTAAATTTCGATTAACCTACTTTCTGATCTTTTATTAGGTTCAAATTTCATGATTCAAAAATTTTGAAAAAGACTTTGTAAAGATGGTACACTCTCATGAATTTTTAGATGTTATTTTTGTATTTCACAATAGCTTATGATTGAATTCGAAAAATTTAAATTAACCAATGGTCTTGAGGTAGTTCTTCATCAGGACAAAACCTCTTCGTTGGTCTGCTTGAACACCCTATACAAAGTGGGCTCTAAAAATGAAGATCCTAATAAAACTGGCTTTGCCCATCTTTTTGAACACTTGATGTTTGGGGGATCCAAGCATATCCCTAATTTTGATAGCCCCTTGCAAGCTGTAGGAGGTGATAACAATGCCTTCACAAGCAGTGACATTACCAATTATTATACCACTGTTCCTGCAAACAATGTAGAAACTGGTTTCTGGCTTGAATCAGATCGGATGTTGGCATTGTCATTTGAAGAGCAAGTACTTGAAAGAGAAAAAAATGTGGTTATTGAAGAATTTAAACAACGCTACCTAAATCAACCCTATGGAGATGTTTGGTTAAAATTGAGCCCTGCAGCCTACCAATTACACCCATATCGTTGGCCAACTATCGGAAAAGAAATTCCCCATATTGAAAAAATAAATATGGAAGAAGTAAAGGCGTTTTTTGATACTTACTATGCCCCATCCAACGCGATATTGGTCATTGCAGGTAATATTAACCTCTTAGAGGCGCAGCGACTTTGTGCCAAATGGTTTGCGCCTATTAAGGATCGAAGTGTGAACAAGCGCATCATCCCCTTGGAGCCAAAGCAGATTCAGCATCGGCACATCGATTTAACAGCCCAAGTTCCCCAAAATGCTATTTATAAAGCCTACCACATGCCCGGCAGGGCCAGCAAACAATATAAAGCAAATGATTTGCTCTCAGATATTTTAGGTAGAGGCAAGTCTTCTATTTTACACCAGCAAGGTGTTAAAAAATCACATATTTTTTCTTCCTTATCTTCTTACGTAACAGGAAGTATAGACCCAGGGCTTATGATTATTAGTGGTCGGCTCAGTGAAAATATTACTTTTGAGACCGCTGAAAAAACACTTGATGATGCTTTGCAAGAACTAACAACTCAACCTGCTAAATCACTACAAAAAGTTAAAAATATGTCCATCTCATCCATCACTTTTGGAGAGATCGATTTATTAAATAGGGCCATGAGTTTAGCTTACAACACCCATTTGGGAAATACCGATTTAGTCAATAAAGAGATTGACATTGTTGAAGCGGTAACTGAAAAAGAAATAAATGCTGCCATCCATACTACCTTACTTGAATCAAATTGTACCACATTGTATTATCATAAAAATTAAGTCTATGAAACCTGCTATTAAAATTGGCTATGGCTATGACGTTCATCAGCTTGCCCCTCAAGTGGACTTCTGGCTGGGGGGTATCAAAATTCCCCATACCCACGGAGCAATCGGTCATTCTGATGCAGACGTATTGATTCATGCCATTTGCGATGCCCTCCTTGGGGCTGCAAATTTACGTGACATCGGCTTTCACTTTTCTGATAAAGATTCGAAATATAAAGGCATTGATAGTAAAATATTATTGAAAGAAGTCATGAATCTCATTGATGAAAAAGGTTTTAAAATTGGAAATATTGACACCACAATATGTCTGCAAGAACCTAAGATCGGACCTTATATTGAGGATATAAAAACCTGTCTGTCTGAGGTAATGGATCTAGATAAAGCAGATATCTCAATCAAAGCTACCACGACCGAAACCCTTGGATTTGTAGGTAAAAAAGAGGGCGTTGCCGCACACGCCGTAGTCCTTATCTATAAGGATTAAAAGCAGCATGATTCCTTCAAACACTGAAAATGATAATAAAAAAGCATCTCTAAAATCTCCCAACTTAGAACTGATTACTACTGGAGATGGTTCTTCATCATTATTGAATACGGAATTAAATGATTTTTATCATTCAACTAAAGGAGCCATTAGAGAATCTCTGTATGTTTACATTGAGCAAGGCCTTGACTATTTTAAAAAAATAGATACTTCCTGCAAGCACATTAAGATTCTCGAAATCGGATTTGGAACAGGGTTGAACGCCCTACTCGCCATCAATTGGGCAAAAAACAATTCATGTCTAGTTGATTATGAAAGCTTAGAGACCCATCCCTTACCTGCAGCCATTTATACACAGTTGCAATTCAAAAATTGGTCTAAAAATGTGGCCAAGATTCATCAATGTGAATGGGGGGTTACTCATAGCATCAATAAGGTCTTTAAGCTGACCAAGCATAGCGCGTCACTTGAAAATTTCAAACAGATGGCCTCCTATTACGATATAATTTTTTTTGATGCTTTTAGCCCATCGAAACAGCCCAGTATTTGGTACCAATCGAATTTAAAAAAATGCTTTAACTATCTCAAAAAAAATGGAGTTTTGGTTACCTACTGTGCAAAAGGGCAATTCAAAAGAGATTTAATAGCGATAGGATTTGAGATCGAAACGTTACCTGGTGCCATGGGGAAATGGGAAATGGTTCGCGCCCAAAAAGTTAATTAAGCTACTCTAATTTTTATTTTCAGCTTCTTCTTGGGCCTTTTGGGCAATCTCAGAAGTCAATACTTGCTCTAAAGATGATATAGCAGATACGTTAAAGAAGCCAACGGGATGAATAGCTGAGTTCACATCCTCATTAATCAAATTAGTTGACACATTTGAAAATGGTTGCGCAAACAAAGCCCCAAATCCACCCGAACGAACCGTTTGAATCTTTACTTCATTAAGAAAATAAAAAGCCGACTCACTGATAGAATGAATTTCGACATAGATCGTATCTCCAATCGAATAAGGTGGCTCAATCAATGCCTCACCTGCCTCGTCTGTGTCAAAAGGATTGATCAATTCTTGTATTGGTTGAATAAATACCTGACCATCTATGTTCCCCCCTGCACTGAAACCCGCATCATAGGCGATGTTTATTTCACTTGCCTTATTGAGATATACTTCATTTTTCCAAGCTTTTATCCAATAGGTATTCCCCACTCCCGCTAAATCCGTAGCTACTACCTCAGCCAAATAATAATCCTCTGCTGTAGAAAAGTCTTTCTCTTGATACTTAAAGGTAATTGAATCTACAGGGGGCACTGGGTTCATTTCTGAAGTTCCACTAAACCGTATTCCATCAATGGATACATTCAGCTGATAAGAAGTCCCCACTTGCAGAAATGAGGTACTTGAAGAATCCCCCCAGACATATCCTCCCTCTGTTTCTTCAAAATCATATCTATTTCCATCTTCATCGGTCAGATAAACTTCGGCTCCAGAAAGAAGTTTCGGAAGCTCGGACATGAAATAATTATTGGATTTAGATAAAAATATCTTTTGGCTTCCGGGCAAATCATTAAGCCATGCATCTACCACATATTGTTCTAGACTAGGTTCAAGTTCAGGATAGATGATATTCTCACAAGAAAAAAAAGCAAAAGCAATGAGCGAAATAAATATTTTTTTCATTCCCTAAAATTTAAAATTGTAAGAAAAAGCAGGCACAAAAGAACCAATGATAGAAATTTGAGAAGCTATGGTCTCTACGGGCTCGTCAATAGGCTGCCTATCTGAACCTTGAGAAAACATGATGGCAAATGGATTTCTTCTGTTGTAAACATTATAAACTGAAAACACGAAATAATCAGTATTCTTTCTGCCTTTCTTGCCAAAATATACATTGTCCCAAGTAACCGAAACATCCAATCTATGATAATCAGGTATTCGAACATTCCCGCGCTCATTTTTTAACAATGGAATGACATAACCTTGTTGTGAAAAGCGATCGTTGGGAAAGGTAGTTGGCGTTCCTGAGAGATAGCTAAAGACACCCGAAAGGGTTATTCTGTCATTTATTTGATAATTATTTGTGATTTTTAGATTATGCCTTTGGTCAAATCTATTGGGATACCATTGCCCTTTTCTTTCAGCCATATCTGTGCCATAATTAACGCCATCGATCTTCAACTCCGATTTTCCTAGTGTATAACTGATCCAACCATTGAAGCGCCCACGTGTTTTTCTCAAATACAGTTCCAATCCATAAGCCCGACCATCGCCTGAAAGCAGGTCCCCTTCCAAAAACTCATTGATCAAGATATCGGCACCATCAATATAGTCAACCTGATTTTTATTCCATTTATAATAAACCTCTGCAGAAGTTTCAAACAAGTTCCCCTGCAAATTCTTAAAATATCCCACAGCGATCTGATTTCCCGTCTGAGGTTTGATGTTATTGGTACTTGGCTGCCAAACGTCAATAGGTGTTGCCGCTACCGTATTGGAAATCAAATGAATGAATTGATTCATTCGGTTGTAGCTCCCCTTAATTGAACTCCTAGGATTCAAGGTATAACGGAGAGAGGCTCGAGGCTCTAAAACCTCATAATGAGCAATGGTTTCCATATTATCGTGTGACTGTGTTCCAATCCATGGTTTTCTTTCTCCGGGAATCGCTGTACCATAAGAATAAGAATTACCTCCACCTAAATAAAGAAAAGAAGATATTCTAAGACCATATTGGGTACTTAAACGGTCATTAATCTTTTGATTATTCCCAAAATAAACCGATGTCTCAAGAGATTTCTTTTTGTCTAAACTGATATCTGAAATAAACCCATCGCTAACTCCAATCGCATTGGCCGGCTCAAATTCATAAAACAAAAATTCTGCTCCAAAAACAATCTCATTTTGAGCATTAAGGAAATAATTAAATTCAGGTTTAAAATCGTAGGTATTAATATTTGATGACCAATCGAATGTATCTGAAGCATCATCACCAAAACTAAATCCGTAATCATAATCAGAAAATACGCCAGTAAAATTGGAAAATAATTTATCGCTAAAAAGATGATTCCATCTAATTGTCCCTGTTTGATTACCCCAATCAAAGCCTTGTCGTTCATCAAACTTGAATACATCTCGACCAAAATACCCGGATAGATAGACCCTATTTCTGTCATCTATGTCCCAATTTGCCTTTGCAGTTAGGTCATAAAAATACAACGCCGCTCCATTGTCAAATACGTCTGTAAAGGGTTTTGCTAACACGTCTACGTAAGACCTTCGGCCTGCCAGAATAAAGGATGCTTTTTCCTTTTTAATAGGGCCTTCCACCGAGAATCTACTAAAAACAGTTCCAACACCTCCATTAAATTGATAATCTTTATTATTCCCCTCCTTCATCCTTATGTCCAGAATCGATGCCAACCTTCCTCCATAACGAGGAGGAATACCTCCTTTATATAATTTAACGTCTTTAACTGCATCCGGATTAAACACGGAGAAAAAACCAAATAAATGTGAGGTTTGATATACAGGGGCTTCATCCAAAAGCACTAAATTCTGGCCGGCACCACCGCCTCGCACATTAAAACCAGAGGCCCCTTCACCTACTGTACTTACCCCAGGTAACAACTGAATGCTTTTAATGATATCTACTTCTCCAGCAAAAGTGGGTACTTTCAAAATTGATTTGATATCTAGCTTAGCTGTACTCATCTCTACATCTCTGATATTGGCATCTTCACGATTTGCAGACACCACCACCGAATTCAACTCCTTTTCAATCTCAACAAGTTCAATATCAAGACGCATATTCTCTGTCAGCGTCAAAACCATATTCTGCGTATTAAAACCAACATATCTGAATTCAACGTCATAAGTGCCTGGAGTAACACTCAAAGAATAGAAACCATACACATTGGTAACTGCTCCACCTTCCACTTGTTTGATGTATACTACTGCCCCAACAAGAGATTCCCCATTGGCTGCATCGCTAATTTCACCACTTAATGTGACCATTTGCTGCGCAGACAACCAACTGGCATTGAAGAATATAATTAAAAAAAGTAGCCTCATTGATAGTAAAAAAAGTAACTGTAATTATGATTTCAGGCTTGTTTGTGTTTATCGGGCAATATTAATATTTAAAATTACCATGACTAAACTTTTGCTCAATTAATTTAAAAAGGGAAATTTAAATATTAACCAAAATACCAACATTAAAATCTAATAATTTTTGATCTTATTAATAACTAAGGAACAAACACATCTTTAGCTGTCATCGTTCGCTCAAAGGGTTGGATTCATAAAAAAATCTATTTCATCCAAAAAAAAATTTATGCTTTTTATACATGGATAAGATTCATTTTGTTTGATGAAATCATATTACTCACAATCAATAGCAATAATGCGTAGATCGACATTACGATAAGTATCATAAGAAGTTGGATTTTTATCATTTTCCTTTAATATTTTTTTTCTACCCTCTTTTTTTGAACCCAATTCATTCTTTTGGCTGATTTCAAAAAAAAGGCATCCCACCACAGAATACCTTTATAAAAATCAATCACTGGAGTAGTAACTCCAAACCCTATTACTAAATCACTCAAACAAAAGTAAAAAAGCAATTTAATAAACTAATCTAAAAGGTTTCGAAGTATCTAAATATCAACCTCAACGGTTCAAATACATTTATAAAGTAGTTAAAACTAGAAAAGGAGAAGTCTATCAGATTGTAATAATATTGACTCTTAAATCATGGTTTATTTTAATCATGTGAGCAAATAATATGCAAGGATAGAGATTAAATGGCCCTCTCAAAAAATCCAGAAGTTTTTACTCTTTAATCAACTACCACCACATCTCGCTTTAATCGAAATCACAAAAAAAAAGATATTCCACCACTGGAGAAGCATCTCCAAAACCATCTAGCTAAGATGGGCCTTCAAGACGGCTCTTTCAAAAACACTGTAATCAAATACTTATTTCTTGGGATGAAAATCGAAAAAACTAAGATAAAGGAAATGAGACCTCTTAATACAGCAAGATGATGAGCGAAAGTATAGCATCTTTTATAGCTAAACAACTGCTATTTTATAGAATCCTTGATATGAATACATATAAATTGAATGTATAAAAGCTTCCTCATTTTATATGATCCACCGTTCATTTCACCAAGTTCTGAGATTTGCATATCTATAAAAATATTTCTATTTTTCAGTTTTTTTAACCATAAATTTAATTAAAATGAAAAAATTATTGATCTTAATAGCTGTCTTTTCAGTAAACACTTTATTTGCTCAAAATACTTTTCAACTTTGGAATTTCAATGCCAAGCCAGGGATGGAAGAAGCCATTGCCAAGCTCGCTGACGAGCAATGGGGTGGTGCTAAATTTAAATCCGGAGGTATTCAAATTGAAAGAATTGCTCATGGAGATAATCCATACTCACATAGAGTGATTCTTTTTGGAGAAGTAGGTAAAATTGGCAGAGTAGAGGGAGATACGAAAGAGTTTGAATGGGAATTATTCATCGAAAAACTTAATCATTTTATTGAAGATTGGGGGACCTCATATGCGGGTCGATTTCTCAGTGCTGAAGGCGGCTCATGGAGTGATTATCCTTATGTCCAAATATATGATTTGAAGTTAGATAATCCTGCGGAATTTAAGGCCGCTCATGACAAATTGGTAAAACAAACCTCACAAACAAGAGGAGACAGACCCGTTGCATTTGGAACCTATGACATAGGAGGAGGCGAAAATATTTCACATTGGGTAGCCATTGGTGCCGCCGATTTTAGTGATCTGATGAGCCAAAAAGTTTTAGAAGAAAAATATGTCAAAGAGTGGGCCGAATGGGCGAAAAATAATGGGGGCGCAGTTTCTCCCTCAAATTATACGCTTACCGTTCTTGCTGCCTATGCCAATGAATAATCATTGAGAGTTTAATCCTATTGATTATAAAAAACCCTCCAATTGGAGGGTTTTTTATTTAGACTACGGGCATCTGCTCTCTTTTTATGCAAAGCTTAGTTTGTTAAACATAAAAAAATATTGAAGCAAAGGAAATAAATCTGAGGCAAAAAATAAAGGCATCCTCACCACAGAATGCCTTTAAAACATCCAACCATAGGAGAAGGATCTTCAAAACCATACTACCAAGATGGACTTTCAATATTTATCTTTCAAATCTACCGTAATCAAATACTTATTTCTTGATATGAACTCCGAAAATAATAATGTCAGTTACTTATTACGATTTATCAACTCTTCCAAAAAAAACTCCTTTAAGGATACCTTCTGGGATTTAGGCAATCAAGAAATTAATTTTTTAATAATTAATTCAGCATGCTCACGAGAATTCTCAATAAACCATTTGTTTGTTTTTAGGCCTCCGCAAATAACCCCAGCAAGAAAAATACCTGAGACATTGGTTTCCATAGTTTCAGAATTATAAACAGGCATTCGATTGACATCTGTTCCTATCTTTACCCCTATAGAAGTTAAAAAATTAAAATCTGGCTGATAGCCTGTCATGGCAAGAACAAAATCATTGACAAGAGTGATCTCACCCTTGGGTGTCTTAACGTCAATCTCATCCTGTCGAATCTCGGTAATCGTTGACTCAAAATAGGCTTTTATGGCTCCTTCCTCAATTCTATTTATAATATCTGGCCGAGCCCAATACTTCACATTGGACCCAATTTCAGCTTCTCGAACAATCATCGTTACCTTTTTTGCCCCTTTTCTGTAGGTATCTAAGGCAGCATCCACTGCCGAATTGGCGGATCCGATAACCGCTACATTCATTCCAAAATAGGGATGTGCCTCGTGATAATAATGCTTCACTTTAGAAAGGGATTCTCCAGTGATGTTTAACAAAAATGGCAAATCATAAAAGCCTGTTGCCACAATAATTGAGGCCGCTTGATGTGTAGTTTTTGTCGTCTTTATGTCAAAAAGTTGATCTTCCTTAACGACACTGACGATTTCTTCATACAAATTGACCTTTAAATCCCAAGCAAGTGTTACCCTTCTATAGTATTCTAAGGCTTCAGATCTCGTAGGTTTGGGACTATTTGAAATAAAGGGGACTTCCCCTATTTCTAATCTATCTGAAGTAGAGAAGAAAGTCATGTTTGCCGGATAATGATAGATTGAATTAACCAAAGTCCCCCGATCTACAATCAAGTTACTCAACCCTACCTTTTTAGCGGCTATGGCACAAGCAAGGCCAATCGGGCCCGCTCCAATAATCAAACAATCTACTTTCAAAATCGATATACTTTATGTGGTGTAATACAATAATCTAATGCAACATCATGCGCCTCGACATAAGGAATTAAATCAACTGGGCCACTCAGGCATAATCCTATCTTTTGAACCTTTAGATGGCTGATTTCACTCAATAACTCGTCATAATAGCCTTTTCCGTAGCCAATCCTATTCCCTTTCTTATCCACAGCTAACAAGGGTACGAGAATCGCTTGTAAATCATCTAAAGCAGCAGAAGCCTGATGCCCCGGTTCTGGAATACCATAGCGATTGATTTGGATTTTATCGGTCGATTCATAAGTATGATGAGACATACTCCGGTTTTGAAAATCTGTTTTGGATATCAAGACCTGGCGCCCGCAGGACCAAGAAGTTTGAATAATGGTTTGTGTCTCTGGCTCTTTGTTTTTGCCTATGGCGAGATAGGTGTGAAAATATTGAATATTAAGATTTTCCATCAACGCTAAGCAAAGGTTTTGAATCTGCTGATTACGCTCGATATACACCTGAACATCGAGCATCTTTCGATACATTAAAAAATACTTTCTTAATTCCTCTTTTGAACTTATTCCTCCCAAAATAGATAAAATGAAAATTCAAAGGGTTCAAATTCATCCAATAGCTCCTGAATTAGCGCTGTATTATTAAAATAAAAGTTTAAATAGTTTTCGCTACGTTCTTGAAGGACCCCGCTCGGAAATAATCTATCCTTGATACCCTCTATCTGTAAGAGTGCTGTTCGGTGATTTTTTTCTAGGGATTTTTTAAGCTTTTTCTCGATCTGCGCTAACGCCTTTATGGCTTTCACTTCCTCTGAGTCGATATAACCTCCCAAAGATTGATCAATCATTTCCACTTTTATTTTTATCGATTCAAACAAATCGCTCAATGACTGCTTTTGATCATTTAGATTAGGTTGATGCGTACTTGTCCGACTTAAATAATCTGCTTTCAATTGTTGTTTGCTTCGAAAGAATTGCTCATTAGCTATGCCTAATTTTTTTGCCTTTTTTGCTGTGTTCTGATTAATAATCATACCGAAATTTCGAGGCATTAAAACAGGAAAACTCATCTTGTAGTAATCAAAAACTCTTTTTAATTGTAGCCAATAAATGATCTCTGCTGGCCCTCCTAAATAAGCTATATTGGGTAATATAACCTCTTGATAAATGGGTCTCATAATCACATTGGGACTGAACCTCTCTGGATAATGGTCAATCTCTGAAAGAATTTCCCGTTTGGTAAATTTAATGTCTGAGTCCACCACACTGAAATTTTCGCCATCAGAAATAATACGTCTCCGAAAATCATCAAGATAGAAAAAGTTGATGGGCCTACTAAATGCTTGTAATTTGTAACCTAAATCAATCAATTGCTCATTGGTATGTTTTACCCTGTGATGCGCATTTTGATTAAGGATATCATCCTTCATTATAGGTGCAAACTGGGCCTTCAATTGAGGATCATCACCATCAACCACGATCAGGCCTTCAGATCCAAAGAGTTCATTTACGTAAAATCGCACTGAATCTGCTAAAGTTTTAAATCGACCATAAGCTTTTTCAAATAACTCGACGTTCTCACGCACCTGATCCAGCACCTCAGTTAATGAAGAAGGATCAAATCTTCCTACTGCACCAGTTTGTTCAGTAGTCCATTGATATTTTTTACCAAACATATTGAAATAGCTAATTTCTTCAAAATCATGGTCTTCAGTAGCCATCCAATAGACGGGAATAAAATGATAATCAGGATAATGTACCTTAAGCTTTTTTGATAAATTAATGGTAGTGATTAGCTTGAATAAAAAATAAAGAGGACCTGTAAATATATTTAACTGATGACCTGTAGTGACGGTGAAGGTACGCGCTTCTGAAAGGCTTTGAATGTTCTCCGAAAGTTTTGATACACAGGTCAAGCCATCATACTGACGCTCTAAAGCAACTACAAGCGTCCTTCTCATTGTCGGACTGAAGGCTTTATTAGTGATTGCAGATTGGAAGGATTCAATTTTAGGCTTCCACTCATAAAATTCTTTCAACGCATCTTGTCCCTCAATATAATCTAAAAACATCTTTGAAAAAGAGCCTACTTTTCGTAACGATAGATGTGTTTTTTTCATGATTAAACTAGGCTTTTATGGGTTTTGCATATAAATCAAAAGCCGATGCAGATGTGATGACTACTTCACAAAAATCTCCCACCCTAAGATAACCATCATCCGAATTTATAAGTACTTCATTATCCACTTCAGGCGAATCATGCTCGGTACGTCCCACATATTGGCCTCCCTCAAACCGATCAATCAACACGCGGTATTTTTTCCCCACTTTTTCAGCATTTATTTCTTCGGAAATCCCCTCTTGTAGTTCCATAATTGCCTCTAAACGTTGTTGCTTTACCTCATCGGGAACATCATCTTTCATCGTATAAGATTGAGTATCCTCCTCATGAGAATAGGTAAAGACACCTAATCTTTCAAATCTATTTTTTTCAACAAAGTCCATCATATCCATAAATGCTTCTTCTGTTTCGCCCGGATGCCCAACGATCAGCGTAGTTCTAATGGCAATTTTAGGAATTTTCTCTCTAATGTCATTCAAAAGAGCCTCTGTTTTCTCCCGAGTCGTACCTCTTCTCATCAATTCAAGCATACGCGTTGATCCATGCTGTAAGGGTATGTCCAGATAATTGCAAATATTATTCCTCTTGGCCATCACATCCAAAACATCCATCGGAAATCCACTAGGAAAGGCATAGTGAAGCCTGATCCAATCAAGGCCTTCGACATCTGCCAACTGATTCATCAAATCAGCAAGCGCTCTTTTTTTATAGATATCTAGGCCATAATAAGTTGAATCTTGAGCGATTAATAAAATCTCTTTTGTCCCATTTTTCACCAAATTCTTTGCCTCCAAAAGAATCTCCTCAATGGGTTTTGAAACGTGCTTCCCACGCATCAATGGGATAGCGCAAAAGGTGCAGGGTCGGTCACAACCCTCGGATATTTTCAAATAAGCATAGTGGTTAGCCGTTGTGGTAATACGTTCGCCCAACAATTCATTTTTATAGGTCGCATTGAACCTTTTAAGGAGCAGAGGAAGCTCCATGGTACCAAACCAGCCATCCACGTTTGTTATTTCTTTTTGAAGCGCTACTCTGTAGCGCTCTGAGAGACAGCCCGTGACAAAAACTTTCTCCACCATACCCTGCTCTTTGGCATCTGCATACCTCAATATAGTATCAATTGATTCTTGCTTTGCATTATCAATAAACCCGCAGGTATTGATTACCACTATATTGGCATCATCACTTTCTGACTCATGGGTGGTGTCAATTTGGTTGCCTTTTAATTGGGTCAATATAATTTCTGAATCGACAATATTCTTGGAACACCCAAGTGTAACGATGTTCACCTTATCCTTCTTTCTTCCTTTGGTCTTCACAAAATAATATTAGTTTTTTACAAATCTAACACAAATGGAGTCGCTTAAGCACCCAAGATGAGCATCCATTCACTAACTTTGTAAATAATGAGATTTTGGTTATTCTTTTTAAGTTTTGGTTTTTGTCTATTCGAATCCTGTAATGAGGTTGAGGATTGTACATTGGATCCTTATGGAAATTATGCGGTAGCCACATTTGATATATTAAGTGGTGAAAGTAAAATTATTGCGTTTGATTCAATCATTTTGGAAGGTTTTGGTCGATTGCCAGGAGATCGAGATACACTTATCGGTATGCTCCTCCCATTGCCTGTTGAAAAAACAGAAGCGGTCTTTCATTATTACACAGACAGTAGCCTTTATTCATTAGCCGTCGGTTATAAAAGTCAACCCCTCATTTATGACCTTTCTTGTGAGGCTACCATTAGGTTTTATGACTTAGATACAAGCTATCAATCTTTTGACTCATTGGTAATCCTTGGATCAGAAGTTCATCTCGATTATGTTCCTATCAATTTTGAAATCTATTTATAACATTCTACTCCTTACGCTTATCCCTTTTATTGGGATGAGTCAAACAGTAGATACTGTGCGAATTAAACTAGATTGGAATCCCTCGAGGTTACATGTTGGTCTCGATGTCTCTAGATTAATGGGGACGACTATAAAGCCCCATAAAAGTTCTTTGGGTGGAATGGTGGACCTTGATTTTCATCGATTCCTCCTTACCTTTGAGGGTGGCGTAGAAGAAATAAACCGATTAAAAACCTATGAATATACCAACCAAGGATCTTTTTTAAAGTGGGGCATCGATTATAATCTCATCCCTCACAATAAATATAGAAATATGATTTCGTTAGGTCTAAGATATGCACAAAGTAGGTTTTCTGACCAATTGAATTTTACAGAGGAAAATCCTTGGTTCGGTACCCAAACCTTACAATTCTCAAATCAAAATATCTCAGCCCATTGGACAGAAATACTATTAAGACTCAATGTACAGGTTTGGAAAAATGTTTTTTTAGGATCCGTCCTGCGCATAGAAATTATGAAAAATATTTCTGATCCGGATCAATTCATCCCTTTTGATATCCCCGGCTGGGGTAGAAATTGGAAAAGTGGTACCGATGAAAAAACAGCCAACATGGGATTCAGTTATTATCTGATATACCATTTCTCCTTCCGAGAAAAAGAAATCCCTCTAAAAAAAATAAAATAACAGCTCACTAAAGGAATTTTACATCATCGATGATGTTTATACCCACCTTTTTATGAATTAATTTTAAGACCTTAACCTTTGACATGTTCAGTTCTTGTTTTAGCGGCGCTGAATTCATGTTAACATAGAGCGTCTTTTTTTTAATAAACATTCGGGACGTACGACTTGCAATAGTAGGCCCCATGAGTTCCTGCCACATGCCGATAAGTTTATGCTCATTGAGCTTCCCTTCAAGATTTTCTTCTTTTAAATATTTATCAATAGCCTCTCGTAAGCTTTGGATACGGTCATGTTTCATAACTGTTTACCTTTCCATTTTCTATTTCAAATATTCTAGCATTGTACTTATCTTTCAAAAGCAAAGATGTCCTTTCTTTTCGAGCATCTGTGATAAATACTTGACCAAATCTTACCGAATCGCTTAATAAATCTGTGAGCCTCTCAATACGTTCATCATCTAGTTTATCAAAAACATCATCCAAAAGTAACATCGGCTTTGTCTTCGTCGCTTTAGCCAAATAATCATATTGTGAAAGCCTTAATGCAATTAGAAAACTTTTTTGTTGCCCTTGAGATCCAAACTTTTTTAAAGGCTGCCCATCCATCAAAAAGGAATAATCATCCCTATGCGAACCTACATTTGTACGTTGGGTGACAATATCTTTCTTTCGACTTTCTAAAAAGGTACGCTCAAAATCCACTACCAATACTTGAGATTGGTGAGTCATTGAACATGTTTCGCGTTCAAAAACAATCAGCCCTTCATTGGCGCTCAAAAAAGGAATAAATTTATTGACAAAATCTGCACGTACCTGACTCAAGCTTTTGGACAAGGTAATTAATTGGGTATCATAAGCATCCAAAAGAGAACCATTGGAGCCATTTAAATGACCCTCCATGCTCTTCAGCAATGCGTTTCTTTGACTCAAAATCCTATTATATACCATTAAGTCAGCTAAATACTCTTGATTGTATTGGGCAATACAACCATCTATCCACTTTCTACGAACCTCGCTAGTTTCCCGTATCAAATCGCTATCATAGGGGGTACTCAGTACCAAAGGTAATTTGCCAATGTGTTCAATGATCCGATCGTACGGAGACCCGTTGAGTTTGATTACCTTTTTTTTCCTCCCCTCATGATAACAAATTACTTCATGGTATTTTCCATCATTTTCAAAATTCCCTTTTACAAGAAAATACAAGGCTCCTTTTCTGATATTCTGATTATCTGTATTTACAAAAGCGGTCTTCGTGAAGGTCAAATAATGTAAGGCATCTAATAAATTCGTTTTCCCCATACCATTCTTACCGAGGAATAACTGAATCCCCTCCGAAAATTCCAAAGCCAAATTTTCGTAATTCTTAAAATTTTGAAGTGCAAGTGCTTTGATTTTCATTAAATTTGAGGAACAATATATTTTAATTATTTTTGTCCTCCTTAAATTGTTTAGGGCAAATTAAAGAAATTTACACAAGAGCGCAGGAGGTATGGTAGCGAAAACAATAAAAAAAAATAAAGTAGGCTTTTCTAAAGAAATTTACTTGAATTGGTATGAAAAAATGTTATTCATGCGAAGATTTGAAGAAAAAGCAGGACAGTTGTACGGCCAACAAAAAATAAGAGGATTTTGCCACCTGTATATTGGCCAAGAGGCCTGTGCAGCAGGTTCAGTTTCTGCGCTTATCAAAGGGGATAAATACATCACATCTTACCGAGATCATGCCCATCCTATCGCCCTAGGTACGGATCCAAAATACATCATGGCAGAATTATTCGGCAAGTCAACCGGTGTCTCAAAGGGGAAAGGTGGCTCGATGCACATGTTTGATAAGGAAGTCGGTTTTGTGGGAGGGCACGGAATTGTAGGAGGTCAAATTCCCTTGGGCGCAGGCCTTGGTTTCGCAGAAAAATACAAAGGTACGGGTAATTTGTGCATCTGCTATATGGGAGACGGGGCCGTAAGACAGGGGGCTTTTCACGAAGCATTAAATCTTGCGATGACACAAAAAACTCCTGTTATCTTCGTGATAGAAAACAATGGCTATGCGATGGGAACTTCTGTGGAAAGAACCTCCAATGTCACCGAACTTCATCAGTTGGGGGAAGCTTATGACATCCCTTCTGCCGCAGTTGATGCCATGAGTGTTGAGGCTGTGCACAATGCCGTTACAGAAGCGGCTTCGCGCGCGAGACGAGGGGATGGGCCCACCTTACTTGAATTCAGAACCTACAGATACAAAGGTCATTCTATGTCAGATCCAGCCAAGTATAGAACCAAAGAAGAAGTAGCTTCTTACAAAGACCGTGACCCTATCGAACAAATAAAAAATGTGATATTAAATAAAAAATATGCGACTGAGAAAGTTCTCAAAGAAATGGACGTAAAACTAAAGGCACGTGTGGCTGAAGCAGTTATTTTTGCCGAAGAATCTCCCTATCCTGACCCTTCAGATGCCTATCAAGACGTTTATGCAGAAAAGGATTATCCTTTTGTATTGGAGTAATCTCCAAATCATATTATTGCATTATCTTTGCACATTCCCAAAAAATAAAAATTTACATAAATGGCTAGGTCCAAGAATGAAGAATCAAAAGGATTAGATCTCATTGAGAATCCTGAAGCAATAATTAGCAAAACAGAAGCATTTTTTAACGATAAAAAAAATCAGAACACCGTTTTTATCTCAATTGGCATTGCCAGTTTAATCCTACTTGTTTTCTTGGGCTTTTCTTATCTCAACAAAAATAAAAACGTTGAAGCACAAGAAGAAATGTTTCAGGCCGTCTACTACTTTGAATCAGATAGCATTGGCTTGGCCCTCAATGGGGATGGCAATAATTATGGATTCCTAGATATTATTTCACTCTATTCGGGAACAGATGCCTCCAACCTATCTAACTTTTATATAGGTGCTATTTATATGCGCTTAAAAGATTTTAACAATGCTATAAGATATCTTAGCGATTTTAAAAGTGCTGATTTTCTCCTGCAAGCCAGAGCTTATTCATTGATCGGAGACGCCCATATGGAATTAGATGACTTTGAAAAGGCAAGCAGATATTTTAAGAAAGCGGCACTGCACAAGGCTAATAAAGATTTCTCCCCTTATTATTTAAATAAATACGCCCTTGCCTTGGAATTAAAAGGTGATTTAAAAGAAGCTATAAACGCCCATGATAAAATAATAAGTGAATACAGATCTTCTGTGTTATTTCAGGAATCTCAAAAGCAAAAGGCGAGATTAGAAGGATTAGTTATAGAATAATGAAGGTCATCACGAAAAAAAATATGAGGAAGTTAATCTAACTTTACCCCCATTTTCACTTATGGCGAGTACAATAAAAAATTTAAGTACTTTCATTGGCAGTGATCTTCCTAACATCACATCAAAAAAATTTGGCCTTGTTGTTTCCGAGTGGAATGATGAAATCACCCATGCTCTTATGTCAGGTGCCCTTGAGACCCTGCTTAAATACGGTGCTAAAAAAGAAAATATCATCATCAGGAGCGTCCCTGGTAGTTTTGAATTAACGCTGGGCGCCCAGACTTTGGCTCAAGATCAACATATTGATGCGGTTCTTTGTTTAGGTTGTGTGATACAAGGTGAGACTCCCCATTTCGATTTCATATGCAATGCCGTAGCCCAAGGTATTACTTCTTTAAACCTAAAATTCCATAAACCTGTTGTCTTTGGTGTCTTAACTACCCATACACTACAGCAGGCCATCGACCGATCCGGCGGTAAGCATGGAAATAAAGGAGATGAAGCGGCCATGACCGGAATTAAAATGTTGAATATTCTTTAAGAACATGAAAGTTTATAAATTCGGGGGTACCTCAGTTGGTACACCAGATCGAATGAAGCACGTTGCGGAATTGATTACTGCGGATAACGAAAAAAAAATTATCGTCTTATCAGCCATATCCGGTACTACTAATACCTTAGTGGAAATTGGTGATCTTTTCCGGTTAGGAAATATTGATGGCGCCCTTGCCCAACTAGAAGAATTAAGAGCAACCTACGACCCGTTCATACAATCCCTACTCACTAAAGCTTCAAATAAAAAAATAGCTTTTAAAATAGTTAATCAATATTTTGATGAAATGCATCGGCTTATTCATCAGCCCTTCTACAACCAAATTCTTAAAATTATCGTAATAAATGGTGAATTGATCTCAACCCATCTTTTCCAAACCTATTTAAATGAAAAACATCCTGGCTCTTCAGGATTAATTCCAGCTTCTGAGTTCATGTATCTTAACGAATCTGAAGAGCCTAATATGGCTTTAATTTCGGCTAAATTAGAAAGTTTACTAAATCAAAACACAGCTTATGAATTACATATCACACAAGGGTTTATCTGTCGAAATTGTTCGGGGGGTATTGATAACTTAAACCGAGGAGGCAGTGATTATAGTGCAACCATCATGGGTGCGGCCCTAAATGTCCAAGAAATTCAAATTTGGACCGATATTGATGGCATGCACAATAATGATCCTAGAATCGTAGATAATACCAAATCCATCTCTAATTTGTCCTTTGAGGAAGCAGGTGAGTTGGCTTATTTTGGGGCAAAGATTTTACACCCAACCTGTATCATACCTGCACAGCAATTTGACATTCCTGTAAGAATAAAAAATACCATGAAACCTTTGGCACATGGTACACTCATTACCTCTAATCAAAATCCTGAGACAGTCAAAGCCATTGCCGCTAAAGACGGCATTACCGCTATCAAAATCAAATCCTCTAGGATGATTTTGGCTTATGGCTTTCTCCGAAAAGTTTTTGAAGTTTTCGAGCATTATCAAACCCCTATTGACATGATTACTACTTCGGAAATTGCCGTTTCTATAACCATAGATGACCCAAAGTTTCTTGAGCAAATCATTCTAGATCTTCAAAAGTATGGGAAAGTAGAAGTTGATGTCAATCAAACCATAATCTGTATCGTGGGAGATATGGTAGCAGAGCAAAAAGGGATCAGTAGTGAGATTTTTAAAGCCCTTGAAGAAATTCCTATTCGAATGATCTCTTATGGTGGGAGTAGAAACAACATCTCACTTCTTGTAAAGAACAACTTGAAAGAAAAAACTTTAAAGTCCCTGAATAGCCATTTATTCAATCTATAATTGAATCTTAAGCTTTCATTAAGGACTATAATAAACTCCTGACGAGCTATCTTCAAATGCGCCCGTAACTGATTTTAACACATTTACCTCTTTCCTCAATTTCAAAACTGCCATAAAACTAAAAATTAAGGCTTCTTTGAAATTAATAATTTCTGCTTTTGGTACTAATACCTTTACCCCCAAGGCTCCTTCTATAGCGTCTAATAAAGCTCTATTATGAGCCCCTCCGCCGGTAACAAGAACTGTGTTAAAATCCACCTTCAAGAGGCTTTCTGCTATGCGGTCTCCAACAAATTTACAATAAGTATGCGCGAGATCCCTTGGATCTTCTCGCTCAGGCAATTTGCTCAATACCTCTTTTTCTACCCATTCATTGCTGATTGATTTTGGCCCTTTTTTCTGATAAAATTGAGGAGTTTCTAAGGAAGCATGCCATGATTTCAAAAAGGTCCCTGAACGCCCCATTTTTCCGTCTTGATCAAATGGGATTCCCATACGATGGGCAATTTTATTCAAAACCTGATTACAAGGCACTACATCAAAAGCCCTCGGCAACGCCTCACAATTGATGGTTAGGTTGGCAATTCCCCCTAAATTAATACAAACATCATAGGCTGAAAATAGATGTTTATCACCTATGGGTACCAGTGGGGCACCAGCCCCACCCAATAAAACATCTTTAGACCTAAAATCATTTAGGGTAGGTATATTGGCATAGCTGGCGATGGCCTGACCACTGCCAATCTGAATACTGTATCCCTGTTTTGGATGATGAAAAACAGTATGCCCATGAGACCCTATAATTTCCGGTCGGTAATCATACCTTTGACAAAAGTCCCGAATCATCTGTCCCATCCAAATACCCAAACGCACATCTAGCTTTACGAGTTCCTCTCCAGAAAGATCTCTGGCCTTGAGTAAAAGACCATATATGTCCTTCGGAAAAGGAATGGTCTCTCCATTCAAGTTTTGAAACTGCCATTTTGATTCAATATATTTATAATCACAATAACATATATCAAGCCCGTCAAGTGAAGATCCGGACATTACGCCAACAGCTGATAGTTCATTCATTATATTTGCTAATTAACGATTTATTCTTTGAGTAACAAACCAAACTTCGTAATTGATATTGGAAACAGTCTAATAAAGTCCTCTCGGGTTCAAGATGATTTAATTTTAGAATATAAAACTTGGGATCGGATAGAATCATTAGTAAGAGCCCTTCCAAAAGGTCAAAATACCATTGTCTGCTCCGTAAAGCATAACTCGGAACAAATAAAAAATATTTTTGGTGATGACGTCTTCGTTTTCAATGAACATTCAAAATTGCCTATAAGTATTAACTATGATACACCCCAAACCCTAGGCCTTGACCGGATTGCCAGTGCCGTTGGCGCCCACTTCCTTTTTCCATCAGAAGATCTACTGATCATTGATGCCGGCTCCTGTATCACCTATGACCTTCTGATCAACAACAGCTTTGAGGGGGGAATTATTAGTCCTGGATTCAAAATGCGACTCAAAGCCATGCATGAAATGACAGAGCAACTCCCCGATTTAACAGAGCAAAGTGATCAATATGAATGGGAATTGATTGGAAAATCAACCGCTTCTTGTATGATTTCTGGGGCAAAAAATGGAATGAAAAATGAAATTAATGGGATCGTTTCTATTTTAAAAGAAAAATATGTGGCTTTAAGGGTATTAATGACAGGTGGAGATACCGTACTTTTTGAAAGCAACGTAAAAAGTAGCATCTTTGTGCGCTCAAATTTAGTCCCCGTGGGATTAAATCAAATTTTAATCCATAATGAGGATATTTAAATATTTATTAACCTTAGCCATTGTCTTATTTTGCCTAAAAGGTAATAGCCAACACGTAGCAAGTACTTATGCGATCTACGGAATTGGCGAACTCAACAATAATGGCCTCGCTCACAACGAAGCCATGGGAGGACTAGGTATAGGAATGCCTCACCGTTTCAATATAAATCTTCAGAACCCAGCATGGCTTACTTATAACCAGCTCAGCTCATTTAATGTAGGACTTCAAGGAGAATCTCGAACTTATAAAAGCGAGTTAGAAAATGCATCCAAAAAAACGGGCAGCATCAAGCATATGGTATTCTTTATCCCCTTATTGAATGGTAAATGGGGCTCTGCCTTTTCCTTACTCCCTTTTAGTACCACGCAATATGAGGTTAGCGGCAGCAGTGAGGTTACCGACGCAACGCCAACGGAAAGCACAGATAATACATTCATTGGCAGCGGTGGCCTCTCCCAATTTGCTTGGTCAAATGGATTTCGCATTTTTAATTCCACGAACATTGGTTTTAATTTGATGTATGTATTTGGTGCAATCGATAAGCAAAATCAGAGTTCTTTAGCTTCTGATCCTAGTAGTATTGGATATTATACACAATTATCATCCAATGAAACCTATAAATCTTTTTTATTTTCTATTGCACTAGCGCACAAAATGAAGATTAACGAAACGCATGAGATGAATTTTGGAATCACCTATCAACACTCGGGCCAACTTAACGGATTAAAGGATGTGTTTCTATCTCGGTATATAGAAAGTAGCTTGGTCCAAGTGGGTTCGCCCATACCTATCTCCAATGAAGAAAATACCACCTTTGATTTACCAAAAAAATTAAGTTTTGGCCTCTCTTATGGATTGGTTGACGAGTATCGAATAGGATTAGATATCAACTTAGCCAACTGGACTTCAAATGGTACAAACAATACACTCATCCAAAATACACAAGAGTTTATCATAGGCGGTGAAATGACACCCGATCGTCGAAATATTACTAATTATTTGAAAAGAGTCACTTACCGCTTTGGATTCAACTATGGAAAGCTACCTTATTTAGTCCAAAATAACAGTATTACTGAGTTTGGCATTAATTTTGGTGCTTCTTTCCCTGTGGCTGGCTTGTCAACCCTAGATATTGCTATCAAACTCGGGGAAAGAGGTACTATTGAGAATGGATTGGTAAATGAATCATTCATGCAAATGGTTTTAGGCCTAACGATAAATGAAAAATGGTTTATAAAAAGAAAATATAATTAATTAATATTTTTAAATAACATGAATAAATTAATAACATTAACGCTCCTTTTAGTCTGTCTAATAAGTTCAAATGTTCTTAGCCAAGCCGGTTGGAATTGGGGTGAGCAAATTGATGTCGCAAAAGAAAATAATGCCATATATACAGACATGGTTAAAGTAGAAAAATATGCAGACGCAATAACACCGCACGCCTGGCTCCTCGAAAATACACCTGATCTAAATGAGTCTCTTTATCAAAATGGAGCGAAAATTTATAGTGGATTAGCAGATAAAGAGTCTGATAAAGCCCAAAAAGCTGCTTATCAAGCAAAAGCTCTTGAGATGTATGATCTGAGAATTGAATATTTCGGCAATGAAGCCTCCGTGCTAAATCGTAAAGCTTTCCCTGCTTATAAGTTTTATAAGGGTAATAAATCTAAATATCCTGAGTTAATGGAGTTATTCGAAAAAACCTTCGTCCTCAACGGGGCCGATTTCTCAACCAATAATTTTGTCGCTTACATGGATGTAGTGCGCAGGTTTAAAGCCACCGGTGGGGAGCTATCGGACGAAAAAGTCTTAGATATTTATACCCGCCTAATGGATGTTTTGGATGGCCAAATCGCCGCATCCAGTAAACCTGCTTCTTTAGAAAGGGTTGCTAAAAATATAGATAAACTCTTGACCTTAACCATCGATTTAAGTTGTGATTATGTTGAAAGCCTATTAGGACCAAAGTTAGCCGAAACAGGGGATATAAAAGTAGCCTCAAAAATATTTAAGCTCATGCTTCAAAATAAATGTACGGATCGGCCATTGGCTTTCGAAGCGGCTAAGATTGTAAACCAAAATTCTCCTGATTTTGCCATATCAAAATTCCTTGCCTCGAGAGCCTCAAAAGGAGATGATCGGCAAGGAGCCATTCAATACTATAACCAAGCTCTTACGCTTACCGAAGAAGCAACTAAAAAAGCTGAAATCTATTTAAGCTTGGCCAAAATCGATTACCAAGCAGGTTTGAAAGGTAGTGCAAGAAATAATTGCAGAAAGGCCCTTTCAGCAGATCCTTCGATGAGTGAGGCACATGTATTGATTGGAAACCTATACCTATCAAGCTTTGATGAATGTAAGCAAGGCGAATTTAAAACGGTTGACTATGCCGTCTTTATAGCAGCCTATAATGCATTCCAAAAAGCTAGGGATTACGGTAATATGAAAAAATCAGAAGCCCTTTTCCCTTCTATCACAGATATTTTCACTGAGGAATACACAGAAGGTCAATCTATTAAAATTGACTGTTGGATTAATGAAAGCGTTATACTCCAGAAACGCGCTGAAAATTAAACTTCGTTCAAAAATGGGCTGGAATCATTTTTTTACTGGTTTTGGTGTTCTAGTGGCCCTTTGTATAGTTAGTCAAACTTCTTGTAAGAGTAGAAAAGAGTTGCTCAATCAGGAAATATACAATGGCCCTATCATGGAGATGTCAAATGTAAATACCATGATGACCGACTCAGGTAAATTAATTCTTCGACTGAAGGCCCCTGACCAATTACAATTTGAAAATGGTGATAAAGGTTGGCCCAATGGACTCTTGTTGGAGTATTACTACTCCCCTAACAAGCCCATTTGTACCTTTCGCTCAAACGCTGCGGATTTCAATGCTAAAGAAAACCTTTACAAAGGAGATGGAAATGTCGTAGTTAAAAATGTAGACACTGGTGATGAACTCAACACAGAATTATTGTTCTGGAGTCCTGCAGAAGAAAAATTTTATACCAATAATTTTGTTACCATTATTTCGGATGGTGAAGTTCATACAGGCAAAGGCTTGTCTGCCAATCAAGATTTTTCATCCTATGAAATCTTGGAACCCACCGGAACGATCCAAATAGAAGAAGAGGATATATAACTAGGACTCACCCCAGCTTTGACAAAAAAAAATGCACTAATATTTTATTCTGCCACAGGGTTTTTCCTTATTGGGCTTTATGAAGCCTTTTTTTTAGGGATTGAAAATTCCTACGGAGTTTTTATGTTTAGTATTGCTTTATTATTTCTATACCATTTTAGGAAAAACATGCCCCAAATGCCTCAAAAGAAAATTAAGAAAATTAAGAAAAAGAAACTTAAAAAATCTAAAAAGAGATGATAATCAATCCAATATTAATGGTTTGTATCTGTTTGATTTTTTCTGGATTCTTTTCTGGTATGGAAATCGCATATATCTCAGCAGATAAATTAAGAATTGAGATGCTCTCCCAAAAGAAAGGATTGATGGCTTCTTCTTTAGCCTATTTTCAAAGGCATCGTGCCCGTTTTTTATCCACTACTTTGGTCGGTAATAATTTAGCGTTAGTCTTGTACGGTATCCTTATGGCAAATCTGTTAGAGCCTAGAATTCTCAACATCCTTCCCCATTGGATAGATAGCCCGATTATTGCCTTAGTCATCCAAACTTTAATCGCAACATTTATTGTATTAATCACCGCCGAATTCCTCCCTAAGAGTCTTTTTTTATTAAATCCAGACACCTCACTTCGAATTTTTTCTCTCCCTATGATGGGACTTTTCGTACTCATGTCTCCATTGATTTGGATGGTTGAGATCATTTCCAAATTCATTGTTACTCGAATTTTTCAACTTTCCTATGCTGAGAATCAATCCTTATTTGCCCTGACCGATCTCAACAACTTTATCAAGAAGAATACGGAGCATTCTGAAATCGAAGATCAAGAGATCGATGTGAAGTTTTTTAATAATGCGATCGAATTCAAAGAAATCCAAGTTCGAGAATGTATGATTCCTAGAATAGAAATTATCGCGGTCGACATTAATGATGATTTACTTAAGCTCAGTGCTGCTTTTATTGACAGTGGCCACTCCAAAATCATCGTTTACAAAGAAAATATTGATAATGTTATTGGCTATTGTCATTCTTTAGAAATGTTTAAAAAGCCCAAATCAATAAAAGACATATTAACCACAATATTGATTATTCCAGAAACCATGCCTGCCAATGAACTTTTGGTTAAACTCATTGCTGACCAAAAGAGCCTGGCACTGGTAGTAGATGAATTTGGAGGTACCGCAGGTTTGGTGAGTATAGAAGATGTCATGGAGGAGATCTTTGGTGAGATAAGGGATGAGCATGACGATGAGTTTTTAATTGAACAAAAAATCGCAGAAAACATTTACCTGCTAAGTGCTCGGCACGAAATCGACGCCCTCAATGAAAAATATAATTGGTCGTTGCCTAAAGGCGATTATGATACCTTAGGGGGGCTTATTTTAGCTAAAAATGAAGATATCCCTACGATCCAAGATGAGATTGGTATCGACCATTTCCTTTTTCAAATAATCAACATGGAGGACAATCGAATCGATCAAGTTAGGCTCACAATACAAAATTATAAGGACCCATTGTAAATCAATGGTTTAGATCATTTTTATATTCCATTCAAAACGCTATTTTTGCGTTCCTTATTTAAAACAAATAATAATATGGCGTTGATTAACACACTTAGGCAAAAAGCTGGTAAAATCGTTGTTGGTTTTGTTGCCTTTTCTATGTTCTCATTCATTCTTACGGATTTATTTCAAGGAAATTCTTTTTTTAACGGGGGGTCTAACGAGATCGGTGAAATCAATTCTAACACCATTAGTTATCCCCAGTTTCAACAAAAAGTTGACGAACTCTCTCAAAATTTTCAACTAAATACAGGTAGAAGTCCATTAGCGGAAGATTTGGAACAAATCAGAGAGCAGGCATGGCAACAGTTTATTATTGAGAATATATTTAACAAGCAGTATGCTGCGCTCGGCTTGGATGTAACCACCCCCGAATTGATAGACATGGTTCAAGGAGTAAATATCCATCCCCAAATCAGACAAATATTCGCTGACCCCAATACAGGGGTTTTCGATAAACAAAATATCATTAGCTTTTTACAGCAGCTCAATAATGCCCCACCGCAACAAAGACAGTCATGGCTCACTTTTGAAGCCTCTCTACCGGCATCTAGGCGGTTAATTAAATACGAAAATTTATTAGCCTTAACTAAGTACGCTAACATTCACGAAGCCAAAGTAGCTTATAATAAGAATGCAAGTCTGACGGCTGCCTTTTTGTATGTGCCGTTCTTCTCTGTAAACGATTCGCTAGTGACAGTAACGGAATCAGAAATTGAATCCTATCTCCGTAAAAATGCAGATCAATACAAAAGAGACGCTTCTAAAGATGCCAAATATGTTATTTTCCCCATCGCTCCATCATCCGAAGATACTGCTTTTATTAAAGAAGAAATGATGGCCATTAGAGAAACCCTTTTATCTGGACAGAATGATTCTGTTTTTGCCGAAATTAATTCTGATGGAATTACCCCATTTGGCACCTATAACCCGAATAACTTACCGTCATGGTTAAATTTAAATCCGGACGCCCTCGAAGTAGGTTATGTGTCTGAGGTCATCCTATCCAAAGACGCTTATACTGTTTACAAAATAAGTAACATTCAGCAAGGAGATGAATTCTATTTACGTGCAAGTCATATTTTGTTCAAAGCCGAAAATGAAAGTGGCTCAGCTAAGGCCCAAGCCAAAAAAGAGGCACAGCGTGTCTTATCCGAAATCAAGAAGGGTGCTGGCTTTGCTGAAATGGCTCGTATCTACGGCACTGATGGTACCGCGTCGAGAGGTGGAGACTTGGGATGGTTTGGTGAAAATTCAGATTTTGATCAAAAATTCAAAGATGCCTCTTTTGCCAAGCGAGGCAAAGGGCTCCTCTCTAGCATAGTTGAAACGACATTTGGCTACCATATCATTGAGGTCACAGAGGCAAAAACAAATACCATTTACAAAATCGCTCAGATTGAAAAAGAGCTGTTTTCATCAGATCAAACACTCAACACCATTTATCGCCAAGCAGAATTATTTGCGTCAAAAATCTCAAACGAAAGTACTTTTATCGAAACTGCCACTGAGAAGGGTTATGAAATTCGTAAGGCCTTGAGGGTAAGTAAGGATGATAAATTCATAGGAGGCCTTGCAGACGCTCGAAATATCGTGTTTTGGTTGTTCAATGAAGCCTCAGATGGCGAAGTATCCGAAGTTTTTGAACTTGATAACAGATACGTTGTAGCCATCCAAACGGGAGCACAAGAAGAAGGTACTGCCCAAATGGAAGATGTAATTAATGAACTGAAAAGAAAAGTATTAGATGATAAAAAGGCTGAGCTGATTATCTCTCGCTTATCAGCATTGACTGGCACCTATGATGAAATGAATACCGCCTATGGATCTGGGGGGCGAATTGGAGTAGCTGACCTGAATTTAAGTGCCAATAATATTCCAAATATTGGATTTGCTCCAGAGGCTATTGGTGTTGCTTTTTCTCTTGAAGAAGGAGAAGCCACCGCCCCTTTTAAGATACAGAATGGGGTAATTATGCTCACGGTCACAACTAAAACCCCGTTAGAAGAACTCAGTGACTACGACGCCTACAGAAATGTCGTCCTCAATGCACAAACAGAAGTAAGAAGAAGAGAAGATCCTTTTACCTATCAAAACATTTATAATGCACTCATTGAATCTGTTGAAATAGTAGATAATAGATATAAGTTTTATTGATCAAAAAAATTATACTCCTAAAGCCTGTCGCATGATAGACTTTCAGTTCTTCATCTAATGAATTGGGACGTTCAACAATTTAAAGAAAAGCTGGAAGCCAATCATGACTTCCCCTGTAATTATATGTTTAAGTTTATTGTCCCCTTGAACAAGAAAAAAGCACTGATCGATTTACTTCCAAAAGTGGCGCTCAAAATAAAAACAAGTGCTAACAACAAGTTTATTAGTATCACGCTCAGCGTGGAAATGGAATCGAGTGATCGCGTAATTAATATTTATAACCAAGTCTATCAAATAGAAGGCATCATCGCAATATAACTATGTGGAAAGAAGAGCATAAAACCCTCACACGGACTTTTAAATTCAAAAATTTCAGTAAGGCTTTTTCATTCATGACGCAAGTCGCTATAGAGGCTGAAAAGCTCAATCATCATCCCAACTGGTCCAATGAATACAATGTGGTCATCATCAATCTTTCTACACATGATGCGGGTAATATCATCACTAACAAAGATCGAGAATTGGCACAAGCCATAGATGACCTTTTAGAAGATGCTGGATAATACCGCCCTTTTTTTGGTCCCCACCCCTATCGGAAATCTTGCGGATATGACCTTTAGAGCCATTGACGTACTGAAATCTGTAGACCTCATACTGGCCGAGGATAGGCGTACCAGCGGGGTTTTGCTTAAACACTATGAGATTCATACCCCCATGAAAAGTTTTCATGCGCACAACGAACATCAACAAACCGAGGTCATGATCAAAAAATTAGAGGACGGTATCAAAATCGCTCTTATTTCTGACGCTGGAAGTCCCGGTATTTCGGATCCGGGCTATCTATTGGCTAAAGCGGCACTTGCTGCTCAACTTCAAATAGAGGCCTTACCAGGTCCAACCGCCCTCATTCCAGCAATAATTAAATCTGGATTTCCCAATAATCGATTTGTTTTTGAAGGCTTTCTCCCTCACAAGAAAGGACGTACCTCCAGGATTCATTCATTAAAAAATGAAGAAAGGACACTGATCTTTTATGAATCCCCCCATCGGATACTAAAAACATTAATGCAATTTGAAGCAGCTTATGGGAAGGATCGAAAAGTATCTGTTTCCAAGGAATTGAGTAAAAAGTTCGAACAAACCATAAATGGTTCCTTATCCTCGGTACGTGCCCATTTTGAAAGTCACAAACCCAAAGGAGAATTTGTCATTATTTTATCAGGTAATTCCATGAAATGAACTTAGAAAAAATCATTATGGAGGCCCTTCCAGCTCTTCAAAAAACGGGCACATGGATTCAAAACGAGGCCCAATCTTTTGACCTTAATAAAGTAGTTCTCAAAGGTAAGAATGACCTAGTTTCCTATGTGGATAAAGAAGCCGAAAAAAAGTTAGTTATTGATTTAAAAAGTATCCTGCCAGAAGCGGGACTTGTCACTGAAGAGGATACTGCTAATGATGATCAAAAAAAATTTACCTGGATTGTAGATCCCCTAGATGGCACAACTAATTTCATACATGGGCTGCCCGTATATTCTATCAGCTTTGGGCTCTTACAAGGCAAAGATATCGTGGGGGGTATTGTTTATGAATTAAACAAAAAGGAGCTCTTTTATGCTTGGAAAGGTGGAGGTACTTTTTTAAACGATAACCCAATCCGTGTGGCCCCTACCCAAGATTTATCAAATAGCCTATTGGCAACGGGCTTCCCTTATTACCAATTTGATAAATTAGATAACTACTTAGCCATTATCAAAGATTTGATGATGCACTCACATAGCTTGAGAAGGCTGGGAAGTGCAGCAGTAGACCTTGCCTATGTAGCCTGCAGCAGGTATGAAGGATTTTTTGAGTACAACCTAAACGCTTAGGATATTGCGGCTGGAATACTTTTAGTAAAAGAAGCTGGAGGCAGTGTAACTGATTTCTCTGGAGTAAATAACACGCTATTTGGTCAAGAACTAGTCGCCGCGGGGGACATACATAATGACCTATTGAAAAGGGTTCAAAAATATTGGTAGTTATCTTAGAGGCTCATTCAAGGGTGCCAACCTTTTTTTAATTATAATAACCCCCATTGATCCAATTTATATTTAATTTTAAGATAATTAAAACAAAAAATCATCCAAGACGCTATGGCTTCAAAGATTCGTGTTTTTACCCTTATTTTTAGCCTCTTCAGCTTTCTTGGAGCAGCATTTAAATCGAGTAGTCAAAACCAACCTATAAAGCTTTCTGAGGAGGCACAAATCAGCGTGATCACCTTTGGCCCTTACCAAGGTGAACTCTGGTCTGCCTTCGGTCATAATGGCATCAGAGTCTTTGATCCGCTCCTCGACATGGATTGGATGTATGACTGGGGTCGATTTGATTTTGAACAAACCAATTTTTTTTGGAATTTCGCACGAGGAAAAATGTTGTACAGCATAGGGCGTACCCAAAAATATCCCGATATAAAATCCTATTACATCAAACAAAATCGAAGCATCAAAGAACAAGTCCTCAACCTAAGTCATGCTGAAAATCAAGCTTTCTTTAATTATCTAGAGCACAATAATCTTCCAGAACACAGGACTTATCTTTACAATTATGTCTACGATAATTGTGCTACCAAAATTCGAGACATCATTCAAGAAGTGGTCCCCGCAGCAACCTTCGACCTCTCTTTTAAAGTTCCAAAAAAATCGGTGAGAGATCTTATGGATGATTATCTATCTGATCAGCCTTGGGGTGATTTTATTATAGATGTTGCCTTAGCACATCCCATTGATAACGAAGCCTCTGCAAATAGCTATCTCTTTTTACCCGACTATGTCCATTTAGCACTCGAAGGAGGAACCATTGAAAATATCGTAGATACAATTCCGCTGATCAAGGACTCCACTGCTATCAATGTAATGAAAAATGAAAAACGTCCTCAAAGTACATTTAACCCTTTCAGTACCTTTGTATTGCTCTTTTTTATTGTTGGATTTATTACCAATAAAAACTTTAAAAATAAGAAACGAACGCATTGGATAGATGTACTATTATTCTCTATGGTTGGTCTCTTTGGCTGGTGGTTTGTATTCCTTTGGTGTGCAACAAGTCATCTTTCAATGTACAATTGGAATTTATTATGGGCGCTTCCCATTCATCTACCCGTGATTTTTTTTCTGAATCAGGCAAAGTGGCGAAGGTCCCTCAGTCGTGCTTACAAGTTCATTGCACTTCTCAATTTGTGCCTGCTCCTTTTTTGGATATTAATCCCGCAACCACTTCACATGGCCCTCATTCCCTTGATCCTTACCCTAGTACTCAGAAGTTTTTATATCAGTTACGATTTAAATAAAGCCCCTCAAGCATCTGTTTAGAAAAGGACTTTTACCGCTTAACTCTAGAAAAAGTTGCCTCCTCAAGCAATCTTTACTATTTTAAGGATCAAATAAAATCAGACATCTATTAATGGTATTTATCCCCATTATCCTCGGTATTTTTTTACTGCTCTTCTTAATCACCTTTGTTAAGCTTGATACCTTCATTTCATTTATTTTGGTTTGCCTATTTGTCGGAATTGTGGGCGGATTATCCCTAGAAGAAACGGTCACAACCGTGCAACTAGGGATAGGAAAAACACTCGGCTCTTTGGTCATTATACTTGGTTTTGGAGCCATGCTAGGTAAGCTCATTGCCGAGAGTGGTGCAGCAGATAAAATCACCCATAAATTAGTTGCAAAATTTGGACTTAAAAACATTCAATTCTCTCTAATTTTAGTAGGATTCATCATCGGCATACCCTTGTTCTACACCGTGGGATTTGTCATCTTGGTCCCTTTTGCCATTGCTCTAGCAAGTAAAACAAAATTACCCTTACTCTATTTAGGCTTACCTATGCTGGCCTCTCTATCGGTTACACACGGCTTTTTGCCTCCACATCCAGCGCCAACTGCCATCGCAGGAATATATGGTGCGGCTTTAGATAAAACCATGATTTATGGGGCTATCGTAGGTATTCCAGCCATATTGGCTGCCAAATTTCTTCTGTCTGGGACGATGAATCGGCTTATTCCCAAATTAAAACAGGAATTTATCGTATCAGACGTCAGTACTGAATTTAAAACTCCTAATCTCACGATAAGTCTCACCATCTCATTACTCCCCGTAATCCTTATCGCTGGAAATTCACTGTACCATTTAATTTTTAATTACAATCCAATAATCAAGGGGCTAGGTAACCCTGCCATTGCAATGCTTTGCTCAGTCCTCGCCGGTATTTATTTTCTTGGAATCCGTACCGGTCGCAACATGTCAGAGATCATGACAATCTTAAGGGAAGCTGTATCAAGTATTGCTATGGTATTGCTTATCATCGCTGGAGCTGGTGCCTTCAAGCAAATCATGATTGCTACTGAAATCAGCCTGCAAATAGGCGCTTTTTTCGAATCATTAGGCCTCTCGCCCATCATATTGGCATGGCTCATTGCGGCTATCATTCGAATCATTGTAGGTTCCGCTACGGTTGCTGGCTTAACCGCTGCGGGAATTATGTTACCTATGGTGGAAGCTTCAGGTATTGCTCCTGAGCTCCTGGTTTTAGCTACAGGTGCGGGAAGTATCTTTTTCTCCCATATCAATGATAGTGGTTTTTGGCTTTTTAAAGAATATTTTAATATGAGTATCGGGGAAACCCTACAATCATGGACCATAATGGAGAGCATCGTTTCTCTTGTTGGATTGATGGGGGTATTGATACTCAATTTGATCGTTTAATTAACCTAAGGGAATACAAAATTCGAGCAAATCAACTCGATCCTAACCTACTCCTCCAAATGGTGTCAGCCGACCGGTATTACGTATAGACGATATACTTTCTACCTCCTCATCAGATCCTTGCTAAAAAATGATCGGCCTACAAAACATCGCCTTCTTTGACATGAAATCCATAAATGTTGTTAATAAAACCATTGTCAGTTTCTGCTACGACAGGTTAGATATACAGGATTTCTGTGCACCATAGCAATTGGTTTTTATGTCCCATTTTAATACCGCGTCTCTTACTACTCCAACACTATTGGTGTTAGTAATCATTATAGGTATTTCCAAAAAACCAAATTCAGTTACCTAAGTAGTGCCAGTCATCTCTCCATTTCCTTTAAGGCTGTACCTTACTTTAAAACCGCGAACATCTGTAATTGAATTATTTTAGCCGGGGATTCCATCAAAAGGGAGGCCAAGGTCTCGTGCCCTTGGCTTCTGTCCTTAGGAAGAAAGAGTGGTAAGCAAGGAAAGTAAAAAAATAAATATAGTTTCATATAATTAATGGTTAAATAACTCATACATCAAGGCAAACTCTGAACGCGTTATATCAGATAGGGGGGCTTAGCTGATCTTACTCCAATTCACGGTACTTTTATTAAACGAGGCAATATGATTTTTGAGTATCTGATTTTCTGGAGTACGTAGCAAGGGATCCATTTTGAGTAGATCTGTGGCGGCATTTCTGGCCAAGTTTAAGATGTCCCCATCGGTAGCTAGGTCGGAAATAATTAAATCTAAGGCCCCACTTTGTTGGGTGCCCATTAGGTCTCCAGATCCTCGAAGTTTTAAGTCAGTTTCAGCAATTCTGAAACCATCATTACTTTCTACAAGGGTTTGCATTCTTGTTTTGGCCTCTGAGGTCAACTTCATTCCTGTTACCAGGAGGCAATAAGATTGTTCACCGCCGCGGCCTACCCGCCCTCTGAGTTGATGTAATTGAGAGAGGCCAAATCGCTCGGCACTTTCAATGACCATCACGCTTGCATTGGGTACGTTTACACCGACCTCGATGACCGTTGTAGCAATCATGATATGGGTTTCTCCCCTTGTAAATCGTTTCATTTCATAATCCTTATCTGCAGATTTCATTTTTCCATGACAGATAGATAAATATAATTGAGGAAATCGGCGAGCGATGCTTTCGTAGCCATCCATGAGGTCTTTATAATCCATGGTGGCGGATTCTTCAATAAGGGGATATACAATATATACCTGGCGGCCTTTTTCAATTTCTTTTTCAATCAAACTGAAAAGTTGAATGCGTTGGGCATCTCTCATGTGCCTTGTGATAATAGGTTTTCGGCCTGCGGGTAATTGGTCTATGGTGGAGATTTCCAAATCCCCATAGAGTGTCATAGCCAAGGTTCTTGGAATGGGTGTAGCGGTCATGACTAAAATATGTGGGTAATAAGTTTTATTTTTATTCCAAAGTTTGGCTCTTTGAGCTACTCCAAAGCGATGTTGCTCATCGATGACCGCCAAACCCAATTTTTTAAATTTGACTTTGTCTTCTATCAGGGCATGGGTCCCGATGAGTATTTTTAATTCACCAGAATCTAACCCCTCTTGAATAGATATCCGTTCAACTTTTTTGCTTGAGCCCGTGAGACACGCCATTTTAATTCCTAAAGGTTCCGCAAATTCTTTAAGCCCATGATAATGCTGTTCTGCTAAAATTTCCGTGGGAGCCATAAATGCACATTGCGTATCATTACCCACAGCAATGAGCATACACATGAATGCCACAATGGTTTTTCCACTTCCCACATCTCCTTGCACCAATCGATTCATTTGATGACCAGATCGAAAATCAGCATAGATTTCTTTGATCACTTTTTTTTGAGCAGTGGTTAGACTAAAAGGAAGGTGGGTATGATAAAAATTATTAAGAAGTTCGCTATTTTTAAAAGTGATTCCTTTAAACTTATCTATGCGGGCCAGTTTGAGAGTGATGAGGCGCAATTGAATAAAAAAAAGCTCTTCAAATTTTAATCGATATTGTGCTTTTTTAAGAGCAATTTGATCTTTTGGGAAATGAATATGAATGAGCGAAAACTTTTTATCAATTAAAGAAAACTGCTCCCTAATAGCTGGGGGCAGTTTATCTTGAATGTGAGGAATTGCCTCTGCTAACAGCAATTTGATTATTTTGCTGAGGGCTTTAGAATCTAAAAACCTCCTTTTGAGTTTCTCAGAAGTGTGATAGACCGGATGAAGGAATTGCTTATTGGGTGTGGTATTTCCTGAGGGTTCTATTTCTGGATGAGAGAGGCTGAAGCGTTGACCATATCGGATCGGCTTGCCATAAACAATGTAGATCAGCTCGGGTTTAATTTTTTGTTTGATCCATTTGATCCCTTGAAACCAAACAAGATCTATTTCTCCGGTTTCATCTTGAAACTTTCCTATCAATCTTTGTTTACGTCCGACGCCGATCGTTTCAAAACGGACTACTTTTCCTATTATTTGTGCACTGCCCAATCCATCAGTTAATGAAGAAATTTTGTGGCATGTGGTACGATCTTCATAGCGAAAAGGAAAATGTTGTAGCAAGTCTCCATAATTGAAGTAGCCCAATTCTTTATTAATTAAAGCAGCTTTTTCAGGACCGATGCCCTTTAAAAATTCTATTGATTTATGAAAAAAACCAGCCATCTAAATAATTAAAAAGATAGGGATAATTTCAAAATGTGTAATGATCATTCATTCCATTCTAAGGTATTCAGTAAATGTACCAAATCAGATTTAATAAACGCTATGGAAGGAGCCAAGGAATCATTTTTTGTACTCATATTGAAGTACAAAGCACCCCGTAAAAAATGGGTAACGCTGTCGGTTATAAGAAATTGAAAAGGACTGGGGACTTCTCCACTTAATTCACTCACAGAGGCAACATTTCCATTTTTAAGGAAAAGGATTTTTTCATCAATCGCGGTTGCTTTTACTTGATGCTTACTCGTAAGCCTAAAACTATCGTTTAAATAGTCTTGAACCGAGGAATCACTATTTATAGTTTTATAGGTGAGTTGGACATTGGCATCAAAATAGGGATAATAAATATGGATCCAGTTGGGCTCTGCGATCCAACTGGTATCTTTCAAGATTTTGGCATGCGTGGAGTGTTCAAAGGTGTAAGGGCGTATGCCCCCGAGGGGCGTATAGGAAACTGAAGGCAAAATAATACGATTATATCCTTTCGGTTTAGGGAGATAATGGGTTTCACAAGACCAAAAAAGAAAAAAAAGGATCAACGATGAGTAGTTTTTCATAATTTTCTAAACACGCGAACTCTTTTAATGCGTTTTTGATCGACAGACTCTATTGAAAATAAAAACTTGCCTACTTCAATTTTCTCATTCGAACGAGGGAGATTCTTGTTTATTTCTAACAGTAAACCTCCCAAGCTTTCACTTTCACCTTTAATTTCATCAAAGACGTCGGCCTCTTCTGACATAATTTTACAAAAATCATTGAGCGAAGTTTTACCTTCAAATATGGCAGTATTGTCATCTATTTTTTTATAATCTGCGTCTAGAGCTTCATCAAATTCGTCATTGATTTCCCCTACGATTTCTTCAATGATATCTTCCATAGTAATTAAGCCTTCGGTACCCCCATATTCGTCAATAACAATGGACATATGAACCTGCTTTTCTTGAAAATCTTTAAAGAGTGCGTCAATTTTCTTACTTTCAGGGATGAAATATACGGGTCGTAGGAACTGTTGCCAATGGAAATCTTCTTCTTCATGAAGAAAGGGCAGCATGTCCTTGATGTACAATAAGCCTTCTATTTTATCAATGTTTTCGACATAAACGGGGATTCTTGAAAATCCTGTTTTATTGATTTGATCCATTAACTCATGGAAATCACTAGACCGGTCAATTGCTGAAATATCAACTCTAGAACGCATGATTTGTTTTACTGAAAGGGTTCCAAAATTAACAATCCCCTTAAGGATTCCTTTCTCTTCTTTACTGACATTTTGCTCTGAAGTGATGTCTAAAGCTTGATTGAGCTCTTCAACGGAGAGATTATAACCTTTCTTTTTGATTCGTTTTTCAATAAAACTACTCAGACCAATGAGGAGCCGTGAAAGTGGTTTTAATAGACGATTAAAAAACCAGATATAAGGGAGGCAGAAACGCGCAAACTTTTGTGGTTGATGTGTGGCAGAAATTTTAGGAACAATTTCCCCGAAAAAAATAATCAATATAGAAATGACGGCAGTAAGCGCGATCAACAAGACGCCTTCAGCTTCTTTTTTACCGACCATCTGCCAGGAGGCATAAGTCGAAAGGGTTACAATGAATACATTAAACAGGTTATTGAGGATCAAGATGGTGGCCAACAATTGATGTGGGGATTTTAATAGCATTTCTATTTTATGGTTTAAGGGCTCCTCTTCGTCTAAGGCCGTCTTATCAAGCGAAAAAAAAGCAACCTCAGCTCCTGAAATCAGGCCTGACAATGCCAATAAAATTAAAATCAGGAGACCAAAGCCCCAATAAAAGGAACTTGAAAGAGTTACAAATTCCATCAAGATTATCGACGGAGGTTCATCTATTGAGGATACCAAGTAGTGCTTGTTTCGTGAAAATTAAAAGGGAAGATCATCCGACGCTGTTTCTGCAGTTGGACTAGCAGGAGGGGATGCTGGGGGGTTATTATCAACAGAAATACGTTGTTCTGAAGCTACTCCACTGGTTCCGGGAGTACCGCCACCACCCAACATGGTCATGTTTTGTACCCTTATTCGGGTCCTATATTTGTTGTTCCCTTGATCATCTTGCCAACTGTCTGTTTTAATTTTACCCTCTACGTAAATGCTTTTTCCTTTAGTTAAGTATTGCTCAGCAATTTTTGCCAAACCATCCCAAAGTTCCAAATCATGCCACTCAGTATTTTCAACTTTATTGCCATTGCGATCTTTGTAATTTTCGGTAGTGGCGAGGGTCAAATTGGCTACCACTTTGTTGTTATCTAGATACCTCACTTCAGGATCTTTTCCTAAATTTCCAACGAGAATTACTTTATTTACTCCAGCCATGATATAAAAATAATTAAAATTTTACTTGAGCCAAATAATTGACAATGAGTTTTGGTTTTGGTAAAGTTACCAATTCGTCAAGATTGAAAACAGTTAAATTTAATTTTTTCGCAATTTCGGTTAATTCTAACGCACTTGAAACCTCAATTTGTGTGAACCACGCCTTGATATTTTGATGGGTTAACTTATAGCTGATAGGGCCATAGGAGACTTTTTCATTGTGATCTCGGTCAATTGAGGCGACGCTGAAATGATCCGGAGGGGTTGAATAAAAGTCCCAAAGCCCTTCCCAGATATCTCCTTTTATTCTTTTATTTAAGCAGATTTTATGCTCAAAGGTAAAAATCCAGTAATGTAATGTGCGTGCTTGAATTTTAATTTTCCTTGCTTTTACGGGTAAAAGATGTTGTGTTTTTTCTCGGAAGGATTGGCAATAAAATTGTAAATTACAATTCTCGCATTGGGGACGAGGGGTGCAAACTAGGGCACCAAACTCCATCATCGCTTGATTAAAATCCCCGGGGCTTGACGAAGGCATGATGTGGGCGATGGTTTGCTCAAAAATTTTACGACTGCTTCCCTTGCCGATGTCTTCCTGAATGCCAAAAAGGCGCGAGATCAATCTAAAAACGTTACCGTCTACCACGGGTACCTTTTCATGGAAGCAAATGGAAGCGATGGCCGCGGCCGTGTAAGGCCCAATACCTTTTAATTTGAGCAGTTCGCCATATGAATCAGGAAAAATACCTCCATATTCCTGGGTGACCTGTCGTGCTGCTTTATGTAAATTTCTGGCACGACTGTAATAACCAAGCCCCTCCCATAATTTTAATATTTCTTGTTCAGAGGCGGCGGCGAGCTCATGCACGGTAGGATAAGCGTTGATAAATTTTTCGTAATAAGGTGTGCCTTGCGCTACGCGGGTTTGTTGTAGGATAATTTCAGATAGCCAAACCATATAAGGGTTGCGCGTGGCCCGCCAAGGTAAATCTCTCTTTTCCCTTGAATACCAATTCATTAATGAAGAAGTTATTTGAATTTTGATGATATTATTTGGGGTTTTTGATTTTCTAGAGAATACATTTGTATCCCAGACTTGCAAATGTAAATTTGAAGTTCTTAATAAAACGATGGTTGACAATTAAAATGACTTTATTGTGACGAAATCAGATGTAATAAACGAAATAAGTGAAAAGACAGGGATCGATAAATTAGATGTTCAGGCATCGGTAGAGGCCTTCTTTTCTGTAGTGAAAACTTCGATGGCCGACGGGAAAAACATATATGTGAGGGGGTTTGGTAGTTTTGTGAACAAAAAACGCGCAAAAAAAATTGCCAGAAACATATCTAAAAATACGGCAATTGTCATTGAGGAGCATTATGTCCCGAGCTTTAAGCCATCTAAAATTTTCATTGACAAGATCAAGAAGAGCGTAACGTCTGCGTAAAAGGAAAGCTGATAGCGGATGAATAAGTATCTTATTTCACTAACAATTGCCGGGATAGCAGCTGTCTTTTTACTCTATCAACTCCCGCGCACAGCAGTGAAAAATGAGAATGAGAGCAGTGTAGAATCACATTCTTTTAATATGTCCAATGAAGACGCTGCTGCAATTACTTCACTGAAGAGCTCTACAAAAGGGGAAATATCGGAAAATTACATTAACTTCGCAGACTCTTTAGCAAGATACTATTTAAAGTATGGGTTTTTGGATAGTGTCAAAAATGTTACTTTGAATTTCTTGCAGAGAGACAGTTCTTTGGAAACGCAGAAAAAAGCGGCAGAATTATTATATGCTTCATACGAGCGTGCCTCTAACATGAAAGAAGCGACCGTTTATGCCCTAGAGGCACGAAAAGTTTTGACTTTGATCACTCAAAAGGAGGTAGATAATTTATCCGCCAAGACAAAGTTAGCCATGACCCTAGTGACAACAGAAAACCCTATGTCAGGGATTATGATGTTGAGAGAAGTGATAGAAAAAGACCCAGAGAACAGAGAAGCCCTTTTAAGTTTAGGCCTTTTGTCCATTCAATCAGGGCAATATGATCGAGGCATTGAAAGGTTTGAAAAGTTGATTGCGTTAAAAGAAGATGATTATGAGGCCATGTTATATATGGGCGTTTGTTTTTCAGAGATTAATAAGCCTGAGGAATCATCAGAACTATTTACAAGAATTGTAGCTGCAGAAGATGCTGATCCAGCGTTAAAGTCTGCAGCAGCAGAATATTTAGAAAATTAATAACACTTAAATTAAAAGAATATGCCTTGTGGTAAAAAAAGGAAAAGACATAAAATCTCTACACACAAGAGAAAGAAAAGGTTAAGAAAGAATAGACATAAAAAGAAGTAGACATTTAATCTGAAAAATTGTGAGCAATGAATTAGTAATAAATTCAACTCAAAACGGATGTCGAATAGCTCTTTTAAATGATAGAAGATTGATTGAATTCCACCAAGAAGACGGCGGTAATCAATTCAATGTTGGAGATATTTACTTAGGTACTGTACGAAAAGTTGTTCAAGGTCTCAATGCAGGTTTCATTGATATCGGTTATGAAAAAGACGCCTTTCTACATTATCTCGACTTAGGACCACAAATCCAGTCACTGAATAAATTTTCGCAGCTGATTCAAAGTAAAAAAGAGATCAGCACCAAGCTCACTGGATTCAGAAATGAGGCCGATATTGATAAGTTTGGTAAAATAGGACAGGTTCTAACAAAGAACCAAAAAATCCTTGTTCAGGTTGTAAAAGAACCCATATCAACAAAGGGCCCGAGATTATCGTGCGAGTTGTCAATAGCAGGACGCTATTTAGTTTTAGTACCATTTTCGAATGCAGTCAATGTATCAAAGAAAATTGGAAATTCGAATGAAAGGAAGCGCTTGGCGCGTCTGATCAGTTCAATCAAGCCAGAAAATTTTGGAGTGATTATCCGTACCGTAGCTACGGGAAAAGATGTTAAAGAGCTTGATACAGATCTTCAAAACTTAGTGCAAATTTGGCAAAGAGGCATTGAAAAGCTCAAGAAGTCTAAATCCAAGGATAAAATCATTGGAGAGGTAAGTCGGACGAATTCTATTGTTAGAGATGTACTTAATGAGACGTTTGATAGCATTACCATTGATAACAAAGACTTATTTGAAGAGATCAAAAGTTACATCAAGACCATTGCTCCAGATAAAGAGAAGCTGTTACGTCTACATCAATCAAAAGCAAAAATTTTTGAAATTTTTGGTGTTGAGAAACAGTTAAAAACTTCATTTGGAAAATCTGTCACTGTAGCTGATGGTGGTTATTTAATCATTGAGCACACCGAAGCATTGCATGTTATTGATGTGAACAGCGGTAATAAATCTAACCGCGAGGAAGATCAAGAAACTACTGCGTTGACAGTTAATGTTGAAGCGGCTAAAGAAATCGCTCGTCAGTTACGATTGCGTGATATGGGTGGAATCATTGTCGTGGATTTTATAGATATGCGCAAGATTGAAAACAAGCGTAAAGTCTATTCAACAATGATTGAGGCGATGGAAGGGGATCGTTCGAAGCATACCATTTTACCCTTGTCAAAATTTGGTTTATTACAAATTACGCGACAAAGGGTAAGACCAGAAGTAAATATCATTACCAAAGAACAATGCCCTTCTTGTGCAGGTACAGGGAAGATAACAGCATCCATTTTGATCGCAGATCAAATTGAGGAGACCTTGATGTATTTGTTTAAGAAGCAAAACGAGAAAAAGGTGACCTTAGTGGTACACCCCTACTTGAGTGCTTACTTTACCGAAGGGATTATTTCTCGACGGACTAAATGGTTTTTAGGATTAATGAAATGGGTCAATGTCATTTCAGATTCGTCTTTGGCACTGAATGAGTATCAATTTCTAAATACCAACGGTGAAGCCATTCAGACTTAGAATTTCATACCAATATCAATACTGACGATTTGATTTCTAATAACTAGGGGATATTCGGGATTGGTTTGATTAATAATGTTAATTAAACCTTTTTGCAGGCTGATACCGGAAAAAAACATAGTATTTATTCCTAATCGATATTCTATCCCTGTGCCTATAATTGCTGCAGTATCGAAAAAGTTAAATTTCGAGATGAATTCATAATCTTCGTTCAAGGCTTGTTCGAAAATTTTGAATTCAAGGATTAAGCCAACTTGAAAAAACAAACTAATGTCTGGAGCGATTTCATTGTTAAATAACTTTAGAGATAAGGGAGCCTGAAGATAATTAAGATCGTAGGACTCAAAAGGATTTGTGGGTGCGATGCCGCCATCTTCTTCTTCTAGATTGATGCTGACCCTTTTGGGTAGATAAATCAAACCGGAACTAAAAAAGTAGGTGTCGGTAAGCGGATGATCGACAATGAGGCCGATCGACATTCTGGTGGCTGTTTTCCCTTGGAAAACCTCTAATTGATCTGACTTTAGTGAGGTCTTATGCGATGAAAATAAGGGAGAAAATTTCAACCCGAGCTTGGTTTGCGAAAAGCAGGCTAGGGCTCCAACCAAAATAAATGATAGGAAAAGAAGTGACTTTCTCATCGAAATTATGTTAATTTCTACAAAAATAGTATTTATGAGGATATTATGTCTACTCTTTGTTTCTCTTTTATTAAATGGATGTAGTGAAGACCCCTGTCGTTCCCATCCCGAGGGAAAGCCTGCGACGATAGAAATTGAAGTAAATAGGCTTGAGAAAAATTTATTTATGGCTCAAGAGGTCAGGGATGTAGAAAAATTTCTTCAAATGCATCAGCAAATGGCGGCACGAATGTTTCATCTCAATGAGTATCCCGATGAAAAAATATTAGCTGAACGTATTTTTGGATTAGTACAAAACGAGTTTATAGACACCCTGTACGTCGAGGCGAATGAAGCCTTTGATCAGCCCCTGTTTGAAAAAACAATGAATATTTCTTTAGGGTGGTTGAAATATTATTTTCCTGAGATGACAGTTCCCAAAGTTCAAACCATGGTGAGTGGATTGTATAATGATTTAGTCATTTCTAAGGATCTCATAATTATTGGCCTAGATTTTTTTATTGGGGAGAAAGCGTCTTATCGGCCCAAAGAAGTTCCACAATATATCTTAAGAAGGTATGATTCCAAGTATATGACTCCAACCATCCTGAAATTTTTCATTGCCGATTATTGTTCAAGTGGAGATGAAGAGACATTATTGTCCGAAATGATTGATTATGGGAAGATTTATTATTTACTAGGAAGCATAATGCCTTGCACGCCAGATGACTTGATCTTAGGGTTTACAGCAAAGGAAATTCTAGATGTATACGCCTACCAAGAATTGATTTGGTCTCGGATTATCGAAGAGAAATGGCTTTACGTGACGGATGAGTTCACCAAGAAAAAAATGCTGGGAGAACGGCCAAAAACGATCGAGTTGGGAGACGAATGCCCTGGAAGAGTTGGTGCTTGGATTGGGTGGCAAATTGTAAAACAGTATATGGATGAGACGGGCAGCACCATGCAAGAATTGATGGCCAATCGCAATCACCATGAAATTTTTGCACAAAGCAAATATAAGCCCAAGAACAGGAGTTAACATTCCTTTTTATAATCCAAAAAAATAGTTTTAAATTGATCAACTTTATACTCTATTTAACCCTTGATTGTTGGCTTTGAAGTTTTCTGTTATTTTCTTTCTTATGCTTTGCTCATCGCTGGGTCAAGCACAACTGCTGAGATATCAAGTATTTAAGTCAAAGAAGGAAATAGGTACCATGACGGTTAGTCGGGTTAGTTCTTTGAGTGAAGTGATCTATGAAAGCATAACTGAAGTAAGGTATAAAATTCTCATAGAGTTGGAGATCAAATACGTGTTGCAAGAGACTTTTGAGCAAGGTATTTTGATGCGAGGCCATGGATTTAGTAGTTTGAATGGGTCTAAGAAAATTACCTATGATATTGTCAAGAAAGAGGAGGGTTATGTACTAAGGTCTGAAGATATTCTTCAACGTATATCCTTTGAAACAATTATGTATTCCGCCGCTAAAATTCATTTTGAAGAACCAAAAGATAGTCAGCCGGTATTTTCTCAACATTTTGCAACTTATTTGAATTTTAAAGAAATCAAACCTCATTATTACCTATTGACATCACCGCAAGGAGAAAACTATTATAGATATGAAAATGGGATCTGTACTGAGGTAACCGTAATTCGAGATTTTGGGACCCTATACTTCAATTTAATGCCAGAAAGCTATGTAATTGTAAATAAGTCTGATTCGTTAGATAATAAATAAGACTCTCTAAACAAAAAAAAGAGATTCTTGTGGCTCCTAAACAAGTAAATAAGGGTTGAGAGTTTAGATGAGGGGTCAGTAGGGTAGCTGATTATTTATCAAAAAAAGCATCTACAAAAGTTTTTTTATTGAATACTTGTAGGTGCTCTATTCCTTCTCCGATACCAATGTATTTTACAGGGATTTTAAATTGGTCAGAGATACCTATAACGACACCCCCTTTGGCGGTACCGTCCAATTTGGTCACGGCTAGGGCACTTACCTCCGTTGCTTTGGTAAATTCTGTCGCTTGAACAAAAGCATTTTGACCGGTACTGCCGTCCACAACTAATAGGACCTCATGGGGAGCTTCGGGAACAAACTTCTTAATAACATTCTTAATCTTACCCAATTCGTTCATGAGGTTTACCTTCGTATGTAGCCTGCCTGCAGTATCGATGATTACAACATCTGCACCTTCTTCTTTGGCTTGTTTGACCGCTTCATAGGCTACGGCAGCCGGATCAGTATGCATGCCTTTAGAAACGACGGGTACGCCTACCCGTTCACCCCATAAAATAAGCTGATCCACAGCGGCGGCGCGAAAGGTATCTGCGGCACCTAAAATAACTTTTTTATCGAGGGATTTCAGCTGAGCCGCTAGTTTTCCGATGGTGGTGGTTTTGCCCACACCATTTACGCCAACGACCAAAATCACAAAGGGGCCTTCTACTTTGGGGATTTCAAAAGAATCGAGATCAGTCGTGTTATTTTCTATAAGTAAACTCGCAATTTCAGTCCTTAAGATTTCGTTAAGTTCGGAAGTCGACACGTATTTATCTTTGGCTATGCGCGCTTCAATCTTAGCAATGATTTTTAGGGTTGTTTCAATACCTACATCAGAATTGATGAGTACTTCTTCCAGATCATCGAGCACCGTATCATCGATACTAGATTTACCGATGACGGCTTTGCTCAGCTTTTTGAGAAAGCCTTGTTTTGCCTTTTTTAGGCCTTTTTCTAAATTTTCTTTTTTCTTTTTTGAAAAAACATCAAATAATCCCATATCAAAATTCAGTTTGCGAACTTTTCGATAGAATTTAAAAAAAAAGCCGACTTTGCTGGTCGACCTATTTCTTACAAAAAGTTGGCATAATTATTTAGCCAATACCTTTTTTACATCTGCTTCTGCAACCATCTCTTCTTTAAAAGAGTAAGCACCGCTGGCAGTTTTTACAGTTCTAATGACTTTAGCGAATTTTGCACCTCCGGGTTGTTTTAGCGTTGCTACTACTTTCTTTGCCATGACTACTTAATTTCCTTATGAATAGTTTTTTTTCTTAGAATGGGATTGTATTTCTTTACCTCCAATCTTTCGGGAGTGTTTTTCCTATTTTTGGTAGTGATGTAGCGAGAGGTGCCCGGCTTGCCCGTAGCTTTGTGCTCTGTACACTCCATAATTACCTGTATTCTATTACCTTTTTTGGCCATTTTATTGACTTTTATACTAATTTGTTACCGTTAGCTCTTGCTTTTCTAAGCACAGCATTGATACCATTCTTGTTGATGGTACGTAGTGCTGTTGATGAAACTTTTAGTGTGATCCATGTATCTTGCTCAGGGATGTAAAATCTTTTCTTATGTAGATTGGGAAAGAATTTTCTTTTGGTCTTGTTGTTGGCCTTAGAAACATTATTCCCGCTTCTTGCTCTCTTACCTGTAATATCACAAACTTTTGACATAATTTTTACGCTTTTTGAAAACGGTCTGCAAATATCACCATAATAGTTTTATTACCAAATGCTGAGCCCTCATTTTTAATTTATTTTGTTGGATAAGGGCAATTTTTGCATCTAGAGACACAACAAAAACCCCTTTTGAGATGGTATAAAGCGGTAAATACCAGTAGCCCTTCTTTGTTAAAATAATAATCTGTCTTTTCTAAGGGAGGGGTTTCTGCCTTCTTTCCTTTATATGATGTCAAATTCTTATAAATCTAGTATTTTTGTAATAACCGCGGAGCAAATGGTTTAGTTCCACAAACAAAGATGAGAATTTATGATAGAAAGCACAACAAAGAGTGAAGAGCTCATCCGTCTTGAGGCCCAGTACGGGGCGCACAATTATCACCCTTTACCCGTAGTTTTGGCCAAAGGGCTTGGGGCCAAGGTTTTGGATGTAGAAGGGAAAGAATATTTTGATTTTCTATCGGCTTATTCGGCCGTGAATCAAGGCCATTGTCATCCAAAAATTTTAAAAGCATTGACAGATCAGGCGTCGAGGTTGACATTAACTTCACGCGCGTTTCACAACGATGTGCTGGGTAAATACGAGCAATTCATCACTACGTTATTTGGCTACGACAAAGTTTTGCCGATGAATACAGGTGTAGAAGGAGGAGAGACCGCCAATAAGCTGGCGAGAAAGTGGGGATATGAGCACAAAGGCATTCCCGAAAATCAAGCTAAGATTATCTTTGCAAAGGGTAATTTTTGGGGGCGTACGTTGGCGGCGATCAGTAGTTCGGATGATCCAGTGTCTTACAAGGGATTCGGGCCTTATATGCCCGGCTATGAACTCATTCCTTATAATGACCTCCAAGCACTACAACAAAAACTTCAAGATCCAACGGTGGCCGCTTTTATGGTTGAGCCCATTCAGGGAGAGGCCGGTGTCGTGGTGCCCGATGAGGGTTATCTTGCAGGTGTTCGGGCCTTGTGTACTCAGCACAACGTCTTATTCATCGCGGATGAAGTACAAACGGGTATTGCCAGGACGGGTAAAATGTTGGCTTGTGATTATGAAGATGCAAGGCCAGATATTTTGATATTGGGGAAAGCTATTTCGGGAGGCGTACTTCCTGTATCCGCGATCTTGGCGGACGATGAGGTCATGCTGACCATTAAACCGGGAGAACATGGCTCTACTTATGGAGGTAATCCTTTGGCTTGCAAAGTGGCACAAGCCGCTTTAGAAGTCGTGGTTGATGAAAACCTAGCTCAAAAGTCCCAAGTACTCGGAGACCTATTTCGTAAGGAGCTGACGGATTTTATGATAACCCATGAGATGGTTCAAACGGTTCGAGGCAAAGGATTGCTCAATGCTTTGGTGATCAATGACACAGAAGAGAGCAGCACCGCATGGGATCTTTGTGTAGCCCTGAAAGAAAATGGATTACTGGCCAAACCCACACATGGTAACATCATTCGGTTTGCGCCTCCGCTGGTCATCACCGAGGGAGAATTAAATCATTGTTTAGAGATCATTAAGCAGACGATTGCAGATTTTAATTTTGGTTAAATTTTCTTGCTCATAAGCGTATTATGGCCTACAAATTGAGGCCGGTTTCATATTAATTAAATACGGTTAAGCAAATGATAGGCCTTTTTAACTTCACCCTGACTTACCAACAAATACTCATTATGGCGTTCGTTGGTGTTTTCGTTGGGATGGCCAAAACAGGTATTCACGGAACAGGGATGGTAGCCGTCCCTTTGCTGGCGATTATTTTTGGCGGACGCGCTTCCAGCGGTATCATGTTGCCCATTCTCATTTTGGGAGATTTTATGGCCGTTTATCACTACCGTAGTTATGCCCAATGGAAGCATTTGAAGCGGGTGTTGCCGTTTGCTTTTGTAGGGGTTTTACTTGGGACCTACATAGGGATATTTATCGATGACGGGGTGTTTCGTCAAGTAATGGCAGTTATTATTTTTATAAGTGTTGGGATCATGTATTGGAATGATAAGCAGCAAATCCAAGGGACCTTTCAGAATTTACTATTTACCGCTGGATTGGGAATAGCTGGGGGATTTACGACGATGGTGGGTAATTTGGCAGGTTCGGTTATGGCCATTTATTTATTGTCTTTGAATCTATTGAAAAATCAGTTTATTGGCACGGCAGCGTGGTTTTTTTTGATCATCAATCTGGTTAAGGTACCTTTCCATGTATACAGTTGGGAAACCATCACATGGGACTCGTTGTTTTTGGATTTATTAGTATTGCCGTTTATTACCATCGGCGCCTTTTTGGGAATTCAGATCGTTAAACGCATTCCGGAGCAAATTTATCGTCGTTTTATTCTAGCGATGACCATTATTGCGGCGTTATTCATGATGTTTCAATCATAATTTATACTCAACTCAATCGATTAATTATCTTTACAATTATGCTCCGAAGACCTAGAAGAAACCGTAAGACCGAAGGCATCAGATCCCTGACACGACAGACGCAGGTCACCACTGATGATTTGGTATTTCCCTTATTCCTCATAGAAGGTTATAATAAGAAACAAGAAGTGGCATCCATGCCGGGTATTTATCGTCTGTCCTCAGACTTAATACTCAGAGAGATTGAATACTGTATGGGGTTGGGCATCAAGTCCTTTGATGTCTTTCCAGTCGTTTCAGACAAGGATAAAAATCAAGAGGCCAGTGAAGGATATCGCGAAGATTCTTTTTATCTAAGAGCACTTAAAGAAATTAAAGCAAGGTTACCTGAATCCCATATTATCACTGATATTGCCATGGATCCTTACAGCAGTGACGGACATGATGGCCTAGTGAAGGAGGGCATAGTACTTAACGATGCGACCTTAGAAATTTTAGGGAAAATGGCACTTGCACAGGCGGCGACTGGGATCGACATGATCGGTCCTTCTGATATGATGGATGGCCGCGTGGGCTATTTGCGTGAACTGCTCGATCAACAAGGTTTCCAGGAAGTAGGAATTATGTCTTATACGGCTAAGTATGCCAGTGCTTTTTACGGGCCTTTTCGTGATGCGCTGGATTCAGCGCCCAAGTTTGGAGATAAGAAGACCTATCAAATGGACCCTGCCAACCGTGCAGAAGCCTTGATGGAAGCACAACTTGATTATGAAGAAGGGGCAGATGTATTGATGGTTAAACCTGCCTTGGCCTATCTGGACATCATCAGTGATCTCAAAGAAAATTTCCCACTTCCTATTGCGGCTTATAATGTGTCTGGAGAATATGCCATGGTCAAGGCTTCCGCACAAAATGGGTGGTTAGATGGTGAGCGGGCCATGCAAGAATCCTTGACTGCCATCAAGCGTGCAGGGGCCGACATCATTCTGACGTACTTTGCCAAAGAGTTCGCTGAGGGAAGGCGAAGGTGATGATTTTATGGGCTCAAAGACCAGTATTAAAGGTCTTTTGAGTGCAGGGGATTCTTGGGTAAATACAGTGACTTTTAAAGACGCCCTTCTCAAAGGGCTGAACTAAAGAGGAGGAACTAAAATAAAAATCAATCGCATTCCACGGAGCTTTGTCGACATCTTATTGAGCGTTTATATTGCATTGAGTTCTGCTCAGTACATTATTGAGTCTCGTCGTTTATTTTTCAGTTTCTTCTTGATAAAGAAGAAAATAGTGTTGAAATTAAACTCTTAGGCTTTTTCGGCTCAAGCTAATTTCAGTTTTTCTAAAGATTTGATTTTTGCTTGATTGTGGCAGTATTTGTGATATTGCTTTGCAAAGTTTTTATTTTTTGAGAAAAATAATACTGAAACCAATCAAGGTTAATAAATAACCATAAGCTAGTCTAGAAGGGATTGGGATTATATGCTTCAAGGCATAAATCAGCGAGCGCTTTAATGCCGTCTGTTTTTTATTGGTAATCGTTTATGATTATAAGACTCTGACATAGCCAACATATGGCAAAGCAGGGATAACTACTCTGATTTCAGGGATAACGATCGCTCCAATATCAAAAGAATTTTTCTTGGAGAGAATTCTTATGCCATGAATACCAAAATAAAAGCTATTTGGAATCACATAGTTCTCTGAGAGTAGTGCAATACTTTTGCTGATTCTATGAGTTCCGGAGATCATTATGGCGGGATAATCCGATAATTTCCGATCTATGAGGCCATAGCCTGCTCCTATAGATAGATTTGTCTCAGATTGTCCTAAGGTAAAAACCCCATACCCCAAAGTTGCGGTTCCTTCATCAGCAAAGCCTGCCATGATAAATCCTCCACCCACATGAATATTTTCTGAAATACCAAATCCTACTTTAGGGGTAAGAAACCAAATTGGAGAGCCGAGAACCGTTGAAATAAACTCAAAACCACCGCCAATTGATATGTTTTCCGTGATGCCATAATTGAAAAAATTTGTGGTAACTAGTATGTTTTGATAATACCCCTTCCCTTTTTTTATGGGGATGCCGGTTGGCCCGAAAAAATATCTCGTATCATGCGGATTAGCAAATTCAAATTTTCCCACATAATCATTGTTCACTATTGAACGTACATTTAAGGCAATCAAATTAAATTCACCATTTATCGTTTTTAAGAGGATTTTCCCATTGGCTTTTTTTGATAGGACTCCTTTGTATTCATCGCCATTTTTCATTTTAATGATAACAACCTGGTCTTTTTTTAGTGTGTCTGTTTGAGAAAACACATTATTGAAAGAAGAAGTTAACAAGCCAATGAGTATGATTTTAGATAGTAAGTGATACATTGTTTATGATTTTTAACGATTAGTATATAGCGTATTTAGATACTGCAGAGGACCGAAAACACTTTCTTTTTTAAAAGTAATATACTTATTTAAATAAAAATAGCGGTTTGGGTACACACCCAAACCGCTATTGCTTTCACCCTTATGATGAGTAGCTTTTAATTGAGTTCTTTCAATAGCGTTTCAGCGGCTAGTTTTCCTAAGTCATTTGATGCTAGAGGACTTGCGCCAGTGATTAATTTTCTATCAACAAAAACGGTGTTATCAGATTCAGTATTAATAATATAAGCACCTAGGCTTTTTAATTTTTCACTCAAACTGTTGATCATGTATCCAGGTAAATAACCTACCATTGGGGTCATTTCATCTATGGCATCAGGAAAAACAGCCATCTTATAACCCTCGTAAAGAAATTTTTGATTATCCAATGTTGTTGATAATAATGCAGCTGGCCCATGACAAAGGGTAATGGTAAATAAGTCATTTTCATGTGCCCAATTTAAGACTTTTGCAACATTTCTATCTTCAGGAATACCAATCATAGCTCCATGTCCTCCTGGCACAAATACAGCAGCAAAAGAACTGTCATTTACAAATGAATGAGTGATGAAATCTGTCAATTTTATGGGTTGCTGAAAGCTCGATTTGTACTCATTATAAATAGCTTTTACATTCTCGTCCTCATTAGGGAAAGCCCACATTTCAAATACGGCAGGTTTGCCAGTAGGGGTTGCGATTTCAAAATCAAACCCTGCATTTTTAAGGTGTAACATTGGCACAAGCGACTCTATTGGGTGATTTCCGGTAGAAAATAATTTGCCATTTTTCATCTCCAAGTTTTTTTGCTCAGTGAAAATTACCAAAATCTTCGACTTATCTCCTTGGTATTTGGTGTACTTGATCTCGCCAAAATCAGTTTTAGCAACGGTCCCTAAAGACAATGCTAAACTTGAGGGACTATACGAACCATCATTTTCTAGTTTAGGTTGAGCCAGGACATAGATAATAGTAAATGTAACTATGAGAATACTCAACAACCCTATTAATATTTTTTTTATCATGATGTTAATTTTTAAATTTCTATTTAAATAAAACTAGACTCATTCTCACTATAATTTCCTTATAAATCTACCTGATTCAAGGTGCTCAAAGACTTGAATGCTCTCCTAAAAAGATCAATTTTAATAGGCTCACCTTTGAAACTATAATATCGAGGAGGACACAAAAATAGTACTTGGAGATCAGGTAAAAATTACCTTATGGTAAGAAAGCTATTTATTTACTTTTTCCGCTCTTATGCGGCTCAAGCTTTGTTGCGTGATCCCCAAATAAGATGCGATATGATAATTTGGAGTGTACTGCTCAATATCTGGATATTGTTTTAGAAATAAATCATATCTCTCTTGAGCCGTTAATTGTAATTGATTTAAAATTCTTTTGTGCAAGCTGACCACATGGCGTTCCAAATTTTTTCGCTGAAAGGCCTCAAATTCAGGAAATAATGAATATATTCCGTCTAACTCCCTGGAGCTAAACTCAATAATGGTTGAATCAGTAATACACTCTACAGTGAGTGTGGCAATTTCTTTATTGTAGATAGCAATAAAATCACTGATCCACCAATCTTTAATAGCAAACTGTAAAGTGTGCTCTTTGCCATTTTTATCAATAAAGTAAGACCTAATGCAGCCATCGGTAACGAAATAGGTCTTCTTCACTGCTTGCCCTTGGCGTACTAAAATTTCTCCCTTTGGGAGGGCCTTTTCCGTTGAAATGGAAAAAAGATATTCTTCAGCTTTTTTGCTTAGCCTGATAATACTTTTTATTTTGGTAATTAATTCTCTCAAATTTTAAATGAGGGTTCAATTGTTTCCCCTGAACACGAAGTTAGAAAAATTTTAAATTGTCAAAGGGATTTCGAATATTTTTCAAATGGGCCAAATTTACTGGATCATAAATCTGAGAGGTCGCTTTGCCCTACAAAAGAGATCAATCCTTAACAGGCTATCAAAACAAATGAGAAGCCCTTTAATTTTGGCTTTATTTATGTTATCATGAATTTTCAATTAACTTGTTTGATATAAACCCCAATAGGTTGATGACAACACCCCAATTGATTTCTCTTGTATTGATGTCTGCACTGTATCTATTGGCCGGCATCAGCCATTTTATCCAACCTAGATTCTTTCTTAAAATCATACCCAAATGGGTGCCTTATCCAGAGCTCACGAATTTTGTAGTGGGTGCTGTTGAGGTATTACTGGGCATGGCTTTGTGGGTGAGTGAGATCCGTTCTTATGCGGCGATGGGTGTGATTCTATTATTGCTGGCGGTTTTTCCAGCGAATGTTTACCATTTCCAAAAAGCACGAAGAAAAAGCCAACACTTGGCGGCGACGGCTATCAGGCTCCCGTTTCAGGCTTTATTGATATACTGGGTTTATACTTTTGTTTGAGGGGAATGGTGGGCCAGGAAGTTTCAAAGGTTTGTGCATTATACCTCGCTTTTGGATAAAAGGGAAGATGATATGACCAAAAAGATATCAGATTTACTGAAGCCATATCAGAGCAAGAAGTGTTTACGGACGACTATGTAAACACGACCGTTTTATTGTTGAAGACCATCACTTTTCTCTCGGTGTGAAGCTTGATGGCACGTAAAAGTACCAGCCGTTCTAAGTCTCTGCCCTTGGAAATGAAGTCTGAAACTCCATGAGCGTGAGAAACTCTTAAAGTATCTTGTTCGATAATCGTACCCGCATCGAGATCATCAGTCACATAATGACTAGTAGCACCAATAATTTTAACTCCCCTTTCAAAGGCAGAGTGATAAGGTTTTGCACCAGGAAGCCAAGTAAAAAGGAATGATGGATATTAATGATTTTATTTGGATATTCTTGAACAAGTTGTTCCGGCAATATTTGCATATAACGTGCCAATACAATACTAGTAATGTGGTGTTTTTTCAGGAGGTTCAGCTGTTGAGAGGTTGCCTCAGTCTTATTTTTTTTGATTTCAGGGATCCAATAAAAAGGGATACCAAATTGCTCTACATTAGATGCTAAATCTTGGTGATTACTCAAGATAAAAGGGATTTCGCACTGTAATTCTCCAGACTGTTTTTGGGCTAAGATATCATACAAGCAATGTACGTATATGGAAACAAAAACAGCTAGTTTAGGGCGTTGATTCTTCAGAAAAAAGCTGCAATTAAAGTCGTATTTTGATCCAATTCCTGAAATAAATTTTTCTTTAAAAGTGTTGAAATCAATATTTTGATCTGTTGATTCGACCTCAATACGCATAAAAAAAGCTTCATTCAGTCGATCTACGTATTGATCGATATAAACAATATTTCCTTTTTCATTGTGAATAAAACTCGTTGCTGCTGCAATGATTCCTTTTTGATCGGTTCAATGCATTAATAAAATAATTCGCTGCATCCTTTTTAGGTCTAGTTTGGTATAATGAAGGCCTAAAGTAAAGAGTCCTTTGCATATTATATTTTATAGTAGTTAACTATAGACTGTCGATTACTGGGAGGGACCTTTTCAGTATGCTCTGATACAGATACGCTTAAGCATTGATCTCAGATCACTGACAATCTTCTAAAACCCTTTTAGTTGTAAGCTCAAGATCTCTCAAAATGTGGTAATTTAGTTTCTTAATTAATCTGGATGGTATATAAAACAAGACGTACGTTATTAAAAATAGGGCTAGGACTGTTGCTGCTCGTTCTCATGACTTGGGGAGGATTAAGATTATTTTTCCATCACAATGAGACGCCCATTTATGACGCTCGACTGATTTATAACTTTATCTTTCACTCAGATCGACCATTGAAGCAATATGAAAATCTAGCCCAAAAATTAGGTTATACGTCCTCGGATAAATTACTGATTATCCATGCTGATGATTTAGGCTTAGCGCGATCAGTGAACCAAGCGTCCTTTAAAGCACTCTCAAAGGGATTTGTGAATTCCGCTAGTGTCATGATGCCTTCGCCTTTCGCCGAAGATGTGGCCGCTTATTATCTCGCCCATCCACAGGTTGATTTGGGCTTACATTTGACTTTTACGGCAGAGTGGGCCGGTTACAAATGGCCGGGTGTCGCATCCGCTGATAAGATCGAGACCCTTCTCGACGATGATGGCTTTCTGCATCAAAAGAAAGTAACGGTGATTAAAGAGGGGAGCAATGCGGAACTACAAGTCGAACTACAAGCCCAAATTGACTACGCACGGGCTTTGGGTATGGCGCCGACCCATATGGACAGTCATGAAGGCACCTTATTTTTCGACCCTGCATTTTTTAGAACGTATATAGAAGTGGGACATCAAAATCAAATACCTGTATTTGTACCGAGGCTTTTAGCACCGCATTTTGATGAACACTACCCTTTACCTCCACAGGTGGTATTGGTAGATCAAATGTTTATGGCCCTTAATGGGACAGAATTAGATGCGATGGAGGCATATTATGCAGAGGTCCTTTCATCCATCAAACCAGGCCTCAATCAGTTGTTGGTCCATTTGGCGTTTGATGATGAGGAGATGAAGGCGATCACCAAAGATCGAGAAGCTTACGGAGCCAAATGGCGTGCGAAAGATTATCAGGTCGTGTCAAGTAAAAAGTTTCAAGACTTGCTTGAGCAAAACAATATCAAGCAGGTAAAATGGCGGGATATACAAGCAGTTTTATATCCTGATGATAACGCTTCTCTTCAACCCTAAGAAGGTAAGAGACATCAAGCAGTGTGCGCAGTATGGTATTTTTTGTTGATTTAAATTTAAGTCTGCATAAAAAGAATCATCTCTTAGGGATTTGGAGGTAAAGCCTTTCAACTTTATCGCGAGCCCAAGGGGTTTTTCTTAAAAAAGTCAGGCTGGATTTGATCGAAGGATCATTTTTAAAACAATTAATATTGATCTTTAAAGCCATTTTTTCCCATCCATGATGCTTGACAAGGGCTTCCAACACATCGGCTAGTTTGATACCGTGCAAAGGATTGTTGGGTTGCTCAGGTTTTGGATTATTCGGGAGATTCATGTTTTGAGTTTTTATAAAAAGCAGCTTTGATGGATACTCTATCATTTGGTAAACTTAAAGATAGGTTCGATAGAAGGAACGGAGGACCTGCACCCTTTTTTCAAAACAAATCCTCTTCGCGCTCAAGCATAAGTATAGAAGCTTGTGAAACGATGAAATATTTTTCTTTTTCATACGTCACTTCAAAAGCCCCATTTTGAAGGAAAATGGCTTTATCCCCTTCCTTGGCTTGCAGCGGCACGTATTTCATTTGGTCTTCTTCTTGTTTCCAGGCGTCGTCTTCATCCATAGGTACGGGAATTGGATACCCAGGCCCAACTTTTACGATGAACCCGGTTTGAATTTTTTCTTTTTCTCTTACGCCTGGTGGAAGCAAAATACCACTGGTTGTTTTGTCAGATTCTTTCAAAGGCTTGATCAATACCCGATCTCCGACCACGATCAGTTTTTTTAATTTATTTTCAGCAGTTAATTCCATAGGTAAAGTTAAGGGTAAAAAAGGGGTTTTAGTTTGCAAATAAATGAGGAGAAGTTGAGTCCCCTTCCTCATCGGTCGCCCTAGAGATCATTCTGGGATCCATTTGTTTGGTGGATTTGGCACCCAGCTTTTTGAGACTTTCCGCTCGAGTGACCAAGTTACCTTTGCCTTCACTTAGCTTTTTCATGGCTTCTTCATAATTGGATTGCGTGGTTTTTAGATTGCTGCCGACTCTAATGAGGTCGTCAGTAAAAGCACTGAATTTATCGTACATAGCACCTGCTTGTCGTGCAATTTCTATAGCATTTTTGGTTTGAGAATCCTGTTTCCAAATATAAGAAATCGTCCTGAGGGTGGCCAATAAGGTACTGGTAGAGACCAAAACAATGTTTTTGTCTAAGGCCTTTTCATAAAGCTGGTTATCTTGTTGAAGGGCCATCAAGAGAGCGGGCTCGTTGGCCACAAACATCATCACATAATCAGGTTGCTTGATTTGATGTAGGTTTTGATAGTTTCGAGCACTCAATGTTTTGATATGACTGAGTATGCTGTCCATGTGAAGTTTAAGCTGTTCTGCCTTTTTTTCTTTCCCCTCTTCTTCGATGTATCGGGTGTAGGCGGTTAAAGAAACCTTGGAATCAATCACCAAGCACTTATCGTCCGGGAGCTTGAGTATGTAATCCAATCGTTGATTACTTCCGTCTTCTGCTTTTAAATTGTGTTCTTTGAAATAATGCACATTTTTAGTGAGACCAACTTTCTCCAAAATGGACTCCAGTAAGATTTCACCCCAATTTCCTTGTGCTTTGGCATCTCCTTTCAATGCTCGGGTAAGGTTTTCGGTATCGACACTCATTTGTTTGTTGAGCGCGGTCATATTTTTCAATTGCTCTCGCAGGGCAGTGTTCCATTGTATGCTTTCTTTATTATTATGGGTGACTTGTTGCTCAAACTTTTCGATCCGTTCTTTTAAAGGGGTGAGGATTTCACCTAAATTATTTTTATTTTGGTCTGTGAATTTTTTTGATTTTTCTTCAAAAATTTCGTTCGCAAGGTTTTTGAATTCTAATGAAAATTTATTTTGAAGTTCACTCACTTCCTTCTTTTGTGTGTCTAATTTTTCCTGAAGATTTAAGAAATTGGCAGAAAGGGTAGCTTTTTCAGTATTCAATTTCTCAGTTTTTGCGCGCTCCTCTTGTAGCAATTCATTGACTCGAGTCAAATCTTTTTCTAGCGACGCCGTACGGTCTTGCTCCATAATGAGCTGAAGCTGGGCTTTTTGGGCCTCTGGAGCAGATTTTTTATACCTGACCAACGCAACTAAATAGCCAATGGCTACGCCTGCAGCCATTCCCAATAACAAAAACCAAATCATATTAACCTCCATAGTTCAAATTTATAACTAACTCTAGAATCTTGTCTGCAGATATCCAAATAATTCCATAGACCACGCCACACCCACATGGACCATAACACCACCCCAGATGTTTTTATTTTTAAGGGCTATGATGCCCAAGACATAACCTCCAAAGATCGAACTAAGCGTTTCGGTAGCCGGTTTTCCAAAATGTAAAAAGCAATAAGTAGCGACCATAGGTAGGATGGCGTAAGGCCCAAAATACTTAACAAAAGCATAGATTAAAAAACCTCTAAAAATGAATTCTACTGTGATAAAACTGGTGGCATAGGTGCTTTCATAAATCAGAACGGAAACCCATGTAGGGACCTCATGATGCACAGCAAAGGACAAGCCATGATCAACTTTATAACGGGGGTAATAAGATTGAAGATCGCCAAAAAAAGAGCCAATAATGATAAAAAAAAGAGCAATCCCCAGTAGGGTCAAATAAGGGCTCATATTAAATTTTCGAAAAGTGAAACCATAAAAATGTCCCAAAGAAGTATCGAAAGTCAAATAAAAAGCACCAAAAAGCACCAACACCATTATCAACTTCATGGCCCAATTGATACCTGATCTAAGAAGGAACCATTCTTCAGGTGCTAGGCCCCATCGTATCAAAACGCCCCAATGAATGCCTCTTGAGAGGCCGATAATTAAAAAACCCAAAAGGAAGGTGATCCAAAATCGAGGATCTTTTTGCCATTTACTGGCTTTTCCAAAGAAATTGAGAAGCAAAGCAGTGATAAGAAAAGGAAAACCCTGAAAAAGAGACATAATCAAGGATCTTATCCCAAGGTTTGAGATGGTCTTAATATATTTGGCCTCAAAGTCAAGCGTATAATTGATAGCGATGAAAATAAGCAGGAATAATAAAATGCTTGCATACAGTTTCAGATCAAAATATTGACGCAGATAGTTGATGATGTATTGGTACAATGATTTCATAAAGACCTTAAATATATGTGCTTGATTGTATTTGCTCACCATGCACACCCTAAATACCCATTTATTTTATTGGCCAATCGAGATGAGTATTATGAAAGACCTACTTTGGAGATGGGTTTTTGGGAAGAAGAACCGGATCTTATTGGAGGTCGGGATTTGCGCGCAGGGGGTACGTGGCTGGCCATGAATAGGTCGGGAGCCTTTGCTGCGGTGACCAACGTTAGAGCTTCGATCCTTCAACCGAATGCCAAAAGTAGGGGACATTTACCGATAGATTTTTTGAAGTCGTCCCAAACAAGTGAGGCGTTTATGCGGAAATTATCTACTCAGGCGATCACCTATAATGGATTTAATTTTTTGACCAGAAAAGGGGATGCGTTGTTTCATCTCAATAATCAATTGGAGATCGTCAATCAGGTACCCGCAGGGATACATGGATTATGCAATGCCAGTTTGAATACTTCATGGCCCAAATTAGACCATTTAAAAAGGCGTTTTAAGGCCTCTATTGATAAAAAATTTGATAAAGAAGCGTTACTAGATTTAATGCTGGACAAACAATTGGCCGAGGAGGAATGGCTTCCTGAGACGGGAATAACGCGAGAGATGGAGCGTGCGTTATCTTCTATTTTTATTGATTTACCGACGTATGGTACACGAAGTACGACCTTAATCACCATAGACAACCATGGTGTGGCCGACTTGACAGAAATTACCCATCACCCCAAGCAAACAGGCAATCGAAAGCATTTTAACTTTAAAATATTATGAGCAAGTTGTTGAAGAGTGTTTTTATTGGGATGATGTTCTTTCAGCATTGTAATCCAGAGAAGATACAGCCATCACTTTTGGAGGGCGTAATTGCGGGAGCAACTTACCGGTATCAGTATGGAAAGGCTCAGCAAGTTGTGACCACGGATTTATTTGATACCCAGCTATTCAGTGAAGATCAAATTGAAGAAGACCCGTGCCTCATTACCTTTTCTCCAAGGGGTTATATTTCACTTAAATTTCCTTTTGAGGAAGGCTTTTATCAAGTGCCTTCAGATGTTTCTATCACCTTTCATCAGCCAGGAGTCACTGATGAAAGCTATCAAGCTACTTCTGGTTTTATTGAAGTGTTGGGCGTTAACCTAGGCCGTATCAACGCCTATATGGAAGCGAATTACGACTCCCTGAATAGAGTTGAAGGGACGTTTATCTTAGATAATTGCTATTAATATTAGATAAATTAATTTAAAAAGAGGTTATGAATTTATCGACGCAGGTTCATAATCTTCAATAGGGAGGCAACTGCAAACCAAATTCCGATCACCAAAAGCACTGTCTATTCTGCTTACAGCGGGCCAAAACTTGTAAAATCGTTGCCCCGCCATCGGAAATACTGCTTTTTCTCTGGTATATGGACGTGCCCATGACTCATCTAGAACAACTCTTTGGGTATGGGGTGCATTTTTAAGGACATTGTCCTTGGCATCAACCAAACCACTTTCAATTTCAGCGATCTCAGAGCGAAGGGAAATCATGACTTCACAAAATTGATCTAATTCTTTTTTAGTTTCACTTTCCGTGGGCTCGATCATCATTGTACCTGCTACAGGAAAAGACACCGTGGGGGCATGGTAGCCATAATCCATTAATCTTTTGGCAATGTCTTCTACTTCGATACCCACCTCTTTGAAACGTCGACAATCAATGATCAGTTCGTGCGCATTACGATCATTATTTCCTTTGTAAAGGACGGGATAATGGTCAGCCAATCTTTTCCCTATATAATTGGCGTTAAGAATGGCCATCTCGGTAGCCTCCGTTAAGCCGTCACTTCCCATCATTGCAATGTAGGCATGAGAGATGGGCAAAATGCTGGCACTCCCAAACTTGGCAGCAGAAATTGATTTGATACTTTTTCCACCACGATGGGGTAAAAACGGCACCAAGTGTTGGGCGACACCAATGGGACCCATTCCGGGGCCTCCTCCTCCATGAGGAATACAGAAAGTCTTGTGCAAATTAAGGTGACAGACGTCTGCACCAATCATGCCTGGAGAGGTGAGCCCTACCTGTGCGTTCATATTGGCACCGTCCATATATACCTGACCACCATACTCATGTATTAAGGCACATATTTCTATGATAGCCTGCTCAAAAACACCATGGGTAGAAGGATAAGTGACCATGAGTACGGCGAGATTTTGACTGTGCTCAATGACTTTTTCTTTTAAGTCAACAAAGTCAATATTACCTTCGGGATCACATTTGATAATCGCCACTTGCATGCCCGCCATTACAGCACTTGCCGGATTCGTCCCATGAGCAGAGGAAGGGATTAAAGCAATTTTTCTTTGAGAATGACCATTATTGAGGTGGTATTGACGGATGACCATCAGACCGGCGTATTCACCTTGTGCGCCACTATTGGGTTGGAAAGAAACACCCGCAAAGCCGGTGATTTCTGACAACCACGCATGTAATTCTTCTATTAAATGATGGTAGCCTTGGGTTTGATTTTCGGGGGCAAAAGGGTGGATTTGACCAAACTCTGGCCAGGTCACCGGTAACATCTCGGTGGTGGCATTTAATTTCATGGTACACGATCCCAAGGAAATCATGGAATGGACCAATGACAGATCTTTGTTTTCCAGACGCTTCATGTAGCGCAACATTTCATGCTCAGAATGGTAGTTATTAAAGACTTCATGATTTAAAAAATCTTGTTTTCTTTGGAGTGGACCCTCAATAGCAATGTCAATAGATGGGGGTACTGTTGGCACCCCCCTTTCTATGGATTGAGCCACTACGGTAAGCACTGAAATCACATCTGCTTGATCATGCGTTTCATCAAAAGAAACACTGATCTCATTGTGCTGATGATATCGAAAATTGAGTTGCTGTACCTCAGCGAGAGCGCGTAGTTTTTTAGCGTCACCGACTGAAAAATAAACAGTATCAAAGAAGGTGTTTTGTTGTGTGGTAATGCCGAGTTCATGGAGTCCTTTTTCGAAAGATTTAGCTAAACCATGTATTTTAAGTGCAATTTTTTTGAGCCCCTCAGGCCCATGATACACCGCATACATCCCGGCCATAACCGCTAAGAGGACTTGTGCGGTACAAATGTTGGAGGTAGCCTTTTCTCTTCTGATGTGTTGTTCTCTCGTTTGCAAAGCCATTCGGTAAGCCCTATTGCCTTCGCGGTCTTTGGAAATGCCAATAATTCTTCCGGGGACGTTTCTTTTATAAATTTCTTTGGTGGCAAAAAAGGCGGCATGAGGCCCTCCAAAACCCATAGGTACTCCCAGACGCTGTGAAGTACCGATGACCACCTCGGCTCCCCAAGATCCCGGTGGGGTAAATAAGGTTAATGCCAAGAGGTCGGTACCGACGGCGATCTTAACGTCATGAAACTTGGCTTTTTCACTAAAGGCATACCAATCTATCAACCTGCCTTCATTATTTGGGTATTGAACATAAACACCAAACACACTGGGATCTGATAAATCTGCTTGAGATAAGTCCAAACAAGCTATTTCAATATCAATGGGCGTCATTCTTGTGGTCAAGACTTCGAGAGTCTGTGGAAAAACACTTTGGTCTACCAAAAGTTTGTTGGCTTCTTTTTTATGCCTTGGTCGTGTTTGTACAAGCATCGAAATGGCCTCTGCAGCAGCCGTAGCCTCGTCTAAAAGCGATGCATTGGCGATTTCCATACCGGTGAGTTCGATAACCATTGTTTGAAAGTTGATGAGGGCCTCTAGCCTTCCTTGTGCAATTTCGGCTTGATATGGTGTGTAAGCCGTATACCAACCTGGGTTTTCCAAGATGTTCCGCTGGATGATAGGGGGAACAATTGTATCGTAATACCCTTGTCCAATAAATGAATTGGCCACAGTATTTTTTTGAGCCGTTATTTTCAGATCTTTGATATAGTCATATTCACTTTTGGCAGCAGGTAAGGCTAATTTTTTTTTCGAGCGTATGGATGAGGGGATGGTTTGCGCAATTAATGTCTCTATGGAGCTTACCCCAACAGCGGCTAACATTTGTTCGGTTTCTTTCTTTGAAGGGCTGTTGTGTCGATGCTGAAAAGAATCACGGTCGTTTAAATCAATGATCATTTTTGGATAGATTAGGCTTTTTATTCATTTTCCACAAATTTAAATTGAAAACACTTCTTCTGGTTAAAAAGTGCGCTGAGTTTTGATGTATGGTTCCTTACATTTATGTCAGTCTAAAAAAAACGCTGAATACATCCAAATTTGGCATGAAAAAGGTGAATATTTTTTAAAAAAAAGGAATAAAAAGAAATGCAAGGGGGCTTTCAAATAAAAGTAGGAATTAGGTCTGTCAAGTACGGTCATCCCCTGTGATTTATTTGTAATTTTACGTGTAGTATGATAAAAGGAAAACCGAATGAGTGAAACTTATTTGATTAAGGCTGGAACCCTTGTAAATGAAGGAACGGTTTCGCACAAGGATGTATTGATAAGAAATGAATGTATCGAGCAGATCGGCGAATCATTGGAGCCCAAGATAAATTACAAAGAGATTAATGCAGTAGGGAAGTATTTATTTCCTGGAGTGATCGATGACCAGGTGCACTTCAGAGAACCGGGACTCACTCATAAGGGGGAGATTTATACAGAAGCCAAAGCGGCCGTTGCGGGAGGGGTTACATCCTTTATGGAGATGCCCAATGTACAACCCCAAACATTGACCCAGACCTTGCTGGAAGAAAAATATGAAATAGGAAGAAAAAAAAGTTTGGCCAACTATTCATTTTATATTGGGGCGTCAAACGAAAATTTAGAGGAAGTATTGAAAACAGATCCTCGGCAGGTCTGTGGTGTTAAGGTTTTCATGGGATCCTCTACAGGGGATATGTTGGTAGATGATACCCAGACTTTGGAGCGAATTTTTAGTCGAGTGCCTATGCTGGTCGCTACGCACTGTGAGGATGAGCAGACCATCCGAACCAATATGGCTCAAGCCCTTCAAAAATATGGTCAGGATATTCCCTTTGAAAAACACCCGATCATTCGGTCAGCAGAGGCATGTTATCTTTCGTCATCACGTGCGGTGAGTTTAGCAAAAAAATATGGAACCCGACTTCATATCCTCCATATATCCACAGGGAAGGAGTTGGCCTTGTTTAATAATGATACACCGTTGTCAGCCAAGAAGATTACCGCAGAAGCGTGTATTCACCACCTTTGGTTCAGTGATGAAGATTATAAGCAAAAAGGGGCTTTGATTAAGTGGAACCCTGCCGTGAAGACGCCCAAGGACCGGGCCCAAATTTGGGAAGGACTCTTGTTAAATAAGATTGATGTGATCGCTACAGATCATGCCCCCCACACAAAAGCAGAAAAAAACCAGACTTATGCCCGTGCGCCATCGGGAGGACCTTTGATCCAACACAGCTTAGTCGCCATGTTGGAGTTTTATCATCAAGGGAAAATTTCATTGGAGCAAATTGCTGAAAAAATGAGTCATGCGGTGGCTGTTTGTTACAAAGTGCAGCAAAGAGGCTTCATTCGCGAAGGTTATTTTGCCGATTTAGCACTGGTGGATCTTAATTGTCCTTGGCGGGTGGCCTCAGAGAATATTCTTGCAAAATGTGGCTGGAGTCCATTTGAGGGGTCTTTATTCCGTTCTCAAGTAGAAAAAACTTTCGTATCTGGACATCTTGCGTACGATGCAGGGCAGTTTGATGAGAAAATAAAAGGCAAGCGCCTATCTTTTAATCCTTAAAACTTTAATATTTCTGGTAAAAGATTAAATTTGCCTTCTTTTATAAATGGTGGTTGTAGTTCAGTTGGTTAGAACGCCTGATTGTGGTTCAGGAGGTCGCCGGTTCAAGTCCGGTCTTCCACCCTTCAAAAAGCAGTTAAGTGATTAACTGCTTTTTTTATTAGCAGAAATTACATTTAAATCTATTCATTTCTTGGCAGTTATTTGGCAGTTATTATAAATCAATTGATTTGTTAAATAATTTTTTGAATCTTTTTAGAATTTATACATTGAGATAACTGCTTATTTGATAGATCAATATTCCAATCTATTCAAGTTCTAAATAAAATGTGGAAAACTTTTTCCATTTGAAATCTCAAAATTTAATTTAATCCTACGTTATAGTTCCGGCTAGTCATGGGTTTTCATGATTGATTTTTTTATTTCAAAACCAGGGTAGAGACATGAGAGGATTGACCTAAACGGCCAAATGCTTTCTTGAAGCGCTGCTAGGAGCTTTTTCTCATGTTGGAGTGAGGGCTTTATGGAGGGCATGTAACAAGCGCTTTTTAAATTTGTAGAACAACAAAAAAAAGAGGACCAATTTGATGAACTATTCCGAAAATTGTTTAATTTGTGATACATTTTATCAACGCCGATATGAAAATTTATCAATGCTTTGGGATTATGGCTTGCTCAATGCTTGCAGTAATCCATTCAGTAAAGGCGACCAACCCCTATACCGAAGAAATCAAAGTTTTCAATGAACCAGTGATCGAGGTTTATGAGAATGATCTTTTAACTAAAAATGAGGACCTCATCGAAGAAGTATCCGATGAGGAGAAAAAAGAGCTGCACAAGAGTCAAGCGAATTTTGCTGACTCATCTTATAGTTCATTGATTAAATACAACTTTGTGTTTTATTTTATTTACAAGCATAAATATGAAAACAGAAACCAAGATGGGCTTGAGGGACTCAGTATAGATTAATGATCAGAAGCAATGAAATCGCTTAATTCTTTAAGTGTTATCCGACCTTCGTAATAAGAGCTACTGAAAATCACGCTGTGTGTACCAATCTTTTTTAATTCCTCTATGTCCGCGAGATCACGAACCCCCCCTTTAGCCAGAACATGAAGGTTGGGGAACTGAGCGAGGAGTTCTTGATATAACTCCATTGGAGGCCCTTCGAGCAGTGCTTCCCTAGAAATATCCGTTGTTTTGATGTATTTGAGCCCTCTTTCATAGTAGTAGGCGATGTGTTTGAAAAGATCAACTTTGGTTTCCTTTAGCCATCCGCCCACTCTAATTTGGTGATCTAAACTATCCGCACCCAACATTATTTTCTCTCGCCCAAAAGAAATCATCCAAGCTTTGAATAATTCTGGACGATAAATAGAAACCGTGGAGGCCGTGATGCTGTCTGCACCAAATTCAAACGCTTTGTTGACGTCTCCATCGGTGTGCAAGCCCCCGGTAAAATTTATTTTAAGAGAGGTGTGACCCGCCAGCGTCTCAAGGGTAGGGTAATTCACAATACGCCCCTTTTTAGCACCATCCAAATCAACTAAATGTAGTTTTTGGATACCGATACTTTCAAATTGTTTAGCAAGATCGAGTGGGCTTAGGTCATATACTTTTTCCTTTTTAAAATCACCTTTGATCAATCGCGCCGTTTGGCCATTATGAATTAATATCGAAGGAATGATCTCCATTATGGATAAGTTTATGCGTTGCTCGAGACAAATAATTGAACCTTAATATACAAATATAATAGGTCAATAGTTATCAGAATTGACTTGAATCAATTTAAATCCTTCTCCATGGATCGTAATGATTTTAAATACATCTGTCAATTGAAGATATTTTCGAAGTTTAGCAATGTACACATCCATACTTCTGGCATTGAAATAGCTGTCATTTTTCCAAATACGCTTGAGAGCTAAGGTCCTATCTACGGTTTGATTTAGATTTTCCAAAAATAATTTCATCAGTTCATTTTCTTTGGTAGTTAAGGAAATATTGTGCTGATCGATGATTAACGTGTTTTCGTCATAATGGTATCGAATATTTCCAACCACATATTCTTTTGTAAAGGCGGCAGATTTTTTAGAACTGGATCGTCGTAAAATGGCAGTAATTCTGAGTAGTAATTCCTCCATACTAAATGGTTTGGTTACGTAATCATCACCGCCTATTTGAAATCCTTTTAAGACATCTTCTTTCATAGATTTAGCGGTCAAAAAAATGACAGGAATATCAGCATTGACCGCTCTGATATCTTTAGCTAATGAAAAGCCATCCTTTTTTGGCATCATTAAATCCAGTAAACACAGGTCATATTGGCCCTCATAAAAAGCGGTGAGCCCGGCCTCACCATCAGTGGCCAAGGTGGTCTTAAATCCCTTTAATTTGAGGTATTCCTCAAGGATTTGCCCCAGATTAACATCATCTTCAACCACTAATATTCTTGTATTGTTCATAATCTAGAGGAAATTTAACTATAAAATTGGTCCCTTTTTTAAGCTCACTTTCCACCTCGATGCTTCCATGATGGAGCGTGATGATCTCTTTGACATAAGCCAGGCCAAGTCCAAAACCTTTGATATTGTGCACATTACCACTGGCCACGCGATAGAATTTCTGAAAAATATTTCTTTGGGCTTCTTTGCTCATACCCATCCCATGATCTTTGATGGAGCAGATGAGCTGACCTCTGATAACTTGTGTTCGTATCATGATGTTGGGGGCATCATTTGAATATTTCAAAGCATTATCTAATAGATTGAGAAGGACACCCAAGAGATAAGCTTCATCCCCTTTTATTTTGAACTGGGAAGCATTTAATGCCAATTTTAGATGTCCTAATTTACGTTCCATATGAATAGAAATTTTGTCTACTGCTTGTTGGATAATGGCATGAAGATCCACAGTGACTAAATTTAATTTCAATTCGTTTTTATCGAGTTGTGCCATTTGTAAAACATCAGCTACTTGGCTCTCTAAGCGTTTATTTTCATCTGCAATGATGCCTAAATATTTCATTTTCATGGAAGTCTTCTGCGGAATTGTTGGATCAAGGAGGGCTTCGATGGCCAATCCGATAGTGGAAATGGGCGTTTTGAATTCATGGGTCATGTTGTTCATGAAATCGGTTTTCATTACTGAAATTTTTTTCTGCCGAACAATAGTAAAAACAGCATAGCCGAAGCAAATTAAAATAATGAGAATTAACAAAGCTGAACTAGATAGAGGGAACCAGATTTTACTCATAAGGTACTTCTCTTGACTCGGAAAATCAATGACCAATAAATTGGGCTCATTGGTGACATCATTGGGGAATAAATTGGTTTTGAAATGGCTTTGCAACAGCCGTTCATTTGAGTAATCTTTGCTGATTTCAATCAATCGACCGGAGCGTGGGTTGATGATGGCATAATCATAGGGTATATCAATACTCTTTTTCTTTAACTCCGCATTAAGAAGAGAATCCAGCTGATCAGGATCAAAACGATTGGTGAGCCCAATCTTAGGCAACATCATTTCCTCCAAAAGACCCATCATCATGTTAGATTTATTGGAGATTTTTTCCAAAATTTCCTTGAGATTTGAATTGAGAGTTTCAGTTCCGGACCCATCTTTAGGATAAGCAAATTGAATATTGTTGATATTGGATTTGAACAGGTCGAAGAAGGCTTTGCCAATCTGATTGGATCTAAGGGGTGCACCTACCACTTCAAAAGAAAAGTTGAAACTTCCTGTACTAGAAAGACTGTCATCAAACCGAATCTTTTTTTCTCCTTGAATGACCTGTCTTTGATTTAGGGGGGGAGTTACCTGAAATTGAAAAGGTTGAAATCCCCTTGATTGACCTTGAGGGGAGAAATTACTCATTTTCCGATTGACATAAAATAAGGCCTCTTGTTGTTCTAGCTTATTGGTTACATTTGACAAAGCTGTCATGACATCACGTTCAAAATGATCACGATTGCCAGTGATTACCGTGTCAATCCAATACCATTGAAAAGCAATGAGACCGGTTAGCGCAACGCTCATTAGGGTAATAATCCAACCTAACCTATTTTTACTCATGTACAAAAGTAGGTAGATCTACACTTTGAGCGCAGTAGATTAACTGTTTTTAACAAAAAAAGGCGTACCAAGAAGGCTTAAAGGCACTATAGACCAAAATGTGGGAAGTACTGGATTCGAACCAGCGACCCCCGCCCTGTCAAGGCGGTGCTCTAAACCAACTGAGCTAACTTCCCATTTTTTAAAAAATAAGCTAGACTTCTCTTTTAAAATCAATTGTCAAACTTAAATAACCGACCGTTAACATCGTAAGAAATTTAAATGATTATTAACATATAATTTTTCTTTATGATCGGAAGATACTTTTTAGATAGGTCTAAAGAACTTGACGGCTGTGAGGATATAGAAATGGAGGTCTGATTCAAGAGGTTTCTCCCATGAACAAGAGGGTTTCTTTCTTTGTATAAAGGAGTTAGTCATATTTTTTATTTACTTTATAATCATATTGATATTCTATCTTATAGTGCCCTTATATTTTCAATATTATCAACCTGCGCTGCTTCGAGACCTCCATTCGTGTTTTACACGGACGTTTGCCCAAGCCAACGCTCCCTTACGGTTGTCTTATGAGGAATTTTCTATCAGAATGTTAGAAAAATTAGGGCTGGATGGGGATATTAGTGGCGTGATGTTTGAAGATAAAGCGCTTATTGGTTTTGTATTACAGAGCCGGGCCCATTTTCAAGGATTAGATACCGTTTATAATGGAGGCACCGGTGTCATAGCAGTGCATCGGGGAAAAGGAATCATTCAGAAAATATATAAAAATTTACTGCCCTATTTGAGGGAAAGTGGCGCGGACAGAGTCTTACTGGAAGTCATCACGACCAACGCGCACGCATTGAAATTATATGAAACTATGGGATTTAAAAAAAAACAACTGCTGCATTGCTTTAAGGGGTCTGTTGTTGCGGATATGGGATTGAATCATCTTGTTTTTCGGGAATCGCAGGATTTTCAATTGAATCGATTTAATACATTTGTTGACTTTTCTCCCTCTTTTATAGATGCCAACGAACGTTTAAATGCCAACTGGAAATACGAAAAATTAATAGAAGGTTATCAGGGGGACACGTTAATAGGCTATATCATTTTTCAAAAACATTTGGGGAGGATATCACAGTTAGGGGTTCGAAAGGATCACCGAAGACAAGGCGTGGGAACCGGTTTGCTACAATATGCTCAGCAGGAATGTCAAAGAAACCTGACCCTGATGAATATCCCCCATAAAGCAAAGGGTATGTTCAATTTTTTAATAAATACAGGATTGGTCAATAATGTGGATCAATATGAGATGGAGATGAGGTTATGAAGATGACGTGGTCACAGCTAGTTAATGAAGTCGAAGGGACAGAACTCTGTCATCATTCAGAAGTAGTAATTACCCGGTTGGCTTATGACTCGCGATTGATTTCCCTATGGGAAGGGTTGCTTTTTATAGCTCTGAAAAGTGCACGAGCGGATGGGCATGATTTTATTCCTGAGCTTTATGCCAGAGGAGTGCGTTGTTTTGTGGTTGAAAGGGCCATTGATGTTAATCTTTACCCGAAAGCCAATATCTTTTTAACTACCTCTAGCAGGGCATGCTTACAAGATTTGGGAAGATGCGCGGTCGCACATCACCCCATCCCGCTGATTGCCATTACTGGGAGCAATGCCAAGACCTTGGTGAAAGAATGGTTGGCTACGCTCCTTTCAGAAAAGTTTGTGGTGGCCAAAAGTCCCCAGAGCTTTAATTCTCAAATTGGGGTCCCTCTTTCGGTATGGGATCTCTCAGCGCATCATCAGATAGGCATTTTTGAAGCAGGAATCTCTCAACAAGGAGAAATGGAGCACTTGGAAAAAATTCTTCAACCGAGCATAGGAATCTTCACCAACATTGGAGAAGCTCATGATCAAGGTTTTAAAGACTTAGGAAATAAAATTAATGAAAAAGCAAAATTGTTTGTAGGGACTCAGCAAATCATTTGTCGGCGAGATCATGGTGATGTTTTTGATTATTTGAAAGGGTTGTATCCCAATAGGATATTTGATTGGTCAACAACCGACCCGCAAGCATGCTTTTATTATACCCTTTCCAAAAGCAGTGTATCCCTTCAATTCGAAGGAGTTTGGTATGTCTTTCAATTTCCTTTTTCTTTTGAAATTTGGATAGAGAATGCCCTGCATGCCCTCACAGCAGCCTTACTTTGTGGATTAGACCAAGCGACCCTTCAACAGGGTTTGGATAAACTTAAACCCTTGGAAATGAGGTTGGAAATTAAAAAGGGGATCGATAATTGTTATTTGATTGATGATACTTATAACAACGATTTTCAAGGCCTTAAGGTGGCCCTTGATTTCCTAAAACAACAAAAGCAGCGGCAAAATAAAACAGTTATTTTAACAGATATCCAACAATCTGGGTTAAACGATGCCCACCTTTATAAAAAGGTGAATGAACTATTGGTCAATCATCAGATCAATCGATTGTTTACCATTGGTAAACAAATTGCGGTATCTCAAAATCAATTTGAGATACCCGTTATTTCTTATCTCACGGTAGCAGATTTTTTATCAAATCAACCTGATTTTCAGGATGAGATGATTTTAGTTAAAGGGGCAAGAAAGTTTACATTAGAACGAATTATTCATCGACTGGAAGCCAAAAAACATCGAACCCAACTTGAAATCCGACTGGAAGGGATTGTTCAAAACTTAAATCAATACAAGCAACGCCTGTCCGAAAAGACAAAAATAATGGTCATGGTGAAAGCTTTTGGCTATGGAGGAGGAGATCTCGAAATAGCCAATGTATTGCAATTTCATCATATTGATTATTTAGGCGTGGCTTATTTAGATGAAGCCATAGCACTCAGAAAAAATGGAATTGATACCCCAATTATGGTGATGAATCCAGATTTAAACCAATTGGAGATTTTTTGTGATTATCAGTTGGAACCTGAAATTTACAATTTAGCTGGCCTAAAGCAGGTAATGACCTTAGCCTCGAAGCCTAAAATTCATTTAAAAATAGATACGGGCATGCATCGCTTGGGGTTTGATCCTAGTGAGGTGAATAAAATCAAGAGTTTGCTTTCGGAGGGCGATGTAGAGGTGGCAGGGATTTTTACTCATTTCTCTATGGCTGACTTGCCCTCGGAAGATGATTTTACCCACAATCAGGCCCACATTTTTGAGCAAACCTATCTCAAGCTAACCATGGACTTATCTTATCAGCCGCTTAAATATGCTTGCAATTCTTCGGCCATAGTTAGATTTTCTGAATACCAATTTGATATGGTCCGATTGGGTATCGGTCTCTATGGGTTTGATCCCTCAGGGTCCATGAACCTATCTCCAGTAAGTATTTTGAAGACGCGGATTTCTCAAATAAAAACAGTTAAAAAGGGGGAGTATATCGGTTATGGTACAACTGGACGTGCCGATCGTGATACTGCGATAGCCATCGTTCCCATTGGCTATGCCGATGGCTATGCAAGAGTTTTCGGTAATGGGAGGGGCTTTATGGGTCTCCACGACAATCAGGTGCCAACGATCGGTAACGTCTGTATGGACATGACCATGCTCGATGTCACAGGTATCAGCTGCCTTGAAGGGAATACGGTGGTCGTTTTTGGGGAAAATCCAACGATTGAAGATTTGGCCGAATGGGCACAAACCATTCCTTATGAGATTCTGACCAGCGTAAGTCAACGGGTAAGTAGAATTTTTATTGGATGAGTAATTATTTGACCGTTAATAAAGTTAGTGATTAAATCAGATGCTTTTTTTGACTATATTATCCTTTAATCTCAAAAATATGGTCAAGAAATCAATTAATTCTTGCATTATTTTCTCTCTTTTGTTCTTTTCATGTCAAAATAAAAAGAGCCCTAGGAAAGAAGCAGAAAATCCTCAATTTGCCCAATCTAAACAAGGCATGGTGGTGGCCGCACAACCACTAGCAACAGTAGTCGGCAATAAAATATTAGCATTGGGAGGGAATGCTGCGGATGCTGCGGTGGCTACAGGCTTTGCTTTGGCAGTGGTTGAGCCTACGATGAATGGCATTGGAGGGAGGAGCCAAATATTAGTTCGAAAAACGGATGGCTCTTTTCAATCTTATAATGCCATGACCGAAATACCTGCTAGTTATAGGATACCTGATTCAGTAGTATCTTCTGGTCATGGTACAATTGCTATTCCAGGGGTGGTTGCGGGTTTAGTGAAATTGCATGAGGATCACGGATCATTGCCTTTGGAAACAGTCATGCAGGGGGCCATTGAATTGGCAATCAAAGGGTTTGAAATTTTACCAGGAGAGGCGGCGCGACATAAAATGGCCTATGAAAATATACGGGGAAATGTCGGTTTAAGTGCACAAATGCTCAAGGGGGATTCTATGCTATATCAAGCAGGAGAGCGATTGATTCAGGCCGACTTGTCACAGACCCTTACGCGGATTGCCCAAAGTGGCGGCCGCGATTTTTATGAAGGGGAAACGGCTCTTCGCATTGCCGAAGACATGGCAGGTAATGGGGGATTTGTTTCGATGGAAGATTTGGCGCAATACAAGGTGTTGGATGGACGTATGGTGACTACCCAATACCGTGGGTATGACATTCACTCCATTGCGGCCCCAGCAGGAGGTGGCTTGGTGATCAAGGCATTGAATCTTTTGGAACCCTTTGAATTATCCCTTATGAATTCTGCTGAATGGGCCTTGGTCATCAATCAAGCCTTAGCTCTTGCTGCGAACAGCAGACATGAAGACTACTATGAATTAGATTTACTGTCCGTACAAGACAAAGAATGGGCAGAAAAAGCGTCTGAAAACTTCATCGTTCCTGAATGGGCTGCTGCTGAGGCATCCCTTTACTATCAAGAGGCACAAAACCTTCGCGTAACCAATGTCGATTGGTCAGGAGATACTTGGGGAGAGGACAGTCATCATACCACGCATTTTACTACGGCGGATTGTCAGGGCATGGTGGTTTCAATTACCCAAACTCTAGGCCCACTTTTTGGTTCTAAGGTGATGACGCCTGGATTGGGCTTTGTTTATGCATCCACGATGGGAGCATATTTATCAGGAACGGATCAAGCGCCAGGTTCACGGCCAAGAACAACAATTGCACCGACCATTGTCACGAAGGATAGGAAAACGGTCATGGTACTGGGTGCGGCTGGAGGATTAAGAATTTTGTCAGGAATTGTACAAACAATCTCTCGATTTATTGATCAAGGAATGTCTTTACAAGCCGCAGTTATGGCACCAAGAGTACATCCCATGTCTACCTTTGATTCACTATCTCACAATTATGTAGGCAGAGGGCTTCAAATCAATGCCGAATTTACGCCCAATAATGGTTGGGCTGCAGCAGATTCATTGCTATGGTTGGATGCTGGGTTTGAGGTGACCCCCCTCGAGCGTTATGGCGCTTTTGCCCGAGTTCATGCTTTGCGCTATGACGAGATGACTCAGCTTTGGACCGGGGTCGCTGATGCAGATTGGGAAGGCACAGCAAAAGGTCCTGTCGAAAGTATTTGTATGACTCAATAGTTATTATTAATTAACAAATGACCCATGAAGGAACAAGAAGCCGTTACTTTGATTGAAAAAGCAAATGCTTGGTTGAAGGCATCTATTAGTATCAGATTATTGACCATTGGATTGCTTATTTTGTTGTTGCTCATTCCTGTTTCAATGGTGCAGGATTTAATCAAGGAGCGCCATGAACGTCAAGAGGAAGCCATAAAAGAGGTCAGCAACAAGTGGGGGAGTGCGCAAACCCTTCTAGGATTGGTACTGACGGTGCCTTACACCACTTTTTCCAAAGTCTACAACAACGATGGCGAAATGATCAAATGGGTTGAATCCAGATCGTATGCCCATTTTTTACCCGATCAATTAAACATTGATGGTGAAATATTGCCTGAAATGAGGTATCGAGGGATTTACGAGGTAACCGTTTATCGTTCCAAAATGAAAATTTCAGGGATATTTTCACCTCCAAACTTTGGGGATTGGAAAATACCGGTAGAGGATATCCTCTGGGAGGAGGCCTCTGTTGCTTTTGGATTGTCTGATTTGAGGGGCATACAAGAGGAAGTAACCCTACATTGGGAAAATGATATTTATCGTTTTAAGCCAGGGATTGAATCAGATGAGGTAATTCAAAAGGGAATCAGTACTCGAATTCTTATATCCCCTAGTTCAAATGGACCATGGAACTTTTCACTTGACCTCAGCATTAATGGCAGCACAAGCTTGAGCATGGTACCCTTAGGAAAATCAACCCGTGTCAAATTAAATTCATCATGGCCAAGTCCAAGTTTTGATGGTGCGTTCTTGCCAGATTACCGAACGATTGGTCAGGAGGGTTTTCATGCAGCATGGGAGGTCTTAAACTTAAATCGATCATATCCACAAAGTTTTAGAGGAACGGTTCAAGGCATTTATGAATCTGCTTTTGGTGTCAACTTATGGGTGCCGGCCGATGACTACCAGCAGACCATGCGGGCAGCAAAATATGCCTCTTTGTTTATCGCCCTGACTTTTTTACTATTCTTTTTTGTTCAATTACTCAATGGATTGCGTATTCATCCTGTGCAATATGTGATCGTAGGCTTGGCCCTCTGTGTTTTTTATACCCTTTTGATTGCCTTGAGTGAGCACCTCTCATTTGGCCTCAGTTATTTGATGGGCAGTGTAATCATCATTTTGATGATTACTTTATTTGCCCATAGTTTTTCAAAAAAAAGGAAATTGACTCAAGTCATTGGAGGGATTTTAATCTTGCTTTACGCATTTATTTATTTAATTATTCAAATTGAAGACTATGCACTCCTTGTGGGAAGTTTAGGATTGTTATCTGTTTTGGCCATCACCATGTACCTCTCTAGAAAAATTGACTGGCATGCCTATCCTACTAAATCTCCACCCAAAGAGTAGTATCTGAATAGCAGAGTTTATAAATTCATCTTGTGGGGGCGGGGTCCGGCATAACTCCCTTAGTCACAGAAAAATTAAATCAATATTTATTCTCAATGAATATTATTCGATGAGCCCCTCTTTTGTAACTACAATTTAACCTGTCTTTTGAATGATGAAATGAATACTTCATCCTCTACCAGAAGTCGCCACATTAAAAATCTCATGTTTGGAAAATCAATAATAGATTTCAGTGCCAAAATAATCAATACTACGTGTATTAAAAAATAAGGTCATTTGAATATCAAATGCAGAAGGGTCAAAAGCGCAGCCATCACCAATCTCTTTGAGGCATCCTTTTATGTTTACTCATAATCCCATGCCATATTTGAGTAATGCGCTCACTTCAGAAAATTTAGAGAGGGTTGAAGTCACTTGTTTTTATGGAAAAAAGGGATGAAATCAAGAAGCCTTTAAAATGGGCCTCAGGATTGATTTTTTATAATTTAGTCCATGATAATAGCCAATTTACGGCACTAGAATCACTGTAAATAGCGTCCCAGCCCCAATGACCCACGTTTTGTTCTGTACGGAATTTGATGTTTGCACCGTAAGAATGCAGCGTGTCAGCCATTTTTTTCGCTAAGTCATACGAGGAAATCTGATCGATATCCCCATGGCTCATCCATATAGGAATATCTTTAATTTTTTCAGCCAGTGGAAGATAATTAAAGGGGCCGTGATGGGGAGATAAAGGCATCAGGGCAGCAAAGATATCAGGCTCTTGGGCAGCCACTATAAATGTCCCTCGGCCTCCCATACTTAGGCCCGTAAGATAGATTCTGCTCACATCAATATTTACGTTGTCTTTTATGTTTTCAATGATGTCAAGGATCTTCTTGGGATCCCAATCAACTTCTAATCGAATAGGGGCGACAAATACATAAGGATCCTCTTCTGACTTGTAAAAGATCTTTCTGGTATGGTCTCTCGAAATAAAATGTTCAGGTTTTGCGGTAACGCTCCCGTGAAGGTAAATAATGAGAGGGTATTTTTTGGAGTGCGAGTATTTTTTCGGTAACTCAACAACAAAAGAATACCCACATCTCCATCTCAAATGGTCATCAATAAATGCTTCAAAATTATGAGTAGGTTGTTCATAATGTTCTCCCCAAAAGGGCTTTTTACTCCAAGGATCTAATCCAGGTTTCATCCACCAAGATTTAATCCTTCCTTCTCGCCACCACTGATTAAAACCTTCGGGGATGTCTTCATCTCGGTAATATAACCTTTGAGTTGTAACGGTGCTGGGATATTCAAGAGCGGTAAGTGAATTGATTTTAAGCAGGTCGCCCCCATTGAAATGAGGCCAGCTGATAAGTCCATCACTTGAGTAGATTTCCGAAGCCTCTTTGAGGCATGGAGGAGATTTACTTTTATTCGTTATTATATCATATTGGCTAAATGTTTTGAAAGAATAACTTAGGAGAACTATTAAAAAAAGACACTGACTGATGAAGTTCATTTGTCTTTAAAAATAATTTATTCCCATTATTTATAAAAATTAATGTGATTTTTATACTGTAAATTTTAAATGATACCTGTTTTTTAGCCTATCTAAAGATGTTCAAGATTTTTGTGAGAGTTTCGTTTTTTTTGTAATTTACCCTTAAACACAATTTGCAGCTATGCGTGATTTAAAATATTTATTTGCCTATAGTATCCCGCTGAGTACTTTTTTTTCGATTTATTTTCAGGGTATGTGGGCGTATAGCTCAGTTTATTATGCTTTTGTGATCATCCCATTGTTGGAATTTTGGTTGAAACAATCCAGTACGGTTTATTCTGACCAAGAAAAGGAAGACAGAATCAAAAAGAAACTTTTTGATTTGATGCTTTATCTCAATGTACCTATTGTTTTTGGCCTGCTCGGTTATGGTCTAGTTCGCTTGCATCAAGATGCTTTATTGACGTATGAACAGATAGGAATATTGTCTTCTTTGGGGATTTTATTGGCCACTAATGGGATCAATGTTGCTCACGAACTGGGCCATCGATCATCAAGATTTGAACGCACCTTATCCAAGCTACTTTACATGCCTTGCTTGTATATGCATTTTTTTCTTGAACACAACTATGGCCATCATAAACATATGGCCACACCCAATGATCCGGCTACGGCAAGATACAATCAACCTCTCTATTCTTTTTGGATCAGTTCGGTGATCAACCAATATAAAAATGCGTGGAACATTCAATTCGGTTTTTTGGCCAGAAAACACAAATCATTCTTTTCTTTTGATAATGACATGCTGTTTTATTTACTATTTCAGGGGCTCTATTTAGGTTTGATTTTTACCTACTTGGGTACGGATGGCTTAGTTATGGGTCTGATCGTGGGGATCAGTTCTTTTTTGTTTTTAGAAACGATCAACTACATCGAGCATTATGGATTGCGACGGGTACTGCTGCCTTCTGGAAAATATGAACGAATCACGGCCCTTCACTCTTGGAATTCAAATCACATCATGGGGCGCATTGTTTTATATGAACTGACCCGACACAGTGATCACCATTTCAAGTCAAATAAGAAGTATCAAGTATTAGAACATAAAGAAGAAAGTCCACAGCTTCCTTTTGGTTACCCTGCGGCCATGCTTTTGGCATTGGTTCCTCCAATGTGGTTTCGAGTGATGAATAGTAGGGTCCCTACCCAAATGTTGCCTGATGGCAGTTTTTAAAAAGTACAATTAAGTGCCTTTTATAAAATCAGCTAAGTACAAAGTGTTAAATTATCAAATATTCCTTTGAAAAATAAAATAAACTTGGTGAAAGAAATCAGAAATTTAATAAGTTTGGTATTAAAGCATAAATACAATGGCAGAAGAAAAAGAGCATTTCCAGTTGGATAAAAAGTGGTTGGGGAAAGGTCAGATCATCAGTTGCATCATCAATCAGGAGGGATATATGATTGCGTTGGCCTATGATCATGATAAAGTGGTAGAGTACAACAATCGCTGGCTTGAAAAAGAAGAATCCTCATGGACTGAGGAAGGGCTTTTTAGTGTGCCCTCAGAAAGTCCATTACCTCCATGGGTTATCTTGGAAACCAAACAGACAGATCATTTCATCATCAATGAAGCTTGGTTGGGACGCAGATTGCTACTTACCTACCAGACCAAAGACGGGAAGGCACAATCTTATAACCACGATAAATACTATCTCAATCATAAAGAATTAATCACCAACCGTAAAGATTGGGATACAAGCAGGACATTTTGCGATCCCAATAAGGGGACAATACCTAAACTGAAAAAATGAGATAAATAATCAAATTAGTTCAGTGACCCCGACTTCTTTTTTTTGCAAACAAAAGGGCAACTTTTTTCAATATCTTTTAATCGTTTTCATTTGCATTGAACGGTTTTTACAATATTCATGGAGCTTAATGCTCGATTTATTAAGAGGAATAATATAGCCCCATGAAAGAATACGAATATGCCAAAACAAACGAGTGAGAATTCTTGATTTCCAGAGAATAATTATAGTTTACCGAATGAGGTCTCTTCTTTACTGATTACTAATTCATCCCAAATTAGCCCAATGTGATTATTGCGTAAAGAACTGTTATGGATCTCAAGATCAATAGTATGAGCGTGGATTTAGTTTAAAGAGTTTTTTGAGTTAAAAACTTCATGTCTCATATAAAAGGTCGCAAGTCCCTGAGTTCTCACCCAACCAATCCTTACCTAACGGCAAATCTGGGTCATCTTTAGTCTCTGGAGCACTAATGCTGATAAAGAAGATGTATTTTGATAGGAATGTTTATGAAGGAGGGGCATAAGCCTCTTTTTTTTTCTGGATACATCTGACCTATCAAAATAATACATTGTATCGAATCAAGAAGATCCATCTCTCAGGTATCTAAACCCACTTGAGCCACTATTTCACGATTGTCATTTTATTGCACCATTACAAGGGTAAAGAGTCTAATAAATGTCCACCCACCTAGAGTAGAGGAATAAAATATCCGTGTCTAATCTTATGCAAGAATCCATATGATCGCCTAAAATAACAACGAAATATCGGTATGATGCGCTTTTCGACTTCAATAAATCAGAATTTTTTGTGACCCCATCTTGATATAAGTCCATTTTAGACGACAATTGAACATTTATAGGATTTCGTCGTCCGGATCGACTTCGTGTCGTGTAGGGAGGTTGCTCGCCTAAGGGGGATGTTATTTTCCATAGAAAAATAATGACTATTATTGCATTATATGAAACCCGTAATAATAATTTCTTTTGTGTTGACAGGATTTTTCGCACGTTCCCAATCGCCTCAAGCCACACGTTTATTCAATTTTGATTTTGAAAAGCAGCTCATCACCATAGATACCGTAATCAAATTTGAGGGATTATCAAAAAAAGCAAATTATTAATTTGAGTTTTCATGGACTCATCGATGCACTAAAAAAACCATCTTATGCACATGAACTGGAACGTGGTGATAGACTTGTAGGGGCGTCTAGTTTTGAACTTTATGCGTCTTTCAGCATGGATAGGTGGATAGATTTTAGGATAACTATTTTAGCTAAAGATGATAGCGCAAGAATGATTATTGAAAACATTGAAAGTTATCGGCTTCAGAAAAAAAAGAAAGGGGCTTATGGAAGGCAGTCCAGCACCATAACCTCTGCGATTGAGTTGTATTATTGTCGAGGAAAACATTTAACGAGTAAACGCATGGCACAGCTACAAAGTAGAGTTGAATCTAATTTTATCTATATAATTGATGCTTGGAAAAAAAGCATTAATGAGCCAGGAGTCCTTTATGATGATTGGTGAGGTGCCATTAGATGTCAGAGTAAATAACGGTGAGTAAATCAATTGGAACTGTCCAGTAAGGGTAATCGCTTATAAATATCAGACTAAAAAGAGTATGATCTTTTCCTCTCATATTATGAAAATATTCTCTCTAGATTAAAAATGAATGATCGCACTGCATGCCACGAGGGCTTTTCAAAACAAATTATTATATTACGATTATATGAAAAAGTTTTTGGCTAGAGAAATTCTTATAGGGGCAGGGGTTCTTGGAGCTTTAATTTTGGAGTATCTGGTTTTATCAGCGCTTTTTGGCTATGATGTGAGTGATCAATACTTGGGCCTTTCTCTGCGGATTATCTTGATATTGGTGTACGGGATCAGGCCCCTATCTATTGCGATTACATGGAGTATAGGCGTATTGAAATCCAATGATAATTAGCCAACTTTTAAAATTATAACCGATCATATTTGATTCGATCGACCAAATTTAAGCAGACGGAAAAGAAACGGATCCGGAGGGAAAGTAAACTGCCTTAACCCTTTATCGTGACTCTTTTCGGCTAATCCATATTATTTATGTAGAGACCGTTTCTCGAAGAGGGGTCCATGATATTAAGGAATTTCAGCAATCTTGAAACAATTATCACATAAGTCCCGACCTGCTGTAGGCAACAAAAACGTCCAAAGCAATAATGAAAAGAATAGTTGCGATGGCTTCAGCACCATCTTTTCTTTGAATGTGCAACACAATGGCACCGATCATGGTGCACGTCGCGCACCCAAAGCGGCCAATAGAGTTAACCAAACAGCGATATTTAGTATTTGAAGAAGTGTTAAACCAAAACCAATCAAGGATTCCACAACCCCGATGATTTTAATCTAGATACTGGGCAACGAATCTACCCAATCCACGCGACCCCTTCCGAGGGTCTTAAATTTTTTGTTTGTAGTGGCTAGTTTCAAAACCCCGATAAAGAGCGTAAGTACTGCTAATATTCCTTGAAAAACCCAAATGGTAGTATCCATAACTTTTTGTTTTAAGAGTCAAAGATGATGGCCTTAATCTATAAAAGCATTGATGTAGATAAAGAAAGGGAAAGCAATTACCAATGGATCAATAATTCTTTTCTTATGCTGCTCAAGGCTTTAGGGCTTATGCCCAAATAAGAGGCCGTCATTTTTTATGGAGCCTTTTGCGTGATGTCAGGATAGGTTTCCATAAAATAGGCATAGCGACCATTGCCGTAGCACTCATCAGAATCGTAACTCTTTTCTGAGTAGTAACAATGCCTTTTACTAATTTTGAGGGGCTGATATTATCGAGCTTAATGTTCTTATGTTCTATACGAACGAAGGAAGTTTCAAGGCCTTCAATGTAAAGATTTGCTGGAGCAATTGTTTCACAAGCATCTACCATTAACCCTCCTTCTTGAGCGAACATAAATACATGATTGTTTCCTTTTTTATCAATAGAATAGCTAAAGAGTAAATCTTTTTCAACGTTGTCAGTTTTGTGTTATTTATGTCACCTTTGATTTTGCTAGAGGCTTTCTTTTTTTATTTCTATGCTCATAGGAGTAGAGCATGTACCGAGTTGAATATCACTCTTTTTTAAACCCGTGAAGCTGTTGCTTTACAAAACTTTTGGGAAAGGTTTCGTCTTCCGGAAACCCCAAGGGAGCCTCACCGCTGTCCTCAGGGATGTAATTGGTCTTAAACAGATAATCCCAGAGGCTGAGGCTGATGGCAAAATTGACTCCCACTTTTCCAGTAGGAATGGTTTTGGCATGGTGATATAAATGCATTACTGGATTATTAAAGAGGTATTTGAAGATGCCCCAAGTAAGTTTAATATTGGCATGATTTAGATGACCTATCATGATGGTCATAAAGTGTACTACAAAAGCTTGTTGAGGCTCAAAGCCTCCTAAAATCATTACGGCAAAAGTTTTAAGGGGTTTGTAGAGGATGTTTTCCATCCAATGGTATCGCATGTGTGCAGCAAATCCCATTTCTTTGACGCTGTGATGCACTTTGTGAAATTGCCATAAAAAAGAATATTTGTGTAATAACATGTGTGTGAGCCACTGCACAAAATCTAAAACTACGAAAAATAAGAGCAATTGAGCCCATTGAGGAAGATCAGCTAAATCGATCAGGACGAGTTGGGTGAGAGGGATATTTAAGTCATTAAAAAAAACGGTGAGCAGAGCATAAAAACCACTGACCGCAATCGAAAAAACAAAAAAATTGAAAAACATATAGAATACATCCAACCAAAAGTCTTTTCGAATGATTGCTTGATGCTTACGCCAAGGAAAGACTATTTCTAAACCCCAAACGAGCAAGGATATGATGATAATCCCCCAAAAATAATTTTGGAACCAAGGAACTTCTCCGATTATCGATTTCCAAGTCCAATACAAACTTCCATTAAAAGTATTTAAAAAAGCTTCGAGGTAGGGCATCATTTTATTGTCCGAATTATAAAAAGTAGGGCATTTAAAAAAAACTTTATTTAACGAACGAGATTATTTTAAAATTAGTTCAAATATAGTAACTGTGACTTACAAGCGAATGATTTTTTGAGAACAGAGTTCAGTCGATTTAAAGCCAATGGATATTTTTTTAAACACGAGTTAATCTGTATTTTTCTGCATAAAATAAATGTCTCATCCTGATTTTGGACTTAATTATAGGGATAGGGCGGTCCATTTATTTCAATTTTACCATCTTTGCAGTACGATGCAAAAAGAAATCTCGGATTACAAAATTGGTTTATTGGGAGGAGGTCAGCTCGGCCGTATGTTGCTACAGTCTGCCATGGATCTCAATCTTGAGGTTGCGATCATGGATGCAGATCCCAACGCGCCTTGTGCTCATTTGGTACAACATTTCACGGTGGGGAAGTTGACGGATTACGAGGATGTCATGCGTTTTGGTCAGGATAAGAATTTGATTACGATCGAAATTGAAAATGTAAACATTGAAGCACTAAAGGAATTAGAGGCTACCGGCATCAAAGTTTTTCCACAACCCCACATCATTGAGCTCATTCAAGACAAACGCAAGCAAAAGAATTTTTACAGATCTATGAGGATACCGACAGCTGATTTTGTATTGACAGAATCTAAAGCGGATGTATTGAATTATTTAGAAATGATCCCTGCTGTGCACAAGCTAGGAACAGAGGGTTATGATGGCCGTGGTGTTCAGATGATCAGAACCGCTGCCGATACCCATAAAGCTTTCGATCGACCGGGTATTTTGGAAAAATGCATTGATTTTCAAACAGAAATCAGTGTCATTGTTGCGCGAAATGAGCGAGGAGAGGTAGCGACGTATCCGTCAGTGGAATTGTCCTTTCACCCAGAGGCAAACCTTGTAGAATTTTTATTTTCACCTGCGGATCTTACAAAGAAGATTGAGGCTAAGGCCCAAGCATTGGCTGTCGAAGTGATAACTAAATTGGGCATGGTGGGATTATTGGCCGTAGAGATGTTTTTGACCCGTGAGGGTAGATTACTGGTCAACGAAGTGGCGCCCCGGACCCATAACAGCGGGCACCACACCATAGAGGCCAATCAAACGTCACAATTTGAACAGCATTTAAGGGCAGTGCTTAATCTGCCGTTGGGAACTACCCAGATGTTGATTCCTGCGGCTATGGTCAATTTGTTGGGAGCACCCAACCATACAGGTAGCGCCATCTATGAGGGACTATCTGAAGCGATGCAAATGCCAGGAGTACACCTCCATCTCTATGGTAAAAAAATAACGAGACCTTTCAGAAAGATGGGCCATGTTACCATTACAAATGAAGACATGTCCACACTGAAAGCATCCGCTAATCAAATAAAAAACATTTTAAAAGTCAAAGCATGAGCGATTCAAAAGTAGGAATTATTATGGGCAGCAAATCGGATTTGAACATTATGTCCGAAGCAGCAGAAATTTTGGAAATACTTGGTCTAGCGTCAGAAGTAAGGATTGTGTCAGCACATCGGACCCCTAAGCGAATGGTAGCATATGCCCAGAGTGCTAGAGAACGAGGCCTAAAAGTCATTATAGCAGGAGCTGGAGGGGCCGCGCATTTACCCGGCATGGTGGCCTCTTTGACGAGTTTACCGGTCATCGGAGTTCCTATCAAATCAAGAAATTCAATAGACGGTTGGGATTCAGTGCTCTCCATTTTGCAAATGCCCGGCGGAATTCCGGTAGCAACAGTTGCTCTAGATGGCGCTAAAAATGCTGGGATTTTGGCAGCAAAAATTATTGGTGCCTTTGACGAAGAAGTAGCGAGTAAATTGAATGACTATAGAAAATCATTGGAGGATGCCGTATTACAGCACAACGATGATTTAAAGCACAATGGTTGGAAAGGGAATGCGATTGGTTTTAAATAATCTTTTCTCAAATCATGGGCTTATTTTCTTTCAACGGGGTAATGATTAATGACCCTTTTTCCAATTTTTTTAGAAAAATAAAGTTAATTTAAGGGGATGCATCCATTTTATATTGATTTATTGCTTTGCTTGCTTACTTATGGAATTCTTTTAGTGATTATATACAGGGGGTCAACGAATGTCATTAGGCGATTCAATATAAATGATCAGGATGACGAGGGGGGCTTGCTTTTTGATTATGAAAAAGGGCCTGTGTTAGATTTACCGCCGGGTGTGCGTTGGCCTTTTAGGCCTGTCGAACGTAATAAAGAACACGAAGAATGCATTAAATGATGCATCCCTTGATCATGAATTGGGTAGTATTCGTTAAGAGCACCTTTTGAGTGCCCACAATTTCAAAAGAGGTCAATAAACCGTTGTTAAAATTCATTTTCAAATTTCTTTGTGAAGTATAAATGACTTCAGCGTCATCATCCAAAAAGTAGCCATCAATGGTTTTTACCTGACCTTTATCTTTGGTGATCTTAAGAAATTTAATTGACATAAGAGCGTCTTTTTTTGGGCGATAAGAAGTGCTTTTAAGGTCCGTTTCTGCATTTATGGAGCCCACAAATTTTGATTTATTGAGCTCTAAGAGGCTGAAAATTTTAAGTTCACTTTCCCAGTCTATAGCGTCAGCTGAGAACGATCGAGTTTCTATATTCTCACCGATTTGAACGGTTTTGGTCAAGGCGTTTTGGTTTGATTTGAGTAAGGAAATTTGTGCGAAGATCAAGGAATCGATGGAGAAATATTTTTCTGACTTAAACCTTTCTTGGGGGCCAGTGCAACCATACACACAAAGTAAAATAGTTGAGTAAAATAGATATTTCATATTAATAAAGGAGCTCCCCAGTCATCTCTTTGGGAATTTCAAGTCCCATTAATTTTAAAATAGTTGGGGCTAAATCTCCAAGTTTTCCATGTTTTACAGGGGATGAGAAATCAGGATCCACGACGATAAAAGGCACCAAGTTGGTGGTGTGTGCCGTATGAGGGCTACCGTCGTCATTGACCATATAATCTGAATTACCATGATCTGCGATGATCAGCGTGGTATACCCCTTTTTTAGGGCCGTAGCAACTACTTGTTCGACGCAATGATCTACCGTTTCGCAAGCTTTAATGGCAGCCTGAAACACGCCTGTGTGACCAACCATATCCGGATTAGCAAAATTCAAACAAACAAAATCAGCCCATTGCTGCTCCAGTTCTGGAATAATAGCCTTTTCTATATCCCCAGCGCTCATCTCGGGTTGTAAATCATAAGTAGCCACCCTAGGAGAGGGGCAGAGCAGTCTTTTTTCACCTTTGAAGGCGTCTTCTCTACCTCCTGAAAAGAAAAAAGTAACATGGGGGTACTTTTCTGTCTCAGCAATTCTAATTTGATGCTTTCCCGCCTTTTCCAGGACTTCTCCCAGAGTATTGGATAAATTATCTTTTCTAAAGATGACTTTAACGTTTTGATAGGAGTCATCATAGCTGGTCATGGTGAGATAGTGCAAAGGCAGTTTATACATATCTTCATTAGGGAAATCACGTTGAGTGAGCACTTCAGTGATCTCTCTACCTCTATCAGTCCGAAAATTGAAACATATCACGACATCGCCTTCTTTAATTTTTGCCCTGGGCTGCCCAGAGGCATCTGTCGCAATGATAGGATGCATGAATTCATCTGTAACGTCTTTAGCATAAGCGGCTTCAATAGCTGCGGTGACATCTGTTGTTTTTGTACCTATGCCCTTAACTAAGGTATCGTAGGCAACCTTAATGCGTTCCCATCTTTTATCTCTATCCATTGCATAATACCTACCTACTATAGAGGCGACGGACCCTACATAATTTTTTAAGTGCGCTGATAGGTCATTGATAAATCCTAAACCACTTTTCGGATCGCAATCTCGACCATCGGTAAATGCATGAACAAATACCTTTGAACATTTATGTTTATGGGCAGCCTGAATTAATACTTTGAGGTGATCTAAATGAGCATGAACACCCCCGTCCGAAACTAGGCCTATAAAATGGATAGCACGTTGGTTTTCTTTGGCATAATCAAAGGCCTCAACCAAGGTTTTTTCTTCACCAAGGCTACCCTCTTCTGCAGCAATATTGATTTTTACAAGATCTTGATAAACGACTCTGCCAGCGCCCAAGTTCATGTGGCCTACTTCGGAATTGCCCATTTGTCCTTTGGGAAGTCCAACAGCAATGCCTGAAGCTTCGAGGGTGCTGTGCGAATACTTCTTATACAGGCTATCGATAAAGGGGGTATCGGCGGCATCGATGGCAGAAACTTCTTTATCTGTGGCTATGCCCCAGCCATCCAAAATCATTAAGATCACACGTTTATCCATAGGGCAAATATAAAGGAACTGCTTGCTCCTCTAAGTAATTTTTTTGTAATTTACGCTTACGTTTAAGCAATTTTAATTTCCTTTTGATCAAAATGAGAAATGTGTTGATTGGTTATGTACTAAATTTTATTTTTTTTAACCAAAGTTTAGGCCAGGATCAAATGTTAGAAGATATAGGGATTGCCCTAAGTACCAATATTTCTAAAGAAGTTGTAAGCCGCTTGCATATGCCTTTTAAATTGCAATTAGTAGGAGAGTCTCTTATCCTGACCGACAAAGCAGCGGCTGAAAAAGCATTAAAAACTTTTTTTAATAACCATAAGGCATTATCTTTTGAATATACCACTCCCGCTAATGTGACCAATGGCCTGCTCTATAGAATGGGTGTTTATAAGGCGAAAACAGGAGAACAATACCGAGTTTATTTGTTATTTAAAGAAAAAGACGGCAAATATTATTTATCTACCTTATCCTTCTCAAGGGATTAACAAGAAAGACTAATTTTAATTTATGTATCCAGCCTACTTAACAGAAGAGAAGTTGCACGAGTTCATCCGGAACGCTATGAAGGAAGATCATGGAGATGGAGATCATACTTCTTTGGGATGTATTCCTGAAGGAACACAAGCTCAGGGGCATTTATTATTTAAACAAGAAGGAATTGTTGCAGGGATGGAAATGGCGCAAATCATTTTTGATGTATTTTCCAAAGATCTACTATTTGAGTCATACAAAAAAGATGGGGACACTATTCATGAAGGAGAGGTGGGTTTTAAGGTATCTGGAAATGCCCTCCAATTGCTTAGCGCAGAGCGATTGGTTTTAAACTGTATGCAGCGCATGAGCGGGATCGCAACGTATACTCATTATTTAAAATCATTGATTAGGAATTCCCCTGCTCAATTACTAGACACCAGAAAAACGACTCCTAATTTTAGAATCGCTGAAAAATGGGCAGTAGAAATTGGAGGAGGTACTAATCATCGTTTTGGCCTTTACGATATGGTCATTTTGAAAGACAATCACATAGATTTTGCTGGAGGTGTTACTAAGGCCTTGAGATCTACAAAGTCTTATTTAGAAAAATCCAAAAAAAAATTAAAAATAGAAATTGAAGTGCGTAGTTTGCAAGAACTTAAGGAGGTTATAAAAGAAGGAGGTGTCGAACGTATTATGCTCGACAACATGATTCCGTCTCAGATAAGACAAGGTATTGCCATGATTGATGGGAAATATGAGACAGAGGCGTCAGGAGGAATCACCGAAATGACTATCTCGGAAATTGCTGATACAGGTGTCGACTATATTTCCGTTGGTGCATTGACCCATTCTTATAAAAGTTTAGATATGAGTTTAAAAGCAATTTAAAATAATGATCGTAAGAACTAAAAAATATCAATTGGCTACCGGGAAGTATATTGGCTTGGCCTTAGTAGGGGTCCTAAAACAGCAGTGGTGGGTTTTTCTGATATATTTTTCCCTCTGCTCGGGCTTTTTTATTATTCCTAATGCGTGGTGGATCATTGGTGCTTCAATTGCCTTGATTTTGTACCTTCTCTTTTGGTTGGTACAATTCGCAGGCGTGACACAACTAGAACAAAGCAAGTTTTTATTTAATAAATTGAACTATGAGCTTTCCAGTCAACAGATTTTAGTTAAGCTGAATTCGAAACAGGGGATGCCGATGAAATGGGATCAAATAAAAAGGGCAAGTGCCAAAAAAGAAGCCTTTCTGCTTTTTGTGAGTAAAGCCCAACTGATCTATCTGCCTCATCGCATTTTTAATAGCGATAATGAAATCAAGTTCTTCGAAACCATATTGAAGCGAAAGGGCTATATAAAATAATGAAATCCGAAGGTTCGGAACAACTCGAGCAAGCAAAAAATAAAGCGGCTAGATATTGTGTAGGTGCAGAGAGGTCACCTCATCAAGTACTGACCAAATTACAGCTATATGGCCTTGAGTTGGAAGACGCCCTCGTAGCGTTAGAATCCTTGAAAAAAGCTAATTTCACCAATGAAAAACGATTTGTATGGGCCTTTGTAAACGATAAATTCATTTTCAATAAATGGGGCAAAATTAAAATCGCAATAGAATTGAGGAAACATAAAATCAATTCATCCCTTATTGAAGAAGGACTGTCCACACTTGACCCATATAATTATGAATTAAAGATTGAGGAGTTAATAGATCAAAAATGGGGTCAGCTGCAGACGGAGGAAAAATTTTTGATCAAAAAAAAGAAAACCTGTCAATTTTTGTTCAGTAAGGGTTTCGAATCTCACTTGGTACTTGCAAGATTTGATCAGAAATTCAAGTATTCCCCTTGAAATATGAGCCCTAAGTTTAGTGAGTTTAAGAGGTCCTATATATCATAGACTCCCAAGGTCTTAGGGTGAGTTGCTCTATGTGCCCTTCCGGTGAATCTTGATAATTTGAAATTTCTATTTTGAGTTCAACAAAGTTATCCAGACAAAAGATGGTTTCATCATCTGAGAGATTGTGAATGATCAATAAGTTTTCATCTCCTTTCCGCCAATAGGCAAAAAGAGTATCATGATCCTCTTGAATGACTTCAAAGGTTCCGTAAACCAACGTGAGGTGATCTTTACGATATTGGATCAATTTACGATAATAATTGAGAATAGAATTTGGGTCTTTCTCCTGAAGGGCAACATTTATATTCTTATATTTCTGGTTAGAAGCAAGCCAGGGTTTTACAGTGCTAAAACCCCCATTGGGAGTCGCGTCCCATTGCATAGGTGTACGTGCATTGTCTCTCCCTTTTTCATTGGAAATGGAGATAAATGCATCAAGGTCTTTACCTTTGTTTTTCCAATCTTGATAGGTGTTTTGTATTTCAACATCATCAAATTGTTCTATGCGATCGACTTGATTATTGACCATGCCCAATTCATCTCCCTGATATACATAAGGAGTTCCCCTCATAGTCATCAGTAAAGTAGCCAATAACTTGGCTGAGGGGTCTCGGTGAAGTCCATCATTACCAAAGCGTGAGACCATTCTGGCAAAATCATGGTTACCCAAGAAGATGCTGCCCCAACCTTTACCAGCCAGAGCTCGATCCCAAGCTATGAAAATATCTTTAACCTGTTTTTTATTAAAAGAAACGGGATCAAATCGTCCATTTTCTCCATGATCAATGAACATGTGATCAAAATGGAATATCATATTTAATTCTGCCCGATCCTCACCCACAAATTCCGCTGCATTATCTAGAGAGATACCTGGACCTTCACCTACAGTCATGATATCATATTTTGAAAGAACTTGGACATTCATTTCATGTAAAAATTCATGTAAACGCGGTCCATTGGCATAAACCTTAGCAACTGTTTCGCTAAAGGATTCATAAGGGGAATCATTAAAATGGCGTTTGGAGATAATGGAAATGACGTCCATTCTAAAACCATCAATCCCTTTATCTAACCAGTATTTCATGACCCCATGAACACCTGTTCTCACTTCTGGATTTTCCCAATTGAGGTCTGGTTGTTCCTTAACAAAAGAGTGTAAATAATATTGCCCTGTTTGGGGATCTAGTTCCCAAGTTGATCCGCTGAAGAAGGCCGTCCAGTTATTGGGTACACCCCCATTTATGGGGTCTTTCCAAATATAATAATCTCGCTTTGGACTATCTATTGAGCTTTTTGACTCTAAGAACCATTCATGTTGATCAGACGTATGATTGGCAACTAAATCCATAATAATTCTCATCCCTCTGGCATGAATGCCTTCAAGTAACAGATCAAAATCGGCCATACTGCCAAATTCCGACATAATGGCGCGATAGTCACTGATATCATAACCATTATCTTTGTTGGGAGACCCGTAAACAGGACAAAGCCAAATGATATTTACCCCGAGACTTTTGATATAATCAAGTTTCTCCAAAATCCCATTGATGTCTCCGATTCCATCCTCGTTTGAATCTTTGAAGCTTCTTGGATAAATTTGGTATACTATACCTTCTTTCCACCAGTTTTTTGATCTTTGGATTACTGTCATTCCTAAATAAAATAGCCTAAAATGAGTGGCATGAATAATAAAATTGCAAGATTACGATAATTTTTGTACCAAAAAAGAGTATTTAATTCTTGGGTTTCTGAATCAAAAATTGCTTTAGTCCAAGTCCTCTTTTCTATCTTTTCTTGACTTGGAGGTGCTGAAAGCAAACTGAAACAAATATGAATTACTAAGCATGCCAACAAAAGCAAGGGTGCTGTGTGCAGAGAATGGATGTCATTAATTACCGGAAACCAATGATTAACTTTGGAAAGAATTAAAATCATAGAGAGGATCAGTCCTCCTAATAAAGATGCAAATGCTCTGTTTGCATTACCCTTTTTCCAAAAAAGGCTCAGTAGATATACCGATACGACAGGGTGGACAATGAAGCCCAAAATCAATTGTAGATATTCCCATAAGAAAGAAAATTTTTCTCTTTGAGATGCCCAAGCTGCCGCAAGCATTACCAAGATAACTGTAGCTATTTGACCAAATGTCACTAAATTTTTACTTGAGAGGTTGGGCTTCAATTTTAAAATGAAATCCATTGTGATCAATGTAGAAGCTGGATTTAAGGTAGCAGAAATACTGGAAGACATAGCGGCTATGGCCAATAGGGTAATGATGATTGCTGAATCTAATTCAGGAAAAATAATTTTTAAGATAAAATTACCAGCATAGAGTCCAGCAGCGGTATCAATAATCACATTTCCTACTATTGTGATGATAGAAAAGAAATAACGGGTGCGACCATCGTATCTTCTTTCAAGAAACTCAGGCATTGTGTATACTTTGGAATTCAAATAAAAAGGTATGAAAAAAACGGCAAAAATCACCAAGACCACAGCAACCATCCATTCATAATTGTAAACGACAATATTTGCTTTAAAGGCGTCCGATGTAAGGCCAATTAGCGTACTGCTTCCTATATTTACTGTAAAGAGTGAAATGCCAACAATGGGCCCTGTTAGATTATGCCCAGCTAGAAAATAATCTTCTGAAGATTGCTGCTTTCCTTTTAAAAAACCATACCCTATAATACCCACCAAGTAGCAGATAATGATAATACCATCTATGACGTTTAGAGTTACTTGTTCCACAAGGTTCGTTAGATTATAATGTGTATTTTAATTATAAAAATTTATAATTCCGATAATAAAGAGAGGTTATTGATGGATAGTAAAATTACAATCGTTTGCGGAGTGAAAAGATTTCATCCAAACTGTATTAGATACAATTCTCTCGATGTCATGAGACAGTCCTATACGCGTTTAATATAGATGTTGAGAGAGCAATAGAACCTGAATATACATATTTGAGCACACGGAAGATCTTACACTTGTTAATTCGGTAGGTAAAGAACTCTACATGGGGACTCCTTGGGATTTTTTGAGTCCATAATCTTGGCCCTCTAATCAAGCGGTTCCAGAACGGGCACAGCGCAATAGGGCCTTACTTCGACAAATCATGCAAAAACATGGATTCATCCCTTATGAGGCCGAATGGTGGCCTTTTACCTTAACACATGAGCCCTTCCCAAATACCTATTTTATTTCCCCGTTCAATAAATTCTCCTCTATGCACTCAAAAATTCATCTGCTTTTCAAATCATGAAAGATCAAACTACCTCAGCTAAAAAGGAATGTTCTAGTTGCGCCATGGAAATTTCACACGGTACCAAGACTTGTCCCATATGTCAATATGAGTTTCCAGAAGGTCACTCGCCCATCATTATTATTACTGCGATTTTCCTTTTGTTTGTTTTTTTATATTAGGGAGCATTTCAAACGTAGCCAATCCCTTCCGCTAATAAAATTATTTCGCATGAGCGCTGCATTTATCCATAAAGCGAAGGCTAATAAAGACTTCCCTCTCAGTCATAATCATCAAGATTTTCAGAAAGGGAACCATACATGCCCACTAAAACCCTTTAAAGGAGTCACTTCGTTTCTAATCATCTTTCTGTTTTGACCTGCCTGGTTTTTTTCTTAGCTTTATTACCGCTTATCAAACGCACTCTTAAATTATGCGCTCTCGAAGAAATTTTATAAAAAAAAGTCTCCTCGGCGGACTTTCTGCTCCCCTACTGCAATACGAAACCCATTCCACCTCGTCAGATCTACAGTCACTTTCACAAAAACCCTCCTCAAATACAGACTATTGGGCTGCAGTACGCAAACATTTTATCCTTAAAGAGGATCAGGTATATTTCAATAATGGGACCATTGGCCCTACGCCTGCTTATGTGATCAATAAGATGACCGATCATTTAATGCATTATAATACACATGCTGCTGAAACCGATTATAAAAAAGGTTCGGGTCCAGAATTACTCACAGGCTATTTTCCCTATCAAGCACTCCGCGAAAAAATTGGTGAGATCATTCATGCAGATTACAAAAGCATTGCTTTGATACAAAATGCCACCTTTGGAATGAATTATGTCGCCAACGGTCTAAAATTAAAGACTGGGGATGAAATCATCAATACAAACCAAGAACACGGCGGTGGATACGGAGCATGGAAATCGTTAGCTAAAAGACATGGCCTAATTTATAAGCAAGCAACCATGCCGCTCCCAGCCAATGATCCAAAAGAAATTTTTAATGCTGTGTTTAAATTAGTTAATCGAAAAACTAAAGTCATCGCCATTCCTCATATAGTCTCCGTTTACGGAACCATAATGCCCGTTAAAGAGATTTGTGCCGAAGCGCATAAACTTGGCATATTTACTGTTTTAGATGGCGCGCAGTGTGTGGGACAAATAAAGGTAAATGTACAAGACATTGGCTGTGATGCCTATTACTCCAGTCTACACAAATGGCTCCTGGCTCCTCCAGGTAATGGTATCTTGTACATCAATCCCAATCGGATAGCAGACGTCTGGACAACCATTGCCAGCTATAACTGGGAGAATCAAGAAGATCACGGTTTCAGACTCATGCAGAACGGTACGGGTAACCCTGCCTTGATGGCTGGATTCGACGCCGCGATAGATTTTTTTAATGCCATTGGTGAAGACCGATGGATCAGCAGGATCAAGGCCTTAGGTGATTATCTGCGTGCGCAGTTACAAACCCTCGATAAAATCACCATCCACTCTTCTGTTAATCCAACCATGTGTGCAGGGCTAACCACCTATGCTTTTGCGAATTGGACGGGGCCTGAATTACAAAAAGCCATGTGGGACCAAGAACGCCTACAGCCCCGGTCTGTCGGTACTGAATTGTTACGGCATTCCGTTCATATCTATAACAATGAAAGCGAAATTGATCGTGCCATTGATGTCATGAAAGGCCTCAGTTAATTTACAATTAGGCTTCTTCGGGATAATCTGTGGGTAATCCTAAATATTCATATTCATCTATTTCCGCACGGAACGCCTCGAGTTTTAATCTGATTCTTTTATATGCGGGGGCCCCTAAGGGTAAGTGTACGGGAGGATGTTCTAATTGCGTCAGGGCATACATGGCCTGAACCGCCTTTAAAGGATCCCCTATTTGGTTTCCACTTACCTTCTCAATGGCCTTAGCGTTTTTTTCCGCAGTTTCCGTGTAATCGGCTAGGGTATTAGGTGCATAGGTGGCAGAGGTGCCTGCCCAGTCTGTCCTAAAAGGCCCCGGTTCCACATTCGTGACATAAATGCCTAAGGGCTCAACTTCTTGGGCCAAGGCCTCCCCAATTCCCTCTAACGCAAATTTTGATCCATTATAAATCCCAATTCCAGGAAATCCATTGAGTCCCGCAATAGAAGTAATGTTCAAAATGTGTCCTGTTTTTCTGGCTCGCATGAAAGGCAATACCGCTTTGATCATTGAGATGGCTCCAAACACATTTACAGAAAATTGTCTTTTGATTTCTTCATCATTGATTTCCTCAATGGCACCAATGGATCCATATCCTGCATTGTTAACCAATACGTCTACCTGACCATCAAAAGATTCTTTAATCAACCTTTGGGTTCGGTTTTCTGCCTCGGTTTCCGTAACGTCTAATACCCATCCTTTAATTTTTCCTTTGGATAAGGTTTCGAGTCCTGCTACCTCCGTTTCGTTACGAACCGTCGCAATCACTACATGCCCCTTATCGGCAACTAACTTAGCCAATTCACGTCCAAACCCTTTGGAACATCCTGTAATCAACCAAACTTTTGCTTTCATAAATTCTTTTTTTATTATTCTCCTCCTTTTTCACTTAAGGAGGCTCTTTTTATACAAATCCCCTATTTCTTTACCGGCTTACTAAACCTTTTCTCTTGAACCGGAGCCCCCAAAGTAATTTTATTAAAAACATATTCTGCAACCATCGCCTTGGTTTGCAATTTTATTTGAGTTGGAAAAGAAACCCCTTGAAAATTCCCATATTTTATGACTTCACGGATAACGACCAACGGCTCACCTGTCTTTTTTGTAAAAATAGTTTTAGTTAACAAAAATGTTTGTGTTGAGATGAAATATTCAATCAATATATGGCCCTGATCTTCAACTATCCAATAGTGAGGTGCCTGATCAAAAAACACAATCCCCTTGTTCTCTAGGCCAGCCACACGCCTGAGCGGTGATCCAAAGGAAAATATCACTTGATTGATCATCGTCTCTTCAGCAGATAACTGAGCTACTGATGATTTTGTCCATTTGGCGATCGTCCATGACTCAATACCATCCCAAGCCTCAATAAACCTTGACCTTTTATTGATCATTAAATATTTATTTGGCTTTTTAAAATAAAAAGTAGCCGGATAAGACCCGTGTAGACTCAGCCAATTTCCTTTTGCCGATAGGCTCTTAATCCCCTCCCAAAGCTCTTGTTGATGGGCCTCATGATGCCGATCCAAAATATAGCTCAATGAATCTTGTGCCCGCGTATGGGTAAGGCCTAGCAAAAGAACCAGTGACATGATGAATCGTTGCTTCATTAACGTAAAAATAAAACTTAGACCTATCACAAAGAAATAAATGTTTGCGAAGGTACGGTTGTTAATACAGCCACCTCCGTGAGATTTCTTGATCCTCGCCCTTGTGCAAGCAAAATTTGTCCAAACTGCTCATAGTCATCCCATGGTGATACGAATTGGGGTAAAGAATCTGTAAAATGAGTGAAGTAAGACCACTGTTTAATCAGATCTTGCTCTTTAGAAACCCATACCCAATAAGCATTATCTGGGCTAACCCCTACATTTTCAAAGGTCAATTTAAGTACGTCGCTGAGCTCCCCGGATTGAGTCATATCCTCCTTTACATACGTAAGTGTCACGCCGGTATCCTTGAGTTTAAAGGGCATCACCAGCCAATAAGAATCATTAATCCATATCCTTTCACCCTTCGCTAAATAAAAAGACACGCTGTCTGGATCCGTAAGTTCGATTCCTTGCTGAAAAACCTTCCCTGTTAATTGATTCAGATCTAACAAAATAACTTGATCCCCTTGTTCAATTTCTATACGAACCCTTGCTGATTCTTTGTCCCATAACAAAGTCCGTCTACCAAAAAATTTCCATTTTATATATCGCGTCTTATCCCAGGCCTCTCGACCTCCCATCGCTGACATGATTCTGTCTGCCAAGACAATGGCCAAAGGATCCGATCCCTCCAAATCAAAACCCGGCAATGGATAATTTAAATCCCCCGACTCCAAATCCTCGGCGATGGCTCCCTTCTTTTGGCTACACTGTGCTAAAAAAAGAAGGAAAATCATCCAAAAAATGGATTTAATGAATTTCATATTAATCTACTATTTATAAGGCTTTCATTAATTTTTGCTTGACTTAAACTTGTCAAACCTGGATTCTTGAACCACATTGGGATACTGATTATTTCCCGTATCTGCATCGGCGGTTTCTTTATTGGGATCAATAACTATTCCTACGACCTCTTTGGATTTTACAAAGACTTTGGTGACTTCCTTTTCGTTTTTTCGCCAAATTTCAGCAGGTAATTTTTCCCGTTCCGTACTTCCATCGGCATAACTCCATTCGATAATAACCGGCATGACCAAGCCCCCTTTGTTTGCCAACTTAACTTCATAAAAGTTTTGGTCCGCAAACCCTTCCTTTATCTCTATTTCATTGAACTTATTTTTGAATTCTCGATATTCCTTGGCTTCAGTATTTTTAAATACAAAGGTATTTACTTCTTCTGTAAACCTTTTTTGTTCGGTATTCAACTTTTTGTCTTCTCCCGAGATCTGGCGTTTTTCCAACCCCTCCTCCTCGGTCTGCATGCGGTAATGCTTCACTTCTTCCACACCAATATCTACATAATCAGTAGTGTAAAACCAGCCCCTCCAAAACCAGTCCAAATCTATCGCAGAAGCATCTTCCATCGTTCTGAAAAAATCTGCAGGGGCAGGACTTTTAAAGGCCCATCTTTCTGCATATTTCTTAAAGGCATAATCAAACAGCTCGGGTCCCATAACCGTTTCTCTTAAGATAGACAACGCGGTTGCTGGTTTTGCATAAGCATTGTTTCCAAATTGAAGAATTTGTTCAGAGTTGGTCATGATGGGTCTCAACAACCCCTGCTCGCCGCTCATATAAGGAATGATCTGCTCAGGGGCACCCCGGCCCACAGGAAAATTAGCATCATATTCTTTTGTTGCAATGGACTGAACAAAACTATCCAATCCCTCGTCCATCCAAGTCCATTGCCGCTCGTCTGAATTAATAATCATAGGGAAAAAATTATGTCCCACCTCATGAATGATGACCGAAATCATCCTCCACTTGGTTTCATCTGTATAGGTTCCGTCGGCTTCTGGTCGTCCAAAATTGAAACAAATCATAGGGTATTCCATACCTAAGCTGGCCGCATGCACTGAAATCGCCACAGGGTAAGGGTAGTCAATGGTGTACCGAGAATAGGTGATCAGTGTTTGACGTACCGCTCGGGTCGAATGGGATTCCCAAAGGGGATTCCCTTCCTTGGGATAATAAGACATCGCCAATGATTTTTTACCATTCAAATCTACTGCCATGGCATCCCAAATATATTTTCTAGATGCCGCAAAAGCAAAATCCCTTACGCTGTCCGCTTTAAACGTCCAAGTCGCCTTCCCTCGTTTTTTATGGGCCTCCTTTTGAATCGCTTCCTCCTGCGTCACAATAATCACAGGATCTTCAAAAGACTGCTTCGCCTTCTCAAATCGCAGTTGCTCTTTTGACGTCAAGACGTCTTTAGGATTTTGTAATGTCCCTGTTGCGCCCACTATAAAATCCTCTGGAACAGTCATGGCGACTTCAAAATTTCCAAAACTCAAAGCAAACTCTCCTCGCCCAAGAAACTGTTTGTTTTGCCAACCCTCCACGTCATCATAAACGGCCATTCTAGGATAAAACTGAGCAATCGTATAAGAATAATTATCATCTTTCGGAAAATATTCGTAGCCCGAACGCCCTCCTAAACTCATACGGTCATTAATTTTATAATGCCAATCAACCTGAAAGGTCATCTGCGCTCCCGGTAACAAGGGATGCTCCAAATTGATCCGCATCATGGTTTTATTTATGAAATAAGCGAGGGGTTGACCGGCTTCATCTAAAACTTTATCTATCCGAAATCCCCCATCAAAATTATTTTGAATAGTGAATAACTCTTTTGCGCTTACGGAATCCTTCATAAAATACTCCGTCACTAAAGGAGTTTCGGAATCCTGAGCACGAAAATTTTGATCTAGCTGTAGCCATAAATAATCCAATGGATCAGGTGACTGATTAAAATAAGTGATGGCCTCTGTGCCCTCTATTTGCTGTTTTACATCGTCCAGTGTCAATTCGATTTTATAATCGGCGCGTTGCTGCCAATAATCCTTTCCTGGAGCTCCTGACGCCGTTCTATATGTGTTTGGCGTAGGCAAGGAAGTTCCTAATTGCTCAAATTTTTGGCCCCATTGTGCGGGCGTCTGGCCCCATACTCCCAGGATGGCCATCATTAAAATACTTAAAAAAAATGCGCGTTTTCTCATCTTATTTTCTATTTAAACATATAATCAGTCCCCAAAATTAGGGTTGCAGAAACACCAAGAATAATGGAAGAAATAATCATTTTCCAATCCCGACGGTCAACCCCAAAAAAATCAACAAAAACAGTACTTAAGGTTAAAAAAAGGGTCATAATGACCATCTGTCCGATCTCAAGACCAATATTGAATGCAAATAATGGCTTTAAAATGATTTGCTCGGCACCAAGTAAAACTTTTAAATAACTAGAAAACCCCAAGCCATGAATGGTGCCAAAGAATCCTGCAAAAAAATAATTAATATAGCCTTTTCGTTGGGTGGCCTCAAATCGTCGTCGGTCTCTAGTAAATAAATTAGCCAAGGCTGTAATGAAAATGGTCAGGGGAATTAAGAATTCTATCAACTCCAAATCATATTTGATCAAGTCTAGCGTCGCCAAAGCCAAGGTGATGCTGTGACCGATGGTAAAAGCCGTAACCAAAACCAAAACTTTTCGCCAATCATTGAGCAAATAAATAGCTGCAATAGCCATCACAAATAACATATGGTCGTATCCTGCAAAATCTAATATGTGGAAGACCCCTAAATCAAGATATAATCTAAATTCTGACATTATATTTACGTTAAAATTCTTTGTCTGCCCATGTTCCTTTGGATTGTTCTTACGAAACTATACCTTTTTCATCCGTTTCATGTTAGCATTTGTGATGTAACCTATGATTCCAATGATAAACACCTTAAAATCAGTGTTCGCCTGTTTGCGGATGACTTGGAAATGGGGCTTTCTGACTATGCCGAAGAGCCCGATCTAGACCTTCTGGAATTAGATTCTGCCAAGCTCAATGTATTATTACAACGATATCTTTTAGAAAACCTGCGTTTCACAACCAACAAAGAAGTACTCCCCCTTCATTATTTGGGGAGCCAAAAAGAAGATAATGGCATCTGGTGTTTTCTGGAATACGAAAACTTAAGCCCCTTTGATGAAATCGCTGTTTTCAACAGTTTGTTGGTCAATGCCTTCAAGGATCAAGAAAACTTGGTTCATTTCCGAAAAAACAAAACCGTCAAAAGCCTCAGGTTAAATCAAAGAAATAAAGCAGACACAGTCAATTGGTATCCATAAATGGAAAAGTTCCACTCTCATGCCAATGGTCTGATTGGTATTTAAGCAGGGTAATGCCACTTACAGAAAAAATCCTTTCATATTTTTGATCTTTAAAAGTTTCCCAAGCCTCATAAAAGTTCGCTTTTCTTAAATCCCTAAAAGCAATGGTTACGTGGGGTTGAAATCCTAAATTTTTATACTCTCCATTATAAATATTCCTTTTTCTCATTTCTAATAATACCTTGCTCCTTAACTCCCTGAGTTCTTTATTTTCAGCGACGTCTATAAAAATCACACGCGGTTCAAAAACACCAAAGTCTTGAAGGGCTACCTCAAAGGGCCTTAGGCCCGAAGTCATTTGGGCCAGGGCTTGTTCAAGTTCCCCCTTTTTTGAGCTTTCCCATTTAAACGGCATGTGAAGCGTAATGTGAGCCGGTGACTTAAAGGCATGACAAGCGTGATGTTGTTCTGCCATGATTTTTTTAAAATTGTATACCTCTTCCCGAATATCCTGAGGTAATACCACTGCAATAAAATAACGCTCTTTCACAATTGATTCTGAATATATTTACTTCTCATATTGGTTAAGGAAACCTTTTATTAATTAAAATAAAAAGATTATGAAAAATATTTGGGTCGCGGTACTGTTGATGGGAACACTTCTAAACGTCACTGCACAAAGAAAAAAAGCGAATAAAGGAACCGTCACCCCTACTTCAAAAGAAGTTTCTATTTCCGCTTTTACCGAAAACCTGCGCCGTACGGAAGGTTACTTCCCTTCTTTCTATGATGCTTCTAAAGACAAGCTATATATTTCCGTGGACCTGAATGCCCCAGAATTTTTATATGTCAATACCTTATCTGCAGGGGTTGGTTCCAATGACCTCGGTCTGGATAGGGGAAAGCTTGGCGGAAGAAAAGTCGTTCAATTTAAAAAATATGGACAAAAATTAATGTTGGTCCAGCCCAATCAAGACTACCGTGCCATCAGTGTCAATCCTGACGAAGTAAACTCGGTTAAAGAAGCTTTCGCCTCATCCATTTTGTGGGGATTTCCCATTATAGCACACACGGGAACTCTTTATCTCATTGAATTAAATGATTTTCTGTTACAAGATAGTCAAGGAATTGCCCAGAGACTGTCCAGAGCCAAACAGGGACAGTTCAAAATCGATAAATCGCGTTCTGCTTTATATTTACCTAATCTGCTCAATTTCCCCAAAAATTCTGAATATGAAGTCATTCAGACCTATACTGGACAGGCTACGGGCAATTGGGTGCGATCGGTCGTCCCTTCTCCCGATGCCATCACCGTACAAACACATCATTCTTTTATTGAGCTGCCAGATGACAATTATCAACCAAGAATTTATGATCCCCGCAGTGGTTTTTACGCAACCTCCTATCAAGACTATGCAACCCCTGTGGCTTCCGCTCTGGTAAAGCGCTTTGTTAACAGACATCGACTACAGAAAAAAAATCCTGAATTGGCCAAATCTGAAGCCATAAAACCCATCATATACTATCTGGATCGAGGTGCCCCTGAACCCGTTCGATCTGCCTTAATGGACGGAGCCAAATGGTGGAATCAGGCCTTTGAGGCCGCTGGGTTCATCAATGCTTTTCAAATTAAATTGCTCCCTGAGGGTGCCCATCCTTGGGATATTCGATACAACATGATACAATGGGTACATCGATCTACCCGTGGATGGTCCTACGGATCCTCTATCGTTGACCCCAGAACCGGAGAAATCATTAAAGGACAAGTAAGCTTAGGTTCCTTGCGAGTTAGACAAGACTTTTTAATTGCCCAGGGGCTCTTAAATGAATATGATGAAGGAGTAGGTCCCCACATGACCCTTGCCGTATCACGCCTTCGGCAATTGGCAGCACACGAAGTGGGACATACCCTCGGCTTAGTACATAATTATGCCGCCAGTAGTGATGATCGCGCCTCTGTGATGGACTATCCACATCCTTTGGTCAAATTGGATAGCGCCGGGGAAATCGATTTATCTGACGCCTATGATGTCAATATTGGCGAATGGGATATCGCCGCCATTAAATTTGGATACACCCAATATGATGAGGGCATAGATGCCCACGCCGCACTCAACACCTTGCTTGAAGAAACGCATAAGAAGGGTCTTCGCTTTATATCAGACCGAGACGCTAGAGCAGCCGATGGTGCACATCCTATTGCACATCTATGGGATGAAGGTGCTGGGGCCGCCAACGAATTGAGTCGCATGATGATGGTTAGAGAAAAAGTCCTCGGTAATTTATCTGAAAAGAGTCTTCCCATGGGCTCCCCGTACTCGTCATTGGAAGAGGTCTTGGTTCCGATGTATCTTTTTCACCGGTATCAAATAGAGGCCGCCTCTAAGGTTGTCGGGGGCTTAGACTATAGCTATTCCATAAAAGGAGATCTTCAACTAAAAACGGCCATGATCGCTCCCGACGCACAGTGGGAAGCCCTCGGGGCCCTCATTCAAACCGTGCAGCCAAAGTCTTTAATGCTTTCTAAAACATTATTGGCCAAAATTCCCCCCAAAGCACAAGAATATGATAGAAGTAGGGAATCTTTTGGAAGTAAAATGGGGCCTGTTTTCGATTATTATACCGCTGTTGAAACGGCAAGTGAGATGTCGTTGTCTTTTTTACTCCATCCGCACCGGGCCAATCGCTTGGTCATGTATCACGACCTAGATGCCCAGCAGCCTGGACTGGCTCCAGTCATCCGCCGACTCCTTGAAAGTACGTGGTACACCCCGCATTCCAATCCTGAAGAGCGCGCCATTCAACGCATTGTTGAGCGAAAAATTCTAGATAAATTAATGTTACTTAACGTGCACGAAGGATCGCAAACCGATGTTAAATCCATCAGTTATGCGCTGATTCTTGAACTCTTGGACTACTGCAACGGCAGAAAAACTGAGGTTTTCGAGGATGCCGCGCATTATAAAAGCATGGCTGCCCTCATTGCCCTTTGGCTAGAAAATCCTGAAGAGGTTAAGGAAACCGAGACACTTAAAGCGCCTGATGGCTCTCCCATTGGTCATGATGCTGGGTTTTTAGAGTATTGTAGTTTTGGTAATTAAAAATTCTTAAAGGGGTGTCGCTCATCCTTTCATCTTTTTTTCTTTTAACTGGCCTTTGTCAAGGATCCGCAAGGCCAAGGGTGAATTTACGATCACGCAGTAGCCCCCTTTAGGGATAAACGCACATCCTGAAGCTCCGAAGAGAGGATCCCTCTCTTGCTCATTCATAATAGCGCTCGATTCTTTGGCCAGAACGCATAAATGCCCTCTCTCTCCCGATTAGGTAAAGATAAAACTAGAAGGCCCTTGAATAAGGTTGCCGAAAAAACTGCGCTCCCTTAACACGATTGTTATTTAGACTGATGTAAGAAATACTTAGCCTGAATATTAAGTGATAAATTATATTCATTATTATCCAAAATATAATATCGATTCATATAAAAACTGTTAATCATTTTAGCGCCTATGGCTCCTTTTTGGAAGCGTCTTTGATATTTAAGCCCTAAGCTGAACTCATTTTGATGTCGATTATAGAGCTCTTTTTGGCCACTACCATGATCCATTTCTAAGAAATAATCATCATCAAACCTAATGGCTTGAAAATCAATTCCTAAAAGACTTTTTTGATCGTAGAGGCTTAATCCTAGAAATTGACTCATCGAACCCCCACCAATCCCCGCTCCCAATACTTGCCCTTGATGGGTGTAGCCCTGATCTACGATTATGTGTTGATAATATGGTGGGTTGGCGCGGTACAGCCAGCTTTGATTTCTGACCAAATTGCTGTGTTCCATCATGAAATATAAGACTTTTTCTTTGCGGAGATCAAACGCCTTTTCAAGGCCTATAGTATAGGCTCTACCGTGCTCTGGTTCAGTAATGATTCGAATAAAATCCCCACTAAAGTCATTCTTTGCCCATTCAAAATAGATCCTCAAATCAGCCTCCTCAAACTTCCAATCTACAAACAATGAAGCCATTTGATCAAAGGAATCTTTAGTTAACACTGAATCAATCATGATTCCTTGATCAAAAACCCAAAACAACGCAGCTAAGTCGGGTGGCGTAAAATACTTACTTTGCTTGTACAATACTTTATTGAAGCCCAATACTAAATTTGGCAAAAAAGGAGGGCTATAACCTACCGTCATTCCTGTAAAAAATAGCTTATTATTCTCCGGAAAATTATCAAAATAGTTAGATTCGGACAGTTGACCAAAAATGATCTTGGTTTCAAAAGCTCCCAAGTCTTTATTTTTAAAATGAAGCGGAAGCGGTTGGGCCGTCCCCAAATCTAAACTAGGAAAACCCCCTGCGTTACGACTTAAAATGATTGGACTGATGTTCGCTGGTCCTAATTTTAAGTTTTGGGTTCCCAGACCCACGGTGAAAATACTGTCTTGATATCTAAGCTCCGACTGCCCTAAATGAAAATTCACAAACGCTTTATCCCCATACCGCTGAACCCAATCGGTTCGATAAGAAACGGAAGCCTTGTTCGCAAATTGATAAGAAAAAGGGCTCACGTCTTTTTTAATCTGGGGCGCAAGCTCAAAGGAAGCATTTTGAGAATAAAAAATGTTGGGTAAAAAAGTCAATGAAAACCTGTTTTTTTTCAAACGCAACCCCACGTTGACTTCCTGAGTGAGGCCTCGCCCCCGCCAAGAGGGGCCGTCGTTGTAACCTCGTGGATAAGCTGTATTAATATGTGTTTTGAATCCTAAGTCTAAAAGGGTCAGACCCTCAGTTACGTTTATTTTAGATTGGAATCGATCCCATAAAAACCACTCCAAAGAATCAAAAAATGGATCAATCGTCAGCCCATAACCCAAATGATTAACCTGCTGATTTTTAAGAGCTAATAATTGAAAATATTCGTTCTCCAAGTCCCCAGGTACATCAACCTGAGCCTTGATTAAATCAATACTAACCAACAAAAATATTGAAACAAAGAAAAGCTTTTGCATGAGTCTCAGATTCACCTGCCAAAATATTATCTATATATTCTCCTGTTCTATAAAGGCCTTATTATCATTATATGGTTGTTAAGGAGATTCTTTCAGTCCGTAAATTTAACATTTTAAATAGGAGTGGAAATAAAAACTTTAGTAGAAACTCCCCTTTTCATACCATTCCATGATTAATTTTACTTTTTAGTGAATCCTTTGTAGACGCTCTAGCTCTTAAATTTTACAACATATGGTTACTGTTTTGCTGATGAACTATAAACGTCGAGAGAATCTAAATAAAATCATTTTGGCTTTGAAATCGCAAACCATTCCCTGTGAAATCTTTGTTTGGAACAATGCTCCAGAACCTTTTGTTCACGCTGATGTTGATTGGGTTTTAAATTCCTCAGATAATGTTCGCTGTTGGCCTCGGTGGTTTATGGGCACATTTGCTAAAAACGATTATATCATGTCGCACGACGACGACTTATTGATTACCAAAGAGGATGCTTTAGAGCTTCTAGTAAAAGAATACGAAGAAAAGAGTCATAAAGGGATGGCCATTGGCCCTTATGGAGTAATTCTTGGAAAAAATAATCTCTACTTTCCTAAAAATGTCCTCGCCAAAGGACTACAAAAACTAGGGTCAATCGGTATCCCTAAACATCTCAGTTTTCCTCAAAAATGTTTAAAAGTGGATATTATTAAGGGGCGCATGATTTTTTTTAAAAAAGAAGGATTAAATAACATTCCCATCCTTCCTGAAGGTCCCAGTTCCTTTGTCCTTTGTGATGACATTGTCATCAATGCTCATCTAGCCCATGGGGCTTTAGGTCATCATCTTGTCACCAATAAGCTGAATGGAAAAATCCAAGATATTGAAGATAAGGGGAGCAGTACTGGATTATGGAAAAGCCATCCTAATTGGAAAGAAATGCGCAATGAAACTGCACAATATCATTTTAAAGAAAAACATTAAAGAATTGATCCTTCTTAATTGGTTGCCCTATAATAATTTCAGGAGCCCACTCCGATGACTCCTTAATTTAGCGGTGGCCCATTCAATGATTGTTATAGGCACCTTTTGTGAAACTAACTTCTTCATGTTTTCGCTCCGGTTCTGATCATCTGTTTGCGTGATATGAAAAGCAAATTTCCCGTGTCCAATGAAACGATAAAACCAATGATATTTGGCACAATACCTCCTTGAAATAAGCTGTTGATTATTATAAAATTTAGGCATCACATAGTTCCAGTATACACCTTGATTCCGTGGATGTTTATCTGCCAAATGACGCCCCTCACCCCTAGACGCCTTCATCCACTCATCCACAATTTTCCTACCCTGCTGAGATCTTCTCACCATAATAAAGCCCGCATTAGGCTTTCTCCATTTAAAAAAATGGGTATCTCCTGGCATAAGAATGTGAATGTTCGAAGGCATCTTTTCAATAAAAAAATCTAAGGAAATCTCACTATTCATCAAGATAAGGTCTGCATCAAAAAGCACAATCCATTTAGATGCGCTCAATAATAAGGCCTGCCTAATCATCTCTATTTTGGTCCAGTTCACATGCATATCTTCAACCAATTGTGAGCGCTGAACTGAATAACTGTATCCGTGTTTTTGAGCATATCCATAAACAGATGCCATCCCATATTGAGCATAATCGTCAATGTTCGGCGTAATCAACTGATATAAATCAAATTTTGATTTCATTTTTCTTCTTGTTGAATCATCTGTTCCCTATTCTTGTGCTTAAGACAGCGCATGTCAAAATTAAGCTTATCTAAATCATGCAGTACCAAGATAAGAATTAGCCTTTTTCAAAAGGCTCCATTTCTCCCTCTTTATTCATAAACAGAATTCCTTCTCGTAGACCATAGCTGCCATTATTTGCACTCAGTTTTTGTTGTTTGATATTCATCTTAGAGCGTGCTTTGTTCCAACGCTCCATACTTCGAAATGAGATGTGAGCCGGTTTGTATTTTTCATGCTTGATGGCCTTGTTATATAATTTTTCGTTACGTTCTATTCTCTTGACGCCCATCTTTAAAGCCCTTAACATAAGATCATTGTCTTGAAAGCCCATCTCCAATAGCCCTTCATCATAGCCTCCAAGATCCTCAAAAGCCTGCTGATAAAACGACATCCTTCCGTAGGACCCATCTCTCCTCACCCTACTGAATTGCCAAAGCATTAGATTGCTCTCCTCTTTGTAATATTGTTCCAATACAAATCTTCCTCCTTCCATACCAGTAAAATTATCGCAATCCAAATTGGTTAATATTATACCGCTCGCGACATAATGAGCTGTGTTTTTTGCCAATGGTGCCGACCAACCTTGCATCTTAGCCCTAAAATATTTTAAATAGCCTTGACCAATCTCTTTAGGAAAGGTTTCCTTTATCCAATGCATGACCTCATCAGATTCATGAAAATCCATTAATATAAACTCAATATCTAACCGGTCTTCTTCGTTGTCTTTTAAATTTTGAAATAACGTTTTTTGAAGATATTCGAATCTATTTTTATGGGTAATACAAAAACTCAGTTTTGGGCTTTGATCCGCTGCAATTTCAATGGGCGCTTTCAAAAACGGTCCTTTACCCGGTCTTGTTGGTATCCCAAACCAATGATGCAAAAACGTTCTCAAATGATCATTTGTTTATGGTTGTCGAAAACACCTTTCCTTCAGAAAATTCAATAATTCGATCCGCCAAATCATAATAATTGCTGTCATGGCTGATGACAATGATTGTTTTCCCTATTTTCCGCAACTCAGGGATGATTTTTCGGTAATATTTTTTCTTAAAATAAGGGTCTTGATTTGCTGCCCACTCATCGAACAGCATGACCGGCTTATCTTCTAAAATGGTTCTGAGTAGATTCAACCTTCCTCTTTGACCGTAAGATAAATTTACATCCGATAACATCATCTGATCTAGCGAAATTTTATCCTCCAATTCTAGCATTTGAATGAGCTCTTTGGCATACATCCACATCGGTGAGTCTTTCAAGTAGGTGAGATCATCAAATACATAAGAATCTGCAAAGATAGCGGAATGTACATTTCGATAACTGGAAACCATAGCAGGGGTTATGGGCTGGCTTCCAAAAATTATCTGCCCTTTTTCCGGTGTATACAGCCCCGTAAGTAATTTTGAAAACGTTGTTTTTCCGCTACCATTCCCTCCAATAACAAATAAAACTTCATTTTTATAAATTTTCAAACTGATCGGTCCAATCGTAAAAACACGCTTGTTAGACTGATAGCTATAGGTGACTTTTTCTAATTCGATTAGGCATGCCTTTTTTCGAATCCTTCCGCCGCTTTCCTCACTCAAGCTCAAAGATTCAACATTTTCCTCATTGTAGTCCGTTTTTTTTCCTAATTCAAGCCCTAAGTCATTGATTTTTTCAACCGCTACTTTCATTCTTTTTACCCCACTAAAAAAGCTGATTAAAACAATCATTGAGGGTAGGAGAAAAAGCATTAAAGTAAAAAACTTAATAAACTCCTCCTCTGAAAACCAAGAAATATTTTCTGCAAACATAACCAGGCCTGCAATGGCCATAATGGCAATCCACTCAGGTGATTTTATTAAAAAAAGATTGATGTTATTGAGTATAATGTTTTGCCGGGCGAACCCATTACTTTTAGGAGCAATGGCCCTCTCAATATAACTATCGTGATGTTTTTTGTTGAGTACTAATTCTTTTATTCCTGTAACCATCCCTTGTATAGTGGCATAAATACCGAGATTAAATTCTTTCGCCTTTCTTTCTTCTCTATGAACCCTTCCCAAAACACTAAAATTAATGGCCAAAATGACCCCTAAGAGCAACACAATAAATAGAAATATTTGCCAAGATAGCCATAACATGTACATGAGAATCCCAAAAATTTTCAAACTCGAAATGATCGCTTCCGGTAGCAATTTAACGAAACCGGTCAGGGTATTGACTTCAGCCGTTAAAATGGGCGCTATTTTTATCGCCTTTCTTTCTATTGTTTCAAATGAGGACCTCATTACTTTTCGACTCAAATCAATTCTTAAAACATCAATTTTTTCTTCAAAAAGACGATTCATATACCGTCCTGAAAAAACTGAAAGACCCACTGAAACGGTGATCAATAGAACTACAGAGATTATGTTTTCCACATTATTTTCTGTAGTCAGTGTATCATGCACCACTTTAATGCCATACGCATATAATATGGCTGAGGCCCCTCCTGCAAGTAATAGCCAAGTGAACCGCCTCCACCTATCCCCTATAAGTACATAAATAACTTCCATTCTATCTTTCTAAATGCGAAGTTAATGGAATATGACCTGCTTTTAAATTTCGTTTTTTGATTCTTTTAATCATCCGATAATAAATAAGATTCCTCTGTTTTTGTTGTTCTCCCAGATACTTATTTTCTTATGGCTTTCCTATCATCTATCCTTTCCAATTAATCGCAAAATGGTCTTATCCAATATCAATAATCGTCATTCTCAGCTCATTATTGATGCGCGGGCTTCAATAAGTCGTTAATTGTTTTTACTGGATTGAACGTGCTCAAAGGAACTTCCACAAAAACAGTGTGCCAATACGACATAGCACCATTCCATAAACCGGGCAATTCCTGTGCTTTAAGATCCCTCCCTCCTTGAGACTTCTGAGTGATGATTCCTGAACTTAAATCGCGAAACTCCAGCAAATTAAATTTTTCATTTTTGTAATTTTTAACACCACAAACAATGTCAACGGGATTAAAATGAGTTGCGCTTTCAAAAATCTGTTTTTGTTCCATTATATTAAAATTCACCTGTGCCCCCTCCACAATTTGTAGAGATCTTCCTTTATCTGTAGCTGTCCAAAAAGGCCCTCCCCCTGGTTCTCCCTCATTTTTCACCATCCCACAAACTCTGATCGGGCGATTCAAGTGGTCCCATAAAGCCCCTCTATCGAGATCAACCGATGAATCAAAGCCCAATTCTTTACGCACCCATTGATTCATCCCAATCAGCCTTTGTTCAGAGCAAGTTGTCTCTAATTCTTTTAAAAGGGAAAACACTTTAGCTTGGACCTCTATTAACTTTCCTCCCAATATTTTTTTGTGTTCAATGGTCGCTGATGGATATCGGTCAATAGAAATGTTGTCTATGTTCTTTATAAAAATAAGATCGGCATCGATTTCATTGAGGTTCTCGAGCAAGGCCCCATGGCCAGCTGGACGAAAAAGTAGAGACCCATCGTCTTTTCTAAAAGGATTATTTTTCAAATCTACCGCTATTATATCGGTTGCTTTTTTTTGCTCACTCAGGCTGATTTCTATGATTTTTCCATACGCTTTTTCATAACTCTTGCGCACTTCGTTTAAGAGCCTATTAAAAGCATCGCGATGATGGACACTAATGGTAAAATGGATGTGGACGCGTCCTTGATCGTCGGCGGCATACAAACATCCCTCAACAAGATGCTCTTCGACTGGCGTCCGCACTCCTTCTGGATAAGCATGAAAGTTGATCAGTCCTTTGGGTAACTGCCCATAATTCAAGCCTTTTTCCTGCAATAATTCCTTTATTACCTCCGCAGGCGCTTCCTCAAAGATTCCTTTTTCGAGAAGCCCTGCTTTCAGCGTTTCATAAAAAGGAAATTGCGACAAATGGTTCAAAAAATGCGCTACTTCAGCTGTAGGTGGGAGCATCTCATTCTCTTTTCCTTGGTACTGATTTACTGCTGACAGATATTCGAAAAGCCCCTTAAACATTCGGGTTGCCGCTCCTGAGGCTGGGGTAAACTTTACCTTTTTTTTAGCTTTTCCACGCTGTTCATAAAGGGATCGTAATTCTTTTTTTTGTGTTACATTCAAACTTATGATGCCCTCCGAAACCTTGGCGGATTTTATCAATTTTGCAAAGGGAAATCCCTTTTGAAAACGCTTTATTTGCTCCCCTACTTCTGAGGTATTTACGCCTTGGGCCAATAATTGTTCCTTGTCTAAATGAACCATCTTCTCTCTTCTTTCTACCACAATAATATGGGATTCTCCGTATTTTTAATTAGTTACAAAGGCCTATTTGATTTTTTCCTTACCACTCAAAATTTCTTTGGTGTTTTTACTTCCTTTTGATCACGTAAGATTTTTTTGGAAAGGGAAAGTTTTAGCTTTGTCGACGAGTTATAAAATTCAGAAATGAAAGTAAAAGAAGTCGTCTCACTTTTTAAAAATGACCCTGCGCTTAATCTTCTTTTGGCAAAGATTAGCGAACCCCAAAAAAACATCAAACTGAAAGGATTGGTGGGCAGTTCTGATGCTATGAATTTATTGATTTCCTCAGAAAAAATTGAGCAGCCTCTACTCGTAATCATGCACGACAAAGAGGATGCAGATTTACTCATGACTGACTTAAATCATTTAGAAGAATCAAGGGTCCCTTCTTTTTTTCCTACTTCATACAAGAAACCTTATCAGCCCGAATCCATAGACAACGCCAATATCCTTCACCGTTCTGAAACTTTGACAAGAGTGCTTAATGAAGAAACCAAAATCATCGTAACCTATCCAGAAGCTCTAGTAGAAAAAGTCCTCAACAAACGTTCGCTGATTCAAAACGTCTTTAAAGCAAATGTCGGAGAAAACGTTGACATACCTTTTTTGTCGGAATTGTTCTCAACCTATGGTTTTGAAAGTACTGATTTCGTCTATGACCCCGGACAATTCGCCGTAAGAGGAGGCATTGTTGATGTGTTCTCCTTTAGCTCTGAATTTCCGCTACGTCTCGAATTATTTGGAAACGAAATTGAAAGTATTCGTTCGTTTGATCCAGAAACTCAATTATCAAAAAATTCACTTGAATGGGCTTCCATCATGCCCAATACGCATACCCAATTATTAAAAGAAGAGCGAATTTCTTTGTTGGAATATTTGCCAGAAAACACATTGGTTTGGATCAAAGATTTAAGAGAAACTCAGGATATCATCTCTAAAGCATTTGACAAAGCGGCAGATTCATTCCATGACATTATCTCAATAAGTAACAATACTCAAGTCGTTCAATCTCCCTCCTTACTTTACGAAACCTCTGCCTCTTTTTCCTCACTCTTAAAAAAACGTAAAGTGATAGAATTTGGTAAGCGTGCTTTTTTATCACCTTCTTTTGAAATCGATTTTGAAAATCAGCCTCAACCTTCATTTAATAAAAACTTCGAGTTCTTGGTAGATAATCTTGGCGCATTACAACACGACGGGTTTCATATTTTTATTTTCTCCGATTCTGAAAAACAACTTGAGCGACTGGCGACCATTTTTGAGGAAATTGATCCCTCTTTATCTTTTTCTGGAATCACGGGTAGCCTCAACGCAGGCTTTATCTCTCCTAATTCAAAAATTGCTTGTTTGACGGACCATCAAATCTTTGATCGGATACATCGAAGGAATGAAAAGCCCAAATTCAACAAAAAAAAGGCCCTTACCCTCAGAGAGCTCAAATCTTTACAAACAGGTGATTATGTCGTTCATACTGACCACGGTGTTGCCCGTTTTGCCGGACTAGATAAAGTCATGCGCAATGGAAATCAACAAGAGGTCATCCGTTTAGTATACAGAGATGATGATCTACTATACGTAAGCGTACATGCCTTGCATAAAATTTCTAAGTATACAGGAAAAGAGGGTGGGCCTCCCGCCACCAGTAAACTCGGTTCTAAAGATTGGGAAACGAAAAAAAACCGGGTTAAAAGTAAGGTAAAAGACATAGCTAAAGAATTAATCACCCTATACGCCAAAAGGAAAACAGCTCCCGGATTTGCATTTCCTAAGGATACTTTTTTGCAAGCTGAATTAGAGTCCAGCTTTATGTACCAAGAAACCCCAGATCAACATTCCGCTACTGTAGATATCAAAACAGATATGGAGCGAGTGCATCCTATGGATCGCCTGATCTGTGGAGACGTCGGTTTTGGAAAAACGGAAGTGGC
>DBBU01000052.1:142801-143519 GCA_002292365.1 Flammeovirgaceae bacterium UBA976
TAAATCGATTTAAAAGCGCCAAGGAAATTACAGCCATTAAAAAAAAATTGCATGACGGACACATAGATATTCTCATTGGTACCCACCGCATTGTAAATAAAGACATGACTTTCAAAGACCTTGGCCTCATGATTATTGATGAAGAACAAAAGTTTGGTGTTAAAATTAAGGAGCAATTGAAAGAATTACGCGTGAATGTAGACGCCATGACACTGACCGCTACTCCCATCCCTCGGACCCTTCATTTTTCTCTGATGGGGGCTCGAGATTTGTCTATCATCTCAACCCCGCCTCCAAATAGAGTCCCCGTTACTACAGAAGTCTGTGAATTCAGTGAAGAAGTGATTAGAGATGCGGTTCATCATGAACTTAGAAGAAAAGGCCAAATCTTTTTTGTTCATAACCGAATTGGAGATATTGAAAGTTTAGCCAATCTGATTTATAAACTTGTTCCTGATGCGCGCATTGCCATTGCACATGGGCAAATGGCCGGTCCCAAATTAGAAAAGGTCATGGTCGGCTTTATAAATGGTAGGTACGATGTACTGATCTCAACCAACATTATCGAGTCTGGATTAGACATCCCCAATGCCAATACGATCATCATAAATAGGGCACATATGTTTGGTCTCTCTGATCTTCATCAGATGCGGGGTAGGGTGGGGCGATCCAATACCAAAGCTTATTGTTATTTGTTAACCCCTGCTAATTCCACGGT
>DBBU01000056.1 GCA_002292365.1 Flammeovirgaceae bacterium UBA976
GTCTTTGTCCTACCCTTTATGCTACCATAATCTTATGAAAAATCACAAGGTTTACATGGTCCCCGTCAACTTCGCAAACGCCTTCGCCCTGTGCGAGCAGATCGAATTTCCCATCGACCGCGAATCAGGCGGCCTTTGTGCTGCCATTGACTTCGCCCAATCCAAAAAATCAAATGTGTATATCAAGAACCAAAAAACGGGCATCCTGTCTTTGGTTTGGAAGAGTAAAAAATAATCACACTTTTTTAGGGGTGGGACGGCAAATGTCCTACCCCATATGCTAAGATAATATCATGAACAATAACAATATGACAATAAAAAATGACGACACCCTTTCAGTTTGCTGCTGCGGCTGTGGCGAAAACTCGCAAATCACCCGCGATGAGGCCGACGAATGGACCAATATCGATGGGTTCATGTGCCAAGAATGCGAATAATTAATCGCACTTTTTTAGGGGTGGGACGGCAAATGTCCTACCCCACCTGATACAATAATACCAACAACAACACTAGAAATATATTATGAATAAAATCGAAAACCAAAAATTCACCTTCATCTATCAATCTGAAAACGGAAAGATTGACACCTATGTCACTTCCGCACCGATTGAAAATCACCGTTATCACTTCATTGCTTATAAGTATAAGCAGGAAGGGCAGGTGTCTGGCACTCGCAGATTCAACAAGGCGAATCTCCTGTCGCATATTCACTGTAATAATACTGGGGAAAATATCCCGATTCCGCGCTGGTAATGTCAAGAATAAAATTCTTGATGGGGGCTTCGGCCCCCTTAAAATTAATATAAATCTTTGGTAAGCAACGACTTACCGCCTCCCCCCGAAGGGCGGGCCGCGTAAGCGGTTCATCATCAAAAGTTTACAGAAAGTTTTTATCAACATAAACTGTTGATAGGCATAGCCTTACGGAGGCCGGATATTTTACTACAGGCACCCCCTTCTTGTCAAGCTTATTATTTTCCTACATAAATCGTTTAAAATCAACAGGTTACCAAGGCCGGGGATTTTACCATAAACCCTCTTGATTTGTCAAGTTTATTAAAACTTTTCTTTTTTTTTAAAAATAATTGTATTTTATTCTTGTTTTATCTATATAGGTATTTTAATATACATTTATGGAAGATAAGTTAGAATTAAGAGTCAACGGGGAAAAAAGGCTTACTTTTGGCCCTCGCGTGTGCGACTACAAATGGGCCGTGGAAATAGCCCGCAAAATAAATGGCGCGACAATCCACCAAGGCAGCGCAAAAATTTGGCCTGAAGAAAAATCATATCTTGATGCTCGCGGTTGGGTAATATGAAAAAATAAATTTGACAAAATAGTATTTTTAAACTAAACTTCTTAACGTAGACAATAACCTCATAAAACAGAAAGAAATAAACATATGTTAAAACTAATCCGCAACGAATCCGACCTCGACAACAAAGTTTTTTTCCCTGTCGGGATTGAAACAGGCTCAACTATCATCAGACGCGATGGTTCACAAACTACATCGGGACTTTTTGAAGTTTACAACAAGATCAACAATAAAACTTTTTACTGGGGTTCTGATAGATACGGTTTATTGAAGCATGAAGATTTTCTTGGTAAGATTGAAAGAAACCTTGCAAAACGAGGATATGACGATTTTGCTTGGGGTCCAGATATAACCAAGGAAGAAAAGAATGAGATTCCACATCGTGAAATTTTCACAGATGTAGACGGTGGACAAATAAGAGCAAGATACTTCATCCCTACCAAAGAGAACGTAGGCAACGGAAGAAAAGATGAAATCGGGATTTGTCTTGACACAGCAAACAGTATCAACGGTAAAAAGAATGAGTCAATGCAGATGGGCGCGTATCGTTTTGTATGTTCAAATGGTATGATCGGATTTAATAATTCTGTCAGTTTCTCAAAGAAACACACTGGTGGAAACTTTGGCGAAGATTTCGATAATTTAATCATTGATCAGCAATTTGACGCATTATGGGAAGATTACGGTAAAGACCTTGAGATCTATCGAAATATGGATTCTCAAGTTATCACCAAAGCTCAACTCGAAAGTATCATCAAAAGTTTACCTGTTGGTAATCCTGAGAAGCAGCGCAAAAATAATCACTTCGACGGGATCAGGGATCGATTCTGGGTTTCAGAGTTCGATACAGATCGTCGAGATCGTTCTGAACATACTTTGTGGGATCTCTACAACGCAACAACAGAACATATCACCCACACTGTTGAACAAGAAAACGGCAAAATTGATCTCGCCCATCGCTTGCAACAAAAGGTGACACCGTTCTTTAAAGATCTCTCAAATGGCTTAAGGGAACAAAAGCCACTAGCGGAACTTCTCGCCTAAAAAGCAGTAAAAAGTCAAGCATAAAAGTCACCCGGAAGGGTGGCTTTTTTTGTATAGTTTTAAAGTATAGTTTTAACCTACAATTATATGTATATAATAATATATAGTTATACTCTTAATGCATGTATAATTATATCTCAAAATATCTGTTAATATAAAATGTATGAGTTTACGTAAGTCGTTGGTAGAGAGCTACTTACAATAACCAAATTATGTTGTAAGTCGTTGATAACGAGGGGTTTACGGCCTCCCCCGAAGGGGAACGGCGTAAGTCGTTCAATANNCAAGGGTTTACACAATAATTTGACTAATGTAAACCGTTGATTATCAAGCACTTATACTTATATACTTTATAATTATAGTGCTGTTTCTATAATTTTAAAAAATTATATAAGATTATATTATTAAGATATATAGTTATATGTTATTATAGTATATTTCGCTCACAATTATATAATAGTCCTATTAAGGGTTATTTAGCCCACAATTGCACACTTTTAGTATTAAGTGTTATTTAGGTCACAATCAGACACTTTTAGGCACAAAAAAAAGCCCTATATTAAATAGGGCTTGATTACTATTTGATGTATATTAGTTCAGCTACCAACAGGCTTATAATCTATTTTAGANNTTATTTATTCCTTTATAAAAAAAAGGCCCCCTGCGCGAACAGGGGGCTTGGGGTTTTTTGATCAATCCTTGCGGTTTTCGATCAACGCCAGCAAAATGCCAGCTATCATAGCAATCATTATATACATATATTTTTTGTTATCAACACCCCATGTGATGATAAATTTTATTTATATGATCGCTAAAAATTATATACTATCAGAAACAGGTTTATAGTCAATTTTAGAATGAACTATTCTTCTTTTCTCCCATTCCTCTTCTAATACTTTGCATCGAGCTTTAGCTTCATCTAAAGAGTCGTATTCTTCGTTTTCGTCTATGTCAATATACCATTTACCTTCTTTAAATTTTGGTATATTAGGCTCATATCTGCCACCATCCTCAATACATTCTGAGATGCTATATCTTCCAACCTCCACTTCTTCTCCCCAATTTGGCAAACCCCATTCTTCTAGTATTATTTTTTCTCCGTTTTGAATAGTAAAAACTTCCCCGAAACCTTGCTCTTCTTCCCATTCAAATTCAATCAATTCGTTTGGGAACTTTTTACTTAACGCTTCTATGAAACCCTCTGGATAACTCCATGCTGTTCTGAAATGAATAATTCCTTCACCATATGTGAATAGAGTGTCTCCGCTTCCAATGACATAGGAGTATGGTTCATCAGAGACTCCATTCCATTTAGTTCCCCAATTCTCGCACGACCAATCATACCAGTTGTTGCTGCCATATTTCTCTATTAAATTTTTTGAAGCATCTNNTCATCTCTGTTAGGACTAACTGTGCCTTTTAATTCTTTAGGCATGGGAATGACCGTGTTAAAGTCGATCTCTCCTTCTTCATTGACGATTTGTTTTAGCACCTCATCAGATGCATTAAGTATATTATAACTCCAGTTTGGCATATTATTTCCTTATTTGAAGGGCTGGTATTGACGGATTGGTGAATCTTGATCTGAATGTTCACATTCTACACTGTATGTGAGACCATTCGCTTCCATTGCTCGACCAAAGATTGTCCAGTCACAATCTTCTTCGAGATACGCGTATGAGCCTCTCTTGTATGAATATCCAGATATTTTGTCTGTGACATTGATTTTTTCTAGCAAGTTGATTGGCACTTGGAGCCAACCGTGACCGGGATCTGTTTTAGCAAGTAGTTTCATATGTCCAAATAATTTAAGTTATTTATGAAAAAATATCAATCTTTTTTTTAATTTTCTTTTGGCAACTGTTTACCGAATTTCATTTGCCTTATCCATGGTTCAGCGAGTTTCTTTAATGCGTTCCTATTTACTTTTTGACCTTTTGTGTTAACGGTTTGATTGCAGAAGTATTCGTAACCTTTTGCCCATTCATCATAAACTCCCCTAGAGATAACTCCAAAAGAATCTTCTTTAACCCCTGATGTAACACTTGCTTCTACCATTGATACTCTTTTATTAATAGGTTTCCAATATTTTGATTTTGGATTTAAATTAGCTTTTTTTAATTTTTTAATTTCTTGCTTTGCTCTTTGGAGAAC
>DBBU01000045.1:0-2452 GCA_002292365.1 Flammeovirgaceae bacterium UBA976
AAAATGAGAGCGCAACCGATGTCGCGATGACGATACCCGTCGCTCAATCTACAGAAATCAATATGACCGCCCCAGTCACTCAGACTAATACTCGTGGAAAAATGGTGATGCAGTTTTTCCTACCAAAGAAATACACCAAAGAAACAGCACCCAGACCAAAAGATGGCAGGATCGATATTATTGACCTTCCAGCCGCTTATTATGCAGTTATTTCCTATTCAGGATTTGCATCTGAGAAAAACTTTCAAAAACACTATAAAAAACTAAAAAACGAGCTTGATGAAAGTAGAATTGCTGTAAGTGGGCCTCCAATCAGAGCGACGTACAACTCGCCATTTACTCTACCATTCTTTCGCCGCAACGAGGCTATGTACCCACTAAATTGGGATTAGCCTCTCGATTAATAAATTTAGATCACAGTTCAATAATCATAATTTGGAAGCCCACCTGTCCAAAATCGTATCACTGTTAGACTGTGGATTCCTGAATACAAAACGTGGAGCGCCACTACGGTGGACTCACCCTGATAGGGAAATCACTTTTTTCTCACATAATTCGCCAATTAAATTTTTGAACTAACCCCAGCGCTCTGAGCTGGGTATAGCGCATCGACGTCTTTAAGTCTTTGTGACCTGAGATAAGGACAACTTGGTGAATACTGAGACCCATTTCAAAAAACCTAATAGGTCTAAATTTGAGTCAATGATTAATTTGAACTAATTGTTTGTCGTAAGTATCGGTGCGGGTAGGCGTATTTATTTTTCGCCAATAAATAATAGCAGGGCACTAAACAAAAATATGGTGGAAGGGCAGTCCTCCAAGCTAATTCGTAAGTTATTAAAACAGCGTCATAAGTTAGAGCTCATTGATTATCGACCCACATTCCATCCCACCTAAAAATTAGGGATACTGAGTACGTTTCTTTGTAAGCTATGGACTTGTTAAATAGGAGTAGAAGGAAGTGGGCAGGACGAAGGAGACTGCGTCTTAGATGGCCAGTTTGGTGGATTGGTTGGCGGATGTGATGAGAGGTGATATCGTTTCAACTGCAACGCAATTCGTTCAAGGGAACTATGATTATGTTTATTGCAAGATACATTTTTCCGGTTCTTTTATTATTATGTGCCAACAATTCATATGCAGACCTTACCAAAGAGAAAATTGGGAAATTTTACGAATCAATTGTTAGTGTTCGCTCAATCGTCCCCGCTGAAGCAAGAACCGCTGCCAGCCTTGGTGTTGAGCGCGAAGGCAATGGTGTAGCAATAGATGAAAAACATATTTTAACTATTGGCTACATAGTTATAGAGGCGAAAAGCATAGAAATAGGTTTATCTGATGGACGGTGGCTGCCTGCTAAACTGGTCGGCTATGACCACACGACTGGCTTTGGAATTATCAAATCTGTTGTTCCCCTTAAAATGCCACCTCTACAATTAGGCAACTCTGATAATATAAAACCCGAACAAGATTTATTGATATTACCATCATCAAACCGGGGCGCAGGTTCAATTGTGAGGTCTGTCTCACGAAGACCTTTCACTGGTTGGTGGGAATATTTTGTTGAAAACCCAATTTATACGACACCACCAAATGGATTATGGGCTGGCGCGCCAATACTAAACAAGAACGGTGAAATTCTTGGCATTGGCTCATTATTTGTATCTGAGTCAGTGCCGGGCATTTCCTCTCCCGGCAATATGTCTGTGCCTATAAATTTACTTAAACCAATTCTTGAAGACCTTATTTCCAGCGGCAGAAGGCAGAGTAAAGTCCAGCCTTACCTTGGCATTTCATCGGACGACAGCAATGATCAAGTCATCGTAACCCGAGTAAGCGATGCAGGCCCAGCCTTTCAAGCAGGCATTAAACCTCAGGATGTAATTATGGCAATCAATGGCTCACAAGTTTCCAATTTGAAATCATTTTATCAGAAGCTCTGGAAATCTGGTGAGGCTGGCATAACCATTGAATTAAGCGTTCTGCGGAGAGGGACAATCATGAATTTTAAGGTGAAAACGGTTGATCGACTGGATTATTTCTTCAAGCCCCAGTCCTTTTAGAAGTCTCCCAAAACTTGTTGGATTAAACCCAACTTCGTCACTCTCCCAAGATAAATTTTGATGAAAGGGATCTGAGCCTTAGTTCCTTTTACCTCTCTTCAAAACTCAGGACTCTCTGGCCAGAGGCTGCCTATTCAATAGTATTTTCTAACCGTCCAAGACCGCTAATTTCAAGCGACATATGATCACCTTTTGACAGGTATTTGGGTGGAGTATAGCCAATGCCCACACCAGCAGGTGTCCCTGTGGCAATTATATCACCCGGCATAAGTGTCATGGTTGATGACATGGTTTCAATTAAGGTTGGAATATCAAAAATCAGATCAGAAACAACCGCCTGCTGCCGCACTTCACCATTGATCTTAGTAACCAATTTCATCGCATTAACA
>DBBU01000045.1:2541-2678 GCA_002292365.1 Flammeovirgaceae bacterium UBA976
ATAACCAAAGACATGATCATAGGCTTCGGCTTTGCTGACCTGAAAGGCCTTTTTACCGATTACAATGCCGAGCTCAATCTCGTAATCAACCGATTGAGTTGGGTCAAGCGAACCGTTCACCAGCGCCCCCGGCCCAA
>DBBU01000044.1 GCA_002292365.1 Flammeovirgaceae bacterium UBA976
GGCTTTTTTTATGACCTATTTTATTTAGGAGTACTATCTTTATCCTATGAGTACGATTGATTTGAACTGTGATCTAGGTGAAGGCTTTGGTAACTATACAGCTGGACCCGATGTCTCGCTCTTAAAGTATATCAGTAGTTGCAGTATTGCCTGTGGTTATCATGCAGGAGATCCATTGATCATTCAAAGTACGATAAAGGAAGCGCTTAAGCGAAATATAAGTATTGGTGCACATCCTTCCTATCCTGACCGACAAGGTTTTGGTAGGCGCTCAATGCGTTTAAATACTAAAGAGCATTTCGCCTTTGTATTGTACCAGGTATCAGCTATCAAAGGGATGGTTGAAAGTCAAGGGGGCCAACTCAAGCACGTTAAGCCTCATGGAGCTTTGTACAATGATGCGGCCTCAGATGAGAACATCACCCGAAATATATATGAAGCGATCGCCTCCATTGATGAGGGTCTATGTGTTTATGGGTTGTCTAATACAGCCCATGAGCATGTGGCCAAAAAATTGGGGATTCCTTTTATTTCAGAAGCGTTTGCCGATCGAAGGTATCATTCGGACAGCACCCTTGTTGCTAGATTCAATTCAGCAGCGATATTGGAAAATACAGACGAGGTAATTCAACAAGTGATGTCGTTAATTCATCATCAGGAGGTCGTCAGTATCGAAGGTCAAAAAATCAATATTCCTGCAAAAACGATCTGTTTTCATGGGGATCATCCGCAGACGCTGCTAATACTAAAGGAGGTACATAAGACCTTATTGGAGGCCAATATTAAGATTAAGCTTAGTATCTGATGGGTAGTATACGATGGCGATATTTAGGTGAAGATGCCATTGAGATTTCAGATATCTCATCCAATATCCATATTCAGTTAGGCCTCAGAGATTATTTAAAAGGCTTCCCGAAATTGGGGATTGCCTCTTTTATGTTTACCGATAAAACCCTTACTCTAGTTTCGGAAAAGTATGGTTTTATGTCCGTATCGCATATTATTGATCGAGTGGCAGCCTACCAACATAAGGTGAATGAAAATGTGAGGTTACCTTTGCGTATTATTCCGATTTGCTATGACGAAGCGTTTGCTTTAGATCAGCGAAAACTGGAGGACATTTGTAAATTGGACTATGAGGAGATCATCGCTTTGCATTTAAATGTGGAATATACGGTAGCGATGTTTGGTTTTATGCCCGGTTTTCCCTACCTCAATGGGCTTCCCTTGTCATTGTCTATTCCTCGGTTAAAAAGCCCCAGAAAAATCATACCCAAAGGATCGGTGGGCATTGCCAATGAGATGTGCGGTATTTATCCTAATCAGACTCCTGGCGGCTGGCATATTATCGGTCGCTCTCCTTTATCTTTATTTGATCCATCGAAGAATGTAATGCCTTTGACCTTAGGACAAATGGTCAAATTTGAGCGTATTTCAAAAAAGGATTTTGATGGATTTACCTTTAATTAGAATAATTAATAGCGGAAATTTAAGTACGCTACAAGCTGTTTGCCGTTTTGGTTTTAGCGATTTTGGGATACCTAAGTCAGGATTTCAGGATCGTATCAGTGCCCATTTGGCTAATTGGTTGGTGGGAAATAAGAGGTTTAATACGCTCATAGAGAGTTATGCAAATTATTTTGAGTTTGAGGTAATTAATGATTGTAGTATGGGCGTACAAGGGGCCTGTTCTGAAATCAGAATCAACGGTCAATCGGTATCCTTGGATCAAGCACACCATCTCAGGGTTAATGATCGTATTCAGCTATTTAATAACACCTATGGTGCCATTTTATACCTTGCTATGGCTGGGGGTTTTACTGCAACCGAAGTGTTGGGGAGTACATCTACAGATATCGCCAACGGGCTGGGGGGATTGAACGGATTACCATTAGCATCACAGGATATTTTGAAGGGATCAAAGTTCAATATGCTGAGGCAGGCCCGCAGCATTCCAGAAGGCCTTTCTTCTCGTGGATATTTTTCAAAAAATGTTACGGTACATGTGATCGCGGGACCAGAGGACTATTTATTTACCAAGGAGGTTATTGATAATTTTTATTCGCATGCTTTTTTGTTATCAGCGGAAATCAGTCGTGTTGGTTATCGCTTGACAGGGCATCCTATTCATGTGGATTCCTATGATATCCCTTCCAAAACAGTATTACCAGGAACGATTCAAATACCACCTTCGGGTGATCCTATTATTTTGATGGCCGATGGTCCTGTTACGGGAGGCTATCCCAGAATGGGAGTAGTAGCCAAGGTAGATCAACCTATTTTGGCTCAATTACGTTCGGGTGGTCGGGTGAGATTTCTTGCTTGCCTTCCTGAAGAGGCCCGAACTCGAGAGGCCAATCAACGTCAATGGATTGAGGAACTTTACCATAAAAAAACGGAAAGGTAAAGTCCTTTCCGTTTCACTTATTTCTTAAAAGATTCAGAACTATTCCTTTTTGTTCTTGTCACTTCCAGCGATTGAATTTCTCATATCCGTATCTGCTTCAATATTTTGAAATTTATAATAATCCATGATACCAAGCTGACCCTTTTTAAAAGCCTCAGCAATAGCCATCGGGATGGCCGCCTCCGCTTCAATGACTTTGGCTCGGGCTTCTTGTGCTTTTGCAGTCATTTCTTGTTCTAGGGCAACCGCCATGGCCCGACGCTCTTCCGCTTTTGCCTCGGCCACCCTAAGGTCAGCCGCTGCCTGATCGGTTTGTAGCTTAGCCCCAATATTGGTGCCCACATCTACGTCTGCTATGTCAATTGATAGTATCTCGAATGCGGTCCCTGCATCTAAACCACGTCCCAAGACCAACTTTGAGATTTTGTCTGGATCTTGTAAAACTTCTTTGTGTGAAGCGGCAGAACCGACGGAGGTTACAATACCTTCACCCACACGTGCCAAAATAGTTTCTTCACCAGCACCTCCCACCAATTGCTGAATATTAGCTCGTATTGTAACCCTGGCTTTTGCAATGAGCTGAATGCCATCAGCTGCTACTGCTGCGACAGATGGAGTATTGATTACTTTCGGATTGACAGATATCTGAACAGCTTCAAAGACATCACGCCCAGCCAAATCGATGGCTGTAGCTTGACGGAACGTAAGGTTAATATTCGCTTTTTCAGCCGAGATTAAAGCCTTTATGACCAAGGGAACATCTCCACCGGCTAAATAATGCGTTTCTAAATCCGAGGATCTCATTTGCCGTTTGATTTTAGAAACTTCATCCTCAAGTGTCAGTCCTGCTTTGGTAGCTGTAATCATTTGATTCACAATAATGGAAGGGGGTACTTTACGTATCCTCATGAAAATGAGCTCGAGGAGTCCCACACGGACACCGGAAAAAATGGCCGTAATCCATAAATTAATGGGGACAAAATAAAAAAATACAAGAACGCCTACAATGACGGCGATGACGCTAATAATTAATCCTAAGCTACTTACCATATTTTAAATATTGAGTTGAACATAAACTTTACTGTGATCGATTTTTATGATTGTTATTTTCTGTCCACTGGATAAAAAATCTCCTTGAGTACGCACTTCGATTTCTTCATTTTCAAAAAGAGCTTTACCCACGGGTTTTAAGTCAGAAGTAGCCAGACCAACATTCCCAACTTTCAAAGTTATACCAATTGATTCATTGACTGTGCTGGTCATGGTCTCTTTTAAGGAGAACTTCTCCCAAGGTTGCACTTTTAAGCCATAGATAAAACTAGATATAACAGTAATCAAGGAAATTATCAAGATGAAAAAACCAATGGATGTTCCAAAATACTCAAACCCCAGATAAACCCCAAAACCTAAACAAATAGCCCCACCAATTCCCACAAAGGTGGTACCTGGAATAAATATGACTTCAATGATAAGAAGTGATATTCCAAATACAATTAATATTAAAATTATAATCCAATCCAAATTAATAAGCTTTTGCAAACAAGACTCTCTTGGTAGACGGATTACCGGTCACCATACACTTTCCCGATTCTTTATTACCCTCTAAAGGTATACAACGGATGGTAGCTTTTGTCTCTTCTTTGATTTTATTTTCTGTTTCTAGGGTACCATCCCAGTGGGCATAAACAAACCCTCCTTTGTTTTCGAGCAACGCCTTAAATTCAACATAAGTATCTGCTTGATGAGTATTTTGCTCTTTAAAATGTTGAGCCTTATTATAAATGTTAGACTGAATCTCTTTTAATAAAGAGTGAATTTTATCTTCAATCCCATCCATAGGATAACTCTTTTTTTCTTTGGTATCTCTTCTAGCTATCTCCAACGTTCTACTATCTAAATCTTTTGGACCAATAGCGATTCGCAAGGGGACTCCTTTGAGCTCATATTCAGCAAATTTCCATCCCGGCTTATGAGTGTCTCGACGATCAAACTTAACGCTGATGCCTTTCGAAATGAGTGAGTTACGAATTTTATCTGCTTTTTGGGCAATCTCTTCCAATTGCTCTTCTCCCTTGTAGATAGGGATGATCACGACTTGAATGGGAGCTAAATTTGGTGGAAGCACCAAACCATCATCATCACTGTGTGCCATAATGAGCGCACCCATCAGTCGCGTACTTACTCCCCAAGAGGTCCCCCAAACCAAGTCTTCTTTGCCTGCCTTGTTCGTGAATTTAACATTAAAAGCCTTGGCGAAATTTTGACCTAAAAAATGAGAAGTACCTGCTTGCAGCGCTTTACCATCTTGCATCAAAGCTTCAATACAATAAGTATCCACGGCTCCTGCAAATCGTTCACTTTCAGATTTAACTCCCTTAACCACAGGTAAGGCCATATATTTTTCAGCAAAATCACCATAAACATTCAGCATTTGTTTGGTTTCAGCGACGGCTTCTCCTTGGGTAGCATGTGCCGTATGTCCTTCTTGCCATAAAAACTCGGCGGTTCTTAAAAAGAGGCGGGTTCGCATTTCCCACCGGACGACATTGGCCCATTGATTAATTAACAAAGGGAGATCCCGATAGGATTGAATCCAGTTTTTATACGTATCCCAAATGACTGTTTCAGAGGTGGGGCGAACGATTAATTCTTCTTCTAATTTGGCGTCTGGATCTACGACCAATCCTTTGCCATCTTCATCATTTTTTAATCTGTAGTGAGTGACTACCGCGCATTCTTTGGCAAACCCTTCGACATGATCTGCTTCCTTGCTGAGATATGATTTAGGGATAAAAAGTGGGAAATAAGCATTTTCATGTCCTGTATTTTTGAACATGATATCCAATTGTTGTTGCATTTTCTCCCAAATAGAAAAACCATAGGGTTTAATAATCATGCAACCTCTGACAGGTGAATTCTCAGCTAATCCTGCCTTTTTAACCAATTCATTGTACCATAATGAATAATCTTCTGCTCTGCTCGGTATTGCTTTGGCCATTTATTTTTGAGTTTGGTATAGTAATTGCAATGAAATTATTGAAGTCAACATTTAAAAAGTCCAAATATAGCTTTTTGATGATTGAAACTTGGTTAGGATTGATTAAATTTAAAAAATTATAGCTATGAAAAAATATATAAAAAGTTCCGGAATATTTTTATTTGTTTTAATTCTTTCAATTTTTAATACCATCCTCGCTCAAGAATACGATGACATGTATTTTACCAAGGCGGATAGAAAGCAAACAGATTTTAACCTGAAAGCGAATCGCGGGGATGCAATGAGGGTTATGTCAGCTTTTGAGGATGATGATTTGGAGGAAGTTTATTTGGATAAAAACATAAATCCTGAATACATAGCAAAGTATCAAGTCCAATCAGATAAAAAGTCATCAAGACGAAATCAAGAGGTAGACTATTATCCTGAAACTACCTCTACTAATATTTCAAGCACCAGTGGTTATTTCAATAACTATGAGCGTCAAGCTACCATCTATACCCCAGCTGCGTTTAACATTAATGTTGTTAGTTCGTATGGATTTTCGAGATTTAATAATCGATTTATGTACGGCTATGATCCATTTGGTAATGTTTGGATGAGTGATTTTTACAGTCCTTACGCCTATGGTGTTTATGGGTACAATCCTTATGATCCCTTTGGCTATGGTTTTTCAAGACCTTTTTACTCATCTAGTTTCAATAATCCTTATTACTATTCAAATGTCCGTGCCTTTAATAATTATTATTGTCCACCTGCTTACAGCTACAATACAGGTTACAATTCCGTGGTTTTAGCCGAAGGCTACGAAGAAGTGCGCAGAGCCAAGGTGATTGGACCTAGAGGATCAGGAGGATCTCAGGCCGTGGTTAGGCGTGGTATGAATGAATCTAGATCCACAGATCTAAATAGAAGATTGAGTAGTACAAATATTCGCTCCAATTCATCAAGGGCAACAGATTTGGGAAATCAAAAATCTCAAAATGAATACTTTGATCGGTCCGTTAGCAGAGAAAGAACCAATGAATCCTATACGAGATCTAATGCGGTTGAAACCCAAAGTCGAAGCAATTCGGCACGTTATGCGACCAGTTTGAATCGCAGCACTGCGACCGTGAACAAGGAGCGGTCAACAGTTATTGAAAATAACAGGGGAGTAGCTACACAAATGAATTCGGCTAGGCGTTATAGTACAACGAATATGCCTGAGCGCAGAAATGACTTTAACTTGCCTACCAGCGGTGATACGCGAAATAGTTATCAAAAGACAGATACACAGTACTCATCAGGCTCTGCCTCTTCAGGATTTAAAGCAAATTCAACAAGCACTTCTTCGACCTCTAGATCTTATGCGCCTTCGAGCAATAGTTCTTCGGGTTCTTCTAGAAGTTACAGCGCACCTAGTTCTTCGGGGAGTCGTTCCTCTGGAAGTTCTTCAGGAAGTAGATCTTCGGGTACCAGTTCTTCAAGATTGAATAAAAATTAAATTTTAACTCTAGGCCGAATATGGATAGATTAATTTATTTCTTGGTTGGGATATTTATGTGCTCTTTTTTGAGTAGTCAGGCCCAGTTTGGCTATTACGAACAAGCCTTACAATTCAGTCAGACTTCTTTTGGGGGTACGGCAAGAATTCAGGGTATTGGCGGGGCTCAGGTAGCATTAGGTGGGGACTTGAGCCATGCCAGTTCTAATCCAGCAGGTTTGGGATTTTATAATCGAGGGGCGTTTTCGATCACACCAGGATTAAATTTTCATAAAACCGAGTCTGATTATTTAAAGCAATCTAATCTTGATAAAAAAGTAAACTTTAATATCGCCCAACTGGGGTTGTCTTTTTATTTTGGAGATGGAGACATTGCTACTCAACCGATCAGAGGTAGTTCTTTTGCCATCACCGTAGATCGAGTCAATGACTTTTATAATGAGACCTATTATCAAAGCGAAAATTATAATAATTCATATATCAATACTGTGGTAGAAAACCCCTTTGATGACCCCACATTAACGTCAACTTTTTACGATCAGTTTTTGATCAATCCTCATCCAAATAATTACGAATTTTATCCAGGCTTTGAAGAACTCGTTGGTTATGATACGATCCCTAATTATCCAGGATACAGTAGCCCGTTTGAATTCAGCAGACCCACTCAGAGTAACAATATTGTGACCGAGGGCAGCCAATATGCCATTAATTTTGCTTATGGGGCTAATTATATGGATTGGCTTTATTTTGGGGCAAGTTTGTCTGTGAATTCACTTGATTATAAAAAAGTGGAAAATTATAATGAGTTTGATTATTTCTATTACGAACAAGATGGGTCTTTAACATCTGAAGATGCGCTGGATAATATCACCATACGAAATCAGTTATCTATAGTTGGAACGGGAGCGGGAGCTAATTTCGGAATCATTGTTAGGCCTTTGTCCCATCTGATATTGGGTTTATCTTATGCGACACCCAGCTTCATGCGACTTGACGAAGAATTTTTCAATGATATAAGTACGAATTACTTTGATAACTATGACTATGTTTCGGTCACTTTTGATACCGAGGACATAGATGATGATCCTCAAACTAGATTTGTTGAGAATATATCCGAATTGGCTGTTTTCGAAGAATTGGGTGATATTCTCGTCTCAACTTATACCTTGACGACCCCAGGAAAATTTAATATTGGACTCTCGTATTTTTTGGGAAAAAATGGCTTTTTAACTGGAGAAATTGAATTTAAGGATTACAGCAACCTTTTCCTGAATGGAAAGGATTTTGACCTATCTGCAGACAATCAAGAAATTAAGGAACGCTATAAATCAGTGCTCAATTATCGGATAGGGGCAGAATATAAAATAGGTAGCTTTCAGTTGAGGGGGGGCTACGGATTTCAAGAGGATCCTTACACATCTTCAAATTATAACAGAAATACGGATCAATTCAGTATAGGATTTGGATATCGAGAAGCCGACTTTTTTATTGATTTTGCCCTTACGCACCAACGTATGAAAAGGTACGTTTCACCTTATTACATAGAAGTGAATCAACCGATTGCAAAGCTTTCTGACTATCAGACGACAGCTTTACTTACCTTTGGATTGAATTTTTAGATAGGATTGAATTTCTAAGACTTGTTTGGCCTGATTTCCCGGTTCACTAAATATGATCTGTGCTTGGTTATAATATTGGATTCTTTCGACCCGCATTTGGGTAATGGTTTTTTCTAAATTCTTGTTTTTTAGAAGTGGGCGGTCATGATTTGTCGCTACTCTTTTTACAATAATAGCCACAGGAATGTCAAGAAAAACGGTAAGACCTGCCGCATTCATTCTGCTCATATTGTCATAAAAACAAGGGGTACCTCCTCCACATGAGAGAATGTCACTACTGGATTTTTCGAGTAACTCTTGAAGGGTATTTCTTTCTATTTCTCTGAAATATGCTTCCCCATGTATTTTAAAAAGAGCATCGATACTTTTGTTATTCTTTGACTCAATCAGCTGATCTAAATCTACATGATTAAGATTAAGTGCGGAGGCAAGAGATTTTCCAAAGGTGCTTTTACCGGATCCTGGTAGTCCAATTAAGAAGATAGGTTTCATCAGAGGAGATGCTGAATTTCCGAGACACTTGGCGTCGCATTATAATGCCATTTACCCATAACAACCCCATTTTTAAGTAGGACAATTCCCGGACTCGATCGAACAATGGTCTTGAGGACCGTAGCATCAGTAAAGAAAAAAGGGAATTGCCATTGAGCTTGCTTACTGAACTGTTGATAGTCGTCTTGTGAAGAAGAGGTAAGAACCCAAGTAACAGCATTTTTGAGTTTGAGGCTAAGGGTCTTGATTTCTTCAGTTTTATTTGGATTTGTTTTTTCAATACTTTGTATGATGATCAATAACTTATTGCCTCTGAATAATTCACTGGTATATTCAATATCATCTTTCCAAACGGCTAAATCTGTAATCTTAGGTTGTACTTCGGGGTTAGTGATGACCATTTCTTTGAATTCATAACTATTATCTGTTGGGTAATCTGTGAATCTAAACTCAGTACCTTCCTTTTCCATCACATACTCATAGACGAGTTCGGCAGAGGGCTCCATGAGGGCAGGGAGGTCATTGCCTATGGCATAAGAACGAAAATCAATAAAGGGTAGGTTTCTTATGGCTACTATGGCTGTGATAACCAACAATCCAGTAGCTCCATAAACTGCGATGCTGCCTTTTTTTGCATTAAATAGAGCCGTATAAGAATGTCTATTGATAAAAATCAGACCAATGAAAAAGCAGAGGATAACATCTTTGGTAAAAGATTCCCAAGGTGTTAATTTTATGGCATCTCCAAAGCATCCACAATCTGTCACTTTATTGAAATAGGCTGAATAAAAAGTCAGAAAAGTAAAAAAGACAATCATCACCAGGAGGGCCCAAGCTGTTTCTTTGATCTTAAATCCCAATAAGAGGGCAAGACCTAGCGCTACTTCTAAGACGCTAAGGAAAACGGATAAAAATAAAGAGGCTGGGATGAAATATTCAAAAAATGGGGCAAAGTCATAGGCAAAGACCTCGAAATATTCTTCTAGTTTGATGGCCGTACCGACGGGGTCATTCACTTTAATCAAGCCAGAAAAAATAAATAATCCTCCGACAAAATATCTTGAAAATTCTTTTAATACTTTCATTTTAATAGATGCTAAATAGGTGTGTATTTATTTATTCAGTTAATTTAATAAGACAAAAGACGGCATAATTAATCATATCTTGGTAATTAGCTTTAATACCTTCTGAAACCAGGGTTTGCCCTTGGTTGTCTTCTATTTGTTTGACACGAAATAATTTCATGAGAATGATGTCTGTAATCGATGATATTCTCATATCTCGCCAAGCCTCATCATAATCATGATTTTTATTTTGTAACAAATCTTTTGTTTCTTGAACGGCTTGGTCATAAAGGGGTTCAAGTTGACCCCATGAGATTTCCAGCTCTGTAGTATCCTGTAGATCAATTTGAATCATGGCAATCAGACAATAATTGATGATCCCTACAAACTCCGAGGCAATGTCATCTTCAATTTTTTGATCACCTTTCTCTTGAATGGAACGTATTCTTTGGGCTTTAATGAAGATTTGATCCGTGATGGAGGGTAATCTCAAAATTCTCCAGGCCGTACCATAATCTTGGGTCTTCTTACCAAAGAGTTCTTTGCAGTTGGCAATTACTTCACTGTAGTCCTTACTTGTATCTGTTTTCAAGGTGTTAAAGTATAAAATTTAAATTTTATCAAAATTAGCCAATTTCGGAATATAAATTACAGCTATGAATTTCTCTAAGTCAATTAAGGTTTCTGGAAGACTCTTGTCTTTTGATCAACCGCGTGTAATGGGGGTAATGAATGTCACCAAGGATTCGTTTTATGCAAAAAGTCGCGTGGTGAATGAGGATGATATTTTGAATCGTGCAGGTGAAATGTTGAAAGAAGGGGCAGATATTTTAGATGTTGGGGGCTATAGCTCAAGGCCGGGAGCTAAGGAGGTACCCATAAAAGAGGAAATAGGTCTCACTTCCCACGCGATTGAGTTGATCAAGTCCCATTTCCCTGATGCATTAATCTCTATTGATACCTTTAGAAGTGAGGTTGCAGAAGCCGCCATGAGGGCCGGAGCAACGATTGTAAATGATATTTCAGCGGGAACGCTAGATCCTAAAATGGTTGATTTCATCACGGCTAATCAGGTGCCTTACATTGCCATGCATATGCGAGGGAACCCCGAAAACATGCTTAAAATGACCAAATACACGCACATCATACCAGAAATTTTATTTTATTTTTCCCAATTAATTGAGCGTTTAAAAGATAAAGGACATACTGATTTAATTATCGATCCCGGCTTTGGCTTCGCGAAAACTACGGAACAAAATTTTGAAATTCTTGGTAACCTAGAGCTCTTTAAAAATTTAGAAAGTATTATATTAGTGGGACTATCTAGAAAATCGATGATTTATAAAACACTTGACACAGATCCTTCAGAGGCGTTGAACGGAACGACGGTTTTAAATACCTTAGCTTTGGCAAAAGGGGCAAATATCTTGAGGGTTCATGATGTCCGCCCGGCAGTAGAAGCCATAAAATTGACTATAAAAACATTAACCTAACTGTATTTATGACTATTGGATTTTTAGAAATTTCATTTGTAGACCTATTGGATATTCTTTTGGTGTCTTTTATGATGTTTCAGATTTATAAGTTGATGAAGGGGAGTATTGCCGTTAAGGTTTTTGTTGGATTTTTGTTTTTATATTTAATTTATCTCTTGGTCAAAGCCATGAACATGGACCTCATATCAACTATTTTAGGTCAATTTATGGGTGTGGGAGTACTTGCTGCTATCATTTTATTTCAACAAGAGATACGAAAGTTTTTACTTTTATTGGCGAAGACGACGGTTATCAATGACACTAATCTTTTTCGTCAAGTATTTTCTTCTTGGACGCAAAAGGAAATAGGGAAAACAGATATGATACCAGTGATTGAAGCCATCAAACTATTGGCGGCCTCTAATACGGGTGCTTTGATGGTCATCTCAAGAAATTCTCCCTTGAGGTTTTATGCAGACAGTGGGGATCTTATGAACTCTTTGATTTCTAAAAGGCTAATCATGGCGATCTTCAATAAATTAAGCCCTATGCATGATGGTGCAGTCATCATTTATTCTGATAAAATTATTGCAGCAAGTTGTATTTTGCCCGTTTCAGAGCGGGATGATGTCCCAGCAAATTTCGGTCTGCGTCATCGCGCCGCAGTTGGGATGTCGGAAGCTACAGAAAGTTTGATATTGATTGTTTCAGAAGAGACGGGCCAAATATCCATCGCCCAAAATGGAATACTTTTTGAAAACCTATCGATCAAAGCTCTGCGCCAATCAGTCAAAGAATATTTTTCGGATAAAGATCCTATTTTAGAGGCAGAAAGCACCGAAGTCGAGGGCGAAGCTTAGTTCTCTTTTTTTCAAATCACTTGAAGGTTTTTACCAATTTTGATAAATGCATCAATGGCGACATCTAGGTTTTCGAGCGTGTGTATCGCAGACAGTTGTACCCTGATGCGTGCCTGATCTTTTGGGACTACAGGAAAATAAAACCCTATGACATAAATACCTACTTCTAGTAATTCAGAAGCCATTGTTTGAGAGAGTTGAGCATCGTATAGCATAATGGGCACGATAGGGTGTGTACCCGGTTTTATATCAAACCCGGCAGCGGTCATTTTTGATCTGAAATAGGCCGTATTTTTGGCCAGTTGATCCCTTAATGTGGTAGATTCAGAAAGTAATGAAATGACGGCAAGGGAGGCGCCAACAATAGAGGGAGCCAGAGTATTGGAGAAAAGGTAAGGTCTAGATCGCTGTCTTAATAACTCAATGATTTCTTTTTTACCGGAAGTAAATCCGCCAGAAGCCCCCCCCAATGCTTTACCTAAGGTGCCTGTGATGATATCAACTTTGTCCATAACGGCACAATGTTCATGAACACCCCTACCTGTTTTGCCTATAAAACCAGTAGCATGGCAGTCATCCGTCATCACCAAGGCATTGTATTTTTCAGCAAGCCTACATATTTCATCAAGTTGGGCGATCGTTCCATCCATAGAAAATACGCCATCGGTTACGATCATCTTGATTTTTGCTGGAGCGGCTTTTATCAACTTGGATTCAAGATCATCCATATTGTTATGGCGGTAACGATACCTCTCTGCCTTACAAAGTCGGATGCCGTCGATTAGGGATGCGTGATTCAATTCATCTGAAATGATGGCATCTTCAGGGCCCAATAAGGGTTCGAAAATTCCCCCATTGGCATCAAAAGCAGCAGCATAAAGAATGGTATCCTCCATGCCTAAGAAGGTAGATATTTTAGTTTCTAATTCTTTATGGATGTCTTGGGTGCCGCAAATAAAGCGAACAGAGGACAGACCAAAACCATGGGTATCAATGGCTTGCTTGGCAGCTGATAAAATGTCGGGGTGAGCGGAGAGCCCCAAGTAATTGTTGGCACAAAAATTAATAACTTTCCGACCATCTTCAAGACGAATAAGCGCACTTTGCGGAGAGGTAATGATGCGCTCTTTTTTATACAGGCCGGCATCTGTGATTTCTTGAAGTTCTTTCTCTAATTTTAATTTCAGGGTGGTATACATCTTTCAGGGTTTAATTGAAGTCATCAGTAAAACAAGGTATTATTTGAGGATTTCTGGCTTTTCGTATAAAAATTTCCTCCTCAATTTATTTAATAGAAAAAGCTTTTGAGCGGTAAAACTAGCTGGATGGATGTGGGTAAAAGCCCTTTCAAACTCTTGATAAAGGGGGGTATCCCCTTGCTCAAATGCAGAAGGATCTATTTTCTTAGAGGTTAGATAAAGATGGAAATCGCTCATTATTCCAAAGTTAATTCTTAAAGGTCTATTAATAATGGTAATTTCTTAACCTATTTTTACCTCAATTCTAATTAGCAACTATTACACCCCATGAAAAAAATATTAGTAATTGGATCAAATGGACAACTCGGCATAGAACTGCTCACGGCTTTGAGAGATAAATTTGGGTCAAAAAATGTGATCTCTTCAGATATAAATGCTCCGTCAAATGCAGATACCTACTTTGAAAAGTTAGATGCTAGAGATGCTATAAGCTTAACATCTATTGTAGAAAAGCACGAGATTAATCATGTTTATCATTTAGCTGCTATTTTATCTGCCAATGGAGAGCTCAATCCTATTTCATCTTGGGAAGTAAATATGAAAACCTTACTCAATGTGCTTGAGCTAGGGAGGAAAGGAGTTATTGAGCGTATTTTTTGGCCCAGCTCTATTGCGGTTTTTGGTAGGGATACTCCCAAACATCATACCGATCAAAAGGCATTGACAAATCCCTCAACGGTCTATGGAATCAGTAAATTAGCAGGTGAAAAATGGTGTCAATATTATTTTGAAAAATTTGGCGTGGATGTAAGGAGTATTCGATATCCGGGTCTAATCAGCCATAAAGTGAAGCCAGGAGGCGGAACGACAGATTATGCTATTGATATTTTTTTTAAAGCTGTCTCAGGAACACCTTATGATTGTTTTTTACATGCAGATACCTCTTTGCCCATGATGTACATCGATGATGCGGTAAAAGGGACTTTAATGCTGATGGAGGCACCTTCTCAAAAGCTAACCATCAGAACCAGTTATAATTTAAATGCGACCTCTTTTTCCCCAGCAGAATTGACCGCTGAAATAAAAAAGCAGATTGGCAGTTTACAAGTGCAATACAAACCGGATCACCGGCAGTTGATCGCGGAAACTTGGCCAAGAAGTATAGACGACCAACCTGCCCGCTTAGACTGGGGATGGAAAGAAGCTTATGGTTTACCTCAAATCACTTCTGAGATGATTTCAGCCCTGCGCATAAAAAAATAGTTTTCGTACATAAATAGATTGTTTATTTTTGATAAATCGAACCCCATTTAAAAAGGGGATGGGACAAACATTTATATCAATATGTCATATAAAAATCTTGAAACCACGCTTTCAGAGGGAATTATTACCATCGAGATAAGTAGAGAAGCAAAATTAAATGCTTTAAATGGAGCTACATTGGACGAAATAAAGGACGTCATAGATAGGCTATCGCAAAACTCAGAATTGAAAGCAGCCATCATTACTGGAGCAGGAAGCAAAGCATTTGTGGCGGGGGCAGACATATCAGAGTTTCAAGAGTTGAATGAAACGGATGCGCACAAGTTTTCAGTGCGTGGACAGGCCATTTTTTCATTAATTGAAAATTGTCACAAACCTATCATAGCTGTAGTCAATGGATTTGCATTGGGGGGTGGCTGTGAGCTGGCGATGGCATGTCATATTAGAGTGGCCTCAGAGGAGGCGAAGTTTGGCCAGCCGGAAGTAAATTTGGGAATTATCCCCGGATATGGAGGAACGCAAAGGTTGACTCAATTAGTTGGCAAAGGCCGATCCCTTGAGCTGATGATGACCGGTGATATGATAGATGCTCATCAAGCATTTCAAATGGGCTTGGTTAATTATGTGGCGAAAGATAAGTTGGAAGCATTGGCCAAAGCGCGCACTTTGTTACAGAGAATAATGGCCAAGGCACCTCTGGCTATTGGAGGAGTTATTGCTTGTGCTAATGCGGTATTTAATCAAAATGCAGATGGTTACCAGTTGGAGGCTGCTGCGTTTGCGAACGCTTGTAAAACCGAAGATTTTAAGGAAGGTTCTAATGCTTTTATTGAAAAAAGAAAGCCAAATTTTAGAGGTACTTAATTTTTGAAACAGTTAAAAAGACTTGTTGGAGATACGGCCATTTATGGTGTAAGTAGCATCTTAGGACGATTATTGAATTGGCTTTTAGTGCCTCTTTATGTCGTTTACTTTAAGCCGAGTGAGTACGCGATTGTCGTTGAATTATTTGCTTTTATTGCGCTCTTCAATATTATTTATACCTTAGGATTTGAAACCACTTATTTCAGGTTTTCGAGTAAACAAAAACAAACAGATCAAAATTATTTTGATTTAGCAATCGCTATGATTTTTCTGAATTGTCTTTTTTTGGGATCCATTTTGATTTTTTTTGCTGAGGACCTTGCCTTATTATTACAATATGAGGGTAAAGGTTACCTCATTGTGTGGTGCGTGCTGATTCTATCCTTAGACGCGATGGCTGCTATACCCTTCGCAAGACTCAGGATTTTAAGAGAAGGCAAAAAGTTTGCAGCATTTAAGTTGTTGAATATTGGCCTAAATATTGGTCTGAACTTGTTCTTTATAGTTTATTTACCGCTGCAGGTCACTCAGGATCCCCATTCCCTTTTAGCAGGAATTTATTTCCCAGAGTTGGGTGCGGGACATATTTTTTTATCCAATTTAATGGCGAATTCAATTTATCTGCTGCTTTTTTCTGGCGCATTTTTGAGACTAAAATTCACTTTTTCAGTGAAAATGTTGAAGCCATTTTTGGCTTATGCTGCTCCATTAGTGGTTTTACAATTAGCAGGAGTCATCAACGAGATGTTCTCAAGGCAATCTTTAAAATATTTGTTGCCAAAAGGATTTTATCCTGACTTGAGTAATGCAGCTGCCTTAGGCGTTTTTGGTGCATGTTTTAAACTGTCTATTTTTATGGCCTTGGCCGTGCAGGCTTATAAATTTGCTTTTGAACCTTTTTTCTTTAACCATGCCCATGAAACCAACTCTAAGCAACTCTATGCAAGTGCCATGAATGGGTTCATTATTTTCGGTGGGCTAAGTTGGATGGTTATTTCTCTAATGTTACCTGAAATTGCTCAATTGATATTTGGAGCCCATAGTCTTTATTTGAACGGGTTAATCATTGTTCCGGTATTGCTGGGTTCAGGCCTTTTAATGGGGATATTTTTTAATCTTTCCGTTTGGTACAAACTGACGGATAATACCAGAATAGGGGCTATAATTAGTGTGTCAGGAGCGATCATTACTGTCATTCTGAATGTTTCATTGATTCCCATATTAGGTTTTATGGGCAGTGCTTGGGCGTCCCTAATTTCTTGGTTCTTCATGACTTTACTGAGTTATTTCTTAGGGAAATGCTATTTTCCCATCAAATACCAATTATCCAAAGGATGTTTTTATTTCATTTATGCGGCATTAGCAACGGCTATGATTGTAATTTTGGAAATTTCATTGTTGAGTAGATATGGCTTGGGATTGGCTTTGGTAGGATTTTATTTGGGTCTTGTTTATTGGATAGAAATAAAGTCTAGTAATAAAGAAATTGAATATCATTAAGTTTGTCTCTGATTTGGTTTTACCTACTCTTTACGCCAACGTAGTCTAAGGTTAGAACAAAATATATCCTATTAGTAGAACATGAGATTCACCATTTTTTTTTGCTTGTTGACTTGTCTTTTATGTTCCCTGTCGGCACAGCGGAAAAAGAAGAATAATGCTACAGAGAATACCATTTCAAAAGGGTTGACTTTGCGTACTGAAACCCTAATTATTGAGGGGAGCAGACTCCTTATTTTAGGTAATTACTCAGCAGCAAGGACTGCTTTTGAGCAAGCCAATGAACTGGATCCAAACAACGCTGTAGTGAATTTTAAATTGGCTGAGCTTGATATGATTTTTAATGCATCGGAAGCGGCCCTGATCCATATAAATCAGGCCATTGCCCTTGATGCTCAGAATAAATTTTATCTCATATTTAAAGGTGATATACTCAGTTCCCTCAATAGATATGAGGACTTGGTGGAGGTTTACATAAAACTTATTGATCTGTCGGGAAATCAGCAATACTATTTTGACCTTGGTGCGCTCTACCAATTTCAAAAGAAGTGGAATGAGGCACTTGAAGCTTATGAAAAAGGGCAACAATTATTTGGAATCTCTGAGGAGATCATGCGTGAACGGCAAAAAATATACCTTCAAAAAAATGACATTGATGCGCTGGAGAAAGACTGGGAGCGATTAATTGCTCAGGCACCTGATGAGATCAGATATGTGCTTGAGCTATGCTCCATGTTGATCATGAATAAAGCCTACGATCAGGCCATGATCAGATTATTGGCATGGGATGATCCCAATGCCAAATTGTTGATTTCTCAAATTGCCCTTCAGCAAAAAGATTATGATAAAGCCATGATTTTTTTAAAAGAAGGATTTTTTTCTCAAGAAGCACCGCTGTTGGCAAAAATTCAATTATTAGATGCATTGATTGAAAAGACTTCATTTACGGCATCATTAAAAGAGTTACTCGAACAATTGCTAGAAATTTATCCAGAACAATTTGAGGCATTTACTTTTGTAGGAGACGTCTACTTAAAACTCGGTGAAACGACTGAGGCACTTTTGAATTACAGAAAGGCTATCGCAGTTGAGGGAGCAGATTATAAAGTTTGGCAGCAGGTCATCTCGATGGAATTGCACAATCTAGAATATGATAGTGTGATACTGCATTGTGATCAAGCTTTGGAGTACTATCCTAATCAAGCATTATTGTATTTTTACAATGGAGTAGCTTATTATTCTAAAAAAGAGTTTGGAACGGCTATACGTTTTTTAAGTTATGGAAGAAAATATGTTGGAGATCCCAATTTACTTGGATTTTTTTATGCACAACTCGGTGATGCGCACAATGCCTTAGAGCAACACACTCAATCCGATGAGGCCTACGAAAAAGCGCTTGAAATCGATCCAAATAACGAACATGTGTTAAATAATTACAGCTATTTTCTTTGCTTGCGTAATCAGCAACTGTTGAAAGCACAAGAGATGGCTAAAAAGTTGATCCAGAAGTATCCTGAAAGTGCCACTTATTTAGATACTTATGGCTGGGTACTTTACACAATGAAGCAATATGAAGAAGCTGAAATTTACTTAAAAAAAGCTGCTTTCTTAGATGAAAATGGAACTGTCATAGAACATTATGGTGACGTGCTTTCTGAGCTTGGTAAATTTAAAGAAGCTTTGACTCAGTGGATAAGAGCTAAAAAACTTGGAGGAACCACTGATTCAATAGGATTAAAAATTAAAAATAGTGAGATCCATGATTAGATATATCAGTATCCTATTGATCCTTGGGGTATTAACGAGTTGTAATAAAAAATTGATTCATTCGAAACAAGAGAATATACAGATAAATATATTGAAATTTGACTATTTTACTGCTAAGGCCAAATTGAATTATACCAGTGGGGACCAAAAACTATCTGCGGTTGCTAATTTCAGGATTAAGTACGATAGCTTGATTTGGATTTCGATTTCACCAGGCTTGGGCATTGAAGTACTTAGGCTAAAATTAACTACCGATTCAGTTTTCTTGATTGATCGGATAGCGCATAAATACATGAAGTCTAGCTATAGTGAGTTCAATAATTTTTATGAGATTAACTTGAATTTTAAATGGATTCAAGCAATTATGCTGGGTAACCCATTGTCATCAAATAGAAAATTGGTGACAAATAAAGAAAATGGAAGAATCCTTTATGAGCAAAATGATGGATCGCTTTTTATTAGAAATTTTATTGGAGACCAATCTAATAAAATAGAAAAAATTTCTATTAGAAATTCAACAGCCAAGTATGAGATGGTCATAAATTACGGAGATTTCACTCAATTAAACGAGCGGGAGGTATTGCCTTATTATATCAAGTTAGTACTTACATTTTTTGAAGAAGAGCAACCGACTAAAAAAATTGATATTAATATTAAATCGGCTAATTTACTTGATAAAACGCTTAAGTTTCCATTCAATGTTCCAGCAAAGTTTCTTAAGGACTGATTTTATTTTTCTGTTCATATTAATGTTAGCATCTCTAACGGCTGTTGGTCAAAAAGACAAAAAACAGTTAGAGTTAGAACGGATAGAAAACATCAAAAAAATAACAGAAGCTGAAAAGATTCTCGGACAAACAAAAAACAAAAAAACCGCTAATTTAGGTCAATTGAGGGCATTGGAAAATCAAATTCATTCCCGTCAAAAGCTCTTGAAGACTCTAGATGAAGAGGTTGATTTGATAACCAATGAAATATTGGAATTGGAGTCCATTATTAGTGATATTGATATGTATTTAAAATCGATGAAAGATGAGTATGCAGCCATGATTTATAAATCTTATAAATCTAAAAATGGGTATAATTTCATCTCATTTCTATTTGCATCAAATTCTTTTACTCAATTTTATATGCGGTTGAAATATATGGAACAATATACCGAGGCCCGTAAAAGGCAATCTGATCAAATTGCAGAAACTAAAAAAGAGCTGATCGCTCAACAGAAGGTAGAAGAGCAAAGGAAATCAGACTTGCGGCTAGTAATCAAGAGTAAATCTGTGGAGAGTAATCGACTCATTAGTCTCAAAAAAGGGAAAACCAAACTCATTGCCCAATTGACAAAAAATGAGGCATCGCTGAGGAAAGAGATGACTGCGCGAAAGCAATCGATAAAAAAATTGGATGGCTTGATTGCTAATTTAATTAAGATTGAACTAGAAACAGAAAAGAAAATTGCTTCAGGACAAAAAGAACGAGCTAATGAGCTGACTGGGAAATTTGAGAATCAAATGAGAAAGCTCTCTTGGCCTGTTAAGACTGGATTTATTTCCTTAAGATTTGGACTACAAAGAGATCCAATTTTAAAAAATGTAAGTATCAATAATACAGGTATAGATATTCAGACGCAAAGGGATGAAAATGTAGCAGTAGTGTTTGAGGGAGAGGTAAGAGTTAAAGCATTCGTTCCCGGTCAAAATAATGTCGTTATTATTAAACATGGAAACTATTATACCGTTTATTCCAAATTAAAAAGTGTTGAAGTCAAGCAGGGGCAAGTATTACGGACAGGAGATTTGATTGGAAAAGTACAAACGAATAACGCAGGAATAACACAATTGCATTTTGAAGTTTGGCGAGATAAAAAAAAACTTGATCCTGAAAGATGGTTAAAGCAATAGTTTGATAGCTTTTTGCTTATCTTTGGTTTAAATAAAAAAAACATTGATGGATACTGTATTAGCATTTGGAATGCCTGGAGGATGGGAATGGCTTGTCATTGGACTTTTTCTGGTTGTCTTTTTCGGAGCAAAAAAAATACCCGAAATAGCTAGAGGGCTAGGGAAAGGCATAAGAGAGTTTAAAGATGCCACCAAGGATATTAAGCAAGAAATTGAACAAGGCGCTCAGTCAGACGAAAAGAAACCTTAATTTTTCATGTTTTACAAATCATATCAGCAAATTAGGGCTGATCTTGATGAGCAAAGAATTACAGTTGTTCAAATAGTAAATCATCATCTAGAAAAAATTGAGGAGTATAATCCAAATTTAAATGCTTTCCTTGAAGTATTTAAAGAGGAGGCTATAACAAAGGCGGCACAAATTGACTTGAAATTAAAGCAGGGGACTGCAGGTCGCTTGGCGGGCTTAGTGGTGGGGATTAAAGATCTCTTTTGCTTGAAAGACCATTTGGTTTCGTGCTCAAGCAAAATACTTGAAGATTTTGAGAGCCAAATCACAGCGACCCCTATTCAACGGTTATTAGATGAGGATGCTATTGTCATAGGTCGGCAAAATTGCGATGAATTTGCGATGGGCTCCTCTAATGAGAACTCTGCATTTGGTGAGGTTAAAAATGGAGTAAATCCCTCACGAGTCCCCGGAGGTTCTTCTGGGGGAAGTGCGGTTGGTGTACAAACGGATATGTGCCAGATCTCTTTAGGTTCTGACACGGGAGGATCCGTACGACAACCCGCTGCATTTTGCGGTGTATTTGGTCTGAAGCCTACTTATTCTCGAATTTCTCGTTATGGACTTACTGCTTATTCTAGCTCTTTTGATTGTGTGGGAATTTTATCTAAAAGTATTGCTGATACAGAATTAATTCTTGAAATAATAGCGGGTAGCGATGAGCGAGATACCACTTCAAGTAGAAAAAAAGTACCTCAATTTTCTCAAAGTCCTATCAAGTCCAATAGCTATAAAATTGCTTATTTCGATGAAATCAATGAAGCAGAAGGCATAGCTACTTCGGTCAGTCAAATGATGAATCAAACTATGTCTAGCTTAAAGACCTCAGGCCATTTATTGGAAAAAGTATCTTTTCCTTTTTTAGAATATTTGTTGCCAACCTACTACATTTTGACTTCTGCTGAAGCAAGTGCCAACTTAGCTAGATTCGATGGGGTGCGTTATGGATTTAGGGATTTAGAGATTTCTAATTTAGAATCCATGTATAAAAAATCACGAACTCAGGGGTTTGGATCTGAAGTTTTGAGGAGAATTCTTCTAGGAACTTTTGTGCTTTCTTCGGGTTATCAGGATGCCTTTTACACAAAGGCTCAAAAGGTAAGGCGGTTGGTAAAGGATTACACCGAAAAGATTCTTGAAGAATATGATTTCATTATTTCACCAACTACGGCGACTACGGCTTTTGAGATCAATTCCAAAACCATAGATCCTGTAGAAATGTACCTGTCGGATTTATTTACTGTACAGGCTTCTGTTGCGGGAATACCTGCTATTTCTATTCCTTTTGGAGAAGATCAAAATGCCATGCCTATTGGATTACAGGTAATGACAGCAAGTTTTGAGGAGGAAAAGCTTTTTTCTTTTGCAAAGTCATTTAAAATCACTTAATTCAAATGAGGATAGACTTAATAATATTTTTGGCGCTTTTTTTTACCACAAATGTGTTTGCTGAGTACGATTCAACAAATCAAAGATATGATTATATTCCTGATGCCAATTATGCTGAAATCGCCGATCGAATGGGGTGTCTAAATACGGAAATTCCGCTAACCTTTAACAAAACAGTAAAGAGTTTCATAGATTATTTTTCTGTTCGTAATCGAGATTACACGCGAGGGATTCTAGAAAAGAAGGATTATTATTTTTCAATCATAGAACCTTATCTAAAAGAATACGGTTTACCTGATGATATAAAATACTTAGCGATCGTTGAGTCAGGTTTGGTGCCGCGGGCCCAGTCGCGAGTCGGTGCAGTTGGGCTATGGCAGTTCATACCAAGTACTGGTCGATCTTATGGATTATCTCATTCATGGTACATAGATGACCGTATGGACCCAAATCAGTCAACTGATGCTGCTTGCAGGTATTTAAAGAGCTTGTATAATACTTTTGGCAGATGGGATTTGGCCATTGCTGCCTACAATTGTGGTCCAGGTAATGTCCGTAAGGCCATCCGAAGGAGTGGTTATAAAAAAGATTTTTGGCAAATTTATCGATATTTACCTAGGGAAACCCGTTCCTATATTCCTCAATTCATTGCCATCAATTATGTGCTGAATTATGCGGAAGAACATAATCTTTTCCCCGATCAAAAATCATCATTGGCCTTATCGGATACGATTGTAGTAAATCAATATTTGCACTTGGCCACCTTTGCACATTTTGCTGATATAGCTTTGGAGGAATTACTTGATCTTAATCCAAGTATTAAAAGAGGGGTAATTCCTGAAGGGGTACGTAGTTTTTCGCTGAAAGTTCCTGCAGACAGAAAGCTTTATATTAATGCCCAACGTATTTTTTTATATGATACTGCGAATAAAGTAGGACAGGAGCAATTGGAGTATTTGGCAAGGCGTATGACAGGAAGCACCTATGGGCGGATCAAAAATATTTATCGCGTGAGAAGTGGAGACAATTTAGGAAGTATTGCAAGCCACTACGCCGTACGTGTTTCAGATATCCAAAAGTGGAACCATCTTAGTTCGACCTTGATTCGGACAGGGCAAAATTTAGCCATTTGGACCCTTCCTAGCTATACTAAGAGTAATCAAAAAGTGTATGCAGTGGCCAATCAAAATCAGAAATTATCATCGGTAATCACGGGCACGACTTATCAGGTAAGAAGAGGAGACTCATTATGGAGTATTTCTAAGAATTCAAATGTTTCAATCGCAATCATCAAAAAAATAAATAAACTGAATTCTAACACAATTTATCCTGGTCAAAACCTAATTATTAGAAAGTGATTAAATAAATTCCGTGTAAATCTTGAGGTGATATTTATTAAATGAGGAAAAAAAGCTATTTTTTTATTACTTGTACTATCTGGTTGTTTGCGTTTTGTGGAGAAACTCAAGACAAGATGGCCCAAGAATTTATGCCTACCGCCAAGGGAGAAATTGGCAGTATTATGTTGGTGATGGACCAACAGCAGTGGGACCATGATCTAGGAATACAACTTAGAAGGATATTCAGGGAGCCTATGCCCGGGTTGCCCCAAGATGAGCCTTTTTTTCATCTCAATAGGGTCAGTCCAAAAAAGTTAAATACTACGCTTAAATCTTCAGCTAATATGATCTTTGTGATGACCTTAGATAGTAAGACTTCAGAAAGCAATGTTTTGAAGAGTTTCTTTACTTCTGAATCCCTGAGGATGATTAAAATCGATACCAGTCTCTATATGAGCATTCGAAAAGATGAGTTTGCCAAAGGACAAATGATTTTATATTTATTTGGAAATACAGAACAAGACCTCAGCCAAAAGCTCACAAAAAATAAGGAAATAATTCAGTCCTTATTTGAGAAAAGAGTCCGGGAAAGGACGGCAAGTAAATTATTTAAGAGTCATGAGAAATCACTTGAAAAAGTCGTTCAAGAAGCGCATTCATTTCAAATAAAGATCCCTTTAGGTTGGCAGCAAGCAGCAAGTGAGCCTGGGTTTTATTGGATGAGGTATCTCAACGGGAGTAAGGAACAAAACGTATTTGTGTATTACGAGCCCTATACAAATATTGAAATATTTGATCAGGTACCGGAATTCAGAGATCGAATTACCAAACAATTTTTAAGAGATAGCGAGAAAAATAATTTATTCATTACCAGACAAATGCGGGATGATTTAAATACAGTGTTCCTGAAAAAAACCCAATTTAAGGGGCGTTATGCCGTAGAGAGCAGAGGACTTTGGAAAATCAATGATAACTCCCTTGGTGGTCCTTATATTAGTTATACTTTTGTTTCAGAAAAACAAAAATTAATTTATTATATTGAAGGATTTGTTGCTGCACCAGGTGAGAAAAAAAGAACCTTGCTGCAAGAAGTCGATGCGATACTGTCGACCTTTAAAGAGGGCAACTGAAGATAACCTAAAAACTATGTGTGCAAAAATCAGAAAACAAGAGGCATTAGACTTCCACGAAGCATCTCCTAGAGGTAAAATTGAGGTTATTCCAACCAAGCCACTAAGAAGCCAGCATGATTTAGCATTGGCATATTCACCCGGGGTAGCAGTTCCTTGTTTGGAAATTGCCAATAAAAAACAAGATGTATATAAATTTACCGCTAAGGGCAATCTAGTAGGGGTAATCACCAATGGAACGGCCGTATTAGGACTTGGAAATATTGGTCCTGAAGCCTCGAAGCCGGTAATGGAGGGCAAGGGAGTTCTGTTTAAAAAATTTGCAGGCATTGATGTTTTTGATATTGAGGTTAATGAAACGGATCCCGATAAGTTTATAGAAATTGTCAAATCTTTGGAGCCCACTTTTGGAGGAATTAATTTAGAAGATATTAAGGCGCCGGAATGTTTCAAGATTGAAAAAGCGCTTAGGGAAGTAATGAATATTCCCGTCATGCATGACGATCAGCATGGGACGGCGATTATTTCGAGTGCAGCGCTATTAAATGCGTTGGAGCTCGTTGATAAAAAGATAGAAGAACTTAAAATAGTCATTAGTGGAGGTGGAGCAGCCGCTATTGCTTGTGCCGATCTTTATGTATCATTGGGTGTTGATGTCGGAAATATTGTTATGACAGATTCAAAGGGCGTAGTAAGAGTGGATCGAGATTTCATCAATGAGCATAAGGCCAAGTATGCTACAAATAAAGATGTGCATACACTCAGTGATGCATTGGTAGACGTTGATATGTTCCTAGGTTTGTCAAAGGCTAATATTTTGACTTCAGAGATGATTTTAACGATGGCAGCGAATCCAATAATTTTTGCGCTCTCAAATCCAGATCCAGAAATTGGCTATGAACTTGCGATGTCGACTCGTAAAGACATTATTATGGCGACAGGAAGATCAGATCATCCCAATCAGGTAAACAACGTTTTGGGCTTCCCTTATATTTTCAGAGGTGCCCTTGATGTGAGGGCGACGACCATAAATGAAGCCATGAAGCTCGCGGCGGTTAAGGCAATTGCTGATTTAGCCAAGGAAAGTGTTCCCGATTTAGTTCTCAAAGCTTACGGATCTAATACTTTGAAATTTGGCCGAGATTATTTAATTCCCAAACCGCTTGACCCACGATTAATCACCATTATTTCTCCAGCCGTCGCAAAAGCAGCAATGGATTCAAAGGTAGCACAGATAGACATTGAAAACTGGGAGCAATATAAAATAGAGCTTCAAGAGCGTGTTGGCATTGATCAACGCTTGATTTCTAGGATTATTACTCGAGCGAAAAAAGATCCAAAACGTGTAATTTTTGGAGAAGCGCATCAGGTCTCTATTCTTAAAGCGGCTCAACAGGCAGTAGATCAGGGAGTTGCTATTCCTATTTTATTGGGTAATCGTATACTTATTCAGCAGTTGATAAAAGAGAATGAACTGGATTTGGGAGAATGTGAAATTATTGATCCAATAGAGCAGGAAGCCAAACGAATGAATTATGCTGCTCAACTTTTCAAGTCGCGTCAACGGAAAGGGATGACGCATCCCCAAGCCAAGAAGGCGATGCTCAATGATAATTATTTTGGTGTGATGATGGTTAATAATGAGGAAGCAGATGCTTTCATTTCTGGAATGTCAAATGACTATCCAGAGACCATACGGCCAGCATTAGAAATCATAGGACCAGAGCCTGGGATTGATCGTGTGGCAGGAATGTACATTTTAAGTAACAAAAATGGAAATTATTTTCTTTCAGACACTACGGTTAACTTAAATCCCTCTGCGGATCAGTTGGTTGATATTATCGGATTGACAGCGCAGGCAGTTCGATTTTTTGATGTTGAGCCCAGAATGGCAGGACTTTCTTATTCTAATTTCGGATCAGCAAAGGGAGAGATTCCACAAAAGATGGCTAAGGCTGTAGCCAAAGCGCAATCCAAATGGCCCAAATTATTGATTGACGGAGAAATTCAGGCGAATGTGGCCCTTAATAAGGAGCACATAGAGGAAAATTATCCATTTTGTAAATTGTTAGGAACATTCGCAAATACACTGATCTTCCCGAACTTAGAGTCAGGCAATATTGCTTATAAATTACTTATGGAATTTGGAGGTGCTGAAGCCATTGGACCCATCTTGATGGGCATGAGAAAAGCCATTCACGTACTCCAAAAAGGGAGCTCAGTAAGTGATATTTTTAATATTACAGCTATTGCGGTGGTTGATGCGCAAGAGCAAGAAATATCTGAAAAGACAGCTCGTGATTAATTTTGTAGAAGGAACCTTTGCGGAAAAATCGCCGACCCATGTTATCATAAATATCCATGGGATTGGCTATGAAATTAAAATATCGTTGATTACCTACGGCCAAATCAAAGTGCTTGATAAAGGTCGATTGTATACTCATTTTCATGTCAAGGAAGACAGTCAAACGCTTTATGGGTTTCATGATTTATCTGAAAAATCTAGATTTAGGGATTTGATAGGTATCAGTGGTGTGGGTCCGAGTACCGCACTCATGGTATTGTCAAGTTTATCAGCAGAGGAGTTACAATCGGCGGTGATTAATGGGCAGGCAAAAGTGATCCAGTCTGTCAAAGGCATTGGCGGCAAAACTGCAGAACGTATTATTTTAGAACTTAAAGACAAGTTTAAAAAAGAGACTTTGCTCGAAAATGCAATAGATTTATCTGGAGAATCTAACAATACTTTAAGAGCCCAAGCGTTATCTGCCTTAACGACCTTAGGTATCAGCAAGCCAGCGGCGGAAAAGACAGTTGATAAGATCATGTCAGAGCATGAAAGCCTGAGACTTGAGGAGCTTATAAAGTTCGCTTTAAAAAGAGTATAAAAATCAATTCTTGAATAAGTACCAGTTCAATATCCGAGCGATAGCAAGTATATGCTTGTGCACGTATACATCCTTTTTTTTGTATGGAGCTGAACTCTTCACACAAGCAGGTGACAGCACCATAAAGTCGGATACCCTTGTACCTTATAAATCCACTTCTTTCCCCAATTACAATCCAAGTTATCGGTACGGAGATATTTACTCTGTACCTCTTAGTAAATCATCTATTAACTTAATAGATCCCACTTCCCTAGATCTGCAAGTTGACTTTGACACGAGCATTAATTTTACAGCTACAGAACAATTAGAAAGTATTGATTTTCGACCACCCGTAAATTTAAGTTTTAAAGAATACGATGCATCTCATACTCAAAAATTGATTAAAGATTATTGGCGAGAACAGGCCATTGGTTTGGAGGGGGAGAGTGCGATTGGCGGTAGACGATTGATACCAAAGCTTTACATAAGCCCCGTATTTGATAGAATTTTTGGAGGCAGTTATGTTGATATTACACCGACCGGGTTTGTGAATCTGGATTTTGGAGGATTATTTCAGTACAATGATAACCCTCAGATACCTGAACGCCAAAGAAAAAATGGGGGCTTCAATTTTAACATGCAGATCAGCTCCAATGTGGTGGGTAAGATTGGTGATAAGCTGGAGGTTACTTTTAATTTTGATAATAATAATTCGTTTGATTTTCAAAATGACATGAAGATCGATTATACTGGATATGAAGAAGAGATAATCAAAAAAATTGAATTGGGAAATGTAAGTATGCCCATATCTAACAGTCTTATTTCGGGAGCGCAGTCTTTATTTGGAGTCAAAACACAATTGCAATTTGGTAAATTGTATGTAACAGGAATTGCCTCTAGACAACAAGGAAGAAATGAGGTAATCACGCTAGAAGATGGAGTAGATGAACGTCAATTTGAACTTCAAGCATCTAATTATGATGAGAACAGACATTTCTTTTTAAGTCATTTTTTTCGTGAAAATTACGAAAATTGGTTGGGGGGATTACCTCAGTTAATTTCAGGAATTAACGTGACAAGAGTCGAAGTTTATGTTCTTAATAGGAATAATAATACGGCGACTACCAGAAATTTTATCTCATTAATGGATTTAGGAGAAGGATCCGTCGTGTATAATCCCAACATAGGGTCTCTAGTAGGTGGGGCTGCGCGCAATGGCTCTAATGACTTGTACCAAAATCTAATTTCATTAAGTGGTACAAGAAGCCCATATTTAATTAATGAGTTATTAGAATCAAATTTTGGAATGACAGAATCTACGGATTTTGTAAAAGTAACTACGGCGCGAAAATTAGATTTAACAGAATATAATATCAATAAAGAATTGGGTTATGTTTCATTGATTAGGAAGCTTCAAAATGATGAGGTTTTGGCGGTATCTTATGAATATACGTACAATGGGCAGGTCTATAAAGTAGGAGAGCTTTCTGAGGATTATCAAGGATTCGATGACGATGAGTTGATCTTTTTAAAAATGTTACGACCTAATAAAATCAATACTCGCATTCCCACATGGGATTTGATGATGAAAAACATTTACAATTTGAATGCAGGTCAGGTCCAACAAGATGGATTTACCTTAAGAATCCATTATCGAGATGACCTAACAGGGATTGATAATCCTTCATTACACGAAGGCCGCTTGACTAAAGATATCCCTTTGGTTCAACTACTGGGTCTAGATCAGTTGAATAGAAATAATGATCGTCAAAAGGATGGAAATTTTGATTACATAGAAGGGATTACAATTAACTCTAAGACGGGGGTAATTATTTTTCCTGTCTTAGAACCTTTTGGACCGAAATTGAAGAGCTATTTTGATGACAGTGAGTTTGAGTTGATAGATAAATATGTCTATGATACCCTTTACAGGACGACAAAGGCAGATGCAGCACAGATAGCCGGAAAAAACAAGTTTTTTATTTTAGGAAAATACAGTGGAGGTTCTTCTTCTGAAATTTCCTTACCTGGGATAAATATTTCTCCGGGATCCGTGGTGGTTATGGCGGGAAATACGCCTTTAAGTGAAGGGCTCGATTATACCGTAGATTATAATTTAGGTAGGGTGCGGATTTTGAACAGTGGTATCATGAGTTCAGGTAAACAGATTCAGATCTCCTATGAAAAGGCTGATCTTTTTAATTTTCAAACCAGATGGCTTACCGGGACTAATTTCGAATACCTATTCAATGATCATTTTTCAATAGGAGCCACCTTATTACATCTCAATGAACGACCGGGAGGTAAAACACGCTATGCGGTAGGAGATGAGCCGACAAAGAATACGAAATATGGATTTAATTTAAATTACCAAACGGATTCAAGGTTATTGACACAAATTATTGATGCAATACCTTTAATCAGTACCAAAGAAAAGTCAAGTGTTTCCTTCAGTGCGGAATTTGCTCAATTGATTCCTGGCACCTCAAACTTGGTGGAAGGTGAAGGGACTTCTTATATAGATGATTTTGAAAATGCGCTTACCTATGGAGGAAATTTACAATCCTGGTCGGGTTGGAATCTGGCTTCAACACCTAGTACGCTTGATGATCGATTTGAGGTTGAAGATGTCCAAGGTGGGAATTTAGGGGCTAATTATAAACGTGCAAAATTAGCTTGGTACACCGTTGACAACAGTGTTTTTTATACCTCTATTGGCAACAGAAGGCCTAGTAATTTGACAGAAGAAGATCTTGAGAATCATTACGAAAGAATCGTTTATCCTCAGGAAATTCATCAACAGCAAGATCGCACCATGATCACAACAAATGAAACGATTTTAGATATTGCCTATTTCCCAAGTGAGCGTGGACCCTATAATTACAATCCCAATTTAGATGCCGACGGGCTGCTGCCCAATCCTGAAGAAAATTGGGGAGGGATCACCAATCATATAAATAATGAAGTTGATTTTGATAAGACCAATATAGAGTTTATCGAGTTTTGGATGATGGATCCTTTCATTGGTTTTGCAGACGGAAACCCCAAAGGCAAGGTTTTGGATGGAAGGTTTAATGAGCACAATAAGACCGGAGGATCTTTGATTTTTAATTTAGGTAGTGTTTCAGAGGATTATATGAAAGATGGGCGGCATGCGTTTGAAAATGGACTCCCTGCAGATGGAGATTTAACTAATGCATCGGCTACAGAATGGGGCTACATCACTGAAGAGCAATTTTTAACCAATCAATTTGAGAATTCACAAGGGAGTAGGGCGAATCAAGATGTAGGTCTTGATGGTTTGAGAAATGATTTAGAGGCAGCCTATTTTCAGCCTTATATTGATCAACTTAATGTAGCAGGACTTGCCCGTGAAGAGATATTGACAGATCCATCAGGTGATAATTTTCAATATTATTTAGATGATGCATACGATCAAAAAAATGCGAAAGTAGTAGAGCGCTATAAAAACTACAATGGACAAGAGGGAAATTCTCCTGTGACTTCTTCAGATTTTTCTGAAGGCAATAGTCCGGCTCCAGACAATGAAGATATCAGCAGGGATAATACAGTATCAGGCTTAGAAGAGTATTATGAATATAAAATAGATTTAAGACCAGGAAATCTTGAAGTAGGTAAAGAAAACATCGTTGATCAGGTGGTGGGTAAGGATGGAGAGGCCACTTGGTACCTATTTAGGATACCCATAAAAAATCCTGATAAAATTGTGGGAGCGATTGAGGGTTTTAAGTCAATGCAATATGCCAGAATGTATTTAACAGATTTTAGTCAGCCTGTTGTATTGCGTATGTCTAGTTTTAGATTGATTGGAAATAAATGGCGAAAATATCAAGGTACTTTATTTGAGGAGGGGTTTAATGAGGTGCCTGAGATCACCACTTCTGATTTTCAGGTTTCTGTGGTGAATGTGGAGGAAAATAGTATAGGAAACGACGAGTCACCCCCCTATGTTATACCTCCTGGTTTATCGAGGGATCGCGATAATACCACTTTTTTGAATCGGAGAGATAATGAGCAATCCTTGCAGGTATGCGTGGAAGATTTGCCTGATAAAGACTCAAGAGCTGTATTCAAGGGAGTCAGTTACGATTTGATTAATTATGGGAGATTAAAAATGTTTTTCTCGGCACATGCCTATCAGGGAGAAGATGTTTCAGATGATGAAGTTTCGGCCTTTTTAAGATTTGGTACTGATTATTCAGAAAATTATTACGAAATAGAATTGCCCCTCAAGATAACTCCTACGAATTCGGGGCTTTCCGGTGAGGCAATTCGAAGAGTTGTTTGGCCTGAAGAGAATGAAATAGACCTTGCCATCAATGAAATCTTAGCTTTAAAATCTGAACGGAACCGAACGGGCTCAAACGTACAGGTTCCTTATACTAAAAAGTCCAAAGATGGTAAATATGATTTAACCATTAAAGGAAGACCTGAATTAAGCACCATATTAACAATGATGATAGGTATGAGAAATTTGGGAAGTGATGATCTACAAGATAAATCTATTTGCTTGTGGGTAAATGAATTACGAGTAACCGATTTTGACAGTCAAAACGGTTGGGCAGCTAATGCGCGGCTCAATGCTAAATTGGCAGATTTAGGTACCTTTAGTGCATCTACGCGATATACGTCCAATGGGTTTGGATCTATTCAGCAAAGAATTTCAGAGCGTACTAGGGAGGAGCAACTTCAATATGATATCAACGCGTCAATAAATTTTGATAAATTTTTATTTCCAGAAAAAACAGGTTTGAAAATTCCTATTTACGCAAGTATAGAACAATCAAGGGCGACGCCAAAATTTGATCCCTTAGACCCTGACATCCCTCTTGAGGCTTCTTTAGAAAGTTTTGATACTCAAGTAGGGAAGGATAATTACCTCGCTCTTGTTCAAGATCGGTCGACACGAAGAAGCTTAAATTTCACCAATGTAAGAAAAGAAAAAGTAAAATCAGATGCTAAAGTAAATGTCTACGATATTGAAAATTTTTCATTTTCTTATGCTTTTAGTGATCAAAATACGACCAATATTAGCACGCAAAAATTTTATCGAAAGACGACCAGTGCGGGCTTATCCTACAATTATTCTCCAGAAGGATTTTCCATTGAACCTTTCGCAAAGAGTGAAATATTAGGTAATCCTTTTTTGAAGATTATCAAGGACATTAATTTTTCAATATTGCCCACTAGCTTGACTTTCAGGGGAGATTTGAATCGAAACTTTGTTCATACTCAGCTTTATAATGCGCAATTAACGACCGCTGGTATGGATCCTTATTATGAACGTTTATTTTCTTTTAATAGGAATTATGGGTTGCGATGGAATTTTTTCAAAGCTTTAAGCTTTGATTACAGTGTCAGAGTCAACGCAGTCATTGATGAGTCTGATGACTTTGTTGAAGGGGACATTACTACCAGTGCTGAACGAGATTATATTCTTGATCAAATTCTGAATTTAGGAAGGATGAAAAACTACAATCAAAATGCTTCACTAAACCTCAAACTACCTTTTGATAAAATACCTATCACGGATTGGATTAGCGCAGATGCAAGGTATGCGGTGAGTTATGGCTGGATCACTGGATCGTTAAATCAGGAAGATTCTCTGGGTAATTCGTTTGGTAATATCATAAATAATTCAAGTGATAAATCCTTGACGGGTAAAATCGATATGGTTAAGCTGTACAATAAAGTACCCTTTCTAAAAACAATGAATACACCTTCGAGAAGTAATAGATCAAGTTCCCCTGCAGGCAAAAAAAAAGAGGAGACTGAGACTTCGTTAAGTTCATCTTTGATTGTTGGCAAAAGCATTCTACGTGTTTTGATGGCGATCAGATCGATAAACTTCAATTACGGGATAAAGGAAACCACTAACTTATCTGGATTTTTGCCTGCACCTAATCTCTTTGGAATGGATTCTCTTTGGTCTGCTCCGGGTTGGGGATTTTTATTCGGTGAACAAGATGCAGCTATTAGATTTACTGCTGCTGAGCAGGGTTGGATCACCCAAACTCCTTTTTTGACATCTCCTTTTATGCAATCGAGTACTCAAAATCTTTCTTTCAATGCATCGATTGAGCCTTTCAAAGGATTAAAAATTCAGTTAAATGGCAAAAGAACGAGTGCAGGAAGGTATCAAGAAATTTTTCGTTATAATTCAGAAATTCAAGAGTTTGAATCATTGACGCCTTCGAGGTCAGGGAGTTATAGTATTTCGTATTTAACGATTAAATCGGCTTTTGAAGCACAAACCCAAACCATAAATGGCGTTGAGTTTGAAACTTCACCTGCATTTGACCAATTCAAGGAAAATATAGATGTTATCAGTGGAAGATTGAGCAATTCTTTGGAGGCGAGCGGTATATCAGATCGCTACGATACGATAAGTCAGGATATTTTAGTGCCGGCATTTTTAGCAGCTTATACGGGAGAAAATGCAGAAAATGCATCTATGGGCTTATTTCCACGAATACCTATACCAAACTGGCGTATTGATTTTGCAGGATTATCTAAGTTGCCAGGTCTCAAAGATATTTTTTCTTCAGTGAACCTCACCCACAGTTATCGCTCTATATTTAATGTTAATAACTACACCAATTCCTTACTTTATACTGAACAGATGACTTTAGATAATCAATTAATCGATTATCCTTTGGCTTCTTTGACGGATAGTATTACCGGTAAATTGGTCCCCGTGTATATATTAAATCAAGTATCCATCTTAGAGCAATTTGCACCTCTCATAGGGATCAATGTCAAGACCAAGACCAATTTAAGCGCCAGATTTAATTACAAAAGGGATAGAAATCTTGCCTTAAATTTGTCAAATGCCCAAGTCACAGAAACACAAAACAGTGGTCTCACCTTTGATTTTGGATGGACCAAAGCGGATTTGATCTTACCATTTAAGACCAAGGGAAGAACGATCGCCATCAAAAATGACGTTACTTTTAGAATGGCTATTACTTTTCGAGATTCAAAAACTGTACAGCGCAAGTTGCAATTAGAAGAAGAGGAGACCGAAAGTAAAATTACGAATGGAAACAAAGGGTTTCAGATCCGTCCATCATTGGCATATAAGCTGAATAAACAGCTAGATTTAACCATGTATTATGAAAAGAATACAACCACACCACGTGTAGGATCCTATTTGAGGTCGACTACTTCTTTTGGTATGCAATTAAGATTTAACCTTGCACAATAAAAAAGTTTAAGCGTATTTTGTCTTAATAGATTTCAGAGCATTTAAAAAAATATATATATGAATATTCCTAGCCAACTATTGTATACCAAGGATCACGAATGGGTCAAGATTGAGGGCGATACCGCTACGGTAGGTATTACAGATTTTGCTCAAGGTGAGTTAGGTGATATCGTTTATGTAGAGATTGAAACCCTAGGAGAGACATTTTCTGCTGAAGAGGTATTTGGATCTGTAGAAGCAGTAAAAACAGTTTCAGATTTAATGATGCCCGTTTCAGGGGAAGTATTAGTACTTAATGAAGCGCTTGAGGCTACTCCTGAACTAATCAATACTGATCCTTATGGGGCAGGATGGTTGGTCAAGATTAAAGTCGAGGACCAAGGAGATCACTTATTGTCTGCTGAGGATTATCGTGCGCTGATAGGAGGCTGATAAGGGTAAAAAATGTTATTGAAAGCAAGAGAACACTAGTTATGTACTGAAATTCAAAATAAAGGTTGGACTGAAGCTTCAATTTAGATGAAATTTTTCCATTTAGATGAAAAAAGCCAGTAAATCCTAGTTTAAAAATAACATTGACAATATATTTGATAATGAGTGTTAATAAAATTTTAGCATAATTGTATGGAATTAAAGAAAAACCCCAAAAACGATTTGTCAAGAATGTCCGGAATGTTTCTAAATCTGGGCCTCAGTATAAGTCTTCTTTTGGTTATTGTTGCATTTGAATGGCGGACGTATGATGATTCTGGTTTACTAGATTTAGGAATGGTTCAAGATGATTTTGAGGATTTAATGGAAATCCCTCCAACAGAGCAGCCCCCACCCCCACCTCCTAAAATACAATTACCTGAAATTATTGAGGTTCCTGACGAAGAGGAAATAGAAGAGGAAATAGAGGTAGAGCTAGATCTAGAGGTAACCGAGGAGGAAGTTGTTGAAGATTTTGTGTTTGAAGAGGCACCTGAAGAGGAAGTGGATGAAGTATTCACCATCGTAGAGGATCAGCCAGGTTTTCCCGGAGGAAATGCTGCTTTTTACAAGTTTGTAGGTAGCAATATGACCTATCCTGCCCAAGCAAGAAGGATGGGAATAGAGGGTAGAGTTTTTGTTCAGTTTGTGGTAGACAAGGATGGAACGGTAACCGAAGTGAAAGCGGTTAAGGGTATTGGAGCTGGATGTGATCAAGAGGCAGAAAGGGTATTAAAGTCTTCTCCTAAATGGACCCCTGGGAAGCAACGGGGTAGAAGTGTGAAGGTGAGAATGGTATTGCCTATCATCTTCAAGTTGAACAACTAATTAAAATATCTGTTTAGAAAAAAGCTCATCATAAGTCTATGATGAGCTTTTTTTTGTCTTGTAATAAATAATTCGAAAAATATAATTTATCACTTATCTTTCAATGATGTTTGGCACGATGGATAACTTTTTTTAAATGAACCTGTAATGAATGATTTTCAGATAGAGATAAGACAAGGACTCCCCGAGAAACTGCCTCCAGTCGCCGTTTTAGATTCTGCTTTGAGTCATGCTCCTATACGAAAGGATATTTTATCAAAGACCGAAAAAAAATTGGCTTTACGAAACGCTTTGAGGTATTTTCCTTCCATATGGCATGAGATACTGATCAAAGAATTTCAACAAGAATTGAATGAATACGGTAGGATCTACATGTACCGTTTCATGCCTAAATATATAATGTACGCGCGACCGATTGGAGATTATCCAGCGCAATCCGTCCATGCAGCTGCCATCATGCATATGATTCAAAACAATTTGGATCCAGCGGTAGCTCAACACCCTCAGGAATTAATTACCTACGGTGGAAATGGGGCGGTCTTTCAAAATTGGGCGCAATACTTACTTACGATGCAATATCTGTCTGAGATGACGGATGCACAATCACTGCACATGTACTCTGGACATCCCATGGGCCTATTTCCATCTTCAAAAGAGGCTCCAAGGGTCGTAGTGACCAATGGTATGATGGTGCCGAATTATTCAAAGCCGGATGATTTGGAGAAGTTTAATGCGCTAGGGGTTACTCAGTATGGGCAGATGACTGCGGGATCTTATATGTATATCGGTCCGCAAGGAATTGTTCATGGAACAGCCCTAACGGTGATGAATGGCTTTAGAAAGATTTTAGATAAGGACGAGACCCCTTTAGGCAAACTTTTTTTAACTGCAGGATTGGGCGGAATGAGTGGCGCGCAACCTAAAGCAGGATGTATAGCCGGCTGTGTAACTGTTTGTGCGGAGATAAATTCCGTAGCGGCCAAGAAAAGGCATGCTCAAGGTTGGGTAGATGAAATCATCTATAAAATAGAGGAGTTGGTCGCTCGTGTCAAGAAAGCCAAGGAAAATAAAGAAGTCGTTTCCATTGCTTATTTAGGCAATATCGTAGAAGTTTGGGAACAGTTTTATGAAAATGGAATTCGGGTTGAAATGGGCTCTGATCAGACTTCGTTGCATAATCCCTGGTCCGGGGGCTATTATCCTGTCGATTTAACATTTAATGCTTCCAATCAATTAATTAAAGAGGATCCTGAACGATTTAAAATTGAAGTTCAAAAAACCTTGAGAAGACATGCGAAAGCTATCAACAAGCATGTCGCCCTTGGAACTTACTTTTTTGATTATGGCAATGCGTTTCTTTTAGAGGCATCAAGGGCTGGTGGGGATGTTTTAAATGAAGAAGGAACCGATTTCAAATTTCGATCCTATGTTCAGGATATTTTAGGTCCAATGTGTTTTGATTATGGGTTTGGTCCTTTTAGATGGATATGTACTTCTGCTGATCCAGAGGATTTAGCGAAAACAGATGCATTGGCGTTAAAAACGATGTTGGCGCTCAAGAAAGAGGCTCCTAAAGAAATAGCCCAGCAAATGCAGGACAATATCACTTGGATAAAAGAAGCTCAAAAAAATAAATTAGTGGTGGGCTCACAAGCGAGAATCTTATATGCTGACGCCGAAGGGCGCATAGCGATTGCCAAAGCATTTAACGATGCCCTAGCCGCTGGCGATTTGTTGGCTCCTGTGATTTTGGGTCGTGACCATCATGATGTAAGCGGCACAGACTCTCCTTATCGAGAGACCAGTAATATATATGATGGTAGTCAGTTCACTGCAGATATGGCCATTCAAAACGTTATCGGAGACAGTTTTAGAGGCGCTACCTGGGTCTCTATTCATAATGGAGGAGGTGTAGGATGGGGTGAAGTAATTAATGGTGGATTTGGATTAGTCTTGGATGGGAGTAAGGAAGCGGAGCAAAAGCTAAAGAATATGCTATTTTTTGATGTCAATAATGGAATAGCAAGAAGGGGTTGGGCACGTAACAAGGAAGCGATTTTTGCCATAAAAAGGGCAATGGATCAAAATAAGTTTTTAAAAATAACACTTCCCAACCAAGTAAATGATACATTGATCGATGGATTATAATTATAGTATAGGCAAGTACCTATCTAAAAGTGCTCCCCAGATCGATTTGGTGTGCTTGTGCCGTTTCATTGGCTTTTTTAACCAAATCCCCTGATGAAATCAATTCATGAGCGAGTTTAATGTCCTCTGAAAAAATGCGATCTTCCTCTGCATGATTAATTTTAGTTCTTATTAATTCATGGCAATGGTCCAATATCAAGCCTGATTTTAAAGGCTTATGATAGTCAAAAGCTTGCGCGGCACAGATCAGTTCTATGGCTAGGATGTGTTCTAAATTATCAATAATGGTATTGAGTTTTCGCCCACTGATGGATCCCATACTGACATGATCCTCTTGTCCCAGTGAGGTAGGAATACTGTCTGCACTTGCAGGCCAACACAATCCCTTGTTTTCACTTGCCAGCGCGGCTGAGGTGTATTGCGGAATCATAAATCCAGAATTGATTCCAGTATTTTTCATCAACAAACGGGGCAAGCCCGCGGTTTTCCCTTCCAATAGAAGGTAAGTTCTTCGGTCCGAAATATTTCCTATTTCGGCAGCGGCTAAACCCGTATAATCTAGGGGCATCGCTAGTAATTGGCCATGAAAATTACCCCCACTGATAGATGTTTGGGCGTTTAATATAATAGGATTGTCCGTGACAGAATTTAATTCGGTGATGACTAATTCATTTAAATGGGACCACGCGTTTCTTGAGGCCCCATGTACTTGTGGAATGCATCTTAAAGAGTAAGGATCTTGTACGCGGTCACAATCTTCATGGGAGGCGACCATTTCAGAACCGCTAAGTAAGGTGTTCATTCGAGCAGCGACGAGCTGAGACCCTTCAAAGGGCCTTAGTTCATGCAGTTCTTTGGTGAACGGGGATATAGATCCTAACAAACCTTCCAAGGACATGGCACCGACAATATCGGCAGCCTCAAGACAGTTATAAAAACGACTGAGCCCGAGTACGGCATAAGACAAGATGAACTGAGTACCATTGATCAATGCTAATCCCTCTTTTACCCCCAGCGGTAAGGGATCTAAATGATGTTGGGAATACATTTTTGCTGCGGACATGATTTCACCATCTATTTTAACTTTTCCCAATCCTATGATGGGAAGGAATAGATGTGCCAAGGGAGCCAAATCTCCCGAAGCACCAACAGATCCTTGGGAGGGTACCTCAGGTATAATTTCGTGATTAATAAAGAATATGATGCGTTCAAGCACTTCCAAAGAAATGCCAGAATAGCCCATACTCAGTGCATGTACTTTAGTGATGAGCATTAATTTTGCAATTAGGTCAGGGACGATTGGACCTACGCCAACACTGTGGCTTTTTAAAATATTTTTTTGAAGTAATTTGATTTGTTCTTTTGAAATTCTAGTGTCACAAAGAGGACCAAATCCGGTATTTATACCATAAACAGTACGTTCACTATGTGCTATGTCCAGTGTGTTTTTTCTACTTTCCTGAATGTTAACCTTAGTACGTTTTCCAATTTCACAAGTGATTTTGTTATTTGCGATTTGAAGAGCCAAATGAGGGGTGAGGTGATCTTCTCCAAAATAAAATATTTTCATGTGTTACATTTTAGTATCGTTGCCAGGCGCCTGATTGGGATTTTCGCTGCTGCTGCGCATCATAATAATGTACAGCAAAAGTATTCATTTCTTGGGTAGAAAGGAGTTCCATGAGACGCATGTAGCCACTATCAGCATATTCTGGTAATCCTATTTTTATTGAGGTAAAACAATAAGCTTTTAAGAGGGGAATAGAGTAAGGATTAATTTCTATGGCCTCGACCAGTATATTGTACATTGAATCCAAGTTCGCATTGGCCTCATTTACCCTATTTATTATGCCTAGTTCGTCAAAGGCATTCTGAGCTATGTTGAGCTCTTTACTGTGAGGTGAAAGCCCATTTATAAGGATTTTTTTGTGAGCATCGGGAAGTGATGGCAAGAGATCTTTAAGAATTCTCTCAATTTCATCTTTGCGATCTGCTGAGATCAACTGCTGCCTGTATTTCTTCCATATTGTCTGTAAATCAAGGGGACTGAATGAAGACAAGAGGGAGGTATTATCCCATTCAAAAGCCTCGGGGCGATAATAAAAATAGGTAATACTTTCATTATTTTGACCTATGATGATTGGATCAATGAGTGCGCCGAGGGCGTATTTTCCACTGTCTTTTTTAATCAAGATATCCAAAGATGATTTGGCCAAGGACCAGTTTTGGCTTTCCAGAGCGGCGATCATGAGGTTGTGATCACTGTTTAAATTACCATACCTTTTTGATTTTGTGAATAGTTCAATAGCTAATTTAGGAGCGGAGTTATGTAATGCCATTTTTCCCATCATTTCTAAAACGATTCCTTTTTCCATACTATTTGAAAACGTCATCAATACATCTAACTTCTTAAATGCCTGGTTAATGTAGCCCGTTCGGTACAACCCTAAGGCTTGAGATTCTAAAATAGCTCGGTTCCAATCACCCGATTTGATAGTTTGCAAGAGGGTGTCAGAGATCAGGTGCAACGTGGTGTGGTCGCCCATCAAGTTGGCATTGATCAAAAGTGAAAGGGAGTGTAGATTTAGAGGATTGAAGAGGAGTGGTTCTAGTTGAGGATCGAAGGACTGGCCGGCTTTAAGTCGCTCACCCAGCATATTGGTCTTAAGCGGAAGTGAGGCAGCGTCATAGATTGTTTGGTCCCATTCATAGAGATTCATAAATGACTTATTCACTTCGATTGCTTGGTTCCATCGATCTGTCGTTCCGGCTTCATTAATTATTTTTCTTGCAGATTTTACATTACCGGTATTAAAATATTGAATGGCTAAATTATTACGGATTTCTGCAGACTTTGGGAAGTCGGCGAGCCCTTCGTTAAGCAGACTAAGGGAACGGGCAGGCTCGTCATTTTTGATGTAGGCTTGTGCTGCGTTGAGGTAAGCGAAGGGCGTTTCATTTTTTTTAGTGGCTCGGTAAAAGCGATAAGACGATTCATCAAAATTATTTTTTTGATTATAATGTTTAGCCAAGCGATAATTAGAATAATGATTGTCCCAGGCAAAAACATTTCCTTGCTCATAATAGGCTACGGCCAAAGGTAAGTTACCTACTGCTTGATGGAATTTACCCGTATAATTGTACTCGGCTGCTACCAGTTTTTGATAGGGGCCCTTATTGGCAATCAGAAAAAAAGCCAGTAGTACGATCAGTCCTCCTAATTTTGACGAGACATAAGGAAAATTTCGATCTATGTACACAATCTTATATACTTGCATGCCCCTGACCAAAGGATCAATAAAGTTAAAAATGAGATAAAGGATAAACATAAATCCGAATCCCAGGTGAGCATATAGAATTAGATAACTCATACCATCATAGGAAGGATCATTGCCATGGGTCAAGCCCAAATTTAAATAGCTCAAAGCGATACAGCCGAGTAAAAAGAAAAGCCATGTAACATCGAATGCTTGTTGTAATATTTTGTTCAAAATAATCTGCTTGTAAGGGATGGTTACGATACCAATCACAGCCGAACAAATCAAAAGATAAAGAGGATTGATAACATCAAAATTAAAATGTAATAGCCCCGCTTGAGTAGCCCAATACAAGCCCAATCCTCCAAGATAAAGGACGCCGAAGGAGATCAAATGCTTCAGGTTATTGGCGGATCCTCTGGTTTGGGTCAGAATATATAACAGCGCGAAAAGAATCTCTTCGGCAATAAAGCAGATGAATATAAATGTGAGGCTCGCAACACCCAGATGAGAGCCCGCCATGAATCCTTCCAGAAACTGAGGGTTTTCATTTACACAAAGGGCAAGAAAGCTTACTGTGATCAGGACAATAATCATCCATTTTTTCAAGAAGGACGGCTTCGGGTTAAAGGCATGAAAATAGTAGGTCGGTCCAAGACAGATCAAAACCCAAATTAAGGTTATCCATTTATCACCCAACTGAGCGCCAAAAAAACCTATAGAATCCAGATCTATATAATTGATAAACAAAAGACTCAGCCCTGAAAAAACAATAAACCCAAGTCTTTTTAGGTGGGTGCTAAAGGCTAAAAGGCCACAAAAAAAAATCCAAATAAGGAGGTTTAAGGCCCAACTGATTATTAAAGGCGGTTCAATATTACCCCCTTGAAAGGACTCATTGATAAAATAGATATAAGAGGAAAGAGCAAAATTAAATGGTCCTTTATTGAAGGTGAGGTAATCAAACGGTTCCTTTTTAAGGGTGCTGGTAACTTCCCAGTTGAGGTAGAGGTCGGCACCGATATAATCGAATGCTATGACCATTGCAATTAGGCTAAAATAGATGCCCAGCAGTACTTTGGATAGGCTATTTAATTGGGGCATCATGTTGCTATTTTCACTCTAAAACTTTGGGAACCTTGAAAAAGCCATCTTGGTGGTCGGGAGCATTTCTCAGCAATGCCTCGTGGGTCAGTTCGTTTTTGGGTTCGTCAGGTCTGAAAACATTTGATTCAAAAGACATATGGGTGAGAGGTTCAATCCCAGTGGTGTCGAGCTCTTCTAGTTTTTTCACCCAAGAAATAATGCGCTTCATGTCTGCTATAAGCGGAGCTTCTTTATCTGGAGTTACCTCTAATCGAGCTAAATGGGCAAGCTTTTGAATGGTTTCTTTGTCAATATTCATAATACCTTTGCTTCAAATTTAGATAAAATCTTGCTTCGAATTTAACTCAGATTGGATTATATCAAACACTTTCTTTTTTAAGGCCTTAATTTCTGCTTCATCTTGGGTCACAGGTAGGATTGGGGGATGTAATACGATCCGCATTTTACCCGGTAAAATATTAAATTCAGGTTCATCGGGCTGAATTTTGTGATTGTCATGGAAGGTGACTGGAATGATCGGAATTTGCTTTTCAATCGCAATTCTGAAAGCACCATCAAGAAAAGGAGTCATCTGAGGAGGATTTTTTGTTTTAATGCCTCCTTCAGGGAAAAAACTAAGCCCATAACCCATATCAAGGGCTTTCCGAGCTTGAAGTATGCTTTGTCCTCGACTTTTTGAGTTAGATCGATTGACGGGGATATGAATTTTTCTAAACATATAACCAAAAAAGGGAACAGAGGCGATAGAGCTTTTCCCAATAAATTTGGTGTATATGGGAATTCTTGCAATCGCAGGAATGTCTAAATATGAAAAATGATTGGCACACAAGATATATTGTTGGTTTTTGATTAAATCGAATTGAATATCAAACTTCACTTTTAAAAAAATGAGCGGAAAATAGAGTCGTGCCCAGAGATAATTTACTCGGAGGGCAAGGCCGTGCCATTTTTCCTTTTGAGCGCTTAAGAAAAATAATGGGGAAAAAATTAAAAACGTGAGTATGAATAAAAAGGCTGCATAAAAGGTAAAGAGTCTAGCGAGATTTTTTTTCATAATGATCAGGAAATTGAGAACCAACTCAAATATATATTTCCTGTCACAAAATTGAGGTCTGTTTGGGTTAAGAACTTAGTAAAACTGCGATAAAGGTAATAGAATTTGAGTGCAATGGATGGTAGATATTGGTCTCTGAAATAATGAGTTCATGACAATTATTAATCAAATTATTACCTGTTGAATTTGAATGATAACTATAGAGTTGCTAGATGTTTTGCATTCATTATCTTTGAAATTCAATAATTCAATGGAAGTTATCAAATATATTGAAACAACAAAAAAAAAGAAGATTTTGGACCTCATTAAAATTGATCACATCAGCAAAGCATACGGTGGACATCAGGCTCTTTCTGATGTCAGCCTAACCATTCCCGATAAAAGCATTTTTGGATTATTGGGCCCGAATGGAGCGGGAAAAACAACATTGATTCGTATCATCACCAAGATCATCCAGCAGGATCAAGGGAAGGTATTCCTAAATAAGGAAGAGATCACCTATGATCTGGTGAGGAAGATCGGTTATTTGCCAGAGGAGCGGGGACTGTACAAGAAGATGAAGGTAGGTGAGCAACTCATTTACCTCTCTCAATTGAAAGGTCTGTCAAGAACAGAGGCGGTGAAAAGAATCAAAATATGGCTTGAAAAGCTCGATCTGAAGTCCTGGTGGAATAAAACTGTAGAGGATTTGTCCAAAGGGATGGCTCAAAAAGTACAGTTCATAGCAACGGTGGTGCATGAGCCCAAGTTGCTCATATTGGATGAGCCTTTTTCAGGGTTTGATCCGGTCAATGCAGATTTGATTAAAAACGAAATATTGGAGTTGAGAGATAAAGGGGCAACCATTATTTTTTCTACCCATCGAATGGAATCAGTTGAAGAGCTTTGTGACAATATTGCACTGATTAACCAGTCTAAAAAAATATTAGATGGATCGGTTAAGCAAATCAAGGAGAAGCACAAACAAGGGCAGTATATCATTGATTACAAGGGAACCTTACCAACAAAAGAATCTTTTGATGTGTTGAGTCAAACAGATCTGGAAGGAGATTTAAAGAGGGCGCATATTAAATTTCATCAGGCATCAAAGCCCAATGACTTGATTGCACAACTCATTGAATCGATACAATTATTTTCCTTTTCAGAGAAAATACCGACCATCAATGAAATTTTCATTTCAAAAGTATCTCCAAGTCATGAATAAAGTCAGCCTGATCATTTTCCGTGAATACTTGACAAGAGTTAAAAAGAAGTCTTTTATAATAGCTACTTTTTTAGGGCCAATTTTAATGGGTGCCGTCATGTTTTTACCTACTTACTTTGCCTTGAATACGCAGGGAAATAAATCCTTTCAGGTGATTGATGAGAGTGGTTTGATGGGAGCTATATTTGTCTCAGATAATGAAGTGAGCTATGAATATATTTCGACTAATCTCGATGTAGCAAAAAGTGATTTATTGGAAAATGATGTTGATGGCTTGATTTATATTCCTAAATTTGAGCTCAATGAGCCTAAGGGATTTGCACTGTATGGAGCTTCTAATCAGAGTATATCAACCCTTTCATCTATCGAAAATACCCTAGAGTTGCACATCGAATCTTTACGATTATTGGCCTCTGGTTTGGACAAAGAGGTGATTGATTCGTTTGAAGCAAATATTGATTTAAATACCATTAATTTGAGTAATTCCGGTGGAGAACAAGAAAGCAGTTCAGGAGCAGCCACTATCATAGGATATATTGCTTCTTTTATGATCTATATGTTTGTTTTTATTTACGGTGCCATGTGTATGCGTGGCGTTATCGAAGAAAAGAGTAGCCGAATCGTAGAAATTGTACTGTCTTCAGTCAAGCCTTTCGAACTCATGATGGGTAAAGTTATAGGGATTGCGATGGTGGGGTTGACCCAATTTGTGCTTTGGATTCTATTGACCGGGGGTATCTCGCTGTTGATTTCAGTATTTATGAGCCCAGAGGCGCTGGAGATGGGTACTGCAAATAGTGAGATGTCCTCGGAAGCGGATATGATGGCAACTGCCTTATCTGCTTTGGGTGGAATTAATATGACTTTGGTATTGTCTGCTTTCTTATTCTATTTCATTGGTGGATATTTACTGTATGGAGCGTTATTTGCTGCGATTGGTTCAGCCTCTGAAAGTGACGCAGATGCCCAGCAATTTATGTTACCCGTGACGGCACCACTGATCATCTCCATTATCAGCTTGAGTCTGGTTTTACAGGATCCTCATGGAAGCGTATCTTTTTGGATGTCAATCATCCCATTTACCTCACCCATTATCATGATGATGCGGATTCCTTTTGGTGTGGCACCTTGGGAATTAATATTATCCATGTTCATATTGATTCTGGGTTTTCTATTTACTTTGTGGATAGCGGGTCGTATTTATCGGGTCGGAATTTTAATGCATGGCACCAAGGTCAATTGGAAAATTTTAGCCAAATGGTTTATGACTAGTGACTAACACATTTCAAGGGCTTTTTTAGTATCTTAGGCAACAGAATTATCCAATGAGTCGCTTTAAAATACTTAATGCCATAGACGTATACACCTCTGGATCCATGCAAAAATGGATTATTCTTGCCCTTTCCTTAAGCATAGGTTTCGGATCGGTACGCTATACAAACCAGCTGGTTAAAGAAATTAAAAAAAGAGAGGATTGGCAAGTGAATTTATATGCCAAAGCGCTTGAGTTTATCGCTAATGAGCATGAGACCAATCAAAATGCCCTTTTTGCTTTGGAAGAAATTATCCAAGCGAATACGACCATTCCCGTTATTTTAACCAATGAGAGTGGAACCCCTGTTTTTTATAAAAACTTACCTAAGGCAGACCTCATCATAGATTCAGAGGAGCGAGCATCTTATTTAGTACAGAAGATTAATGAAATGGGATTGACCAAAGGGCCCATCATTGTTAATCTAGTCGATGCCCAAGGCAATCAGTATGGACAAACCATGATTTATTTTGAGGAGTCAAGTCTTTTGGTGCAGTTGCGTTATTATCCTTATGTTCAATTAGCTGTTATTTTTGTTTTTGTGCTTATTGTATTTACTGTTTTTAATTATTCAAGGTTGTCAGAGCAGAATCAGATTTGGGTGGGTATGGCTAAGGAAACAGCCCACCAATTAGGAACTCCCATATCTTCTTTGATGGCATGGGGACAATATTTCAAAGAGAAATATATGGAAGACCCTTACATAATAGAGCTAGACAAAGATGTCAAACGTCTTGAAATCATCACCCAACGGTTTAGCAGTATCGGGAGTATGCCTAAGATGGCATCTCTCAATATTTATGAACAGGTTAAATTATCTGTTGATTATCTTAAAACAAGGATAAGCAAAAAGGTAAAGATCGACTTTCAGGCACAGAAAGCTGAACATATTCGTTTAAACATGAATCCTGAACTTTTTTCTTGGGTTCTTGAAAACTTAATCAAGAATGCCGTAGATGCGATGGCTGGTGTGGGTCATATTCAAATTTCGATGTTTTGCTCAGGAGTAGATAAATTAATGATTGATATTGAAGATGAGGGCAATGGTATTGCTCCAAATAAAATGAGAACAGTTTTTAAGCCCGGATTCACTACTAAAAATAGAGGATGGGGTCTGGGGCTGACCCTGACCAAACGGATCATCGAAGACTACCATGGTGGGAGGATTTTCATTAAGAACTCAGCGTTGAATAAGGGAACTGCGTTTCGAATTATTTTAAATGCAACCGTACAATAAATAGAATAATATGATTGAAATCAGTGGAGCATCCGCTCATAAGTTTATTTCTCATTATCATGCTCCAGATTGGATTATGGCATCCACGGCTGTAGAGATTGAGGCAACTATGTCTCATGAGGTAGCTCAAATTTTACTCCTTCGAATCATCGCCTCGCAAGGAGAATTCATTTTTGATCATGATGTAAATATTGAGCTGAACCCCGTGAGAAAGCTGTTGCTAGATTATTTTGGAGGAGTCAGTAATTTCCATGAGATGACGGTTGGTGTAATGAAAGTGCTTGCTGCTTCAGAAAAAAATATCAGTGAGGGAGAGGTATACGTGACAGCTTTTGATCAGATCATCTATAATCAAAAGCCTTGTCAAGCTGTTGGCATATTTAAGATAGATGGCAAGCAATCTTTTATCGAATCTTCGCTGATGGATGATCAATTAACCATGACTCTGAATAAGGGTATTGGTATTAAAGATCTCAACAAGGGAGCTTTAATTATTTTGGATTCGGATCCAAATGATATGATTTTGAAAGTATTTCAAAATCATTCCAATATCAAATACTGGTGCCATGAGTTTTTAATGATCAGGCCTCTTAAAAATGAGTTTTATCAAACCAAAAACACAATGAATCTTTGTAAAGATTTTGCGTTAAAAGGCTTAGACGAGATGGCTAAAGTGGACCAAGTGGATTTACTCAATAAGACCTTAGATTATTTTAGTGAAAAGCAATCATTTGACCAATCTGAATTTGAGGAGAAAGTATTGGCCTCGACAGAGATAAAGGCTGCATTTAATAGCTACAAAGACAGCTTTGAGGGAAAGCATCAGATCGAAGCTATGAGCGAACAATTTGAAATTTCAAAACCTGCTTTCAAGGCGGCCAAGAAATACATCAAATCGGTCATTAAACTGGACCGCAACTTTCATGTGTATGTCCATGGTCAAAGGCAAGAGATTGAAAGGGGTTATGATGAGGTCCGTGGCAAAAATTATTATAAACTGTATTTCGATCAGGAAAGTTAAAATAGGAGATGTGTTAACTTATCCATATTTTTTTCCAAACGTCTTCTAAATGTTTTTTAGTGGCTCTAATACCATCGGCCTCACTAAGTTCTGTCCCTTCATATTCGATGCCAATGTGACCATTAAAATTTTGGGTTTTAACTAAAAGGAGCATTTTTTCGTAATCAATATTACGATGTACCCCATTGGCATGAAAATTATAAGCTTTGGCGCTTACTCCTTTAGCATAGGGCAGTAGGGTTTCAACGCCGAGGTAGGGGTCATACATTTCAAGGCAAGAACCATCTTGAGTACTTCCCCATTGAGCGCTCAGACACCAGTTTCCAAAATCGGGTAAAGTACCTAGGTTGGGTAGATTGATCTCTTTGATAATAGAGCTAATGAGTTGGGCATTTGAACTGAACAGTCCGTGGTTTTCAATTAAAATATTGATCTCTTCTTTAGCTGCGTAGTTGGCGAGCTGACTTAGCCCGTCGATCAAAGAGGCTTTAAAAATCGAAGGATCGGTAGCTCCGAAGGCGTTAACCCGTATCGAATGGCACCCCATGATTTTAGCCGCATGGATCCATTGATAATGATTTTCAACGGCTTTTTGTCTAAGATGATTATCCTCGCCTCCCAAATCACCTTCGTCATCGACCATTATCAGTAAATTTTGAACGGCGAGCGCATCAGATCTTTCTTTCATATTGATCCAAAAACTTTCGTCATTACCTTTATCTTTATAAAAATTATTAACGTATTCTACGGCAGGGACACCAAACTCTTTTTTAGAGATTTCGGAAAATAAAATAGGATCTAAAGTGGCCGATTCAAAAGCATTGTGGAGGGACCATTGTGCTAATGACAGTTTAAGTTTTTTTCCTAGATGACAAAGGGAATACTTTTCGCATTTGATAGAAAGGGGAGTTGGGTACTGAGAAGGCCCAGTGAGATTTGCTTAACAAATTTTCTTTTAGATGATTTCATTGGAACTATTTTATTAAATTATGCTCATATTTAAGACTACAATTTCTTAAAGCTCAATATTGATTGAACCTGCCTTGCCTCTAATAAAAATTTTAGCTTGCAGATTAAATTTTCAAGCATTCAACAGGTTCCGAATCCCGTATTTGTTATCCAATTTAAATAGTTTTTGACAAAGAAAGGGGGGCTTTGGATTAAAGTTGATGGCTTTTTTTTTCTAAAAACTAAGTTTATTAAATCAACTTTGTCATCCAATAATTTTTAGCCTAATTTTGCAGTCAAATTTTTACATAATAAATTCATCTAGAGTATAATGGCAAATCAAGGAAAAATCACACAAATAATTGGCCCAGTGGTGGATGTGCGTTTTGATGGTGGCAAGCTGCCCAAAATATTAGACGCCCTTACGATCAAACGTGAAGATGGGACTGTAGTTGTTTTGGAGGTACAACAACATCTTGGAGAGAATACAGTTAGAACTATCGGAATGGACGCAACTGACGGAATGAGAAGAGGCCAAATCGTGAGCGACACAGCTGCGCCCATTCAAATGCCTATCGGAGATGATATTAAAGGAAGACTTTTTAATGTTGTTGGACAAGCCATAGATGGATTGCCTCAGCTGGAAGGTAAAGAAGGATTATCTATCCACAGACAGCCCCCTGCATTTGCAGATTTATCTACGGCTTCCGAAGTTCTTTTCACAGGCATAAAAGTAATTGATCTCATTGAGCCTTACGCCAAAGGTGGTAAGATTGGTTTGTTTGGTGGTGCGGGTGTTGGAAAAACCGTATTAATTCAAGAATTGATCAATAATATAGCAAAGGCTTATTCTGGACTCTCGGTTTTTGCAGGTGTGGGTGAAAGAACCAGAGAAGGAAATGATTTGCTGAGAGAAATGATCGAAGCAGGAATCGTAAACTATGGAGATGATTTTAAAGAATCATTGGAAAATGGTGGATGGGATTTGTCCAAGGTAACAACGGCAAACTTGAAGGAATCAAAAGCTACTTTTGTGTTTGGGCAGATGAATGAACCTCCAGGGGCTAGAGCTCGGGTGGCTTTATCAGGGCTGACCATTGCAGAATATTTCCGTGATGGAGATGGAACAGGAAAAGGACGTGACATCCTCTTTTTTGTCGACAATATTTTCAGGTTTACACAAGCCGGCTCAGAGGTATCAGCACTCCTAGGTAGAATGCCTTCAGCTGTGGGATACCAACCTACTTTAGCAACCGAAATGGGAGTAATGCAAGAAAGAATTACATCTACAAAGAATGGATCTATCACTTCAGTTCAAGCGGTATACGTACCTGCGGATGACTTAACGGATCCAGCTCCGGCGACTACGTTTTCACATTTGGATGCTACCACGGTACTTTCAAGAAAAATTTCAGAATTGGGCATTTACCCCGCAGTGGATCCATTGGATTCCACCTCAAGGATATTGAGTGCAGAGATTTTAGGGGATGAGCATTATACTTGTGCGCAGAATGTAAAAGAATTGCTCCAGAGATACAAAGAATTACAAGATATCATTGCCATTTTAGGCATGGATGAGCTGAGCGATGAAGACAAATTGATTGTTCATAGAGCGCGGCGAGTACAGCGATTCCTATCGCAGCCATTCCATGTTGCAGAGGCCTTCACAGGTTTGCCGGGACAATTGGTAGAAATCAATGAAACCATCAAAGGGTTTAATGAGATTATGGATGGTAAGCATGATAATTTACCGGAAGCAGCGTTCAATTTGGTAGGTACTATTGAGCAAGCAGTTGAAAAAGGGGAGAAATTATTGGCTGAGGTAGCTTAAGATATGTTTATTGAAATTGTAACTCCGGACAAAAAGATATTTGAAGGAGAGGCCACAAGTGCTATCTTTCCAGGGACTGACGGATCTTTTCAGATTTTGAATAATCATGCGGCTTTAGTTTCGACGTTGGGTAAAGGAAATATTATCTTTGTTAAAACCATCAACAATAAGTCAGAGGAAGTTCAGATGGAAGTAGATGGTGGAGTTTTGGAGGTGTTGAACAATAAAGTGACGGTTTTAGCCGAAAAAATCACTGAATAAGGAAGAGTGGCTTAACCCTTCGTTCTGATGGCGTTATCTCACCTATTAAAAAGGCCTACTGAAATTCCGAATGAGGATTCTTCTATTTTTACTTCCAGAGGAAATCATTTGAAATAAACTGATAAATCGCTCTGCCGTAATCAGGTAGGGTATCTGAAGGATACTGATGTGTGTAGGCATTAATCTCGCCATTGTAGACTTGTGATATTGAATCAGATACGAGTCCAAAACCATCTCCGTAGCTATAATATGCCCGCGGCTCATAATGTGTGGATAGCATATTTCTACCGTATACATATTCAGGATGGTTGATATTCAATTGGGCCAGCAAGGTCGGTGCTAAGTCTAATTGACAGCTAATACTCGAAATTACCGTATCAGTTACAGCAAGTGCTCCCCCGAGCCACAATAAGGGGATGTGAAAGGTCTCCTTTTGGCCATTGGATGTATTGTTAATTTGAGTGGTACCGTGATCAGCTGTTACGACGATTAACGTCTTTTCCCACCAAGTAGTTTTTTTAGCCTGTTCAATGAACTTTCCAAGACAGGCATCCGTATAATGCATGGCGCTTTTAAAGCTAGTCTCATTATTATCAAATCCGAATACTGGTTCGACGGGAATGTCAAAGGGTTCATGGCTGCTTAAGGTGAATAGGGTATAGAAAAAAGGTGCCTCTTCCTTTTTAAGATTATTAAATAGAGTATCGAAGACAACATCATCATGAATTCCCCATTTGGTATTGTTACTTGAAAAATCAAAGTCTAGTTTACTTATAATTTTATCTGCTTTTCCTTGATTGAAGTAAGCCCTCAAGTTGGCAAAATCAATTTCGCCTCCGTAGTAAAATGCAGTTTGGTAATCCTGCTCTTTTATTGATTTCATTAGGTGAGGTAACTTTTCAGTCTTGAAAGGGTTCTCAATAATGGCATTGTAAGGCAATCCAGGATAACTACTGAACAGGCTCCCGATTCCTCTATTTGAACGATGTCCTGAGGCATAGAACTGCGAGAATAAAACACCCTCTTTGCTGAGTTTATTAAGTTCTGGGGTAACGGATTTGACTCCTCCCAATACTTCCACTCCTTTGGCTGTAAAACTTTCGAGTATGATGAGTAGGATGTTGGGTTGAAGTGTATTGATGAGTGAAGGATAAGGGGTTCCCTTCGTCGGAGCACCGTTAAATTTACTGAAGAGGTCTGCCGCAACATGATCTGGCATCAAGTCATAATGGGTATCAATTTTTGATGCTTTTTTCATGGAATAAACAAAATTCCAGGGCGTATTGACCGCTGCATGATTGACCGCCATAATATCAGGATCAAAGTAAACAGCACCTACATTGATTGGGATACCCAATCTGAAGGGAGCAATACTGAATCCACCTCTGATGGGGATGACGGACAACGCGATCAAAGTAAAAAAAAGTAAGGGCTTTTGCCAATAGTATCTATTTTTAAAATCAAATGAAAATCGGCCTACCAACCAGATAGTAATTTTAAAATGAGCGTAAAATAAAAATAAACTGAACAGCAAGGGAAAAACTAATGTTTTGAAAGTAATGGAATTGGTGATTTGTTTGGGATTATCAAGGTACTTTAAATGCATGGCATCAAATTTCTCTCCCCAGTAAGAATAGACTTCCAAGTCTATGATTTCAATAATAGAAACTGCCGCAAGGATGAGGGTGATGGATCCTGCAAGCATGCGTGAAGATATTTTCGGACCAATTACAGGGGATAGAGCAAGTATAAGTGAGGGGATTAACATCATATAGCCTGAAAAAGAAAGATCCAGCTTCAATCCATTTAAATAGCTTAGGAGTAATTTTTCTGTAGAAGCATCAGCAAAAGATGATCCGTTGTAAAGAATAAAAATAGTTCTGTAAAAAACAAAATAGAGAATGAATGCACCCCAGAGAGAAAAATATTTAAATAGATTATTTTTCATACTAGGGGCACGGTGTACTGAAGTTTACTTCAATTATCTCAATATTTTGAAATAGGTCAATTAAGAGTTGCATATATTTATTCATGAATTTTGATAAATATGTAGGATAGATACAGGATCGAAATCAGTTATCTTTTAATTTTTTTCCATGCTTTGTTTTCTTACGACGGAATCGATTGATCATTTTTTTTTCATAGCGCCAAAAAAAATTAAATTGGCCTAGGAGCGAGCCATAAAAAAGTAAAATGCTGTTATATATAGGTAGAATACAAATGAGATAAATTATATTAAACATCGTACTTTTCTCCCCATCCACTGTAAAATAATTAACAATGGGTTTTTTAATTAGTAGGACGGTGGATCCCGTCAAAGCGAACACAATGAGGATCATGGCGAATTGACCAGAGCTCTTGACTTTCCATTTTTTTTTTAATTTATAAATCCAGTTCATTGATTGTATTTAGGTAGGGTTTCCAATAGACCCCCTTGGGTGTTGCGCGTAGGGAAATTTTTACTCTTTTTACAGGATGGTCAAATTCAATTTTGAAGGCATGTAAACAGATACTTTTATCCGGATTAGGCGTAGCATAACCGTATTTTAAATCTCCTTGTATTGGACAAAGCATTTTTGCCAATTGCACTCGAATTTGATGAGGTCGTCCCGTCTCTGGTTTTGCCAACAGTAAAGAATGTCCGTCTTCGTACATCAACGTACGATAGGTCAGTATTGATTTTTTACCGCTTCCTTTATCTTTATTAAAAGCTTTGGTAATGTTTTTGGTTTCATCTTTTACTAACCAGTTGATTAAGGTGCCATTCAATTCTTGAGGCCGTGCCTTGACAACGGCCACATAGGTTTTTTGTATGAGTTGATCTCTGAAAAGGGTAGTGAGTCGGGTCAAAGCCTTAGAAGTTCTCGCAAAAATAACTACCCCACTTACCGGTCGATCCAAGCGATGGGCCGGATTGAGAAATACATCACCTGGTTTATTATACTTCTTTTTAATATAATTTTTACCCCAGTCGGTTAAGGTAGGGTCACCTGTTTTATCACCTTGCACTAACCAGCCAATGGGCTTGTTAATAACCAATAGATGGTTGTCTTCATATATTATTTTTGGATCGATCAATTTATTTTAAAATTCACTTATGGAATGAAATTGAATATCTGGAAAATTATCTTCTACCATCTGTAACCATGATTTAGATTCTGCCATAAAGACAAGTTTATCTTCCTTGTCTTTCGCAATATGCCGGTATTTATCTTTCACAAAGGCCTCTAATATGTTTTTATCTGCGGCATCAATCCAACAAGCTCTATAAATATTGATAGGTGAAAAACTTACTTTTGCATTGTACTCATTGAGTAATCGATATTGGAGTACTTCAAATTGCAGCGCACCGACCGTACCCACTACTTTTCTAGTACCCATTTCGTAGGTAAACAGTTGGGCCACACCTTCATCCATGAGCTGTGTCAATCCCTTTTCAAGTTGTTTGGATTTCATTGCATCCAGATTGATAACCTCTTTGAATAATTCAGGGGAGAAACTTGGAATTCCCTTGTATAAAGATTTTTCACCTTCATTGAGGGTATCACCTATTTTAAGATTTCCTGTATCATACAAGCCAATGATGTCTCCTGGAAATGCCTCATCTATGGTTTCTTTTTGTTGTGCCATAAAGGCTGTAGCATTTGAAAAGCGATATTTTTTATCATTTCTTACATGATAATAGTTGTTTCCCCGTTGGAATTTTCCCGAACAGATCCTGATAAAAGCAATTCTATTTCGATGTCTAGGATCCATATTTGCATGAATTTTAAATATAAATCCTGAAAATTTGGAGTCTATTGGAGGTATCATTCGGCTCTCGGTATCTCTTGGTTTTGGATTTGGAGCAATTTCCGTAAAGCAATCAAGCAATTCCCTTATCCCAAAGTTTGACACGGCACTACCAAAAAAAACAGGTGCTAAATCCCCAGAGAGGTAAGTCTCTTGATCAAAAGGGTCGTATACGCCATCTATTAATTCGATGTCTTCTCGGAGCTGGGATAAAGCAGAAGAAGGTAGGTACGTTTCTAACTCAGGATCATTAACATCCTTGATATTCACCACATCATCCACTCGTTTATTTTTTCTAGGTTCGAAAAGGTTAATATTTTTTTCGTAAAGATTATAGACCCCTCTGAGTGTTTTACCCATACCGATAGGCCAAGTTAGGGGTTGTACATTTATTTTTAACTCCTCTTCAATTTCGTCAATCAGATCAAATGGATCACGACCTTCTCTATCGAGCTTATTGATGAAGCAAAGGACGGGAGTCTTGCGCATGCGACAAACTTCCATGAGTTTTCTGGTCTGTTTTTCTACTCCTTTGACACAGTCAATGACCATGATAACACTGTCTACTGCAGTCAAAGTACGGTAGGTATCTTCTGCAAAATCTTCGTGACCCGGCGTGTCTAAAATATTAATTTTTAAACCCTTGTAATCAAAACCCATCACCGAGGTTGCGACAGAGATACCTCTTTGTTTTTCTATGGCCATCCAATCGGAACGCGTAGCCATATCTATTTTGTTGGATTTAACAGCCCCTGCTGTTTGTATGGCCCCACCAAAGAGCAATAGCTTTTCAGTTAAGGTGGTTTTACCCGCATCAGGGTGGGCGATAATACCAAATGTTTTTCTTTTTTTTATTTCTTCAGCTAGAGCCATATACATCAATTGAACCGCAAAATTAATGATAATTAGCTTAATCTTTCCTTTTTATCTTTTGATCTGTTTGTAAGCAAGCAAAATATATTAATCTGACATATCGAAGACCAAAATACTTAAAAGCAAACAGTCCTTGTCTTGATCTTACTTTTTATTTCATAAAAATCGCTGACATTGTGTCAGTAAAAAGCTTTTGGCACAAGCATTGTTGTTTAAATAAATCAAAATAAAAAATATTAATACAAAATAAACAGAAATGGGCAAAATTATAGGCATCGACCTGGGCACTACAAACTCTTGTGTGGCCGTGATGGAAGGAAACGAACCGGTTGTGATACAAAACAGTGAAGGCAGAAGAACGACACCATCAATTTTAGCATTCCTCGATGGAGGTAATGGAGAACGTAAAGTGGGAGATCCTGCAAAAAGACAGGCGATTACCAATCCACAACACACCATTAGCTCTGTTAAACGATTCATGGGAAAACGTTTTTCTGACGTTAAGAATGAAATGAGGCATATTTCGTATGAGCTTGAGTCTGGAACCAATGACGTAGTAAGAGTAAAAATAGGAGATCGAAATTATACTCCACAAGAATTATCAGCGATGATTCTTCAAAAGATGAAATCAACGGCAGAAGATTTTTTAGGAACTGAAGTCACTGAAGCGGTGGTCACGGTTCCTGCTTACTTCAATGATGCTGAACGACAGGCGACAAAAGAAGCGGGACAGATTGCAGGATTGGATGTCAAGAGAATCATCAATGAGCCTACGGCAGCGGCATTGGCTTATGGCTTAGATAAAAAGAATTCCGATATGAAGATCGCGGTGTATGATTTAGGAGGAGGAACATTCGATATCTCCATTTTAGAATTGGGTGAAGGTGTTTTCGAGGTAAAATCTACCAATGGAGACGTTCATTTGGGAGGAGATGATTTTGATGCCGTTATTATCGATTGGTTGGCAGAAGAATTTATTAAAGATGAAAATATAGATCTAAGAAAAGATCCGATGGCGCTTCAACGTCTCAAAGAAGCCGCAGAGAAAGCAAAGATAGAATTATCAAGCTCGAGTAGTACAGAAATCAATTTACCCTACATTATGCCTGTGGATGGAATTCCCAAACACTTGGTGAGAACTTTATCTAGAGCAGTTTTTGAGCAATTGGCGGGTAGTTTGGTTCGTAGATCGATGGATCCTGTAAAGAAGGCTTTGAAAGATGCAAATATGTCGACGAGTGACATAGATGAGGTGATACTAGTAGGTGGATCTACGAGAATACCTAAAATTCAAGAAGAAGTAGAGAAATTTTTTGGTAAAAAGCCGTCCAAAGGGGTCAATCCAGATGAAGTGGTAGCTATTGGAGCGGCCATTCAAGGAGGCGTATTGACAGGAGAAGTAAAAGATGTATTATTACTTGATGTCACGCCACTTTCTTTGGGAATAGCCACAATGGGTGATGTCATGACTAAGTTGATAGAATCAAACACAACGATTCCAAGTAAAAAATCAGAAGTATTTTCTACGGCAGCGGATAGTCAGCCTTCGGTGGAGATTCATGTATTGCAAGGAGAGCGTCCTATGGCCAAAGACAATCGAACGATTGGCAAATTCCATTTGGACGGCATTCCACCTGCACCTCGTGGAGTTCCTCAAATAGAAGTGACTTTCGACATTGATGCGAATGGAATTCTAAATGTGTCAGCCAAAGATAAAGGAACGGGAAAAGAGCAAAAAATCAGAATCGAGGCATCATCGGGACTCAGTGATGAGGATATAGAGAAAATGAAGCAAGAGGCCGAGGCCAATGCTGAATCTGATAAATTAGAGAAGGAAAAAGTTGAGAAAATTAATGCGGCAGATGCACTTATTTTTCAAACTGAAAAACAGTTGGCAGACTACGGAGACAAGATTTCCGAAGAGAACAAAAAGCCCATTGATGAGGCTTTGGCCAAATTGAAAGAAGCCCATGCGAGTGGAGATTTAGCAGCCATAGACGTGGCTATGGAAGCCCTCAACAAAGTATGGGAAAGTGCATCTCAGGAGATTTATGCAGCTCAAGCCAGTGCTGAAGCAGCAGGAGGCGCAACTGGTCAGGAAGCGCCCGAGGGGGAAGGTAAGGCCGAACAAGATGTCAGTGACGTAGAATATGAAGAAGTAGATGACAAGAAATAGGTTGAACGAGAACCCTTAGATTACTTTATGCAATAAGAGAATCAAAGAGCCTTTGATTTTTTAGGAACGGGTAGTGACTTTAATGAAAATATTTTGGTTTAATTGTTCTCAACTAAAGGAGGAGATTATAATTCTTTTTATATTTGCACTCCGTTTAGAGAAAACTCACGTAAAAGAGCAAGATTATGAGTGATTTAATAAAATTTGTAGAAGCACAAAACAGTCTTAAAAAAGAAGATGCGAGTCCTTTTGGCTCTGGAGACACGATCAATGTGCATTATAAAATTAAGGAAGGGAGTAAGGAGAGAATCCAGCAGTTCCAAGGAGTTGTGCTACAAATTAAGAACCGCAACAGTAGTGGCGAGACCTTCACGGTAAGAAAAATATCAAATGGCATTGCAGTAGAAAGAATTTTCCCATCTGGATCACCAAATATTGACAAAATAGAGGTCTTGAGAAAGGGTAAAGTAAGACGAGCAAAACTTTATTATTTACGAAATTTAAAAGGTAAGGCAGCTAGAATAAAGGATAAAATTTAAATCGCTTTATTTTCAATGATAAAAAAAAGTCGACTTTTAAGTTGGCTTTTTTTATTTAAGGAAAATATGAAAATATCATTTACAAAATATCAAGGGACGGGTAACGATTTTGTGCTTATTGATAATCGTACGGAATTTTTCCCAAAGGGAAACGTTGATCTGATACAGAGGTTGACAAAAAATAAGTTCGGTATAGGTGCGGATGGGCTTATTTTAGTTGAAAATCACTCCAGCCTTGATTTCGAAATGGTTTATTTTAATGCGGATGGTAGTCAAAGCCTGTGTGGAAATGGTAGTAGATGTGCGGTTCAGTTCGCAAAAGATTTAGGCATCATACAGAATCAAACAACCTTCAGTACCTACGATGGCGTACATGATGCTTTTTTTCTAGAGGGATTGATTCATTTTAGTTTACAAGACCTCAATGAAATTTTATCAGGAGGGAATTATTTTTTCATTAATAATGGGTCTCCTCATTACGTTACTTTCGTAGCTGATGTGGATAAAATAGATGTTGGGCATATTGGAGCCGAGGTGAGGTACTCAAAAGCATTTGCCCCCGCAGGGACTAATGTAAATTTTGTAGAAATTGATCACCCATTATTGAAAGTGAGAACTTATGAAAGGGGTGTAGAGGCTGAAACGCTTTCTTGCGGAACCGGTGTAACAGCTTCAGCCATAGTAGCCGCATCCGCCTTCGAAATGGAGAGTCCGATTAGCATTGAGACTCAAGGTGGGCAACTCTTTGTCAGCTTTGTCAGAGTGGGATCTAAAAGTTTTAGTGATATTTATTTAGCAGGTACGGCAATAAAAGTTTTTGAGGGGAGTATTGATGTTTAATTTGATAGTAGGATCACTTAAAAACATTAACTTTGATCTTGTTTTGCAATTATTATAAAGAATATGTTTGACTGGATTACAAAAGGGGTTGGCAAAGTTTTTGGGACCAAGGCAGATCGTGACTTAAAGTTATTATTGCCTTATGTGGGCCTCATTAATAAAGAATTTTTAAAATTAGCGAAAATTTCTGATGACCAATTGAGAGGAAGGACTCAGGAATTAAAAACCATAATTGAAGATCGTTTACAAGTCACCGATGCTGAGCTCGAGGATTTACATGAAAAAGTAAATAACAATCCAGATTTAGACCTCAATCAAAAAGAGGATATTTTCAAAAAAATAGATGCTTTAGAATTAGAGCGAAACCAACAATTAGAGGTTATTTTAGAGGACATCCTTCCACAGGCTTTCGCTGTGGTAAAAGAAACTGCACGAAGGTTTTCCGAGCAGGGGCAACTTACGGTTTCAAAGACCGATCATGATGTTGAGCTCTCCAAAATGAAGGCCAACATAGAAATTAAGGGAGATCAAGCGATTTGGCATAACAAATGGCTGGCCGCTGGTACAGATATTGAATGGAATATGATCCATTACGACGTTCAATTAGTTGGGGGAGTGGTTCTTCATCAAGGAAAAATATCTGAAATGACAACAGGTGAAGGTAAAACGCTAGTTGCAACTTTGCCGGCCTTTCTTAATGCGCTTGCAAATCGTGGGGTTCACATCGTAACTGTTAATGACTATTTGGCCAAAAGAGATTCCGAATGGAATGCCCCTTTATTCGAATTTCATGGTTTGAAGGTCGATTGCATAGATAAATATGGACCTAATTCTGTAGAACGTCGGGCGGCTTATCAAAAAGATATTGTATACGGGACTAATAATGAGTTTGGATTTGATTATTTACGAGACAATATGGCAAGGTCAACCGAAGAACTGGTGCAGGGGAAACATCATTTTGCGATGGTTGATGAGGTTGATTCCGTACTTATAGACGATGCAAGAACTCCTTTGATTATTTCAGGACCCATACCCAAAGGAGGCGAACATGAGTTTTATGAATTGAGACCGAGATTACAGAAACTGGTTGACGCCCAACGAAAATTAACTTCAGATTATCTCAATGAGGCGAAGAAACTTATAAAGGAAAACAACGAAAAAGAAGCAGGATTGTCTTTATTTAGGTCTTTTAGAGGACTGCCCAAATACAAACCTTTGATTAAGTTTTTAAGTGAGCCTGGCATGCGCCAAGTTTTGCAAAAAACTGAAAATATTTATTTGCAGGACAATCAGAAAATGATGCCTGAGGCAGACGAAACCTTATTTTTCACTATTGATGAAAAGCACAATTCAATAAATTTAACTGAAAAAGGAATTGATCTTATTACCCAAGATGGTGAAGATAAGACTTTCTTTATTCTACCCGATATTGCCATTGAGATCAATAAGTTAGAGCAGGATACTACAATAGATGAAAATGAGAAGTTGAAAGCTAAGGACACCATTATTCAAGATTACAACATTAAGTCTCAACGGATTCACTCAGTCAACCAACTTTTAAGGGCTTATTGTCTTTATGAGAAGGATACAGAATACATCGTTGTGGATTCAAAAGTTAAAATTGTCGATGAGCAGACCGGTCGAGTGATGGAAGGACGAAGGTATGCCGATGGGTTACATCAAGCCATAGAAGCCAAGGAAAATGTTAAAGTAGAAGATGCTACTCAGACCTATGCGACTATTACGTTGCAAAATTATTTTAGAATGTACCATAAACTCGCTGGAATGACGGGTACCGCAGAGACAGAGGCGGGGGAATTTTGGGATATTTATAAATTGGATGTTGTCGTATGCCCTACCAATAGACCCATTGTTCGCAAGGACATGGAAGATAAGGTATATAAAACCATCCGTGAAAAGTTTAATGCAGTGGTTGAGGAGGTTACCGAGCTTATTGAGATAGGGAGGCCAGTATTGGTAGGTACCACTTCAGTTGAAATATCTGAGTTGCTCAGTAGGATGCTAAAGTTGAAAAATATCAAGCATCAAGTATTGAATGCTAAGCAACATGCTAAGGAAGCAGACGTTGTTGGAGAAGCTGGAAAACCAGGAACGGTAACCATAGCGACCAATATGGCGGGTCGGGGGACAGATATAAAACTAACTTCAGAGTCAAAGGTAGCAGGGGGGTTGGCTATTATTGGAACCGAGCGGCATGAATCTAGACGCGTGGATCGTCAGTTGAGGGGACGATCAGGAAGGCAAGGAGATGTGGGGTCTTCACAATTTTTTGTATCACTTGAAGATAATTTGATGCGGCTTTTTGGCTCCGATCGCATGGCAAAAATCATGGATCGATTAGGTCTTAAAGAAGGTGAGGTAATTCAGCACAGTATGATTACTAAATCTATCGAAAGGGCACAAAAGAAAGTCGAGGAAAATAATTTTGCGACAAGAAAGAGATTACTTGAATACGATGATGTCATGAATTCGCAGAGAGAGGTCATCTATAAACGTCGAAAAAACGCATTGTATGGTGAGCGATTGCAATTCGACATTATGAATATGCTCTATGACATTTGTGAGGACATGACTCATATTAATAGAGAAGTGATTGATCCAGACGAACTGAGACTTCAAGCGATCAGTAATTTGGGAATAGATTTTCAAATGAGCGCTGACAAATTACAGAAAATATCAGAATCTGCATTGGCAGAAAAGTTATATGATCAGGCGTATGCAGCCTATTTGTCTAAAAATAAAGTAATTGTAGACAAAACCCTTCCCTTGCTCAAGCAATTGTTGAAAAATAGAGGGGCAGTCGTTCAAAATATTATGGTCCCTTTTACGGATGGGATCAAACAAATTGGTGTGAGTGTCAATTTACAAGAATCAGTCAATTCAAATGGTTTAGTCGTCGTTTCAGAAATGGAAAAAATCATTACTGTAGCGATTATTGATCAAATTTGGAAAGAGCATTTAAGAGATATGGATGACTTAAAACAGTCGGTCCAAAATGCTGTTTATGAGCAAAAAGACCCACTTCTCATTTATAAATTCGAAGGCTTTGAAATGTTCAAACTTTTTATTGGTAAGGTGAATCAAGAAACGATGTCATTATTGATAAAATCAGAAATTCCAATTCAAAATGAGTATGAAGTCAAGGAGGCGAATCAATCTAAATCGGCTCAGAAATACAAAGAATCAAAAGCAGAGACCAAATCAGCATTGGCTTATCAAGAATCTAATAGGAAACCAGTGGAGAAGACGGCACCGATAAAGACACAGAAAATAGCGAGTAGAAATGCTAGAGTATCCGTTAAGTATACAGATGGAATGGTCAAAAGGGACATAAAATATAAGTTGGTGGAAGATGATTTGAAATCAAATAAATGCGTTTTTGTAGACTGATTTTTTTATTTTCATTACTCGTGTTTGCTTGTAAAGCGAGTAAACCAGTAAATAAGGCCTATAATGAAGACTTAAGTGTGTATCGGTTGGAGCTGCCTAAGGTAATCGATGTGGTACCATTACCTAAAACCTTCAAAGAGCCCGTGGAATTATATGGGCACATAACCAAAGAAATTGACAGCATTAGTCATTTAATGGTGGCTCAAAATAAAAAACTCAATCTAAGAGACGGTTTTGTTATCCAAGTCTATTCCAATACCAATCGAGATGAAGCCCTCGATATCCATAACTATTGCCAAGATATTTTTCCAGAGTTGTTAATTAATTTAACCTATAATCAGCCTAATTATAGAATAAAAATTGGTGCTTTTCATGAAAAATTAACCGCTACTAGGTTTTTAAATGATATTAAAAAGACCTTTCCTAAATCTATAGTAATAGCAGAAAAAATCCCAATTATAGGACCAGATGAGTGAACTAGTTAAAAGCATTAAATCCATGTCTGAGTCTTTTTTTGAGGAAATTCGGACATGTAGAAGACATTTACATCAGCATCCTGAATTGTCTTTTGAAGAGTACCATACGGCAGATTTTATTGAGAACAAACTGAGAGAAATAGGGATAGAGAATATTCAAAGAATTGCTAAAACTGGGGTTACTTTTCTACTTGAGGGATCGAAACTAGGTAAAAACATTGCCTTAAGAGCAGATATAGATGCACTTCCCATTTTAGAAAAAAATGAAATTGATTATAAATCTAAATATGAGGGTCTCATGCACGCTTGCGGACATGATGTCCATACCTCATGTTTGATAGGGGTGGCAAAGATTCTGTCCCAATTAAAATCTGAATTTAAGGGAAGCGTCAAATTCATTTTCCAACCGGGTGAGGAGAAAACTCCTGGGGGAGCTTCCTTATTAATCAAAGAAGGGATTCTAAAGAATCCAATTCCCAAAATTATTTTAGGACAGCACGTCATGCCTTTTATAGAGGTGGGAAAAGTAGGTTTTCGTTCGGGGAAGTACATGGCAAGTTCTGATGAAATTTACCTGACGATTGAGGGGAAAGGGGGCCATGCGGCCATGCCCGAAAAACTCGTGGATCCTGTCATTATCACCAGTCATATTTTAATTGCTTTGCAGCAGATTGTGAGTCGTAAGTCTAGTCCTAAAACACCTTCTGTACTTTCATTTGGAAATATATCAGGTAAAGGAGCCACGAACGTGATCCCTGATTTTGTCGATGTGGCGGGAACCTTCCGAACGTTTGATGAAAAATGGCGGGCTGAAGCCTTGGTGTTAATTACTCATATGGCAGAGGGGGTCGCAGCGTCTATGGGAGCAAAATGTAAAGTGAGAATTGAGAAGGGTTATCCCTATCTATTCAATGATCCTGCCTATACTGATAGGAATAGATCAGCTGCTCAAGAATATTTAGGGGCGGAGAATATCGTTGATTTAGATTTATGGATGGCCTCTGAGGACTTTTCTTTTTATTCTCAAAATGTCGAGGGGTGCTTTTATAGGTTGGGAACCCGAAATGAAACGAAATCTATCGTCTCCGGTGTCCATACCCCTCATTTTAATATAGATGAAGATGCCATGAAGATCGGTATGGGCTTAATGAGCTGGTTAACTATTCAAGAGCTTAACCATTAATGCTCAAGAGATAGATTTATTTTAGCTGAAAAAAGGTAAAACGTCGCGAAAAACAATTACATTTTCGTAAAATAATTAAAGTGAATTCCCTGATAGACAAAATAATCTCATTAATAAAGATCAAAGGTGATCAGGTAAAACTTGAGTTTATATCAAGATTTTCTACCTTTTTGGCAATTTCTATTTTATTTTTAATGCTGGTATTTTTGTCATTACTGATGCTGATTTTTTTATCTCTGGGGATAGCAGTTATTTTTAATGAGTTTTTAATGAGTGCTTATTGGGGATATCTTATTGCGAGCGCCTTTTTTTTCTTAATGATCATCATGGTTCTATGGATGGCTAGATCTGGAAAAATTCAAAGTTGGTTGGAGGAAGTGATCATTGAATCTAGTTACAAAAAAAACCATGAGTAAGCATTCTAGCAAGTACGAGAATATAAAAGCGCAATTGAAATCAGATGAGGAGTTGTTGCGTTCAAACCTGGTTAAGACATCTCAGAGATTCGAAAAGAAATGGTATTCGAGACTGTTAGGCATTAGTTTGGTTACAGCTATTATAGGGGTGGGATATTTACTGTTTGGGACCCAAAAAAAGGCTGCGAAGAAAGTGAAAAATAAAGAAAATTGGTCTTACAGAAGTCGCTCTTTAGGAGGTGTTCTATATGCCTTTATACTGAATCAGATGCCCCTAATTTTCGAAAAAATATATAAGGAGATAAAAGGGACTAATAAAACTAAGGGTTAGTTAGGGATGAATCATTAATTCTTTGTTTCTCATTTTCAGCGCAGTGATACTAAACATCATTTTGAGTTGCTCGCAAAAACAGGCCGTATCTTTTCACCCTAGTTTTTTTAATATCTTGGATCGATTTTTTCATTGTATTCAGTAAGACAACTGCCTTTTCCATGCGCTGACTGACTATATAATCCAGTGGATTAATTCCGGTAAGTATTTTGAAATATTGACCCGCATAATCTTCAGAAATACCTACTACTTTTGCCTTAAAGCTAACGGTAATGAAAAGGTGCCTAGTATTTGATCCATTAGGGCCACGAATAAGATTTTGAAGACCCGAGATCCTCTCACTCATGAAATTTTCTAGGTCTTTATAAGCCCATCTTTAGCGCCATAAGCAATGTTTATTGGCTTACCTCTCGGAATAAAAAGAATCTCATCTGGACGTATTACATTTAAGTTTTCACCAAAATATAATGCACTAGACTTTGCCAGTATAAGCGTGTTATCAACATCATAAAAATCTGTAATGCATAAAGGATATAAAATATTAATATCATAAGAATAGGCAAATTTAACTGAGAGGGCATTGATGACACCATTTTATTATTCCATGAATGCAGTAAATAGTAAAATGATTTTTTTGATAGCTGGATCTTATTAGTATGTGTTTATCAGCGAAACTCAAATAAATAAAAACTTTATTTGAAATAAAATAAATCTGTACAAGGGTAAAATATAATTATTTCAAGAGATTACGCGCAATAATTATTTTTTGAATTTCCGAGGTGCCCTCATAGATTTGTGTGATTTTGGCATCTCGCATCAAACGTTCAACATGGAATTCTTTCACATAGCCATAACCTCCATGAATTTGCACGGCATCAGTGGAAACTGACAAGGCAACCTCAGAGGCATACAGTTTAGCCATTGCAGATGCTTGGGCGTAGTTTTCATTGGCATCTTTAAGTTGCGCCGCTTTCAAAGTAATAAGCTGAGCCGTCTCCACCTTTGTTGCCATTTCGGCTAATTTAAATTGGATACCTTGATGTTCACTTATTTTTTTATTGAAAGAAGACCTTTCTTTCGTATAAGCAATGGCACGTTCAAGGGCACCACTCGCAATACCGACGGCTTGAGCGGAAATGCCTAAACGACCGCCATCTAGGGTTTTCATAGCAAAAGTAAATCCAAATCCTTCATCTCCTATTCTATTTTCTTTGGGAACCCTTACATCTTGAAACATTAAAGAATGCGTATCAGAACTACGAATACCCATCTTGTCTTCTTTTTTACCCACCACAAAGCCAGGCATTCCTTTCTCTAAAATGAAAGCATTAATGCCTTTATGTTTTTTGGAAGGATCACTTTGAGCCATTACCAAATAATAGGTAGCTGATTGTCCATTTGAGATCCAATTTTTGGTACCATTCAAAAGATAATAATCACCACAATCGACCGCTGACGTTTTTTGGGCAGTAGCATCTGAGCCGGCCTCGGGTTCGGAAAGGCAAAAGGCTCCAATGGCCGTTCCTTTGGCCAAAGGAATTAGGTATTTTTCTTTTTGTATTCCAGTACCGAAGTGCTCAAGTCCCCAGCAAACTAAAGAATTGCAGACCGACATGATTGTCCCCACTGAGGCCTCAACTTTACAGATTTCTTGTATGGCTAAAACATAGGAGACTGCATCTAGACCGCAACCGCCATACTTGGGATGTACCATCATACCAAGGAAACCTAATTGGCCCAATTTTGCTATTTGATCAGTTGGAAAAATTTGTTGATTGTCTCTATCAATTACTCCTGGGAGTAATTCTTTTTCAGCGAAATCTTTGGCTGCTGCTTGTACATTTTTCTGTTCTTCAGTGAACATAATTTGATTCATCTATAAAAAGTAAGTCTTTTTCATTATGCATGCATAATAAATTCAGGGTAAGTTTTGTTAAACGTATTTTAATCACGACTCCCACCGAGGTAAATCATTATCCAATAAAATAAGGTCGCCAATGAACTCAGTGCAGCAATCAAATAGGTTTGCGCAGCAGTGTCCAGGGCATCTTTTGCCATCGCATGTTCTGATTTAGTGACTATATTTCGACTCTGGATCCATGCCAAAGCTCTTTTACTGGCATCGTATTCGACAGGAAGGGTCAAAAATGCAAATAAGGTGAAAATGGTATAACAGGCAATGATGATCAGAATACTGGATTCCATAGAGAATAGATTATTCATGAACATGCTCCCAAAAAACATGGTCAAAAAGATAAAATTAATTACCTTGGCACTGATGTTTTGAACAGGAACCATTACAGATCTCAAGGTGAGATATTTGTAAGCTGTAAGGTGCTGGACAGCATGCCCACACTCGTGCGCAGCCACAGCCGCTGCTGCTGCTGACCTCCCATGAAAGACATCAGCACTCAAATTCACTGTTTTCTGTTCAGGGTTGTAGTGGTCGGTCAGTTGCCCTTCCACGGAGATTACATGTACATCTACTATTCCGTTATCTCTTAGCATTAATTGTGCAATTTCATGGCCTGATAGATTACTTGATAAGGTGGTTTGACTGTATTTTTTAAATTTATTCTTGAGTCGTTTACTGACTACCCAGCTGGCAATCATAAAACCTATAATTATTATAAAAAGCATCTGTTATTTTTTAAGTTGATCAATCAATTTAGTAGTCGAATATCCGTTTGTGAATTCAATGACTGCGACGGTTCCCCCAGCAGCTAAAACACTTTTGGCACCAACGATATTCTCTCTGGTATAATCTCCACCTTTCACTAAAACATCTGGTCGTAGGGTATTGATGAGCATCAAAGGGGTATCCTCATTAAATTCAATGACCAAATCAACGAATTCAATGGCAGCCAACATTCTAGATCGTGCCATTAAATGATTAATGGGTCTTTGATTCCCCTTCAATTTTCTGGCTGAATTATCTGAATTTAATCCGATGATTAGTTTGTCCCCTTTTAGCTTAGCTTTCTCCAAATAATCAATATGACCTAAATGTAATATATCAAAACAACCGTTGGTGAAAACCACACATTGTTGGTTTTTTTTCCAAGTGTCGACAGCATTTTTGGCCTGTCTGAGATTCATGATTTTATTTGAGGTCATTACGATTGTTTTTTTCAATACCTAAAGTTATCACTAAAGAGATTCCGCCAAAAATAACTATGGATAAAATTTGAGAACTATGCAGTAGCGTTGCGAGAAAAAGGCTCGTTGTATTTTCAATACCGTATAAGCCCAGCATCATTGCAATCATGGCGTGGTAGGTGCCAATACCCCCTTGGACCGGTAAAGCCAAAGCGATGCCTCCACTCACTAAAAGCATGAATCCAGTAGTTAAAGAGAGGCTTGAGGTTTCTTCTAGCGCAAAAAATATCATATAGGACATTAAAAAATAGGTGAGCCACATCACCGTTGTTGTGATTAAAAAAAGAGATTTGCTCTGAATAGACTTGATGGTCAAGATACCTTTGAGTACTTCTAAAGCCATTTTTTTAATGCGTTGGGACAAGGACTTATTTGTTCTTAAAATCACAAAAATAAGAGTGCTAACAATCATTATAACGATTAGTGTAGCATAGAGTATTCCATCTAAGGGAATATGGTAGGTGCTGAAAATGTTCTCAAAGTAGGTAACAATTAAATCAAACTCTAAAAGGAGGGCGATGTTCAGAAAAAAGAATAAGACCAAGCTGTCGATAATGCGTTCTGTCACTACGGTTCCAATACTGAGACTCACGGGTATCTGATTGGTTTTCTTTAAAACCGCACAACGTACCACTTCTCCTAATCTTGGAAAAGCGATGTTGGCTAGGTAACCCACAAAAACGGCTAAAGTCAATCTAAAAGTACTGATTTTTTGATCCGCGGCCCTCAGTAAAAGCTGCCATCGATAAGCCCTAGAGACATAGGCCACTAAGGACAGGAGCATTGACCCAATGATCCATCCATAACGAGTCAGGTTTAACTTAGATAAGAAATCATCCAGTTGAACATTTATAAAAGCATAGAAAAGCAACACTAATCCTAATAATAGTGGAAGAGAGAATTTTAAAAAAGGGATCATTTTTCTCATCAAATAGGGATGCTTTCACTCATAAAATGTAAGAATAAATGGACGGGTATGCTTTTATGATTGATGCCATCCGGAAATAACGATAGCTAACTTCTGATATTTAAAAACTTTAAAGAACATATTTTGTCAAACTATTCCCGTAAAAATATATTATCAATCAGCCTTATACCTTCAACATATGCTGCGACGCACAGTATTATTTTTTTTCCACTTTGTAAGGATTTTAACGGCTTGAATGTATTCAAATTTAATATTTCACAATATTCTATGGATAATTCTTCGTGTGTTTGGTAAAAATTATTGAGCTGAATTTTTAATGCTTCTGAGGCATGAAAGGTTTCGAAATTATTTTTTGCCCAAATCAAGCCTTTATAAATTTGAGCCGCAATTTTTATGCCTGATGGAGACAGAAGGGTATTTCTAGACGACAAAGCCAGGCCATTTTCTTCCCTGACAGTAGGAATACCTTCTAATTTTATGGGGTATGAAAATTCTTTGATAATATGCTTTATTAAGATGAACTGTTGTAAGTCTTTTAAACCAAAAAAGGCAAGATTGGGTTTGATGAGATTAAAGAGTTTCATAACCACGAGTCCAACACCTTCAAAATGGCCCAGCCTGAAGCGACCTTCGAGTTTGTGCGAAAAACTTCCAAAATCAATTTTCACAGAAGGTTTTTTTGGATAAATCAGTTTTACATCTGGATTGAACAGGAGATTCACGCCGGCATTTTTGAGTTTATCGGAGTCCTTCAAGAGGTTGGACGGATAATTCATAAAATCCTCAGCTTGGTTAAATTGTAAAGGGTTGATGAAAATACTGACAATAACATAGTCGGAGCGTATGCGAGCTTGCTTGATTAATTCCATATGGCCATTATGTAAAGCACCCATCGTGGGAACAAGGCCTATTTTCATTCCCTTTTTAGATACTTTTGACAATTCTTCCTCAAGAGAAGTTAATTTGTTTATGTTGAGCATAAAAGGATCTAAAAAATTTATTATGGTTTTTTATAAGAAATCAATTAATTGATAATGCCGTAAAAATATCGTAATTTTACACTCTTTTAAGAAAAACAGTATTAAATATCTAAGTTATGTCAAATTTTAAAATCTTATATGTTGCTAGCGAAATTAATCCTTTTCTTAAGACATCTGAGGTAGCCGATTTCGTCCGGAGCTTGCCACAAGCAATGCTAGAAAAAGGAATGGAAATTAGAATTCTCGTACCTAGGTTTGGTTTGATAAATGAAAGAAAAAACAGACTGCATGAAGTGGTTCGATTATCGGGAATAAATATTTCTGTCGGAGATGAAGAAAAACCTTTAGTGATTAAAGTCGCTTCAATCCCTAATGCCAAATTGCAAGTATATTTCATAGACAATGAAGACTATTTTCATAGAAAGGCTGTTTTTTATGATAAGCAAGATAACTTTTATAAGGATAATGATGAACGCGCGATTTTTTTCTGTAAAGGCGTTTTAGAAACTGTTAAAAAGCTGGGATGGGCACCTGACGTAATCCATTGTAATGATTGGATGACAAGCTTAATTCCTCTTTATGTTAAAATAACTTACAAAAACGATCCAATTTTCCAAAATGCAAAGACAGTATTTACTGTTCATGATACCAAATTTAACTATGTATTTGGAGATGACTTACTCGAAAAAGTCAAAATGATTGATATCGAAGACAGCATGTTAGATCTCCTAAAAACTGCAGATTATGAGGGTTTTATTAAGATAGGGATGCAATATGCCGATGCCATAAGTAATGCTGATGGAGAAACGTCAGCTAGTTTTAAAACTTTGATAAAAACCCTCTCAAAGGGAAATGATATTAATGATATCAAGCAAGATGAAAATTTCGAGGAATCTTATTATAAACTTTACAATGAGCTTATTGGATAAGGGGAGTTTTTTAATCGTAGGGTTGCTCTTATTTATTACTTCTTCCTGCGAACAAGATGAAAGCATCATTAATGTTAATATGGAAGGGGTTACGAATACGAGCTATATTGAATTCAACCTACCTACGAGTGAAATATTTATTGATAGTTTAAGAACAGACGATTCTGATTTTATTTTGGTTGGTGATTATGAAGACCCGGTTTTGGGGACACTGGCTGCTGAGGCGTACTTTGAGTTAAAATATGATTCAGGTGCGGTCATAGCGGACACCTTGTTACTAGATTCAGTGATTTTTATGCTTAAAATTGAGGATCAGCTCATGAACGATGCTTCAGCAATCTTTAATATGGATATATACACAATGAATGACTCACTCTTTTCCGAAGCAATTTATTTAGCAACTAAGAAATTGTCTGTAGATAAGAAGGTTCAAGGTGTAACAGAAAACATCTATCAAACGGATTCTATTTTGACTTTTTCGGGGTCCGAATTTGGTGGTTATTTTTACGGCGATATTAAAAGATTAGAAGCAGTAGATTTATATAATTACAGCAACGATTTTTCTTTTGTTCCAGCTTCCGAAAATGAAGCCTTAGTATCATTTGATTTTGCCTCAGATAAAAGTAAGGTTTTGGTCTATTTGAGGGATCCTAATGACTCTTTATTTATCACTCAGTTTAAGTTTAGTAATCTTCATTTCACCCAGCTGAATAGAGATAAATCCAAAACAGATTTAGCAGGAATTTCAAATCTAGATAGCTTACAATTTGCTTATGATTTCACAGTTATTAATCCTTTGCAAGGCTTATTTACGGTGTTGGATTTTTCGGAGGTTATGGATTTTTTGGATCAATCAGAGAATTTTATTATTAATAGTGCGGAGTTAGAAGTTGGTTTGACTTCAGCTTCCATAGATCCTATAAAAAGGGTAAACTTTTATACATTCAATGAGGTGGGAGGTATAAATGGGAATGCATTTGCTTCTCTTGACCGACTGAGCCAAGGCAGTTTAAATTATGTTGAGATCTTCAATCAAGCGGCCAATGATTTTTTACTCAGTGAAGAGAGCTTTATTTCCGGGACAGGTGTTTTTTCACCAGTTGTTTCTGAAATATCTGAATTAACCTATAATTCCATGATTACTCTGTCTCTAGAAGATCAATACCTTCGAAAGACATTTTTAGAAGATAATTTTTTTGAAAAATTGGTCATGATTGCAGAGGATAGATTAACGCTCAACCAATCATTTGTCGAAAGGGGATCAGTCACCGTTAAAATTTATTACACCAAAGTCAATTGATTTAATATGTGTGGAATTGTAGCTTATATTGGAACTAAAAATGCCTTGAAAGTGCTTATCAAAGGGTTAAGAAGGCTGGAATATAGAGGTTATGACAGCTCAGGCATTGCCCTGATCGAAGAGGGATTAAGGGTTTTTAAAAAACAAGGCAAAGTCAAAGACTTAGTAAGGGAGATCGGTGATATCAAATTACGAGGGACCATCGGGATAGGGCATACGCGCTGGGCCACACATGGAATACCCAATGATGTCAATTCACATCCACATGTTTCAAAAAACAGTAAAATATCCATCGTTCATAATGGTATCATTGAAAATTATCAAGCCATTAAAACTGATCTAGAACTACGAGGCTATACTTTTAAAAGTGATACCGACACGGAGGTGGTGGTATGCTTGATTGAGGATATCCAAAAAAACAGCCAGCTCCAGATTGGAGATGCGGTGAGAGTAGCTTTATCCAAAATTGAGGGCGCCTATGCACTCGTAGTTTTATCAGAGGACCAACCAGATAGATTGATTGCTGCAAGAAAGGGAAGCCCTATGGTTTTGGGTATAGGTGAAGGGGAGTATTTTATAGCTTCAGATGCTTCACCTATCATAGAATACACAGATAAGGTTATTTATTTGAATGACGAAGAAATTACTGTGATAACCCGCGAAGGCTATGAAATTAGAAATTTACAAGATGTTCCCCAGTTGCCTTACATTCAACAGTTAGATTTGGAACTTGAGGCTATTGAGAAAGCAGGATATGATCATTTCATGCTTAAAGAGATTTTTGAGCAACCCCAATCAATAGCAGATGCCATGCGTGGTAGACTCGCCATTGATGCCCATAAATTAGTATTGGGAGGGATTCAAAAACATGCAGAGCAACTGGTTGAAGCTAAAAAGATAGTTATCATTGCTTGTGGTACCTCTTGGCATGCTGGTTTGGTTGCCGAATACCTTTTTGAGGATTTATGTAGGATTCCAGTTGAGGTGGAGTATGCCTCTGAATTTAGATATCGAAATCCTGTTATTGAGAAAGGAGACATGATTATAGCCATATCTCAATCAGGGGAGACGGCAGATACCTTAGCGGCGATTGAACTTGCTAAATCTAAGGGGACCATTATTTTAGGAGTCGTTAATTCAGTAGGGTCTTCTATCTCCAGGATCACCCACGAAGGTGCCTACTTGCACACAGGTCCAGAGATTGGCGTTGCCTCAACCAAAGCCTTCACAGGTCAACTAACCGTGCTTATCATGATTGCCTTGAGAGTAGCCATACGTAAGCAAACGATTTCTTTACCTGCTTATCAGGATCTTTTAAAAGCGTTGCATCAAATTCCCAATAAGATCAAGCGGGTCCTTGAGAAAAATGATCAGATAAAAGAAATTTCAGCATCTATTAAAGAGGTTCCTAATGCTTTGTATTTGGGTCGGGGATATAATTTTCCAGTCGCCTTAGAAGGGGCCTTGAAATTAAAAGAAATTTCTTATATTCATGCCGAAGGTTATCCAGCAGCTGAAATGAAGCATGGGCCTATTGCCTTGGTTGATGAAAACATGCCGGTCATTATAATTGCTACGCGAGATAATTCTTATGATAAAATTGTATCCAACATACAGGAAATCAAGGCAAGAAAAGGGATTGTGATTGCTGTGGTTACTGAAGGAGATCTTTTAATTTCTAAGATGGCAGATTTTATCATTGAGGTACCTGATACGCCAGAATGTTTGATGCCCTTGTTATCTGTGATCCCTCTGCAGTTGCTGTCTTATCACATCGCACTGCTTAGAGGTTGCAATGTTGATCAGCCAAGAAACTTAGCTAAGTCGGTTACTGTGGAATGAGTATGATAGGGGGTATTTAATCACCCATCTATTAGTTGAAGTAGAAGTAATTTCTCCAAAATTTTGGGTATTACCACTCACCTCATCACAAATAGAAAAATACAACTACATAAAGAAAAAAAGAGATGAGGGATATTACTATTATCAGATTAGTGATATGATGAATGAATCAAACTTCAAACCTCAAAGAACCGACATATTCACCCCACAGCAAGTATGGGGATTGGAATTTAAAATGGAAAAACGACTAAAAAGATTAGATAAAATAAAGAACCCTAAAATTCTAAAAATTAGTATTTTAGAGAAGAAATAAATTTTGTAATTTAAAATAATAGTTTGGAGGTATTTGGAATTATTGGAATGTCGTTAGGAACGACGGGGTTTGTGTTTGGAATAATCTGTTTAAACCAAATGGGGAAACTCATAAAAACTCTAAAAGAAAAGAAAATTCTTGAAGAGGATTACAAAAATGTCGATACGTTTTAAATTAAAACTGATTTATTTGAATATCAACCCACAGATTTGTCTTTAGTGACTACAGTGGAGTAGCAGAAACAAACGGTTATCCTTACCCCTTAAACCTCATTGTAAGATTCTCATTTTCAGTTATTACCACTAATCTTTGGGAATCAAATTATAGTGATTATCAAAAGTATTTATTCAATCGAATTTGTGGATATAAATAGAATAAATTAACCCCTATCGGTTACAGAAAGATTTCTAAATCTTCAATGATGAGGGATTAAAAACCCCTTTAAATACAGAATTTACCAACTCAAAAGTATATTCTATGTACAAAAAAGGTAAGATTAGAGAGGAAAGAATCAATAGAAAGGACATAGTTGAGGTAGGTCAAGTTTATATAGAACCAATAAAGTTTCCCATTAATGGGAAACTTACCTCAACATTAAACCTACTCCATTATTTACCATAAAATCCAACACCATTTAACACCCTTTCTGTCAAATAAAAAAACCTCTGAAATCTTAGTGTTATTAATTGTAGAATCATATTTATATATGAACGAAAGTGGTAAGAAGTTACCACGGACTCAGGTGTCCAACAATGGGTAAAACACCTATCACCCAGTATCGAAGAGGTTCAAATCCTTAAACGATATTTCGTAATGTTAATGGGTCAGACGTCGGTTAGTAATCTATAGGATTGAAATAATATCTAAACATAATGGATGAGGTTCACCGATAGGGTCGAAAGATTTGTAGTATAAATCAGATATGGGTGACAACGAACTGGTCTGAGGAAATCTACATTATTAATTGAGACTTAAAGTTCTCTGAGGGAGTAAAAATCCTTTAAGGGGATTGGTGTATTAGGTTATCAACCGATACAATATTTCAGTTAACAAGTAAACTGAAACGATGAGATGATTCTGAGAATCAGAAACACTCATCAAAGGTTAATTATTAAATAATAAGGAGATACAATTATGAAGAAAGATTCAGGTCAACTACATGGTGAGTAAATGAGTAGTTTATATCAATTTACAAAGGAAATAGGTTATCATTTACCACCTGACAAAATATTTGATACTACTACATCCTTAATTGATGTATTTGTGAGTTATGAAAGGTATAGAGAATCCATTATTTCAAAAACATCAAACTATTTAGAGGATAAGATTGGAGAATTACCAATTGAGAAACAAAAAAGATTAAAAGAAATATTTAAGAATGGAGTTAAAAAATGAACGATAGATTGCTAACTAAATATGAGGTTATGGAAACCTTAAAAATCATCAGGAAACACTTTGAGAAATTGGTAAAAGAGAAAGAACTATCAATGATTCAAATAACCCCATATAAGAGATATGTAAGAAGTTCTCACCTAAATCGATACATTGATAACATACCATCAATAAACCTCAGAAGATAACCCAAGAATCAGAAACAGATGAATTTAAATGGGAGAATATTTGGGGGAAGTGATGATAAATTAAATCACTATCCAATCACTTCTAACGTTTTTATTAATCTAAACTAAACGATTTTAAATTTTGTAAATTTGAAATCCATAGGAAGAATAAACATAATATGTTTATCCCCTCGTTACAACATTAAATGAAATCGAAAATCAAAATATTATTTCTAACCATCCTATTGCCATTGATAGCTCTCGGTCAAAAACGACTCACCAATGAGCAGGTTTTGGAGGATTACAAGATTCTAAAAAATGTTTTAACAAAAGGACACCCCAATTTATATGGATACACCTCTAAATCTGAATGGGACAGCCTGTTCACGGACTTTGAAGAGAATAAAATAACGACAATTGGCGACAACAATGATTTATATAAATCTATTACCGAATTGACAGATTACGTTGGAGACGGGCACTTAATTGTTATGAGACCGCAGCTTGATTCTGTGCCTAACCTTTTTCCACTATGGTTAAAAATAATCAATAAAAAGCTATATACCGATACTGATGATTTTGACATTCCAGTAGGTTCTGAAATAATTTCAATAGATGGAGTGAACGCAATGGAACTTAGAGACAGGTTAATGAAATATGCTCCTTCAGATGGATTCAACGAAACTAAAAAAGACCGTCAAATAGAAATGAAATTTGGTATTCTGCACTTCTATGAGTTTGGGGCTAAACCTGCCTATCAAGTCGAATACAAAACTTCCAGTAATGAAGTTATTACAAATACTATTGAGAGCCAAACCTTTGAAAGTATAGGCAAGCGATTTACGAAACGAAACTCATTTTTAGCACTAAAGACATTGAGTGAAAAAGGTCCTCACCTATATTTTATAGACTCACTTAAAACAGCAGTTTTAATCCTAAATACCTTCAATTTGGATGTAGAGATGTTTAAACTAGCTTTAGTAGATATTTTTAAAAATATCAAAAGAAAGAAAGTAAAAAATCTTATCATTGATATTAGGCAGAATGAGGGAGGGTACCCTTTAAATACTATTAAGGCATTCTCTTATATAGCTAATGAACCTTTTAAACAACAGGTATCATCATACGTCACTACTGATATCCTTCCAGAAGAACAATACAGTCAAAATTTGGTCAATGGGTATACTTACGAGACTTTTTTTAAAAAATATTACCAAAATACCGAGAAGACAGAAAATGGATGGAAATCAACAACGGACGAAAATGAGCCCCTTATGATTCCAAACAAAAAAAGGTTTGAAGGAAAAGTATATGTTCTTATTGGAGGAAAAACGTTTTCAGCTGGTTCGAGCTTTGCACTATTTTGTAAGAATCAAGGAATTACATTAGTTGGAGAAGAAATAGGTGGGAGTTACTATACGCAAACAGGAGGTTATCCGATAATTTATACTTTACCAAATTCAAAAATTAAAGTACTAATTTCATTTGTCAAAATTAGTCGTTACACAAAAGATGAAACTGTAAAAAAAGGGAGTGGAATAATGCCTGATATCGAAATCCCGCTGACAGTAAAGGACTTAATTAACAAGAAAGACAGTCAATTGGATTATGTGATAAAACAAATAAACAAGGAATAACGTGTGGTAACAAAACCTAAACTGCATCAAAACGCAGTTTATCCATGACGTTAGTAGAAGATAATTTAAAGTAATTTTTCAACTTAAATAGTTATTTAAATCGTAACCAACAAAGTTCCTTTCCAATACATCACAAACCTTCCCTACATTACCGTTACTGTGGAGTAAGATTAACGAACACAGAAAATTAATCTCCTGCAGTGGAGTGAGGTTTAATAGTTTTTTCAGGTGATATAAAAAATTAATATTTTGTGTAAATGAAGTACATGAAAATTTTAAATAGGAAAATATTTTATATTTCAATTAGTCTAATAGTGATAACTTTTCTTATTAGAAATTATTTTCCCCACCAAGTGATTCAGTATATTATTTATTCATTTGGATGTGTCCTAATGAGTTTTTCTTTTTTTGAAAGATTTTCTGACCAAAAAATAAATTTATAAACGGTACTGGACTATCAAACCATTAAGTATCACGGTGGAGTAAATCTTAAGAATCTGACTTCTGCTCGTGATTATAAACTTAAGTTATAGCTTAACTTCCAAGACTCAATCAAGTCGCACTTTTTGTGATCTGTGAAATCTATGGATTCTTTAACTAGGATTCCCTCAATCAAATTTCCAATTCATTTGAGCCTTAGCTCACTCGAGATCGTTATCTTTATGGCTAGGAGAACTAATTGTTAAATCAAATCAAGTATTATGAAAATAATTTACTCAGAAAATGCACCAGATCCCATTGGCCCTTACAGTCAAGCGGTATTGGTGAATGGTCTACTTTATGTCTCAGGTCAAGTGGCTATTGACAGCAAAACACAAGATTTAATAACAGGAAGTATTGAAGCAGAAACTACCCAGGTGATGGAGAATTTAGGGGCGATACTTAAGGAAGCGTCAACTGATTTTTCTAAGGTGATAAAATGCAGTATTTTCATAAGGAATATGGATGATTTTGTGAAGATCAATGAAATTTATGGAAAATACTTTAGCAAAAATCCTCCTACTCGCGAGACTATAGAAGTCTCAAAATTACCGAAAAATGGAAACATTGAGATTTCATGTATTGCCTCAGTACATTAAGATTATAAGAAACTAGCGTTATATATGAGTCAGGTAAGGGTAAGATTTGCGCCTAGCCCAACGGGAGGATTGCATATCGGAGGATTGAGAACAGCTATTTTTAATTATCTCTATGCAAAAAAAATGGGAGGTACTTTTATTTTACGAATAGAAGACACCGATCAAGCACGATTTGTCGCTGGAGCCGAGGCCTATATTAAAGAAACACTTTCATGGTGTGGTATTGACCCCAAGGAAGGTCCGGATATTGGAGGTGATTACGGTCCTTACAGGCAATCTGAAAGGAAAAACATTTATCAAAAATATACACAACAGCTGATTAATGAAGGAAAGGCTTATTATGCCTTTGATACACCTAAGGAAATTGATCAAATGCGCGAAAAATTAAAAGTTGCAGGCGTATTAAACCTTAATTATAACTCCGCTTCACGGAAGATCATGAAGAATTCATTGACTTGCTCAAAGGAAGAAGTGAAGGAAAAAATACAAGCAGGGATACCTTATGTGGTACGTTTCAAAATGCCCGATAAAAGAGAAATCAGATTCCATGATATGGTCAGGGGTTGGGTATTGGTTCACTCTTCAACTCTCGATGACAAGGTACTCTTAAAATCTGATGGACTAGCTACCTATCATTTAGCCAATGTCATAGATGACTATTTAATGAAAATCACACATGTTATTCGTGGAGAAGAATGGCTCCCATCAGCTCCGCTTCATGTTATGCTATATGAAGCGTTTAATTGGGAGGCAGACATGCCAGATTTCGCACACTTGCCTTTGATCATGAAACCAGATGGCAATGGAAAACTGAGTAAAAGAGCAGCAGATAAGGGAGGATTTCCAATTTTCCCACTTAATTGGACCGATCCTACTTCGGGAGAGACTCTTCAAGGATTTAGAGAAATGGGATTCTCTTCAAATGCATTAGTGAATTTTCTGTCTTTGTTGGGATGGAATCCAGGTGGGGATCAAGAAATTTTTGATCTAAAGGCCCTGATTGCAAATTTTTCCATTGAGCGCATTGGTAAGTCGGGTACAAAATTTGATTTCGATAAAGCGAAATGGTTCAATCAGCATTATCTAAAAAATACGGAGATTGAAGTGCTTGCACTTAAACTAATAAAAGATATACATAGCCTTTACGACCTTGAGTGCTCTCTCGAACTAGGTAAACAGATTGTAGAATTATTTATTCAAAGAGTTACTTTTCCTCAAGAGTTTGCCAGTGTAGCCCAGTTCATTTTTCATGAGCCTCAATCATATGATCAAAAAGTGATTCATAAAAAGTGGAATGAAGAAAGTAAAATGGCGCTGAATGCATATGCCAATAAACTGGCTGTTTTGTTTGAAATTAATGGTGACAGTGCACATGAATTATTTCAAGAAACTATGGCGTCGATCCAAATGAATCCGGGAAAGGTGCTTCAATTGCTGAGAGTATCCATCATGGGCGAGGGGTCCGGACCTGATTTAATGAAAATTATTGAAATTTTGGGTCCTGTTGAAATATCAAAAAGGATTCAAAATGCCATAGTACAATTTGACCAAATCAAAATAGTCTTACCATGAAGAAAAAGCGAAAACTAAAGGAGCATGAGCAACCTCAAGTTCATGAAAAATTAAAAGGATTAGATTTGAAAATAGATAAATTTGGGGAGATAAAATCTAGCTTTAATATTGATCAAATCAATCAGTTTTTAAATGAAAACGTCAAAGATAAGAAGTTAAGTGATCAAGACATCCCCCATAAAAAAACTAAGTGAAAAGCTTAATTTGGTAATGAGATAACCCTTCAAAAACCGTATTTTCATGATGATAATGAACCGGATTCAATGATACAGATAGGAATAATAAAGGAAGAAAAAGTTCCGATAGATCATCGCGTGCCCATTACGCCTGCCCAGTCCGCACAGATTCAGAGAGATTTTCCAAAGGTGCGGATAAAGGTCCAAAGTAGTAGCATCAGGTGTTATCCTGATGAGGACTACAGAAAGGAAGGTATAGAGATTGTTCCTTCTGTTAAGGATTGTGATATTTTGATGGGCGTTAAAGAAGTACCTATACCTTCTTTAATTGCTGATAAAACCTATTTATTTTTTTCTCATACGATTAAAAAACAGATCTACAACCGGAATTTATTGCGTGCCATTTTAGAAAAAAACATTCGAATTATTGATTACGAGGCATTGATCAATGAGCATGGCCATCGAATTGTAGCCTTTGGGAGATGGGCAGGGATCGTAGGTGCCTATAATGCTATATGGACTTATGGAAAGAGGTATAATATGTTCACAATCAAACGGGTCCATGATTGCTTTGATTTCGAAGATTTAAAAACCGAATACTCAAAAGTGAGGTTACCCTCCATTAAAATTGCCGTTACGGGCGGAGGCCGCGTATCAAAAGGCGTAATGGAAGTCCTTTTGGCGATGAACATTAAAATGGTATCTCCTGCTGCTTTTATAGAACGTGTATTTGATGTTCCTGTATTTTGCCAACTCAATACAAGAGATTATTGTAAGCACAAATCCGGAGAATCGTTTGTCAGATCTTCTTTTTATAGTTCTCCAGAAGATTACCAAGGGGATTTTTTAAAATATGCACAAGTAGCTGATGTATTGATTGCTGGTGCCTATTGGGACCCTAGGGGGCCCGTTTTGTTTGAGCGGGAGGATGTATTAAAAAATAACTTCAAAATCAGAATCATTGCTGATATTACTTGCGATATTCAGGGGTCTATCCCTTCTACGCTGCGCTCATGCACGATTGATGAGCCTATTTACGATTATAATCCAAGTGAGGATGTCGTAGAATTACCCTTGACTGATGAGGCGAATATTACCGTAATGGCTGTAGACAATTTACCTTGTGAACTTTCAAGAGATTCTTCAGAAAGTTTTGGGGATGAGCTTATTAATAATGTTTTGCCTTATTTAATAGGGGAGGATACATTTGGCAGGATTGCAAATGCAACGGTAGCAGAGAGGGGCCGGTTATCTGGCAAATATGATTACTTGAAAGATTATGTAGAGGGGAGATAAAAAAGGCCGTTTTCATTGATCACGGGTTTTATCCGTTCATAGAAACCAGAAATTCATCATTATTTCGAGTACCTTTCATACGACTCAATAAGAATTCCATCGCTTCAGGACTGGTCATGTCATTCATAAATTTGCGTAAAATCCAAACACGACTAAGCTCTTCTTTATCCATTAATAGATCTTCTCTTCTCGTACCAGAACCTGGAACATCAATGGCCGGATAGACCCTCTTATTAGATAACTTTCTATCTAAAACAAGCTCCATATTGCCTGTTCCTTTAAATTCTTCAAAAATGACTTCATCCATTTTGGATCCGGTATCAATTAGCGCGGTTGCTATAATGGTTAACGAACCTCCATTTTCAACATTTCTAGCAGCACCAAAAAATCTTTTGGGTTTATGTAATGCATTGGCATCAACCCCACCTGAGAGTATTTTTCCTGAAGAAGGAACGACGGTATTGTAGGCTCGCGCCAAACGCGTCAAAGAATCAAGTAAAATCACGACATCATGACCACATTCTACCATTCTTTTGGCTTTTTCCAACACCATTGAGGCCACCTTCACGTGTCTTTCTGCTTGTTCATCAAAAGTAGAGGCAATGACTTCTGCTTTCACAGAGCGCGCCATATCGGTGACTTCCTCTGGTCGTTCATCAATAAGTAATATGATCAGGAAGCATTCTGGATGATTTTCAGCAATCGCATTGGCAACATTTTTGAGTAACACGGTCTTACCTGTTTTTGGCTGAGCGACAATCATACCTCGTTGCCCTTTTCCAATGGGAGCGAACAAATCTAAAATTCTGGTTGAATAATTATCAGATTTCGTACTGAGGTTAAGCTTTTCTTGTGGAAATAATGGAGTCAAGTATTCGAAAGCAACCCGATCCCTTATTTCTTCAGTAGTTTTACCATTTACAGAGGATACTTTCAATAAGGCGAAATATTTTTCTCCGTCTTTGGGGGGTCTAATTTCACCTTTGACTGTATCACCTGTTTTCAAACCGAATAGTTTGATTTGAGAGGGAGATACATAAATATCGTCTGGAGAGGCCAAATAGTTGTAATCACTCGATCTTAGAAAGCCATAGCCATCTTGGAGAGTTTCAAGAACACCTTCGTTTTCAATAATACCTTCAAACTCTTTTATATTTTTAAGATATTCATCTTTTTTGGCTCGAGCTTCATCTCGGGCCATATCCCGTTCATTTTTCTCTCTCTTTTCAGGTTTTTTTTCTGTTTTTTCTTGATTTAAGGGCTTTAGCTCTCTTGCTTCTACCTTTGCCACAGGAGTATTGGTTGTAGCAGGTTGAATTTCTTTTTTATCTCCGTCCTTCAAATTAAGATCTAAGGAAGCCAATAGTTTTGAGGTACCATCCTTTGCTTCTGTAGAGCGAGATGCTGCTGTTGGTTGGTTTATTTTTTTGATATTGGGATTTGGCGGTCTCTTTTTAGGAGTTGTTTTTATTTCTTTTTTAGCAATAGGCGCGCTGACTTCACTTTCGGGAAGGGTAGCTTGTATATCTAAAATTTTATAAATAAGGTCTTGTTTGGACTCTTTTTTGGCATTTTTGAGGCCGAGTCCCTCGGCGATTTCTATTAATTCAGAAAGCAACCGAACGGTTAATTCATCTAATGTGTGCATAAAAGGTAACTAGTGGATATAAAAAATCTCGATGTGTGTAAAGATATGGTCTGACCTAGGATATTTTGGTCTTAGATCTTTATTAATTAGAGTTGCAATAATATAGCAAGTTGCAAATATAAACAAATATTAAGATTTTTTTATATATCTATAAGATTGAGGGTATATATTTTCGCTTTATTGCCATTCTAAGGTTTTCTTTGTAACCTGTAAAAAAATTAAGGAAATGCTGTTAGTCCGTGAGATTAAAGAAAATTTTGGAAGATATGTTTTAGGCCTCAGGAAAAGGGGTTTTCTGGACCCTGATGAGCAATTAAGGCATGTTATTGAGTTAGATGAACAACGAAAGGGAGTACAAGGGACACTGGATGATATATTGAGCCGTTCGAATCAACTTTCGAAGAAGATAGGGGTTTTAATGCAGTCGGGATATAAAGCGGAAGCTCAAAAAATAAAATTAGAAACTGCTGAAATTAAAGAGCGTGGTAAGGTTTTATCTGAACAACTTCAAGATATTGAAAAGGCGTTGAAGGAGAAATTATATGAGTTGCCTAATATTCCAAATGAAAAAGTGGTGGCAGGTCAAAGTGAGGAGGACAATGAATTAGTCTTTCAAAAAGGCGATTTTCCACAATTAGAAATAGATCATCAACCTCATTGGGAATTGATCAAGGATTATGGATTGGTTGATTTTAATATAGGTAATAAAATTACGGGTGCAGGATTCCCATTTTATAAGGCACAAGGAGCACGATTGGTCAGGGGTTTGGTTAACTATTTTTTGGATAAAGGGATTGCCGCGAATTATCAAGAGGTTCAGCCACCTATCTTGGTCAATGAGGTATCAGGTTTAGCTACGGGGCAATTGCCTGATAAAGAAGGGCAAATGTACCATTTATCTGACACTAACCTTTACTTGATACCAACGTCAGAAGTACCTCTTACCAATATTTATAGAGATACTTTATTAGTAGAAGCTGATTTTCCCATTAAAATGATTGGATATACACCTTGTTTTAGAAGAGAGGCGGGATCATGGGGTGCTGATGTGCGAGGTCTCAATAGACTCCACCAGTTTGATAAAGTGGAGGTAGTGCAAATTGCAAAACCAGAAAATTCTTATGCGGTCTTAGAGGAAATGAAACTACATGTGGAGGATTTAATAGCTTCATTGGAATTACCTTTTCGAATGTTAAGATTGTGTGGCAAGGATTTAGGATTTACCGCTGCGATTACGTATGATTTTGAAGTATACTCTGGGGGTCAGCAAAAATGGCTAGAAGTAAGTTCAGTTTCAAATTTTGAGAATTATCAGGCCAATCGGCTAAAACTGAGGTATAAAACTAATGGAGGTGAAAAGCAACTCGCACATACCTTAAACGGAAGTGCTTTGGCGGTACCACGAATTTTAGCTTCAATACTTGAAAATAATCAAACAAGTAAGGGCATTAAAATGCCTGCTGTACTGCAGCCTTATTTGGGATTTGACTTTATTGAAAAATAGCTATGTTTTTTTACTGGAACAAATCCTCCCAATGTGAATTGATTACTCTTAACATATGAATAAATTTTATTGAAGAAGGTGTTGGTGATTTATGGAAACCTATCCCATTTTATTTTTATGATAACTTTTTAATTTTTAAAATATGATTTCGATCAGGAAAGGGGTACAAAAAGATTTAACTCAAGTTTTAGACTTGATCAAAGAATTGGCCATTTATGAAAAAGCATTGGAGGAAGTTGAAAATAGCGTAGTCCAAATGGAAGTGGACGGCTTTGGTGAATCCGCTATCTTTGATTTTTATGTTGCGGTTAATAAAGGCTTTATTGTTGGGATTGCTATTTATTACACGAGATATTCGACCTGGAAAGGAAGGCGTCTTTATTTGGAAGACCTGGCCGTAAAAGAGTCTTTGAGGAGACAAGGGATAGGTAAGATGTTATTTGATGAGGTTTTAAAAACGGCAAAGGCGACACAATGTACGGGTATGATGTGGCAAGTTCTTGATTGGAACCAGAGTGCTATTAATTTTTATAAAAAGTATTACCCCACTCAATTTGGGCATGGATGGATTAATTGTAATATTGATTTTTAAATTTCCTCTAGAAGGCTTGTGAATGACAATACTTTTTCGCCAAACTTAGCCCTCAGTTCGTTTTGTAGTATGGTGCCTTGGTTGGCCAAGTATTGTTGAACATGATCAATATTTGTTGCTGTAAATTGAACGGCATAAGTAGTTCCTGAGGCATCAGGATGTTCGTTAATCAGCCTTAATAAACGATGTTCAGTAAAATGTTGAGTGCCGAGGATATCTAATATATGTTCGTTTTTCATCCACTCTAGCCATTCGGATTCGATTGGGGATTCTACATTGAAGGTAATATTGTAGACGAACATATTCTATGAATTCAGTTAGGTTACAAAGTTATTTAAAGTTTTAAAGGACAGGTTATGAATTAAAAATAATCTGATTAATATTTCTTAAGGATACATAGACGCCCTTCAACTGAGAGGAGCCATTATTTGAAATCAAAAAAGCATATTTATTATAAAATAATTCATACACAAGTTTTTTTGCTAAAATTAATTCGAGTTTTTCAATTCACTTAAACTAAGGATGAAAATCTCAAAATCAAAAGAAAAATGGGGTCAAATCCCAAATTTTAAAAATTATTTAATTTCGAATCAAGGTAAAATAAAAAGTACTGCTCGAAAAGTATGGCATTCAGGGAGTAAAACTGAAATGACATAAAAAAGTAAAATTATGCGTCAAATATGGAATAAGAAATGTAAGTGTTACTTTCTTGATCTGATGAGTGATGACAAAAAGAGGAGGACAATTTATCTCCATAAAGAAGTGGCTAATTTATATGTGCCTAATGATGATGAGACAATAATAATGATTATTCATAAAGACAATAATCCCCGAAATAATAAAGCAGAAAACTTCTTGTGGATGACCGCATCACAACATATGAAATGGTAATTTGAGATGGGAAATAAGAATAATTTTAAAGTTTGGAAAACGAGAAAGAAGTTATGTGCCAACGGATTTAAAGAAATCACGGTTTTACCCGGTAGGACAAAAGAAGTACCCTGAGCATCTTGATATAAGATCAAAATAAAAAATGAGATTCATTGAATCTCATTTTTTATTTATTTTTAAATTTGTTTCTTAACTCACAGCTTCAATGTGAACGTAAGATCTGTTTTGCCGACCTTTTTTGAATTGAACCAACCCATCAGAGAGTGCAAATAACGTGTGATCTTTACCCATTCCGACGTTGTTACCGGGATGATGTTTGGTTCCACGTTGACGAATGATGATATTCCCGGCAATGGCTTTTTGGCCACCAAAGATTTTCACACCCAATCGCTTACTTTCGGATTCTCGACCGTTATTTGAACTACCTGCGCCTTTTTTATGTGCCATCTTTGATAATTATTTTATATCTTCTATTAGTATTTTAGTAAACTGTTGTCGATGTCCTTTTTTGACACGGTAGCCTTTGCGCCGCTTCTTTTTGAAAACAATGACCTTATCTCCTTTGACGTGTTCTAGAACTTTCCCAGACACACTGGAACCTTTCACCGAGGGAGTACCTACTTTTACCTTTCCATCGTCTTCCGTCAGGAGTACCTGAGAGAAATTTAAAGAAGTCCCTGCTTCAGCATCCATTAAGGGGGCGTACAAGAATTTATTTTTTTCTACTTTGAATTGCTTACCAGCAATGTCGACTATTGCGTACATTCTTACTATTTTAAAAAGGAATGCAAATATAGGATTTTTGATTTAAAACGCAAAAGGATTGGCCTTACAATAATTGGAATCGGTTGTGGATAATTTTTTTTAAAAAAAAAGATTTTTTTTTTCAACCTCATTGAGATGTGAAAAAGATACAAGGTTTTTCATTTAAACGACTCTTAATATATTATATATCAAATAGATATGTACTTATCCACAGTCTTGATCATCCATGGTATTCCATGGAATACGATTTGTATTTTAGGTGTGATTTGGGCACATTTGTATACCGAGTTAGAAAAAGTAAATCACCACAATGCTTTTGTTTACACGACTGACTTTGGTTACACAAATTTTAGATAGTTATTATGCAGTACCACATGCCCAAAAACCAAGGTTAAAGGGTTTGGGAAAAATATTGCTATCGCACAACAACGAAAAAATAATAAATGAAAAAATAATAAATAATGAGCAACCCTGTAGCAGAAATTAAAAACGAACCCATTTTAAAAGAGAACAATAATAGATTTGTTCTCTTTCCTATCGAGCATGATGATATTTGGAGTTATTATAAGAAAGCAGAAGCTAGTTTTTGGACGGCCGAAGAAATAGATTTAGGACAAGATCTAAAAGATTGGGATACGCTGACAGGGGATGAGCGACATTTCATTAAGCATGTTCTAGCATTTTTTGCAGCAAGTGATGGAATTGTAAATGAAAATCTCGCTGAAAATTTTGTTTCGGAAGTACAATATACCGAGGCAAAATTCTTTTATGGTTTTCAAATTGCTATTGAGAACATCCATTCTGAGACTTACTCACTTCTTATAGATACGTATGTAAAAGATGTAAAAGAAAAGGATGCTCTTTTCAATGCATTAGATACTATGGACTGTGTAAAGAAAAAGGCAGATTGGGCGCTTCGGTGGATAGATGAGGGTAATTTTGCGGAAAGATTAGTTGCATTTGCCGCAGTCGAAGGCATATTTTTTTCAGGAAGCTTTTGTTCTATATTTTGGTTGAAAAAAAGAGGATTGATGCCGGGTTTAACTTTTTCAAACGAATTGATTTCTAGAGATGAGGGGCTACATTGTGACTTTGCATGTTTACTATACAACAATCATTTGGTTAACAAGTTGAGTAATGAAGCCATACAAACTATTATAGTGGATGCTGTAACTATTGAGAAAGAATTTGTAACCGATGCGCTTCCAGTAAGATTAATTGGTATGAATGCGGAGTTGATGTGTCAATACATTGAATTCGTAGCAGATAGACTTTTGATGGAATTGAACTGTTCCAAAATCTATCACGCAACTAACCCATTCGACTTCATGGAAATGATTTCGCTTCAAGGGAAAACGAATTTCTTTGAAAAAAGGGTGGGAGAATATCAAAAAGCAGGTGTTTTGAATTCCGAAAATGACAATGATAAATTCAGTCTTGACCAAGACTTTTAATAGAAAGAAATATAAGAAATCAACCATGTTAGTACTAAAGAGAGACGGCCGAAGAGAATCAGTTAAGTTTGATAAGATTACCGCTAGGATTGAGAAGTTATGCAAAGGGCTCAATAGAGATTTTGTAGAGCCAGTCAAAATAGCCCAGAAAGTTATAGATGGTTTATATGATGGTGTAAGTACTGTCCAGCTAGATGATTTGGCAGCAGAAATTGCAGCTTCCATGACCACACGCCATCCAGATTTTGCCAAATTGGCAGCGAGAATTTCCATTTCCAATTTGCACAAAGTAACATCGGAATCCTTTTCTAATACGATGAAGCATATGTACACCTATGTGGATGCAAAAACAGGAGAGAATGCACCTTTACTTTCTTCAGAGACCTATGGAGTAATCAAAAACAATGCGAAAAAATTAGACGAGGCCATCGAATATGATCGTGATTTTAATTATGATTTTTTTGGTTTTAAGACTCTAGAAAGGGCTTATTTGATGCGGTTGAATGGTAAGATCGTAGAACGACCCCAACACATGTTGATGCGGGTATCCGTGGGTATTCATGGGGATGATATTCAAGCAGCCATAGAAACCTATCACTTAATGTCAGAAAAGTGGTTTACGCACGCAACTCCTACTTTATTCAATGCGGGTACTCCAAAGCCACAACTTTCCTCTTGTTTCTTGTTGACCATGCAGGATGATAGTATTGATGGAATATATGATACCCTAAAGCAATGTGCTAAAATATCACAATCTGCAGGCGGTATCGGTTTGAGTATCCACAATGTAAGAGCGACTGGAGCTTACATTAAAGGAACCAACGGTACTTCAAATGGTATCATTCCGATGCTTCGGAATTTTGATATGACCGCCAGGTATGTCGATCAAGGAGGAGGCAAAAGAAAAGGAAGCTTTGCTATTTACCTTGAGCCTTGGCATGCCGATATATTTGAATTTCTTCAGTTGAAGAAAAATCACGGAAAAGAAGAGTTAAGGGCGAGAGATCTGTTTTATGCTATGTGGATTTCAGACTTGTTCATGCGTAGAGTTGAGGAGAATGGAGAATGGTCTCTTTTCAGTCCTGATGAAGCGAAGGGTTTGGAAGACAGCTATGGAGAGACGTTTGAAAAATTATACGAGAAATACGAGCAAGAGGGAAAAGCTAGAAAGGTAGTGAAGGCTCAAGATCTTTGGTTTGAGATCTTAGAGGCACAAATTGAAACAGGAACACCTTACATTTTATACAAGGATCATGCTAATCGTAAGTCTAATCAAAAGAATTTAGGTACCATTAAGTCGAGTAATCTTTGTACCGAGATAATGGAATATACCTCTAAAGACGAGGTCGCTGTTTGTAATTTGGCCTCTATTTCTCTTTCTAAGTTTGTGAAGGAGGATAAAACCTTTGATCATGACAAACTTTATGAAATAACCAAAGTAGCGACGAGAAATCTTAATAAAGTGATAGATGTCAATTATTATCCAGTTGATGAAGCTAGGACTTCAAACATGAGGCACAGGCCCATAGGTCTAGGCGTGCAAGGTTTAGCAGATGCATTTGTGATGATGCGACTTCCTTTTGAATCTGAAGAAGCACAGCGCCTCAATAGCGAAATTTTTGAAACTATCTATTTCGCCTCTATGGAGGCCTCCATGGAGTTGTCACAAGTTGATGGGTCCTATCAAACGTATAAAGGATCACCTATATCCAAAGGCATATTCCAATTTGATATGTGGGGTGTGACACCCGATTCAGGCCGATGGGATTGGTATGAGCTCAAACAAAAAGTAAAGAAGCATGGGGTTAGAAATTCTTTGTTAGTAGCACCTATGCCAACGGCTTCTACCTCGCAGATACTCGGTAATAATGAATGCTTTGAGCCATTTACATCTAATATGTACGTACGCAGAGTGCTGTCCGGTGAGTTTATTGTAGCGAACAAGTATTTGATGCACGATTTGATTGGTTTGGGGCTATGGAATGAAGGTATGATGAATAAAATCAAGGCTGAAAATGGTTCTATCCAAAATATAGCTGAGATTCCAGCTAATATCAAGGAGCTTTATAAGACGGTTTGGGAGATTTCTCAGAAAACTATTATTGATATGTCTGCGGATCGGGGGGCGTACATCTGTCAAAGTCAAAGTTTGAATATTCATTTGATGAATGCCAACTTTGGTAAAATGACCTCTATGCATTTTTATGCATGGAAAAAGGGCTTAAAAACAGGCATGTATTATCTGCGGACTAAGGCGGCGACAGACGCGATCAAATTTACCGTTACTAAAGAAGAAAACGTACAACCCAAAGCGGAAGAGTTGGCAAAAGCTACGGACCAAAATCAGCAAGCCATACAATGCTCCTTAGATGACCCAGAAGGATGTGAGATGTGTGGGAGTTGATTTTTAATTGATAATGATGAAACGGGAATATTATTTGACGGTATTTCCGTTTTTTTTATAGCTCAATTTTTGTCAAATCCCTTTTGGAGGTCATCGATTATTTCTGGGTTGAGCAGTGTAGAAGTATCGCCCAAATCATCCGTATCTCCACTGGCTATTTTTCGCAATATTCTTCTCATAATTTTCCCTGAACGTGTTTTGGGCAACCCTTTGACAAATTGAATTTTGTCAGGTTTGGCAATGGCACCGATGGTTGTAGCCACAAGCTTTCGTATTTCCGTAATTAATTCATCGGTTTGGATGACCCCATCATAGGTGATTACGTAGGCATATAGGGCATTTCCTTTGATGTCATGAGGGAATCCCACCACTGCACTTTCAACAATGTCGTCATGCTCATTAATTGCATTTTCTATGGGCGCCGTACCTAGGTTATGTCCAGAGACAATGACTACGTCGTCTACTCTTCCAGTAATCCTATAATTTCCGAGCGCATCTCGCAACGCACCATCTCCTGGAAAATAATAATTAGGGTAGGCAGAGAAATAGACATTTTTATAGCGTTCATTATCTCCATAGATGGTTCTTGCCAACGAGGGCCAGGGTTGTTTAATGGCTAAAATTCCTTCTCCTTTTATATCAGTAATCTCTGCCCCATCGGCGTTCAATAAAACAGGCTGAATTCCGGGTAAGGGAAGGGTTGCAAATGTAGGTTTGTCTTGGGTCACACCTGCCAAAGAAGAAATCATCATTCCACCCGTTTCTGTTTGCCACCAAGTATCTACTATTGGGCATTTATTTTTACCAATATTATCGTCATACCAGTGCCATGCCTCTTCGTTAATAGGCTCGCCTACAGTTCCTAATATTCTCAGACTACTGAGGACATGGTCATTAACGAACGATAACGGATGTTTTGCTAATGCTCTAATGGCAGTAGGAGCAGTATAAAATTGAGTGACTTTATGCTTCTCACAGACTTCCCAAAACCTTCCATAGTCTGGATAACTAGGAACGCCTTCAAACATGACCGTAGTGGCTCCAGTAGCCAAAGGCCCATAAACAATATAACTATGGCCTGTAATCCAACCTATATCTGCTGTACACCAATAAATATCGTCGGGTTTATATTGGAAAACATTTAAAAAAGAATAGGCAGCGTAAACCATATAACCACCGCAAGTATGGACCATTCCCTTGGGCTTTCCAGTAGACCCAGAAGTGTATAGAATGAAAAGCATATCTTCCGAATCCATCACTTCTGCAGGACATGAATCATCTACTTTTGTTAATTCTTCATGCCACCAGACATCTCTGCCTGACGTCCAGGCAATGGTTTGCTTTGTTCTTTGAAAAACGATTGATTTTTTAATGGAAGGGCAGGTCTTTAAGGCTTCATCGGAAATATCTTTTAATGGCGTCACCTTATCCCCCCTAAAACTGCCGTCAGAGGTCAATAAGACCTTACATTTGGCATCGTTTATTCTTGCCGCCAATGCCCTAGAAGAAAACCCGGCAAAAACTACAGAGTGAATGGCACCAATTCTGGCGCAAGCAAGTACAGCTACCGAAAGTTCAGCAACCATTGGCATGTAAATACAAACACGATCACCTTTAACTACGCCATTGTTTTTTAAAACATTAGCAAAGGTGCAGACCTTGCTATGAAGTTGTCTGTAGGTAATGTATTGTGCTGCATCATTTGGATCATTAGGTTCCCAAATAATGGCAGTTTGATCCCCTTTTGATGCTAGATGGCGATCCAAACAATTTTCTGTAATATTTAATTTACCCTCCAAAAACCATTTTGTTTCAGGGACACTCCAATCATAGGTTAATGTTTGGGTCCATTTTTTTCTCCATAAAAAGTTTTTGGCAATGTTATCCCAAAACTCTGAAGGGTTTTCAACACTGGACTGGTACGCTTTATGATAATCTTCCAGAGAATTTATTTGTAATGACATAAGTAACTTCTTAATGATTATGAGCAGCGCCTGCGCCACTTGGAATTCTAATATTTTCAACAATTTCTTGAACCTCTTTTGGCGGGTCAGGAGTAAACTTTGATACGATAATTGAAACTATGAAATTAGCCATCATAGCGATACTTCCAAATCCTTCAGGGGAAATACCAAACCACCAATCTTCTTTGGAGCCTCCAAACCACCAACCAAATTTGAATTTAGTCATGTAAAATAGCATCAATAGAATTCCGATAATCATCCCTGAAATAGCACCTTGTTTATTCATTTTATTATAGAAAACACCCAAAACAATGGCAGGAAAAAAAGAAGAAGCAGCCAAGCCAAAAGCCAAAGCGACTACAGCAGCAACAAAACCTGGGGGATTGATACCAAAATAACCAGCCACACAAACAGCCACCACGGCAGCGGCTCTTGCAGCGATCAATTCACCTTTCTCAGAGATCCTAGGATTGACCATTCTTTTAATTAAGTCATGGGCAACGGAAGAAGAGATAACCAACAATAAGCCTGCTGCGGTAGACAGAGCAGCTGCCAAACCTCCAGCCGCTACGAGTGCAACTACCCAATTGGGTAGACTAGCTATTTCTGGATTGGCCAATACCATTATATCACGATTTACTTCAAGTTCATTCAATTCTTTATTAGCTACATATTGGATCACCTGATCCTGATTTTTGTCTATAAAAGTAATTAAGCCAGTAGTTTCCCATTTTTTAAACCATTTTGGCATGTCAGCATACTTTTTATCACTGACCGTTTCAATTAAATTCGTTCGTGAAAACACGGAAATAGCTGGAGCAGTGGTATATAATATGGCTATAAATAGTAATGCCCAACCTGCTGATTTACGTGCATCAGCTACTTTTTTTACTGTGAAAAATCGAACAATTACATGGGGTAAGCCAGCGGTACCAACCATTAATGCTGCCGTAATACAGAAAACATCTAGCTTAGACTTACTTCCTGTAGTATAAGATGAAAAACCTAAATCTTTATGCAGCCCATCCAATTTATCTAATAAATAAATACCATTTCCATCGGTACTTCCGAAACCTAATTGAGGAATGAAATGGCCTGTCATTTGAATAGAAATAAAAATAGCAGGCACCATAAAGGCAAATATCAGTACGCAATACTGCGCTACTTGTGTATAGGTAATTCCTTTCATTCCTCCTAAAACGGCATAAAATAATACGATGACCATTCCTATGATCACACCGGTAGTAATGTCCACTTCTAAAAAACGTGAGAAAACAATACCCACTCCTTGCATTTGTCCGGCTACATAGGTAAAAGAGACCAATAATGCACAAAAAACAGCGACGCTTCTAGCCATATTGGAATAATATCTATCGCCTATAAAATCAGGAACCGTAAATTTTCCAAATTTTCTTAAGTAGGGAGCGAGTAACAATGCCAATAACACATAACCTCCGGTCCAACCCATGAGATAGACAGAACCATCATAGCCTTCAAAGGAAATGATTCCCGCCATGGAAATAAATGAAGCTGCCGACATCCAATCTGCCGCAGTAGCTAAGCCATTTGCCAATGGAGATACGCCCCCCCCCGCTACGTAGAACTCTTTTGTGGAACCTGCCCTTGACCAAATAGCAATACCGATATACAGGGAAAAAGTAACACCTACTAAAACCCAGGTCCACATTTGAATACTCATTTTGCGCTTGTTTTAAAGGTTATTTTCTTCCTGAAAACCATATTTTTTATCCAGCTTATTCATGAGTCTTATGTAGACCAGGATTAAGATGACAAAAGTATAGATGGCACCTTGTTGCGCAAACCAAAACCCAAGTTTAAAACCACCTATTTTTATTAAGTTCAATTGATTTACAAAAAGTATTCCTGCTCCAAATGAGACGGTAAACCATACAATCAATAAAATGGTTAAATATTTGAGGTTTTGTTTCCAGTATGCTTGCATCTCTTTTTTTAACTAAGTCACTAATATATTAAGTTGTAAAATAAAAAACGGTAAAAAACTTACTTCGTACATATTATTAGAGTTAAAAACAATAAAAAGGGCATCACTTTTTAGAGGGTTTCAGTTTTCATCAATAAAATAAACCATAAAAAAAGTGATTGGAGAGATTGATTTTTTTTGAATTATTGAACTCATGTAAAGGACAGGTATAATCTATTTTTATGGAAGGTGTAGGCAAAGATCAATGGGAACAGATCTGAGGGAAATACCTCTTTAAATATATAATTCTGTGAAAATGGCCAATAAGGCAGCTAGGATACTGATGGCAATTTTGTTAAACCTAAATCGGTGCCCTGGACTAGATTCTACAAAAATAGTCGTAGAAATGTGTAAAAAAGCGCCACTCACAAAAGCAAATAAAAGGCTTAATTCGGCTTCGGATAGTGTTAAATAGTTATTGGCCATGGCCCCCATGGGCGAAGCTAGACTGAAGATACTTAATACTACCCATTGTTGTCGAGAGAATTTTGATTTCCCCTTAAATACCGCCATCAGGGCAAAGGCGGCAGGGGCTTTGTGCAGAATGATACCAAAAAGTAAGGTATATGAATTATTTTGTTCATGTAATGGAGAATCATGGGTAAGTAAAGCACCTTCCATTAAAGAATGCACGACTAGGGCAATGAGTACGTAATACTTTGATTGTGTTGATTTATGTTGGTGAAAGTGACCATGCTCCACACCCGAAGTAAAATATTCTAAAAATTGTTGGAAGAAAAACCCTAATAATATGAACAAACCAATTTTAGTAGGATCTGAGGACAAGGCAAAGAGCTCAGGAAAAACATGTATGATGGTGATGGAAAAAAGATAGGATCCACCAAAAATTAAAGGTAAAAAAATATTTTGAGGTTTGTACTCTAAGGGAATGGTGGCCCATCCTCCAATAAAGGTTCCTATGATTAACAGGGTAATAGTAAGGCTCATGGAGTTTCGTTTTTCGTTACAATTACAGCTGTTTTGATGCCATCGGTGATGATGTGTTCAGGACTTGATTCACCTTGATAAATCAGCAGCGCATCTAAGCGATCATCTGCTTTGAGAATGGCCATGGAAGTTTCAACCCCCAGTACCATAAAGGCCGTTGCATAGGCATCAGCAAGCATACAATTGGGCGCGAAAACAGACGCACTTAAGATATTTTTTTTACTCATATTCCCCGTTCTAGGATCGATGATATGGGCATAGGTTTTATCATCGATCTGATAAAAATTTCTATAATTACCTGAGGTTGCAACTGATCGATTCTCTAGGTTGACGATTGCAAAAGGGGGTTGATATTCTTCTGATTCAATCAATGGATCTTGAATACCAATCTTCCAAACTTCATTCCGGTCATTGGTACCAAAAGTTCTGACTTCTCCACCAATCTCTACCATCGCATGTTCAATATTTTTGGATTTGAGATAATCAGCGATGACATCTACAGCATATCCTTTAGCTACGGCACTTAAATCAAGGTACGTTCCTTTGGGCATTGTAATGAGTGAGGGATTAAAATTAATTTTTGAGAAACCTACGAATTGAAGTAAAGAATCAATAAGGGGTTGATCCAATATTTTTGAAGTCTTATCTGAGCCAAAACCATAGGCATTGATCAAAGGACCAATGGTAGGATCAAAAGCTCCTTCGGTAGCTGCATGGACTTCTTTACTAGCCAAGAGGACAGGATAAAAAACAGGGTCTTGGAAGACTAAACTACCAGATTGATTCAATCTTGAAATTTCGGATTGAGGGATGTATGTAGATAACGACTCATTGAATTTTTTCAGAACAGAATCTATTTGTGTTTTAAAATCAATGGGTTCCAAAGTTTTATATTTAACATTATAAACAATGGTTCCCATTGTCAATCCGGAGACCTCATTCATCAACAAATTAGGATTTTGATTTCTTACGAGCTTTACGAGCAGTAAGATTGCAGCAAAGAATAAGAGGACTCTTTGGGTTTGTTTACGTTTGTCGATATTCAATTTTATTTTTTTACAATATTAGTAAGACCTAATTAGAATATTCAATCGTTATATTTGTTTTCTATTTATTAACTATGAGAGAGGATTATTTAAAACCAGATGATGAGGAATTTTCATCTGTTGATAAAGAGATAGAAAAAGCTTTAAGACCCCTCAGTTTTGATGACTTTACAGGGCAAGAAAAGATAGTTGACAACTTAAAGATATTTGTCGAAGCGGCCAGTCGACGATCAGAGCCCCTCGATCATGTTTTACTTCACGGGCCTCCAGGGCTCGGTAAAACGACCCTTTCTCACATTATTGCCAATGAGCTGGGTTCTAATATAAAAATAACAAGTGGACCTGTACTAGATAAGCCGGGAGAATTGGCAGGCCTTCTCACAAATCTTGAAGAGGGAGATGTATTGTTTATCGATGAAATACATAGGTTAAATTCGGTAGTTGAGGAGTATTTATATTCCGCCATGGAGGATTATAAGATCGATATTATGTTGGATTCAGGGCCAAATGCAAGAACTGTACAAATTGGATTGAACCCATTTACCCTCATCGGTGCCACGACTCGTTCAGGATTGTTAACCGCGCCCTTACGTGCGCGTTTTGGAATCAATGCGAGGCTAGAATATTATGATGCCAAGCTACTGACCCGAATCGTTGGAAGATCTTGTGATATTTTAAATTGTGAATTTGAACTTGAGGCCACTTTTGAAATAGCCAGAAGAAGTAGGGGAACTCCTCGGATCGCCAATAACTTATTAAGAAGAACCCGAGATTTTGCTCAAATAAAAGGGGATGGATCTATCAAGCTTATCATCGTAAAGATGGCATTGAAGGCCTTAAATGTGGATAATCATGGATTAGATGAAATGGATAATCGTATTTTATCTACTATTATTGATAAATTCAAGGGGGGGCCGGTGGGTTTATCGACCATTGCGACGGCATGCGGAGAGGAGGCCGAAACGATAGAAGAGGTTTATGAACCTTTTTTAATCATGGAAGGCTTTTTGAAGCGTACGGCACGGGGGCGTCAAGCGACTGAATTAGCCTACAAGCATTTGGGTATGATACCCCCGGCACAAATGAATACATTATTTTGACTAGGCGGCATGTCACGCTTCATAGGATGGTAATGAGAGGCGTCATTAGGATTCCTTTTGATCATCTTTTTAGATGATGAAATCCAACAGAGATATCGTTAAGGAGATCGCATTGGATTTGGGCTTTTCGTATTGCGGCATATCAAAGGCTGATTTTTTGGCAGAAGAGGTGGATCATCTTGAAACTTGGTTGAAAAGAGGCTATCAAGGTAAAATGAGCTATCTGGAGCGTCATTTTGATAAACGATTGGACCCCCGAAAGCTAGTAGCTGGTGCCCAATCGGTGATTTCCCTATTGTATAATTATGCACCACAAAAAGATGAAACCGATCAGACACCCTATAAGATCGCCCGATACGCTTATGGTAAAGATTATCATTTTGTCATCAAGGATAAATTGGCTGAATTCATGAATAGGATGAAGGCGGGCATAGGTAAGATTGAGGGGCGTGCTTTTGTCGATTCAGCACCGGTACATGAGCGGGCATGGGCCTCAAAAAGCGGTTTGGGTTGGGTAGGTAAAAATACTTTGTTAATCAATAAAGATTCGGGTAGTTACTTTTTTTTGGCAGAGCTGATTATTGATTTAAAATTAGAGGCCGATGGGCCGATTAAGGATTACTGTGGTACTTGTACCAGATGTATTGACGCCTGTCCAACGGATGCAATCTCAGAACCTTATGTGGTGGATGGAAGTCGTTGCATTTCTTATTTAACTATTGAATTGAAAGACGAAATACCCAAGGAGTTCAGTGATAAAATGGAAGGGTGGGCTTTTGGTTGTGATATCTGTCAACAGGTGTGTCCTTGGAATAGATTTTCAACCCCACATAATGAACCCCAATTTGCTCCCCAAGGCTGGGAAGAATTATCAAAAACAGCCTGGGAGGAAATGACGGAGGTAGTCTTCAATAATGTATTTAAAAAATCTCCAATAAACCGGACGAAATTTAAAGGATTACAGAGGAATATATCCTTCATCCAAACGACGGAAGGATGACACCTATCAACTCAAAAGGGCTTCCATAATTGATTAACCACTTATAGGCGGTGAGTTACCTTAGCTCAATCGCTACAGTATTCCATAATACCTTCTTTGATTCGGGTAAAGATTTCAAGTTGATCCTCTAAGTCTTCTTCTAAAAGTGTAATCCTAAATCCTAAAAGAGGGGAACAGAAAGCTGAGATAGGGACTACACAGACCTGTTTAGCGGCCAATAAATAATAGACGAATCGTTGGTCCAATGGCATTTCAGGGGTCAGCCAATTTTCCAGTAGGTGTGCTATTTTTGGATCCGTAATATTTAGTTGTTGTTTGGGTTTTAATGCTCCTGCTTTAAAGATTATGGTGTTATAAAAAGCCCCGTTGGTCTGGTTGAAGTTGACATAGGGAATTTCAGCAAAAAAATCACAGAGCTTTTTACTTCTTTGACCAATTTCTTGACTAGTGCTTTTTAAAAAAGCGTCATAACGGGAATCGGTCATGATCTTGGGAATAGCCCTTTGAGGCAACGTAGTTGAACTGACCTCGATCATTTTGGCATTATCTATGGTTTGACAAAGCTTATTGAAGTCAGTATCTTGATCTCGATTGTAGTATTCTGCCCATCCACATCTTGCCCCTGGCCAAGGCACTTCTTTAGAAATCCCTTTCAATGAAATACCAGGGACCTTTCCGATGACTTTTGCCATTGGCGCAGTACTTGCATTATTGTATATGATGTGTTCATAAATCTCATCAAAAATTAAAAAAAGATTAAAGTCTTTGGCAATGGCGACTATAGCTCTCAAGATTTTTTCAGGATAAACCATCCCGGTGGGATTGTCAGGATTGATGACCAATATACCGACAATATTGGGATTGTAGCATACTTTATTTCGTAAATCTACAAGATCTGGATACCATTTATTTTCGGGATCAAGAGCATAAGTAATTGGTTGGTGATTGGCATGAGCTGCTTCTGCAGAAGAATGCGTCGAATAGGCAGGTGAGGGCCCTATTACCCGAGCCGTTGGTAGGAGGTATTGATAAATTTTCGCAATGGCATCTCCTAGGCCATTAAAAAAGGTAATATCCTCTGCGTTGATTTGAACCCCATTTAATAAATTAGTTCTATGAGCAAGAAAGGTACGTGTCTCTAGGAGCCCCTTGGAATGACTATAACCATAAGTAGTATCGTCTTTCAAGAGTTCAATAATAATGTCCTTGATCCAGTTGGGGAGCGTACGATGCTTTTGGATGGGATCACCTATGTTTTCCCAATAAATTCGATGACCAAGTTGTTCAAGTTGTTCTGCTTTACGTACAATTCCCCGAATTTCATAGGAGAGTTCATCCGCACCTTCGCGAAGTAATTTTTGTCTCATAATTAGTAAAAAAAAGTGCTAATTTATTTATTTTACTATTGAAAAATGTAATTTTTCTAGCATAGAAATTAAGTTATTCTTCTTAGAGGTATGCACCTTCTTTTAGGTTGTATTTGCAGAATTGGACTTGTAAGGCTCCATTGAATAAAGCCATTTTTTCACTTGGTTTTAAATGTAACTGTTTGAGCGCTGGGACATTTGAGCTCAATACCCAAGCATCGAAACTTGAAAAGTTATTTTTAAAGGAATCTCCTAGTTTTTTATAAAGATTATCGACGTCTTCTCCTATTCTTTCACCATAGGGAGGATTGGTAATGATCATACCTGTTTGAAATTTGGGAATAAAGTCCTCAAATGCGACTTGTCTGATTTGAACATCTCGTCCCATTCTCAGTTTTTTCAAGGCTCCTTTGGCGAGGGCAACGGCATGACCATCGATATCTCCACCGGAGATCATCAAGGGGGCACTTCTGATTTTACCCTGTGCTTCTGCTCTGATTCGATTCCACATCATGGGTTGAAAGTTATTCCAATTCTTAAAGCCAAACTCCTTTTGATTGATTTGAGGAGGAATATTTAATCCCATAAGTACCGCCTCAATGATGATGGTTCCGGTTCCACACATGGGATCAACCAGAGGGATACTTTTGTTCCAACCTGCCAACTGTAATAGACCGGAAGCCATGACTTCATTGAGTGGAGCTTGATGTCCTGGTTCCCTATAACCGCGTTGATTGAGGAGTCGTCCGGAACTGTCCAATGAAATGATGAATTTATCTTGATAACCATGTAAGTTGAAGAGGATATCAGGTTTTTCAATATCTACAGAGGGCCGCAAATTAAATTTTTCTCTAAACTGATCGGCAATCGCATCTTTCATTTTAAGTGCAGTATATTTTGAGTGTGTAAAATACTCTGAGAAAATAGTATTGTCGATGGCAAAAGTTTGCCTGACATCAAGAAATTGAGACCAATCAAATGATTTGACTTGGCCGTAAAGTTCGGTTTCATTACGGGCTGTAAATTCATATACCGGGACCAAAATACGTAAGGCAGTCCTTAAGTTCAAGTTTGCCTCATAAAGGAAGGGCAGTTTCCCTTCACATTCTACAGCGCGTTTTCTTTTTTTGATGTTTTGTCCACCTAGGAGTTCAACTTCCTTCATGAGGACCTCTTCGAGTCCATGTAAGGTTTTGATGACTATTTTCAATGAATTTATCTTTAAGGTACGTAAAGTTAATTGAATATATTTTGTCAATATGACCTTACCAATCGATCCATGAGCTTTTAAAACATTTTTTGCTCATTGTGATGGGTTTTAGATTTGATCAATTTAATAAATGGGGCCGTCTTTCTTTGGTTTTCTTAACAGCTGCTTCATGCCTCCAATCATTGATCACAGCCTTGTTACCCGATAATAGAATTTTTGGTACTTTCCATCCATTATATATAGCAGGTCGTGTATACACAGGAGGTGCCAAGAGGTCATCTTGAAAAGAGTCGGTGAGCGCGGAGCTTTCATCGTTGAGCACACCTGGGATCAGTCGGATTAAACTATCGGCAACTATCATAGCGGCTAGTTCGCCTCCAGAGAGAACATAATCTCCGATACTGATTTCTCGGGTGATTAAATGGTCACGTACGCGCTGATCTATACCTTTGTAGTGGCCACAGAGTAAGATGATGTTTTTATTAAGAGACAATTGATTGCACGTGGATTGATTTAATTTCTCTCCATCGGGTGTCATAAAAATAATCTCGTCATAATCTGTATGCTTTTTTAGAGCACTGATGCACCGGTCAATAGGCTCAATCATCATGACCATCCCTGCACCTCCTCCATAAGCATAATCATCAATAGATTTTTGTTTGTTGCTCGTAAAAGGTCTTAAATCGTGAATATAGAGCTCTACCAATCCTTTTTTTTGGGCCCTTTTTACAATGCTTTGATTCATGGGGCCCTCAAAGAGTTCAGGTAGACATGTGATAATGTCAATTCTCATTGCTAAAATAGATTTCCATGAAACCATTAGGAAGTTCAATATGAGCTTCTTTTTTTGTTAGATCGACTTTTTTGAATATAGCGTCTTCGATCGGAATTAACAGTTCTTGCTCTTTGTAGAAGACAGCTGCAAGATATTGTGAAGAGGGTTGATAAATTTGTGCAATTGTACCTAAAAAAGCCCCTAGGTGGAATATCTTAAATCCGACAAGATCGTGGAAAAAATATTCTCCGTCTCGCAGTTTTGGTAAGTGATTTAGCGGGAGATAGATTGCTTGACCTACCAGATCCTTGGCCAGATCGACGTGGTCAATATCTTCGAAATGAATGAGTGTTTTTACACCATTCATTGAGATTTGTTTAACAAAAAAAGGAATCAGATTTCCAGATTGCTCTAGAAAGACGGATTCCAATTCACTGTATTCATCTGGTTGGTCCACATCTAGTTCAATGGTTACCATACCTTTTAAACCGTGCGTTTTGACGATATTTCCCAACTGGTAACATTCATCCTTACGCATGGGGATAATTATTTTGAAGCTTCTTCAGTTGCTGCTGCTCCCTTGTCACTTTCTTTAGTTTTTGTTTCTGCAGGCGCATCAGCTTTCACTTCCTCTACTTTCGCTTCTTCCGCTTTCACTTCTTTTGGTGCAGCGGCTTCAGTTTTGGAAGCTTCAGGCGCTTCGGCGTTTGCCTTTTCAGCAGTTTTCTGATCTGAGATCGCTTCCTCAGCCTCTTCGGTAAGTTCTTTCTCGGAAGCAGCTACCGCAGCATCTGTTATTTCAGCAGCTAGCACGGCTTCTGCATCTTGCTTTCTTTTCATGATGGCCGCTGCTCTTGTTTCATTGACCTTCTTTTCGGCCTCAAACTTTGTTTTGGCCACTTTGTTGTTGGCTTCAGTCAATTTATTGAGGGCTTCTTGATTCTGTTTTTCTTTGTTTTGGAACCACTCTTCAAACTTTTTGTCTGCATTTTCCTGTGTGATGGCTCCTTTATTGACACCTACTTGAAGATGTTTTTTAAACATAACTCCTCTTTCAGATAGAATGGCTCGAGCCGTATCGGTTGGCTGGGCACCTTTCATAATCCAATCTAGGGCTTTTTCTTCGTTGATATTAATGAATGCAGGATTGACATTGGGATTATAAGAACCAATTTTTTCAATAAAGCGACCATCTCGTGGTGCTCTTGCGTCTGCGATGACCACATCATACATGGCCAATTTTTTACGTCCTCGACGTGCTAATCTTATTTTTACTGACATTGTTTGTTTTATTTATGGAACGCGTCCATGTTAAAAATTAAAAAAATAGAGCGCAAAGATAAAGGAAAATATCTATTAAGTTATTAGGGAGATGTAATAAAAGCAATAAGATGTAATTTAAATCTTATTGCAATTTTCATTTGCATATTCGTTTACACGGTTTTGTAATAATTAAAAACTATTTCTATATTTGAAGGGTTATTAATACATACAAAGATGGATAAATATTCTTATATCGGAAATGCAGATGTTGCGCACATTAACAGTCTATATGAATCTTATCAGGAAGATCCTGAAAGCGTTGATGCTTCCTGGAGATTATTTTTCCAGGGATTTGAGTTTTCCGCTAATAGCTATGAGGCCAGTGCAGAACCTGCTATGGGAAACTCAAAAGAAACGGCGGTCAAAAATCTGATACATGCTTATAGATCAAGAGCGCACTTGAAATCAGACACCAACCCTGTACGGGATAGAAGGAATCATGATATCAAATTAGATTTAGATCATTTCGGTTTGTTATCAGCTGATTTAGAAACCGCTTTTCAGGTAGGTAATGAAATAGGGCTAGGTGCTGCTAAGTTAAAAGATATTGTAACTAGGTTAAAGAAGATTTATTTAGGATCTATTGGTTACGAATATTCCCACTTAAGAGAACCACATATTTTGGCCTGGTTTCGTTCTAAATGTGAAACCGAAGGGGCCAATATTAATCCTCCCGAAAAAGAGAAAGAACATATATTGGGTAAACTCAATGAAGCCGTAGTATTTGAAAACTTTCTACATACCAAATATATAGGCCAAAAAAGGTTTTCTTTGGAAGGGGGAGAGAATACCATACCAGCGCTAGACAAAATAATTAGGAGGGCCGTCGAATTTGGTGTCCAGGAGGTAGTTATTGGGATGGCGCATCGTGGGAGATTGAATGTTTTGGCTAATATCATGGGTAAAACCTATGATGAAATTTTTAATGAATTTGAAGGAGGATCCAATCCAGATCTTACTATGGGTGATGGAGATGTGAAGTATCATTTGGGATTTTCAAGCCAATATGTTTCAGATTCCGGAAATATGGCCTATGTGAAACTTGCACCTAATCCTTCACATCTAGAAGCCGTGGACCCCGTAGTATTGGGAGTAACCCGAGCGCAAATAGATGACGAATATCGGGGAGACATGTCCAAATGTCTACCTATCGTCATTCATGGAGATGCTGCGGTTGCGGGTCAAGGCTTGGTTTACGAATGTGTTCAAATGGCTAATTTAGAAGGTTATAGAACCGGAGGAACGATTCATTTTGTCATCAATAATCAAGTAGGTTTTACCACAGATTATGACGATGCTAGGTCAAGTATTTATTGTACAGATTTATCGAAAATAATAGATGCGCCCGTGTTGCATGTCAATGGCGATGATGCCGAAGCTGTCAATTTTGCAGTGAATCTAGCTGTAGAGTATAGACAGGAGTTTGGTAAAGATATTTTTATTGATTTGCTGTGCTATAGAAGACACGGCCATAATGAAAGTGACGAACCCAAATTTACGCAGCCTAAACTTTACAATATTATCTCCAAGCATCCCAATCCACGTGAGGTGTATATAAAAAAACTCAAAGAAAGGGGTGATGAAGCTGGAGAAACTGCCGAAAAATTAGATAAGGAATTTAAAAAATTACTTCAGGATAGGCTCAATTTCGTGAAGCAAAAGCCACTGCCGTATAAGCCACAAAAAATTGATGAGGAATGGAAGTTTTTAAGAAAGTCTAAACCTGAAGATTTTCATACATCTCCCGATACCTCAATTTCTGATGCGTTGGTTCAAAAAATAGCGTATGCATTGACGACGCTCCCCGTAGGTTTTAAACCCTTAAGACAAATAGAAAAGCTGATGAAAGATCGAAAATCGGCTTTTTTTGACAAAAAAGAATTAGGATGGGGTGAAGGTGAATTACTTGCCTACGGATCATTATTGGCTGAGGGTAAAATCGTGCGCATGTCGGGTCAGGATGTCAAACGTGGTACTTTTTCCCACCGGCATTCTTTTGTGGTGGATTCAGAGACCAACGAACCTTATTGCCATCTAAATCATATTGAGGAGGGCCAACAGCCTCTTAAAATTTTTAATTCTCTATTGTCTGAGTTTGGAGTACTGGGCTTTGAATATGGTTACGCCATGTCAACCCCCAATGCATTGGTGGTGTGGGAAGCCCAATTTGGAGATTTTGCCAATGGGGCTCAGGTCATGATTGATCAATTTATTTCAAGCGCGGAGACCAAGTGGCAACGAATGAATGGCTTGGTGATGTTACTTCCCCACGGCTACGAAGGACAAGGTCCTGAACACTCCAGTGCTCGTATGGAACGGTTTCTTCAGATGTGTGCTCAGGATAACATGATTATTGCAAACATAACCAGTTCGGCCAACTTCTTTCATTTAATGCGTAGACAGGTGGCTTGGGAATTCAGAAAACCCTGTGTCGTTTTTTCCCCTAAATCTTTGTTAAGAAGTCCGAAGGTAGCCGCGCCGATAAAAGATTTTACTGAAGGTAAGTTTTGTGAAATTTATTCAGATGATTACGTGGTCGCTGGTCAGGTGAAAAAGGTAATTATGTGTTCTGGAAAAATTTATTTTGACCTTATAGATGAACAGCAAAAGCAAAAGGCCAAAGAAGTTGCCATTGTAAGGATAGAGCAATTGCACCCTTTTCCCAAAAAACAATTGGATGCGATTCTGAAAAAATATAAAAATCCTAAATTAATATGGGCACAAGAAGAACCTGAAAATATGGGACCTTGGTCCTACATCCTCAGAATAGCAGAGGGTTATGAATTTGCACTCATAGCAAGAAAAGCAGCTTCGTCACCCGCGACGGGTTTTAATAAAATCCATAAGATAGAACAAGAAGATTTAGTTAACAAAGCATTTAAATTATAAGCATATGAGTCTTGAAATGAAAGTCCCATCCGTTGGGGAATCAATATCAGAAGTTACGGTTTCACAGTGGATGAAAAATGACGGAGATCATGTAGAAATAGATGAAGTGATTTGTGAGCTTGAATCGGATAAGGCCACCTTTGAAGTCAGTGCTGAAATTGAGGGCATTTTGAAACTTAAGGTAGGTGCGGGTGATACCGTTGAAATCGGTGGCCTGTTATGTGTTATTGAGGCATCAAGTGAAATAAAAGAGGCGATAGTTCCTGATGTGAAATCAGAAAAATTGACTGGAGGAGCCGTAAAAACTATTCAAATGCTTGTGCCCACGGTAGGTGAATCGATCAACGAGGTAACGATATCTAACTGGGCCAAGGCATCGGGTGATTTAGTAGTTTTAGATGAGGTTATTGCAGAAATTGAATCCGATAAGGCTACTTTCGAATTAACGGCCGAAGCGACAGGGAAGTTAGAAATTTTGGCTGCTGATGGTACAACCCTTGAGATTGGAGGATTAATATGTCAAATAGCCGTTACCGATGAGGTGCAGCCTAGTACAGCGGTTATACCCTCTGAATCAGATCACGCCACAACACCGGCTGTATCCAAAGGCTATGCCGTGGGTCATGCCCCTCCCGCCGCGACCAAAATATTGGCAGAAAAAGGAATTTCAGCAGCTGCGGTCCAAGGAACAGGTGTAGGTGGAAGAATTACCAAAGAAGATGCCATGAACGCCCAATTACAAAAAGTAGAGTCATCCCCAAAAGAGCAAGAAAAATCGATCATAAATGATCCTGTACAATCTGCAGACCAAGGTGAGCGGTCTGAGCAAAGGCAAAAAATGTCACCTTTGAGAAAAACTGTAGCGAAACGATTGGTTTCAGTTAAAAATGAAACTGCCATGTTGACTACTTTTAATGAAGTCAATATGCAACCGATCATGGAGTTAAGAAAAAAATACAAAGAATCATTTAAAGCAAAATATGAAGTGGGTCTTGGTTTCATGTCCTTCTTTACCAAGGCTTGTTGCGTGGCACTGCAGGATTGGCCAGCTGTAAATGCAAAAATTGATGGAGATGAAATCATATATAGTAATTTTTGTGATGTCTCTATCGCTGTGTCAGCACCCAAAGGTCTTGTTGTTCCTGTGATCCGGAATGCTGAAACCCTGTCCTTTGAGCAAATAGAGAGGGAAGTAGTTAGGTTAGCCACTAAAGCCAGAGAAAACAAATTAAGTATTCCAGAAATGACCGGAGGTACTTTTACCATCACCAATGGAGGAATTTTTGGCTCGATGCTATCGACACCCATCATCAATGCCCCACAATCAGCTATTTTAGGGATGCATAATATTGTGCAGAGACCTGTAGTGGAGGATGGAGAAATAGTGGTTCGACCGATCATGTATGTTGCACTTTCTTATGATCACCGAATTATAGATGGTCGGGAATCGGTAAGCTTTTTGGTAAGATTAAAAGAACTTTTAGAAGATCCTTCACGATTGCTCTTGGGAGTTTAAGAAAATATTAAGGTTTTTGCTATTTAAACACAAAAAACACAGAATCATGGATTATCAAGTAATTGTTATCGGATCAGGACCTGGCGGATATGTGGCAGCTATACGATGTGCCCAGCTGGGATTTAAAACAGCCATTATTGAAAAGTACAATTCTTTAGGAGGTACCTGTTTAAATGTGGGATGCATTCCCTCTAAAGCCTTACTGGATTCTTCAGAACATTTTCATAATGCGACCCATACGTTCAAAACACATGGTATTGATATATCTGTGCCTAAAGTCAATTTCAAACAAATGATCGCGCGCAAGTCGGATGTGGTGAGCCAAAATACTGATGGCATCCAATATTTGATGAAAAAGAATAAAATCGATGTATTCAATGGTTTAGCTTCTTTTTTGGATCCGCATACGGTTCAAATTGTTGGGAAAGAGACCCAAAGTATAACAGGTGAAAAAATCATTATTGCTACAGGTTCCAAACCTGCTACACTTCCTTTCATCAAAGTGGACAAAAAACGAGTCATTACCTCGACGGAAGCCTTAGAATTGAAAGAGGTCCCTACACATCTCGTGATTATAGGTGGGGGCGTCATAGGTTTGGAGTTAGGCTCTGTCTATGCCAGACTTGGGGCAAAAGTATCGGTTGTTGAATTTTTAGATGGAATTATACCCAACATGGACAAAACTATGAGTAAAGAGCTTCAAAAAAGTCTTAAGGGGATTGGATTTGATTTTTATCTTAGTCACAAGGTTACGGGAGTCGCAGTAAAAGGGAAAGAGGTAACGGTGACGGCGGAAAATAAGACCTCTGAAATCCTCAGTCTCAAAGGAGACTATTGTTTGGTCTCCATTGGTAGAAAAGCTCACACAGAGGGCTTGGGATTAGATAAAATAGGAGTAGTTTTAGATGATAGGGGTAGAGTAGCCGTAGACCAACATTTAAAAACAAATCTTGACCACATTTGGGCCATTGGTGATGTTATTAAAGGTGCCATGTTGGCTCATAAGGCAGAAGAAGAGGGTGTTTTTGTCGCTGAACAAATGGTAGGCCAACAGCCACACATTCATTATAATTTGATACCTGGTGTTGTTTATACCTGGCCGGAAGTAGCCAGTGTCGGGGCAACAGAGGCTGAATTAATCCAAGAAAAGCGACCCATTAAAATTGGAAAGTTCCCTTATAAAGCACTGGGTAGGGCACGGGCCTCTATGGACATTGAAGGTTTGGTGAAAATCATTGCAGATGCGAGCACAGATGAAATATTAGGTATCCATATTATTGGTGCCAGGGCGGCAGATATGATCGCAGCAGGGGTGACTGCCATGGAATTTAGGGCTTCCGCAGAAGATGTAGCTAGAATGTCTCATGCACATCCTACCTATATGGAAGCGGTTAAGGAAGCTTGCTTATCCGCTACAGAAAATCGTCCGATACACATGTAAATGATCAGTTATTTTTTTTGATAAATTGTTTGAGGGGTAGATCCTTGGAGAGGTCGGTCGAACCCACTAATTTGATTAGTTTTTTTAAAAATAAAGATGGATCAAGCGCACATTTCAGGAACAGCGGTTATTATTACGGGAGGGCTCTTGCACGACAGTCACGCCAAAACAGCACACGGACTCCTCCGTTCGGGTAAAAGATTTAAAATTTTAGGTATTATAGACGAAAAACATGCGGGTTCCGATGCCAGCGATTTCGTTGAGGGGACCCCAAAAGGTATTCCTGTGGTACAGAGTATTGATGTCTTTATGCATTCCTTTGGGAAGCCCGAATACGCCATTATTGGCATGGCTACTAAAGGAGGATTATTGCCTCGAGAGCTGTATGGAAGTGTTCAAAATGTATTGAAAAATGGAATTCACTTAGTCAATGGACTACATGAGCCTTTGAATGATTTAGATGAACTCAAGCCCTTGTTAGTAGGGGGAGCCAAAATATTTGATATTAGAAAACCCAAAGCTTTTAAAGATTTACATTTTTGGCAAGGAAAAGTAGCACAAATTACAGCATTAAAAATAGCTGTTTTGGGAATGGATTGCGCCGCAGGAAAAAGAACTACCTCTCGATTTTTAGAGGCGCAACTTAATGCAAAAGGGCATCCTGCTGAAATGATCTATACAGGTCAGACGGGTTGGATGCAGGGGGCAGATTATGGCTTACTTTTTGATGCAACCCCCAACGATTTTATCCCAGGAGAATTGGAACATGCTTTATATTCATGTTGGGAAGAAAAAAAGGTAGATATACTAATTATTGAAGGTCAATCCAGCCTCCGTAATCCTAGCGGACCTTGTGGGTCCGAATTCATCATATCTGGAAATTTGGATGGAGTGATCCTACAGCATGTACCCATGCGCAAAAAGTTTAGTGGTTTTGAGCAATATCAAGCTAATATTCCCGATATTTTAAATGAAGTAATACTTATCGAACATTTAGGAACTCGGGTGTTGGGAATCACTTTAAATGGTGAAGGAGCAGCGACGGAACAGCTGTTAAAATATCGTGATTGGCTGGCTCAAAAAACAAGTATCCCTATAATTATTCCTATGGGTGAGCCAATGGATCCCATCATATCAAATGTACTTAACCAGAAGCTATGAAAATTAAGGATGTAAGAGTGTATGGTCGCGATTTAGGTACGAGTCGTCCTTATACCATCGCCTATAAAACGGTTTCAGAAGTGCTCATTGCCTTTGTGGAAATTGAGTTAGAAAATGGAATCATAGGCATAGGTGCCTCCAACTCAAGTAAGGCGGTCGTAGGAGAATCAGTAGAGGAAACGCTCAACTATTTAAGCAATGTGGATTTCAGTTATTTGATCGGTCAGAAGATTACCCAAACCGAAGGTCTACTTAGGCAGACGCATGATAAGTTTACAACGCTGCCGGGAACCCATGCGGCCATTGATATTGCCCTCCATGATGCATTTACTCAATTCCTCAAAATCCCTTTGGTTGATTATTTTGGACAGCAACAACAGACGCTACCAACCTCAATCACCATTGGAATCAAAAATATAGGGGAAACACTTTCAGAAGCGGAAGAATATTATGGCATGGGGTTTAGGTTTTTTAAAGTTAAAACAGGCCTTAATCCAGTATTAGATGCAGAAAGAGTGATCAAAATCGCAGAGCGTATGCCTGATGTTGTACTTCGTGTAGACGCCAACCAAGGTTATAGTATCGTAGATCTGAACGAATTCGTAAAAAGAACGGTAAAGATTAAATTGGAACTTATTGAGCAACCGTTTTCTACAGGAAATTTCATAAAATACTTAAATGAATTACATCCATCGATTGCTAAGTTGGTTGTGGCCGATGAATCGCTAAAGAACCCAAAAGATGGCCTGAAACTTCTTAAAGAAGCTCCAGGATGTAATATTTTTAACATCAAATTGATGAAAACAGGCGGATTGTTGGTCGCTAAGCAGGTCGCGTACATCGCTGAAGCTAGTAACGTAAAGTTAATGTGGGGTTGTAATGATGAGAGTGTAGTGAGTATTGCGGCGGCCTTGCATTTGGCATTGTCTTCAAGAAGCACCAAATTTATAGATTTAGACGGTAGTTTGGATTTAATCAAAGATGTGGTGACTGGAGGTTTTCTTATTAAAAATGGGATGATGGCCCTGAACGGTAAAAATGGACTAGGTGTTCACAAAGTCAGTTGACGAGTGGTATGTTCTTTTTTACTGGTTGTGCGAGCAAAATAAGATTTACGGATGACCACCTGCAGATTATTTTTAAGAGGACCGAAATTTAAGTCTTAATTCAGATTAAAATTTAAGGAACAAAAGTTAACTTTGTGTCAATTTGTTTGTCACCATAACTCTAATTGAATATGCCTAGAGACCTTAACATAAAATCAGTGCTCATCATCGGCAGTGGACCTATTGTGATTGGCCAAGCTTGCGAGTTTGATTATGCGGGATCACAGGCTGCTCGTTCCCTGAAAGAAGAAGGTATTGAGGTAACCCTCATCAACTCTAATCCAGCGACCATCATGACAGATCCCGTCATGGCTGATTATGTTTATCTAAAGCCCTTGACCAAGAATTCGATACGTGAGATATTAGAGGAACGTCATATAGATGCTGTCCTGCCTACGATGGGAGGGCAAACCGCTTTGAACTTGGCCATTGAATGTGAAGAAGCGGGTATTTGGAAAAAGTACAATACCAAAATGATCGGTGTGGATATCAAAGCGATAGAAACTACGGAAGATCGTGAAAAATTTAGGATTAGAATGTTGGAACTCGGGGTTGACGTGTGTCGAGGGGAGACTGCAACTTCATTTTTAAAAGGTAAAGAAATAGCACAAGAGATTGGTTTTCCGTTAGTGATCCGACCTTCTTATACGCTGGGTGGATTTGGTGGAGGCTTTGTGAATAAACCAGAGGATTTTGATGAGGCGCTAAATGCAGGGTTGCAAGCATCTCCCATTCATGAGGTACTCGTAGAGCAAAGTATCATGGGATGGAAAGAGTTTGAGTTGGAATTATTAAGAGACAACATAGGCAATGTGATCATCATTTGTTCTATTGAGAATTTTGATCCGATGGGTATTCATACTGGGGACTCGGTAACAGTGGCGCCCGCCATGACCTTGTCAGATACGGTATATCAGAGAATGCGCGATTTGGCCATTAAAATGATGAACGGTATCGGTCAGTTTGCAGGAGGTTGTAATGTCCAATTTTCAGTGCATCCTGAAACTGATCAAATTATTGGTATTGAAATCAATCCCAGGGTCTCCCGCTCTTCCGCGCTGGCTTCCAAGGCAACGGGTTACCCGATTGCTAAAATTGCCGCTAAATTGGCCATTGGTTATAATTTAGATGAACTGCAGAATCAAATTACTAAAACAACTTCTGCCTTTTTTGAGCCAGCCATCGATTATGTGATTGTGAAAATTCCAAGATGGAACTTTGATAAGTTTAAAGGGTCTGATCGTCGTTTAGGTCTTCAGATGAAAGCGGTGGGAGAAGCCATGGGTATTGGGCGTAATTTTCAAGAAGCCTTACAAAAGGCTTGCCAATCACTTGAAATCAAGAGAAACGGATTGGGGGCTGATGGAAGAGAGCTTACTGATCAATCCAAGATACTTTACAGTTTAGAAAACCCAAGTTGGGATCGACTTTTTCATATTTATGATGCCTTCAAACTGGGGATTCCTTTTAATAAAATTCATAAGTTGACGAGCATCGATCCTTGGTTTTTAAGTCAGATAGAAGAATTTATTTCGTTAGAAAATGAAATTGCAGCATTTTCTTTGGAGACTTTACCTGATGCTTTGCTCAGGAAGGCCAAAGAGAAAGGCTATGCGGACAGGCAAATTGCCCATGTCCTCCATTGTCTAGAGAGTGCAGTTTTTGATAAAAGAGAAGCAGCAGGGATCAAAAGAATTTTCAAGATTGTGGATACTTGTGCCGCAGAATTTGAAGCCAAAACGCCCTATTATTATTCGACTTTCGATCACGAGAATGAGTCCATCTCATCGGATCGTAAAAAAGTAGTGGTCTTGGGTTCAGGACCCAATCGCATTGGACAGGGAATAGAATTTGATTATTCATGTGTTCATGGTGTTTTGGCAGCCAAAGAATGTGGCTATGAAACCATCATGATTAATTGTAATCCTGAGACGGTATCTACGGATTTTGATGTAGCGGACAAGCTGTATTTCGAACCCGTATTTTGGGAGCATATTTATGAAATCATTAAATTAGAAAATCCGGTGGGTGTTATCGTACAGCTGGGCGGTCAAACGGCACTTAAACTTGCGGAAAAGTTGGAGCGCTATGGGATTAAAATTTTAGGCACGAGTTTCGATGCGTTGGATCTTGCAGAAGATCGGGGTAGATTTTCGGATCTACTGAAAGCGCAAGAAATACCTTATCCTGAATATGGCACCATTACGGATGCAGCTTCAGCGATTGAGCTTTCCAAGGAAATTGGTTTTCCGCTCTTAGTTAGACCTTCTTATGTTTTGGGAGGGCAAAGCATGAAAATAGTCATTAATGAAGATGAATTAGAACATCATGTAGTGAACTTACTGAGTCAGAAGCTTGATGGGAAAATACTGCTTGATCATTTTTTAGAAGGAGCCATAGAAGCGGAGGCAGATGCTATTTGCGATGGAGAAAATGTTCATATCATTGGAATTATGCAGCATATTGAGCCGGCAGGAATCCATTCTGGGGATTCTTATGCTGTTTTGCCCCCTTATAATTTGGGAGATTTTATCATTCGACAAATAGAAGAGTACACAGCTAAAATTGCTGTGGCCTTAAAAACGGTTGGTCTTATTAATATTCAATTTGCCATAAAAAACGATAAGGTTTATATCATCGAAGCCAATCCTAGAGCCTCTAGAACGGTACCTTTTATCTGTAAAGCCTATCAAGAACCCTATGTTAATTTTGCAACCAAGGTAATGTTGGGGGAGAAAAAAGTCACAGATTTTGATTTTAAACCAGTAAAAGTAGGCTATGCAATCAAGGAGCCTGTTTTCTCCTTTCATAAATTCCCTAATGTCAATAAAGAGCTTGGGCCTGAAATGAAATCAACCGGTGAGGCGATCTATTTTATTGATGATTTGATGGATGATTATTTTCTGAAAATTTATAATGAGCGTAATTTTTACTTGAGTAGATAATTATTATTAAATGATAAAATTTTTACTCATATTAAGTTTCATTTTCTATCTCATTTATAAGGTAGGTGGCTTTTTATTTAAAATATTATTTATTGGAGCTTCGCAGTCTAAAAGAGCATCAAATATGCGGAGCGGGCGTAAGTATTCTGCACCAGACAGTAATGTTTATATTGAAGATATACCAAAAAAATCGGAAGGGTTCAAGGGAGGCGATTACATTGATTACGAAGAAGTTAAGTAAGATAATTTGTCTTGATAAAAATATGTTTAGATGTTAACATATATTTTAATATAAATTTGTTGTTCATTTCAATTTATTATGGCTTGGTTTAACAGAAAAGATAAAGGTATACAGACCTCTACAAAGGATAAAAAAGAAGTACCTGATGGTCTTTGGTACAAGACTCCCAATGGACACATTATTCACATGCGTGAACTAAAAAAAAATTCCTATGTCTGTCCAGAAGATGATTATCATGTAAAAATCGGATCGAAGGAATATTTTGAAATATTATTTGACAATAATAAATTTAAAGAAATGGACACGCTAATGTCTTCGGCGGATCCTTTGAACTTCAGAGATACAAAAAAATATCTAGATCGTATTGCGGATAGCCAAAAGAAAACAGGATTAAAAGACGCTGTGAGAACGGCGCATGGTATGAGCAAAGGGAAGCCGTTGGTCATTGCTTGTATGGATTTTAGCTTCATAGGAGGTTCGATGGGGGCGGTAGTAGGAGAGAAGATTTCTAGGGCGATAGATTATTCTTATCAAAATAATATCCCCATCCTAATAATATCTAAATCCGGTGGGGCAAGGATGATGGAGGCTGGAATTTCTTTGATGCAATTGGCGAAAATTTCTAGTAAGATAACTTTACTCGAGCAGAAAAAAATACCCTATATTTCATTGTTAACAGATCCAACTACAGGTGGTGTGACGGCCTCATTTGCCATGTTAGGTGATTTTAACATTGCTGAGCCTGGAGCACTTATCGGATTTGCGGGGCCCAGAATTATAAGAGAAACTATTGGTAAAGACCTCCCTAAGGGATTTCAGCGCTCAGAATTTGTGTTAGATCATGGATTTTTAGATTTTATTGTGGATCGCAGACAGCTCAAAAACAAGATATCAACGCTTTTAACATTGATTTTTAACGCATCATAAAAAAATGTGCGGGTGTAAGTTTTAAGGTTAAATGCGCTTATCGTTTACGGATATCTTTTATATTTGCTTTTTAAAACGCTAATCCATGTTTTTCCAATGACATCTATAGTTTTAACTTCAATTTTTGCCTTCACGTTAGTGATCTTACTATTAGTTTTTGTGTTACTTTTCGCACAATCTAAATTGGTTCAATCAGGTCCAGTGAACCTGATCATTAATGGAGATACAGAGCATCCGGTGGTAACCTCAGCTGGATCTTCATTATTGAGTTCATTGAGCTCTGAAAAAATATTTTTACCTTCTGCCTGTGGTGGTGGGGGTACTTGTGCGATGTGTAAATGTCAAATCCTTGATGGAGGTGGGGATGTTTTACCCACAGAGGTCGGTCACTTATCGCGGACTGAGCAAAAGGAAAATGTACGATTGGCCTGTCAAGTAAAAGTAAAGGGAGATATGAATATCAAAATCCCTGATGAAATATTTGGGATTAAGAAGTGGGAGGCAACAGTGGTTAGAAATTATAATGTTGCTTCGTTTATCAAAGAGTTTGTGGTGCAATTACCTGAAGATATGGATTATCGGCCTGGGGGATACATTCAGATAGAAATTCCTGAATGTGAGATAGATTTCAAAGACCTCAATATTGACGCGCATCCAGAAGAGCACGATCAGGTTGATAAGTTTCACTTAGAATGGGAAAAGTTTGGATTATGGGATCTGAAAATGAAAAACGAAGAAGTGATTACAAGGGCCTATTCAATGGCCTCTTACCCTGCTGAAGGTCGAGAAATTATGCTCAATGTACGCATTGCTACTCCGCCATTTGATCGGGCAAAAAACGGATGGATGTCCGTTAATCCAGGTATTGCTTCCTCTTATATATTTTCAAAAAAAGCGGGTGATAAAGTGACCATTTCAGGTCCTTACGGAGAGTTTTTTATTAACGAAACAGAGACCGAAATGCTGTATATTGGGGGCGGTGCTGGAATGGCGCCTATGAGATCCCATCTCTATCATTTGTTCAAAACATTAAAGACGGGTAGAAAAGTAACGTATTGGTATGGAGGAAGGTCAAAGCGTGAATTGTTTTATCTAGATCATTTTTATCGTTTGGAAGAACAGTTTGACAACTTTAAATTTTTCATTGTTTTATCAGAGCCACAAGAGGAAGATAATTGGAGAGTTAAAAAAGATGTTGCTGATGACAAAGGAGATGGATTTTTAGGATTTGTACACAAAGCGGTTATTGATCAATATTTGTCCAAACATGAAGCTCCTGAAGATATTGAACTGTATTTCTGTGGGCCCCCCTTGATGAATGTAGCTGTTCAGAAAATGGGTGAAGATTTCGGTATACCGGATGAGAATATCCGATTTGACGATTTTGGAGGTTAAATATTGAAAAAATTTGAATAATTTACAAAAGGGGGAATAAAAAATTTCCCTTTTTTTTGTTTTAAATATTCTTTATGGATTTAAAACTTTTTTTTGACCCTGTCGACGAGTCGATTATAGACTCAGCACTCAGTCCGAGTACATTTCAAAATATTGCGTATCTCTACACATATAAAAAAATAAACTTGAAGGGAATACGCGTGGCCCTAATAGGATTAAATGAGGGTAGAGGATATATTGTAGAAAAGGATCTCTCGGAGGTCCCTAATCGAATAAGAAAGTCCCTTTACCCACTTACTATTGGATTGAATCATCATGGTATAGTAGATCTGGGAGATCTGAGAAAGGGCCCTTCTTCTGAAGAAACTAATTTAAGACTCAAGGTGGTATGTGAATATTTAATAAGTCAAGAAATATTACCTATTATTTTGGGTGGGCTTCAGAACATGACTTTGGGCCAATATTTAGGTTATGAGTCCACAGGGAAATTACTTACACTCCTAAGTATAGATGCAAAATTAGATTTAGAAGAATCTGAAAATCCAACAGATTCCTATCTAGGAACCATATTTAAACATAACCCTAATTATTTATTTAACTACATTCATTTGGGTTACCAATCATATCTCTTAAAGGAAAGCAAGTTAAATATGCTCGAAACCTTGGGTTTTGACGCCTATCGACTGGGTGAATTTAAGGGTAATATAAAAGAGACTGAACCTATTATTCGAGACGCAGACCTTATTTCTTTTGATTTATCAGCGCTTCAGAGTATTTATTGTCCAGATACCCTAAATCCTAATGTTTTCGGTTTTTCAGGAGAGGAGGCATGCCAATTGTGTTGGTATGCCGGTTTAAATAATAAATTGAGTTCTATTGGCTTTTATAATATGACGGCAGAGTTGGTAGAGGATAATAAAACGGCTCAGGTAGTTGCTACGATGATTTGGTATTTTATTGATGGCGTTTTTAATAGGAAGGGCAATCAATATTTTACATCGAGCGATTACCTTACTTACGAAGTAACGCTGAATGAACGGGTTGGTGATATTAGATTCTTCAAGAGCAAGTTATCAGAAAAATGGTGGATGGAAATCACGGAAATCAATCATAAAAGCGTTTTTTTAAGAAATAAAATGATCCCTTGTAGTTACAATGACTATAAAACGGCACTCAATGGGGAGCTTCCCGAACGCTGGATGAAAGCCCAGTCAAAATAGCGGATTAACTTTATTAAACTTTCTTAAGGCCGGTAAGTGAAAATTTCCATATGTGAACTACTTGAGCAATACTAGGTGAGTTGTAAAGAATTTTTTTTAGTAGATCGCATTTTTTTCTTTAACTCATCGATGATTGTGATGGCTAGATCGGGTTCTATATCTTTAATTAATTCACGATAAACAGATGGATAAGAGTGTTCCTCATTGTAAATTTTTTTCGCAATTCTAAGATATTGTTGTTTCATTAGTTTCAAGTTTTTCATAAAACTTTCTAAACATCTTATATAAGTAATATAACCCGAGTTGGGGGAAAAAAAATCTAAAAATTAAGTAATTTATCCACATTAAGCCCCTAATCACATGTGGATAAATCATTAAACAACAATGAAACAATGAGTTAGAAACGAGCACTTAAAGTGAAATAGAATAGATTTATTCTAATAAATTAGGTACTAATGTTAGTTATTTAATTAAATATTGATTTTTGAGCCAGTTCTTTAACTTACTTTATAAAAATTTAAAGATTCTACCTTTTTATCAATACTGATTGTTAAAATATAGAGACCGCGTTCTAAGGAGCCCACATCTAATTCTAGCTGATTGTCAGCACTTAAATTCATGGGGCAGAAGATTTTTTCCGTTCAGAGCGAATACTTTCTATATACGAGATCTATACAAAAGTTAATTTTCAAATGCACAAATAAGATATCTTATTTATTGAATTCCTAGTAATCTATGGAAGGGCTATAATCGTTTTTAGTTTTGATCGAATGTAATTCAGCACCTTATATCAATAAAACCACAGCGGATATGAGTTTGCTTGAATAATTGAGCCCCATGAGAAGTGAGGTAAAAGAAAAGGATTCATTTAAGCGATGATCAATTGAATAACTAATGAAAATAAGCTATTTATTTTATATTAAAATTAACTTTTTTTGAAGTTGTTTCGTTTTGGTACTTTGATATAAAACAATAACTATCTCCGGTAACTGCCATTCGGAAGTGATTTAGGAAAACTATATTCAGGATTTGATAACAATAAATAAATGGCTTTATCTGTTTTTTTTACCAATTCATTTGAATTTAAATTCCATTCTTGTGAGATTTCTTGGAGTCTATTTTCTTGTGCGCCAAGCATTGAAGTTAGGGCCCAATATATATATTCAACGGCCATACATTCGTATTCACAAGTACGATCCTCGTAAGTATACCATGCTTGGATGGGATAGGGATGGGGTATATTAATAAAATGTCCTCCTCTGGCAAGATCCATGGCCTCAGTCAATTGGGTTGGTGCTTCTTCACCAAAAATAGAGGGATAGGCCTGGGCATATCCCGAATGGCTAATAACATGCCAAACCTCCTCCAAGGCGGCATCAAATTGACCTATATGACCATTGGTATGCCACTCCGGGCGTGATTCGTCAGCACCTAAATCTTGTGCGTTGAGATTCACTTGGGACATTTTTTTCCACATAAATAATGCCGCATTGTTCTTGATGAGCGTTTCAATGAGCAAAGGATTGTCAACTTTTCCATCTTCATCATTGTCTAAATATTGAGCCATGATATTTGCAGCATGCAGTAATTTGACATCTTCAACCTCTGAATAGGCGTAAATGGGAATTCCAAAAACATCAACTTTTCTATTGGTGGAGGCAAAATCTGGATCCGAATGGGCGATAATTTTAAAGTAAGGATCGCTGCCGGAAACAATAGAGGACTCTGTGATGTTCACATTTTTTTGGCAGGATACGAATGAAATTAAAGGCATCAATGCCCACAGTCGGTAGTTCATGTTTTCTTGTAATTACTGGCAAACTGTATTTATTTTTGTTTTTTATAAAAATAGTCCTTTATATACAACTTATCCTAATAAATGTTTTGCGTTACTTTCCCTTTTACCCAGCCAAAAAGGGGCGCATCACCTAAAATATCTTTGAGGATTGCTTTAATTGATCTGATAATTATCTACTACTTGTCAAGGGATTTTTCAAAATTAATCGTGGGAGCAACCCCTTTTAAGGGGGACAATAGATGTATTTGATTTGCTCAATCGATATCTGATACTGAATTTTTCTTTTAATTTTTCTTAAGTAGATCTAAAAAAAGCCAGCATTTTGATACTGACTTTTTTAGTGAACCCGGCAGGATTCAAACCTGCAACCTCTAGAGCCGTAATCTAGTGCACTATTCAGTTATGCTACGGGTCCTTGTTGTTGAATTGCCTATTTAAAAACAATAAACTTCTGCGAAAATAGGTAATTTGTTAAATAAACTCACGTTAAACGTAGAGATTTAAAATTGCGCTTATCTTTGCGCAGGTTTCAGAAGCGCTTATAAAAGGCTTGAGATGCGTGAACAAATAAATTTAATATTGAAATGAAAAAAGGATTTGGTTTTATCATATTATGTTTCACCTATTTTTTGGGGATTGGACAAGACGAAAAAAGACTTGAGCAGCCAGATATGCCTGGAGATATTATGTTGGATTTTGGTTTTAATTCTTTGAGAGATACCAAGGAATTAATTAATACAGAATTATTTCCCTCCCGCTCTTTTGGTATTTATTATATGATTAAGCGGAAATTGAGTGATCAGTTTATTTTTAATCCAGCGATAGGTTTTACATTTGAAAAAATTGGTTTTTCAGATCGCTCTAATTATCAAGTAGATGATTTGAAAATCACGTCATGGGACACGGTGAGTGTGGGAGAATTGAAAAGGAATAGATTGGCTATCACCTATGCAGAATTACCCTTAGAACTTCGATTTTATCCCAACCGAACAGTAGATGGAGAAGGTTTGTTTGTAAGTATTGGAAGCATATTGGGATTCAAAATAGCAGCCAAGACAAAAATGAGGTTCAACTTAGATGGTTCCAAAATAAAAGAAATGAATACAGGTAACTTTGGTTTATCCGATTTGAGATATGGTATGGTGGCTCGGGTAGGCTTCCAGAAGGTAAATGCTTTTGTGAAATATTATTTTTCTGATGTTTGGCGTGATGCCCCTATCGATCAAGCAGCTCCCAGTCAATTTACCTTTGGAATTAATTTGACAGGATTTTAATTCACGAGGATTATTTTGGGTTAAAAAATTACATTATTCAGTGATCATTTTAAGCTGTTAAATTACTAGTAGCTTATGTACTTAGACAATATTTCAAAAAAAATAAAACCCCAAAGGCAGTTGATATATTATAATTCCTTTCTCAGTCGTGCGACAGGAATGTCCAATTGTTCTCGGTATTTAGCCACAGTTCTGCGAGCAATGTTATAGCCTTCTTCATTTAATAATTTTTCAATTTTATCATCGGAGAAAGGTTTACTTTTATTTTCCTGATCAATCAATGCGCGTAATTTATTTTTAACCTCCCTACTGCTGACATCTTCACCTGATTGTGTTGAGATACCTTCTGAGAAAAAATGTTTGAGTGGATAAATCCCGAAATCAGTTTGAATGGATTTACTGCTGGCTACTCTTGATACGGTACTGATATCCATACCGATGCGTTCGGCTATATCTTTGAGAATCATCGGTTTTAGTTTATTTTCATCCCCTTCTTGAAAATAATCGTATTGGATATTTATAATGGCTTTCATGGTATTCAATAGGGTAGCTTGTCGTTGCTTGATGGCATCTATAAACCATCTTGCTGCATCTAGTTTCTGTTTAATAAAAGAGACCGTTTCGCGCAATTTTTTATCCTTTTTTTTACTACTATCGTAAGTATTTAGCATTTCAGAATAAGATCGACTGACTCTTAATTCAGGAGCATTTTTAGCATTTAATGTGAGTTCTAGTGAACCTTCGATATTTTTCAAAATGAAATCAGGCATTAAAAACTGTATCTTACTGTCTTCAGCGCCTGCACCTCCAGGTTTTGGATTAAGTCGAGTAATAATGCCAATGGCATTTTTTAATGCAGTACTGGAAATACCTAATTTTTGTTCTATTTTGGCATAATGTTTTTTAGAAAATTCTTTGAAGCATACCTTAAGTACCTGGTAGGCTAAATCATTTTCACGGTCTTCGAGGCCTCTTCTTTCCAACTGAAGCATCAAACAGGTTTGCAAACTTTGTGCTCCTATTCCTGCAGGTTCAAAAGTTTGAATTTTTTTGAGTAGTTCACTTAATTCAAACCGATCTGTTTCAATGCCTTGCGAAAAAGCAAGATCATTCACGATGGCATCCAAATCTCTTCTAAGGTATCCATCTGCATCGATGCTACCCAAAAGTTGTTTTCCTAAAATATGCTGATGTTCATTCAGCTTAAGAAATCCGAGTTGTGTCAATAACTGTTCGTGAAGGGTGGTACCGATGCTTATGGGATATTCTTTGTCTTGATCCAGAGAGTTGCTCCCATTTCCGGTCATTTTGTATCCGGTGTAGTCATCATGAAGGTAATCTTCTGTATTATGGTCTGATTCTTCTTTTTCTTCAAATGGATCTTTAGGTTCGTCATCTGACGAGGGCAGATCGCCTTCTTCGAGGGCGGGATTTATTTCTAATTCTTCCTCAATTCGAGTATCCAGCTCAGCGGTAGGTACTTGTAAGAGTTTAATAAACTGAATTTGTTGCGGTGATAATTTTTGCTGTAGCGATTGAGAGAGAATGAGTTTTTGCATAATAATCTGTCTGGCCTCAAAATTATTAAATTATATAATTATCTAGGTTAAAACAAGTAAGATTGTCAAATTTTAAGGTCCTAATTTATCATGTAAAAAGCAATTTTTAGTTTGTTTATTATTCAATAAAATACATGTATTCCTTATATGATTTCATCATTCCACTTATTTGTGGTTTTTTTGCTGGATACTTTATATTAAATCATTGTGGAGAATCAAAAAAGAATAAAAATTAAAGCCTTACTGGCATTAGCATCCTTGAGGGAGGAAATTGTCGTCAAAGGATGGGTTCGGACTAAAAGAGGCAGTAAAAATGCAGTCTTCATAGCGATAAATGATGGTTCCACCATACATAACATTCAAGTGGTGGCTGATCCCGAGCTTTTCGGCGAGGATTTACTTAAACGGATTAGCACAGGGGCGAGCATCGCGGTTACTGGTCTTTGGGTGGCTTCGATGGGATCTGGTCAGACCCAAGAGCTGCAGGCAAAAGCTATAACAGTATTGGGTGAAGCCAATCCGGAGACTTATCAGTTGCAGCCTAAGCGGCATAGTTTAGAGTTTCTTAGAGAGATCGCTCATCTACGGCCTAGGACGAACACGATGGGCGCTATTTTACGGGTGAGACATGCGGCAGCATTTGCTATCCATCAGTTTTTTAATGAAAAGGGATTTTTTTATTTTAACAGTCCTTTGTTAACCACCTCGGATGCTGAAGGTGCAGGCGAGACCTTCAAGGTGACCACTTTAAATCTTGAAAAAATACCTTTAGATGAGGCGGGTAAGGTCGATTACCGAGAAGATTTCTTTGAAAAGGAAACTAATTTAACTGTTTCTGGACAATTAGAGGGGGAATTAGCGGCATTGGCTTTATCTGAGATTTATACTTTTGGGCCTACTTTTCGTGCGGAAAATTCTAATACGACAAGACATTTGGCAGAGTTTTGGATGGTTGAACCTGAGATGGCTTTTTATGATCTCAAAGACAATATGAATCTGGCTGAAGCAATGTTAAAATATTTGGTAAAATATACGCTCGATCATTGCCTTGATGACCTCACTTTTTTAGAAAAAAGAGAAATTGAAGAACAAAAAAATAAACCACTTGCCGAGCGAAGCGAGCAACCACTCTTAGATCGTTTGCGTGGTATTTTAGTGAATGATTTTGAAAGAATTTCTTATACTGAAGCCTTTAAAATATTAAGAAATTCAAAGCCTAACAAAAAGAAAAAATTTCAATTTCCGATAGATACTTGGGGTGCCGACTTACAATCAGAGCATGAAAGATTCCTTGTGGAGAAACATTTTAAAACGCCGGTCATTATATATGATTATCCAAAGGACATTAAATCTTTTTATATGCGCTTGAATGACGATAATAAGACGGTAGGGGCCATGGATGTTTTGTTTCCAGGTATTGGTGAAATCATAGGTGGATCGCAGCGAGAAGAGCGTTTGGACGTATTAATAGAACGCATGGAAGAAAAGCAGATACCGGCTGCTGAAATGGATTGGTTTTTAGATACGCGTAGGTTTGGAACGGTGGAACACAGTGGTTTTGGCTTAGGTTTTGAGCGTATGATTCTATTTTTAACGGGGATGTCCAATATCAGAGATGTGATTCCATTTCCACGGACTCCTGGAAATTGTGAATATTAAGCTCTTATTTATTTGATGTTTTTTTATATCTTAATAGGCTATATTTGAGTATAATCATTATATATACCATGCGCTTTATACATTTTTTCGAACAGATTACGATCCTACAGAAACTAAGTTGGGTTTTCGGATGCCTGTTTTTTTGCTGGCTTCTTGAGGCTGGAATACCCTTATTCAAGCACTCATATAATAAATGGAAGCACGATGGTATCAATCTGGTTTTTTTTTCATTTTCTGCGCTCATCAATCTGCTAATAAGCCTGTTTTCAGTAGGCGTTTTTGTTTGGATTGATGTGATGCAGTTTGGATTGCTACATTGGGTGGTATTGCCTATATGGCTTGAGGTACTCATCGCTGTAATGGCTTTGGATTTATTCGGACAATACGTCATTCATTTTATGTTACATCGTGTCAAATGGTTGTGGAAGATTCACATGGTTCATCATAGTGACACCCAAGTGGATGCCACAACAGGCACACGACATCATCCGGGTGATTATCTTACTCGCGAGTTGATGGGATTGTTGACGGTTTTCTTTTTTGGTATTCCCGTTGCCTATTGGGCTTTTTACAGGATCTGTTCTATTTTTTTTACCTATTGGACTCATGCCAACATCACACTTCCTGTATGGTTAGAAAAATCTTTAGCCTTGGTCCTAGTGACACCGAATATGCACAAGTTCCATCATCATTTTGAACGTCCCTGGACCGACCGCAATTTTGGTAACATCTTCTCCCTTTGGGATCGTATTTTCGGGACCTTTATTTATGAAAATCCCAAAGCTATAAAATTCGGACTGGATACTTTAGATGGGCATCGCGATGAAGATCTTTCTTATCAATTGGGACTCCCATTTAATAAGAATATCAAAACAGATGATTAATTAATGCTGCCGTGCTTTATTGAGCTGTGCTTTAAATAAATTAATCTCATTCATCCAAGTTTCTTCATTTTCAGCATCTTCATATAAATTATTTGCTTCTTGGTGGGCTTCAGTTATTTGCATCACCCATGAATCAATTTGTTGATCAATTTGCTCTGCTGACAAAGGTCCATTAATGAATTGTATTTTTCGTGTTTCATAGGTTTCGGTGTATTTTGTCCACCCTCGCGTAAGTTTATCACAGGCAGCAGATTTTTGAGGTAGGCCCCAAGGCCCATATCCGAAAGGTTCGCAATCGTTTCGGGAAGCTCCCCATTGATCTGCAATCGGAGTTACTGGATTGGTGTTGGAAAGAATATTTTCAAAAGCATTGTCAAGATCCCATGGTATGAGATGAAGTTGCAAGTTTGAAGGTTCTTCATACCAATAATAATTATGATTGGTACAAACTCCCTCATTGCAGTACCAATGAAAGGCACCATCATCGTTTCGGATGAGTCGGTCTACCACTGCATATGAAACGATTTCGTTTGTATTCATATAGGCAGAAATGATCTCCTGAAGATCTTCTTCACTGGCTGCAGCTATTTTTTGTCCGAAGTCTCGGATTAAGTCAACATTAGGATGATCGTTTTCGTTGGTCTTGAGCGCATTGACATAATCATCAACGGGATAGGGCATGCCAGCGGAAGAGAGGGGCCAAATTTCCTTGTATAAATTTCCTTCATCATCATCAAAATTTTCTTTAATGAATCGGCTGTCTATTTGTTCGACCAAGGCATAGACCCCAGTGTAGATTCCGTTAATATTTAATCTCGCATGCACCGCACGAGGAGCAGGAACTCCCATTTGCCTAAAAAGCCAATAACCTGCGCGCTCGTGCATTTGAGAGTCATCATTGTTCATTGAATGAAATTGAAGTTTTTTTTGTCCATAAAATTTTTCTGATCTCCCCCCCCAATTGATTTTAATTTTCATGGATAATTTTGTGCAAATTTTTGCGCCAGACGGTTCAAACAAATTGAGTCCATCAAGGCATCCCACAAAGGCACCAATAGAGCCTTTGTATCTAATCCCCACGGGGCTTACGGTGTCTTTTTCGAAAATTAACATTCCTTGAACATATTCTTCAGCTGTAGGATCTGCATTGAGCAGATTTAAATTTTCCTCTGATAGGACCAAATCAAATGTATGTAAACTTTCTTGATCAAAAATATACTCAGAGTCAATATTAAGATAATCCTCGCTGCCATCAGGAGTAATGGTCAAGGGATCTTTGATGTCGCTTTCGGGTATCCCATTCTCTATAATGTCCGAATCGGCTGTAATTTCATCCTCAATAGTTTCAACCTTTGGAACCTCATCATTTTTGCAAGAGATGATGTTAGAAAATAAAATAAAAACTATAAACGCAACTATTTTACTTAGAGATGACATCAGAATAAGTGAATCAAGTCATAAATAATAAAATAAATGATTATAAAGATAACCTTCCCCCATCATTTTTTCTTTTCTTTATAATGATTTATTGCAGTAATGGATTTTTTTCCAATTGCCCCTATGGAGGCATAGTTCATGTAGTCGCTTATCCCGGTACCAAATGAAAAATCGAATTGTAAATTATCTTGTACCAAATACGTAAATCCCACATTAAAGTTGACTATAGGTTCTTTCAAATTTGATAGTATTCCGTAGGGCTTTATATATTGACATGGCTATTTAAACTGAATCCCAATGCAGTGCTATAGGTCAAATCTCCCCTATCAAGACCAAAATAATTTCAAAACCAATAGCCGTATATTCATTGATTTGATGGGAAACAGAAAGTTTATTTATGGTTCCAAATGACCTATGGTTGAGTCCGTAACTTCTTGCCGGTAATCTCGAATGAGAAAGCTAGGCTATATGGGTACGGCTTTGCGCTTTTCTATACAACTGAATTTTGGTTCTTACTTTCTAAATCACTGATACCTTTTATTATTTTTTCTTAAAACCTAATTTGTTCAGTTTGACTGAGTATCTTCAATTCACATCGTCCACTGATTCCCTGCCTAAATAGGGTGGTAGGTGCCAGAAATTGTTGAATAGCAATGGAATGATCTCCTTCAAACCCAATTTGAAAGCCAGCTTCAATTTGCAAAGCACCCTTATCAATGGTTGAATAACTCTCAGTTTGGTCTGGTCGATCGGTGATGATCTGGTCTGATCCTTGATGATTTAGGAGCGCAACAAAGCAAAAAGGAATCCAAAAAATGTATCTTTTGATGACGTGATTCATCGAACTAAAAAAAGGGGTAAAGTGCAGAGTGTTATGATGGACCTCAAATGAATTGCTGCATATTTTATAAATTAAAGGTAAAATAAAATTATGCATTTACCATTGGCACTACTTTTTTCCCAATTAATTCGATCGCATCTTTAAGTTCTTGATGAGACAAACCTGCATTGTCCATTTGAAAACTAAATCTAGAGATGCCTCCCAAACTCTCGCTATGTCTTAATATTTTTTCGGATACTTCTTCAGGACTTCCTATAACTAAAGCACCTTTGGGGCCAATTTGCTGATTAAAATGGCTTCTGGTCACTGGAGGCCATCCACGCTCCTTTCCTATTCGGGTGAAGGTTTTCGCATAGCCGGGATAATAGCGATTTTGAGTAGTAAGACTATCTTTACCAACGTAGCCCAAAGAATGAAGACCGACCTTTAATGTAGCTGGGAGATGTCCTGCCTTTTCACCCGCCTCTCGATATAGGTCTACCAGCGGTCGAAATCGATGGGTTTCACCACCGATTATGGCAATCATGAGCGGCAGTCCCAAGGTTCCTGCACGTACAAATGAGGCAGGGGTACCGCCAACGCCCAGCCAAATCGGAAGTTTCGGTTGTAAAGGACGAGGATAAATAGATTGGTTTTGTAAAGAGGGCCGAAATTTGCCCTCCCAGGTGATGCTTTCGTGATCCCGTAGCTGAAGTAACAAGCCTAATTTTTCACTAAATAACGCATCATAATCAGATAAATTCAAGCCGAATAAAGCAAAGGATTCGGTAAAAGAACCTCTTCCAACGACCATTTCCCCTCTTCCGCCAGAAATAAGGTCAAGTGTCGCGAAATTTTGAAAGACGCGAACAGGATCCGCAGCACTTAATACGGTGACAGCGCTGGTCAGTTTTATGCTTTTTGTTTGTGCTGCCGCTGCCGCAAGTAATAGGGCAGGAGCGGAATCAAGAAACTCTTGACGGTAATGTTCACCAATACCAAAGACATCCAATCCAACTTGGTCAGCAAATTTAATGCGATCTAAAAGTTCTTCTATGGCCAAAGCTGCATTTTTTGGAAGTAAATTTCCTTGATCCAAAGTGGCTGCTGCAAAACTATCTACTCCTATTTCCATTTAATATTTTTTTAGTGATGATGAGAAAAGGCGGTAAGCTCGAAAATAATTTGCAGAAAGCAAACATTTCATTTTATTTAATGGAGGTAAGATAAGAAAGGAGTTTTTCAGGTGATTCTATTGCGTATTTAAAAATTGTAGGGTGTGGGCAACACTTTCAAAGGGACGCTCCTCCATGGGAACGTGTCCTGTTTCCTCCATAATTTGTACTTTTGCATGGGGGAGATACTTTGAAAATCGTTTAGCGTGAGCGACAGAGATCCAATGATCATTCTGCCCCCAAAGAATTAAGGTGGGTGTCGTGATTAGTTGTAGACGCGCAGTATGATCGATCATGGGTTGGTTCGCTTTGGCGATGAATGCTGCTCTATTACCCATTCTTAGGGTAAGATCATGGTATCTTTCAATCAGGGAGTCCGTGATTTTCTCTGTATCAAAATAGACTTCTTTTAGATTTTTTTCAATAAAATATTTTGGTGTGATTTTTCCTACTAATTGATTGATGAGGGGTGTTCTAGCCAGCTTAAAAACGAAAGGAATTTTTTCTACATCATAAAAACCAGCAGGATTAAGAAGTACTAATTTTTTTATTTTGTCAAGGTGATAAGAGGTGTAATACCAAGCGATCTGTCCTCCTAGTGAATTGCCAGCTAAATAAAGGCTATCGATAGCCAATTTGGTGAGAAATTGATTAAGAAAACGTGCATAGTATTCCATACTGTAATCATGATTGGCATTCGGGCCAGTCAATCCGAAAGCGGGCAAATCCATTCTGATTATTCGATGGGATTGAGTCAATACTTTGGTCCAATCCTCCCAGGTATGTAAAGAGGAACTGATACCATGGATGAGTACTATGGGCATACCTTGACCTTCGTCTCGATAATGAACCTTTAAGTCATCTATCCACATGAATTTTGAGGTATTATTGGTGTATTTTTTTTCAATGTATGCTTCGGGAAGGTCTGGAGTAATGCTCATACTAATACCCAACAAGACCAAGCTCACGCTCAAAATTAGACCTATGAAGAAATGCTTTCTTTTCAATATCATACTCGGTTATTTAATACTTTTTTTAAGGTTCATTTTAAATCCATATAACCCTTTTTGGTCTGATATCATACCCCAAAAGAGGCCCAAAAATCAGCTTCCATAGCTTTTTCATTTATTTGAGAATAGATGATTACCTCACGTTTGAAATTGTCATCAGGGGTAATTACCTTTTTCTTTTGACACAAGTGAGGTCTAGCTAATGCTTGTATCGCAGCCACGTCCCACATCGTCCAATGTTTTTTTTCAGGATCTGTTTCTTGCCAAAAACGATCATAATTTTCCCATAAGGTAACCAGATAATCAAAAATGCCCCCCTTGCCTTTGAAGTATCGATCCACTTGTTTTTTATCAAAAACGAGGGCTTTGGAAGTGGTGGCTGTCATGATCTCAAGTTCTAAACCTTGAGTATTTAACAATACATTTAAAGCATTTGGATCATTGTCTGTATTAAATTCTCTCTTACTCCATGTTTGATCTTCTATGTTGTACCAAAGTCCTAGGTAGCAACATCTCAATTTAGGTCGAATACTGGGATCTAAGAGGAGTGCCGAAGCAGTATTGGTGGCGGGTCCCAAGGTCAGTACGGTTAATTTTTCACCTTTAGGCATTTTATGAGCTTCTTCAATGATCAGCTGGGCTGCAGGAGAGGGTTGAGCGCGGAACTGACTGACCATAGGGATATTGGATCCCATAGGATGTATGATATCTGATTTACCCATCAGTGCTAAGAGGTCCTCGTTCATTTGCTGACTGCGACCTACTGAATTATTAGGGGCATTTGCTTGGGTATGCCATTGAGCTGAGCAAAGCCCTTTGATATCGAATCCCGGTTCCACCAAAGCCCTTGCAATAGCAAAAGCATCATCTACCTCGTTGGCTGTATCGGCATCAATAATGAGGCTGATCGGAGTGACGTTATTTTTATTCTTTCCAGTGGTCTCATGGAAGGTAAGCGGACCCAGAAAGCTACCTGCGCACGCCCAAGTTAATTTTTCTAGAAATTTTCTACGGTACAGATCTTTGATCATCTTAATATTAAAATGGATGGATAAATAATTTGAGATACGGAGACCATCAGAAATTGATAAGATACTTTTAAAAAACTAATTATTCTTTTTTTAAGGTGGGATATGTTATCCCAAGTTGCTCCATGTAAGAGTCATATTTTGTTTCATCGTAATAAAAAGGTTTCAGCTTGGGTGCAAAGTTTTCCATAATCATGGTATTTAGGTTTACGGCAGGCTCATCTTTTACGCCAACCATAGGGATGTATTTTTGCTTAGAGGCTTGTTCTTCATCAAAATATTTCCAAGCTTGTGAAACGAGTTCTGGTTTCAAGAGGAGATCAAGTAAGGTCATGGCTTCTACTTGTGCTCCTGAGATGACTCCTTTATGAGCAATGGGTGTAGCCATGGCAATGGCATTAGACCAATGATGACCTTGAAGACCTGGTATATTTGACGGATATCTTAAGGTAACCGTAGGCACTTTCCAAGAAATGTCTCCTATATCGTCTGATCCACCACTTTTGGGTTCCGTGATAGGGAGTCCAATGGGATCTAATGCAACGGCAAGGCCATCGATTTCACTAGGGGAGTTTACTTGTTCTTGTACCACTTTGGCCAAATTCTGGTCGTCATCGCTCCATTCAGGTAATCCAACTTGCAAAATATTTTCATACATCGTTTCAGCGATGATCTTATTAAAATGTCTTGGCCAGGCGGAGCCCAGAATTTTACTAGACAAAGTAGTTTGGGTCATCAGGGCCGCACCTGCAGCGACTTCATTGGCGCGTTCATACATTTGCATGATTTTCGGATACGTAATTTCTCTAAAATAATACCAAATAGAAGCCTTAGAGGGAACAACATTGGGTTGATCTCCCCCATCTGTGATAACGGCATGAGATCTGCCTAAGGGATGTAAATGCTCACGATTGTACTGCCAGCCAATATTCATAAGTTCAATGGCATCAGCGGCGCTCTTAGCACGCCAGGGCGCTCCAGCAGAGTGGGCAGATTCACCCGTAAATGTATATTCGACGGAGATCATACCCGTACCCGAAGCGGGTCCATAGGAGACGCCTAAGTTGTTGCTTACATGCGTAAAAATACATAGATCAACCTCATCAAAATATCCATCTCTGGTATAGTAGGCCTTGGTACCAAGTTGTTCTTCAGCAACTCCTGGCCAAATGACGAGGGTACCTTGTATATTTTCACGCGCCATAATCTCTTTAACTGCAAGAACTGCTATAATATTGAGAGGTGTGCCTGAATTATGGCCCTCTCCATGACCGGGAGCTCCTTTTACGATAGGATCATGATAAGCCACTCCAGGTTTTTGCGAAGCTTTGGGAATACAATCAATGTCACTTCCTATAGCAATCACGGGCTTACCGGAACCCCATTTTGCCCACCAGGCAGTTGGAATTCCTGAGATACCATATTCAATTTCGAAGCCATTATTTTTAAGAATTCCTGTGAGGTATTTTGAAGTTTCAATTTCTTGAAAGCCTAATTCGGAAAAACTAAATACCTTATCCACCATGACTTGGGCCATTTTCGACTTGGACAGTACGTTTTCTCTTACTTCTTTTTTGAGTGCTTTGATTGAGGAATTTTTCTTTTGGGCGGCTACCGATGCAACTATCAAAATAGTGATTACGTATAAGTGTATTTTTTTCATGATTTTTTAACTCTAACGAGGTTCAACCTTTAAGGTAGTCTTTTCTTAGCTTTTTGTGGTATTGATTTTTATTCAAGTGGGTCAAATATTTTGTTGAAGGTAAATGAGATTGTTTACAGGCGAGGGCTGTGAAGGAATAATTCCTCTGATCAATATCTTGTAAAGAAAATGTTCTTCAAATAAATAAAGCCACCATCAAATTGATCAGTACCCATCATATAGATGGGGGCGGTGACATCTTCGAGATTTCCCTGTACGTTAAGGTCTTTGATCTTAAAAGTCATGTGCTGCCAGTCTTCATTGAGTGAATACGGCATATCAAATCCAAATGAAACATAATTATTGATTAACGTCCCTTCTGTATAATAACCCGTTTGAAATCCTAAATTAAAGGAGGATTTTGTAGTTCCTTTGATATCGAAATGAAGCTTTCCATTTTCGAAAAGTGATAAATTTTCTCCTTGGCCATTTCCTTGAATTTCAATGCCGGCACCCCACCAAGCGCCTGTTCCTGACTGCAGGATAATGACACCCTTTTCCGATATTGTTAATTGACAAGTACCTTCCCAAACATTTAATTTTAGAGGGGCGCTGGGATGGCCTGATTGTTGATTAAGAGCAGCATGACTGATAATGTATGCTTGCTCGGTTACCTTGTCGCCTAGCTTGCGAGTAGTATTTATTTTTGTAATTTCGTAAATGCCCAGGTCCTCTTGGGTCGGGGGTGGAAGTACTCCATGCATCATCGCTTTAACATTGCCCTCATGACTTTTCTTAATGGATTTTCCATTTCGAGTAAGTCCGGCATAATTACCGGCATCTACTGCCTCCCACAAGGCGTACTTAGCGTGACCCTCTAGGGTAAACAATCCAAAATGATTTTCTGATCCTGTTGGATTTGCTCTGTCTTTCCACTCCTCATCAAAGGCCTCAAAAAAGAAGCAGGTAATACTCAATTCCTGAGTCCATTCGTTGACTAACTCAAAATACTTCTTTTGCTTGTATTCATCAGCGGCTTTTGAACCATTTGATCCGTAATTAACAGAGGCAGTAGTAGCCCAACCCGTTTCTCCTATGTGAATGCTTTTATTGGGATTTAGACCTTCAGTATAACTGCGTGTTTGCTCATATTGTGTTTGGGCATAATTTTTTGCTCTCAGCATAGCCGCATCTATCTGTTCTTGTGGAGATAATGTTTGTCCATCTTTGGGAATGATCCAAAAATTAGGATTGTAATGCGTATCATGAAAGGGATAGGTATGTAAAGAAATAAAATCTACCGCCTTAATAAGTTTTTCTAAATCGGGGGTATGATAACTTTCATTACCTCCCCCCCATGATTCAAAATTATCCGAACTCGTAATCCATAACTGCTCTGGTAATGTTCCCGTTTCCTTGAGATTTTGTAAATAGTTTACCCATTTTAGTATGATGCTTGGAGTCACGTAGTACTGCGATGCCCAGTGGACCATAGATTCATTGCCCACGGCGATCATTTTGATGATATTAGGGTATTTTTTAGCCCATTCGACGGCCTTTGCGATCTCTTGGGTATTTTGAATGAGATTGCCTTGACGGTGGTCGATCTCAGTTGTCCAAGCACCTTTACATTCGATCCAAGCACCTAGCATTACGTACATTTCAAAAGCAGGATCTTCTTTTTTCATCAGACTGATGGCCTCAAGTAAGCGAGAGGTCTCCTCAAATAATTGGGTATTGTAGGTTCTAATCAATTTTATTCCCATTGCCTCAAGAAGCCGCATGTCTTCTTTTATTTCGTTTATTGTGGGGGCAATGGTTCTTGTGTCATGGCGATAACCACCGTAAGAAATCGCAGGATAGTCCTTATTTCCTAAAATTTGGGATGCGGTTACGAACGGGATTGGAGATTTTTTTTGGCTACAATGTACACCGAGGATGACGATTGATCCTACATAACATAAGATCAAATAAAATTTTGATTGAATCATGAGCTACAAAATTGCAGTGTTTTTTGATTTGTTGAATAAAAATTTCCAAAAAACCCGAGTCTTATTTTTAGAGAGTCAAGAAGAGGACTAAATCGAAAGAATAGATTCATGATTTTTTTGTGAAGTGCTAAAATATTTTGACCAAAAATTTATGAAAAGGCTATTTTTTGATATTTAAATTGAAATTATTGGCGTTACCTTACTTTTTATTCTCAGGGTTTCAGAATAAAGCTAAAAAGTGAAATTTATTCCTAGTGAAATGTATTTAAAAACAGATCTTGGTTAGCCAATTGGTTCCAATGCAGCAATGATTTGAGACTTGAAGTATTCTAATTTTCAGATTTTGATCATCCTTGAGTAAGGTAGGGGTTCATTAAGTGGTTTAATGATTTCCTGATTGTATTTGAACATTTTTAATTTTTCTTGGCAAAATTTAATCATTCATTTTCATTTATGATAGCATTACTATTATATTTGCTAATTAAAATAACTAAATGCAAGATTTATTTACTTCTTTCAGTCTCCAAGTCAATAATAGGGTCTATATAAAGAACCCAGAATCCAGTGCTTTGGGGCGTAAGATTGTTGAGTCTAGTATTAATTTGATTGATGAAGTAGGATTTGAAGCTTTCACTTTTAGAAAATTAGGATTAGAAATACATTCCAATGAAGCTTCGATTTATCGATATTTTGAAAGTAAGTACAAACTATTGCTGTATTTGACTTCATGGTATTGGTGCTGGATGGAATATCGAATAGCCTTCGGTTTGGCCAATATCCCTGCTCCTGAAGAACGCTTAGAAAAAGCGATTAAATTACTCACTGAAAATATCGAATTGGATGGGAGTTTTGAGCATATTAATGAATATAAACTCAATAAAATTGTCATTGCTGAGTCCTCTAAATCTTACATGACCAAAGAAGTGGATCAGAATAATAAAGAAGGTTTTTTTGCGGGTTATAAGCAATTGGTAGGAAGGGTGAGCGACATCATATTAGAAATTAATCCAACCTATAAATATCCCCACATGCTGATATCCACTCTTATTGAAGGGGCACATCATCAAAGATTTTTTGCACAGCATTTGCCACGTCTCACCGATGCGGTCAATGGAGAAGATGCTATTATCGAATTCAGTAAGGAGGCAACATTTAAAGCCATTGGTGCCAAATGCCCAACTAAATAATTAGTTATGATTGGGTTGACTCAAAATAGAATTTTTTTTATGAGATTGGCTTGTTGCATGTTTGGTCTTTTGATTTTTTTCAAGGCGGTTGATTCGAATAATGCAAGAAATGTTCATATCGATCTCTATGAGCAAGAAGAGAAGGATATGGAAGAATCTCAAGAGGAGAGTACTCATAAAATACCCGTTTCGAGTACATTTATTAAAATCAAAGACTTGACAATACGGTCTTTGAGATACCTTACATATATATTTGAATATCGCTACCAAAATCCTTTAGTTGATATATTGATACCACCACCGAAGTAGCCGGCAGTTTATCTCAAAGCAGGCTTTTTATTAAGATCTTGATCAGACAGCAGAGATTTTAAAAGTGAGCTTTTATTTTGTAAAACCTTAAATATTAGTAAATTAATTATGAATAATCATATGCAAAAATTGAATAATAATGGATTTTTTCAAAACCTAAAATATGACTTTCCGGCAGGTATTGTTGTGACTTTGGTGGCCATTCCTCTTTGCCTAGGTATTTCATTGGCTTCGGGGGCACCCTTGTTCTCCGGACTTGTAGCGGGAATTATTGGCGGTGTGATTGTCGCTCTCATTAGTGGATCTGCATTGGGGGTAAGTGGTCCTGCAGCTGGATTAGCAGTTATTGTATTTGCAGCTATCGAAGAGTTAGGATCTTTTGAGACTTTTTTACTGGCTGTTATTGTAGCGGGAATCGTTCAGATAATATTAGGCCTATTAAAAGCGGGTATCATTGCTTATTTTTTTCCATCCTCTGTGATCAAGGGAATGCTCTCAGGTATTGGTATTGTAATTTTTTTAAAGCAAATTCCCCATGCCTTCGGCTATGATGCAGATCCGGAAGGAGATTTAGGGTTTTTTCAAAAAGATGGTCAAAATACATTGAGTGAGTTGACCGTAATCTGGGATTATTTCAGTCCGGGTCCGGTCATTATCTCTATTTTATCACTTTTGGTTCTGATCACATGGGAACAAGCTTTTGTGAAAAAATATACTTTCTTCAAACTGATCCAAGGTCCACTGGTAGTAGTGAGTTTGGGTGTTGGTTTGAACTTGTTGTTTCGAAATTGGCCCGATTTGAATTTACTAGTCACTCAGGTAGTAGATATCCCAGTTGCTAATTCTTTTGGTGAATTTCTAGGACAATTTGCATCCCCTGATTTCACGCAGTTGGGAAATCCGCGAATTTATATTTTGGGAGTGACCATCGCTGTAGTCGCCAGTCTTGAGACCTTATTATGTCTTGAAGCGACTGATAAATTAGATCCTTACAAGCGTGTGGCTCCCCCTAATAAGGAGTTGGTGGCTCAAGGGATCGGTAATTTGGTTGCTGGATTCATTGGGGGGCTTCCATTGACGCAAGTCATTGTGAGAAGTTCTACCAATATTCAATCGGGAGGTAGAACCAAAGCATCCTCATTTTTTCATGGAGTTTTGATGTTGATATGTGTAGTACTATTACCGGGGGTGATCAATTTGATCCCTTTAGCGAGCCTTGCAGCCATTCTATTGGTAGTGGGTTATAAGTTGGCCAGTTTCAATGTAATTAAACAAGTATACAACATGGGTCGAGCGGAATTTATCCCCTTCGTTGTGACCATTTTGGGGATTGTTTTTACGGACTTATTGACAGGGATATCCATTGGACTCGTATTGGCCATATTTCATATTTTATGGAATAATTATAATGCGGCTTACTTTTTCGATTTTGATGCGTATGTGCCCGGTGAGCCCATTAAAATTCAACTGTCTGAATCTGTTACTTTTCTGAATAAAGCAGGGATTTCAAAGGCCTTAACAGAATTGCCGGACGGTAGCAATGTGATAATTGATGCCAGAAAAACAGTAAGTATTCATCCTGATGTGATAGAGATCATTTCAAATTTTGAATTAACTGCCGAAAACAGGGATATTACTGTGAATTGGACAGGTTTGGTTCAGGAAAAAAATAAAAATGCTCAAAATAATTTATTTGAGACCATAAAAAACACAACACAATAATTGAAACTAATGAAATTTAAATAAAAGATTATGATTAATAATATTGACAATACGGGTGTACAGACTGCAGAAAGTCAGGCCTCCCTTACTCCAGAAATGGCTATTGAATTATTGAAAAAAGGTAATCAGCGTTTTGTAGCCAATCAGACTATTCAAAGAGATATTTCAACGCAAGTGGCACAAACAGGAACTGGTCAATACCCCTTTGCTGCTGTTTTGGGCTGTATTGATTCGAGGGTGCCGGCAGAATATGTTTTTGATCAAGGAATCGGCGACATATTTAATGCGCGCGTAGCAGGAAACTTTGTGAATACCGATATACTAGGCAGCTTAGAATTTGCTTGTAAAGCGGCAGGTTCTAAGGCAATTGTAGTTATGGGACATAGTAGCTGTGGAGCGGTGAAAGGAGCCTGTGATCATGTAGAACTCGGTAACTTAACCCATATGCTTTCTAATATTCAGCCAGCCATAGATTCGGTCACGGGACACTATGAAGATAAAAGTTCAAAGAATGCTGCTTATGTACAAGAGGTCGCTGATAGAAATGTAGCCCTTACTGTAGCGAAAATTAAAAGTGACAGTCCAGTACTGAATGAACTCTACGAAAATGGAGAAATAGATATTGTGGGAGCCATGTACGATGTGCATACTGGAGTGGTGTCATTTATATAATTTCTATGCGTATTGGTCCAAAGATTAAGCTCCTTACACTGCTTTTTTTTACTACCTCCTCGGCTTTTTCTCAGTCAGATGAAATAGGAAATTGGCTGATGTATTTTGGGCAAAATAAGATAAAGGAACGTTGGAGTCTTCATACAGAAGTTCAACACCGTAATCATACGCTCGCACCAGTCAATATCGAGCAGCTCTTGTTACGAGGAGGGTTGAATTACCATTTGGCTCCTCATGTTTTAGTGACGGCAGGGTACGGTTATGTGACTTCTTACGATGAAGCGGACTCTAGTACGCCTTTGTCCAAAGAACACCGTGTATGGCAGCAGTTTATTTTAACTAATGCAGTAGGGCGTGTCAAGTTTGAACATCGCTACCGCGTGGAGCAGCGATGGGTCAGTGGTGATTATAAAAATCGTTTGCGTTATCGATTGATGTTGACGGTGCCACTCAATCAGAGGGTAATGGAGCCAGGAACGGTATTTTTAGGGATCTATGATGAAATTTTTGTGAATACCGAGCAAACATTTTTTGATAGAAACAGATTATATGGAGCTTTGGGATATCAATTTAAACCAGAGTTGGCTGTACAGGTTGGTATGCTTTATCAAAGAGTCAATGCTTATGGTAAAAAATATTTACAGCTGGCTCTGATATATAATCCAGATTTAAGGAAGAACTCAAAGAATTAAAAAAAGAACCTTACATCTGAATTTTTATATTTATCGTGTGGTGAGTTTCCCGAGCATCTCATCTAAATCGGAACGACCCATATAATGACCTTGCTTAATCACGGCATCAATCTTTTGCGTATTTTTAATGTCGATTAATGGATTGGCATCTAAAATCAGAAGGTCCGCCCACATGGTTTCTTTCACTGCACCTAACTCATTTTCTAGATGGAAGTATTTAGCTGGATTAATGGTAGCGGTTTGTAGCGCCTCCAAGGGAGATAGACCAGCCTTCACCAATACCTCTAATTCTTCATGTAGACTTCTACCTGGAGTGAGGTAATCAATAGGACAATCAGTTCCAGCCATTATTTCAATACCGGTGCGGTGCACTTGGCCCACCATGTTAGTAAACCACTGGGTATACGTTTTATTGAAGGGAGTGGGTTTCGTAGCGAGCAGCTGCTCAATTTCATTTTTCCAACTTCGTTCAATCGCTTGTGGTAAATATTTAAAAGTCTCTTGCCATTCGGGACTGGCAAAAGGTCTTTCGGTATATCCAGTAGCCAGAGCTAAGGTAGGTATTTGCCAGGTATCATTCTTGGCCAAAACATCGAGTACTTCTTGTGCCCTTTGAGGGTCGTAATTTGCAATGGCTAAGGGTCTTTGTAAGGCATGTATTTTGGAGCGGAGAACTCCGCCAATATCCTTTTTCCCCAGCGCCAGAATCTCTTGACGTTGTGCTAATAATTCATCTGAGTTAGTGGCACATGAGAGTTCGAGATTTCTCATATGTTCCATGCTGTTCAGACCCGCATTGGAAGCTGAAATAACATCCATGCTCAACGGTACATGACCGCTTACATTTAATCCTTTTTCCTTCGCTAATCGCATAATCTCCTTAAACTGGTCAGGTGTGAGCATTTCATAGGCCTTGAGTAGATCTACGCCTATACTATCTAACTCATTTACTTTATTACGGACATCGGAAACCGTAGCTAAACCTACCGATAAGGGTGGGTGCTCATGATCACTTCCATCGTACACATTGGGCATCCCGTCGAGCAGTGGACCTGCGATCATTACGCGTGGGCTGGAAGTAGGATTTTGAAGTGATTTCCTTTTCCATGCACTTGTAAAATTAATTTCACCTCCTGTATCCCTGACACTGGTAATGCCATAAGCCAAAAAGAGATCAAACATACTAGGGGCCATCTCTTCTATATAGGCAAAATGTACATGAGCATCCCATAAACCAGGCATTAAAAATTTATCTGTACCATCTATGAGCGTGTTCTTTGATGACAGATTTATTTTATCAGCAGGGAGGACTTGAAGAATTTTACCTTCTTTGATGATGACTGTTTGATGTTTTATTAGGCCTACTTTGGGGTCAATGATGGATATATTATCAATGCATAATGCATCTTCAAAATAGGAATTGGGCGTATTACAACGGGTTGCTATGAACAAAAAAAAGCAGAGAAAGAAACTTAAATATTTCATATCCATCATTATTAATTAGTAAAACATACGGGAATCTATCTAATTATCATTTCGAGGAGCACTTATTTTTTTGTTATAGTCCTTGAGTGTTGATCCAGTTATTGATTTTCTTTTCAAGCACAATCAAAGGAAGACTGCCTGTTTTAAGCACTTGATCGTGGAATGCTTTAATATCAAATTTATCACCTAATTTTTGTGTCGCTCTGGATCTCAATTCTTGGATCTTGAGTTGACCTATTTTATAGGAAAGGGCTTGTCCTGGAGTGGCCATATAGCGCTCAATTTCTGAAACGATGGAGGCTTCAGACTCCGCTTCATGATCGAGAGAATACTGAATGGCTTGTGCTCTAGTCCACCCCTTTCCATGAATACCGGTATCTACTACCAACCGGATGGCTCGGTGCATTTCCATACTGAGCATACCAAAATATTGAATGGGATCTTGGTAAAGCCCGAGTTCACGGCCCAAGGATTCGGCATAAAGTGCCCAGCCTTCAACGAAAACCCCAAGACTTTCAGGATGAAGAAATGCGGGTAACTGTTTATTCTCTTGTTGAAGCGAGAGCTGGTAATGGTGACCAGGAATGGCTTCATGCAGAAATAAGGCTTCATCGGCATATTTATTGTAGCGTGAGACGTCAGGAATAGGCACATAGAAGATACCGGAACGTGAAGCATCTTTTGATCCAGGGACATATTCTGCACTGGCAGAAACCTCTCTAAAAGCTTCTGTACGCCTTACTTTAAAGGTTGCTTTGGGTTTCAAGTTAAAAAGGGCGCTTAAGGAATCTGCCACTCGCCGTTTAATCTCATCAAAATGGTCAATGACTTGTTTTGGTTGGGTGAATGGCATTTGTTCTGGACTGTTTCTGATAAATTCAAAAAAGTCTTTAATGTCCCCATTAAAACCCATACTTTTTTTGGCATCCTCCATTTCGGACAAAATACGATCGACTTCTGTGAGTCCTATGTTATGAATTTCATCAAAGGTGAGATCGGTTGTCGTATGAAGACGAACCAGATATTGATAGGTCTCCAACCCACCGGGCAGACTTCCCAGACCTGAGGTATTTCGAGATTTAGGTAAGTATTCATTTTTTAAAAAAGCTCTTAACTCTCGGTATTTGGGTTTAAGCTGTTCATTGATCATGTTGCTATATGCCGTGGCCAATCGATCTCTTTCCGCTGAACTGAAATGGGTGGGCATACTTTTAATGGGGGTATAGAACAAATGACTTTCAATAGATTCCGTGATGAAAGGTTCCAACTGAGGGAGTACTTTTTGAACCAGAGATTTTGGTAAAACGATGCCTTTGCTCATGCCCAATTTCATTTTGATGATACAGGTATCTAAAAAAGTGAGGTAATCGGTCGTGCGCTGTAACCATTGATCATAATCTTCAATGGTTTCGAAAGGATGTACACTGTTGCCGGCCGCTAATTGGGCAGCATATAAGTGTAAGGATTGAACTTGTATTAGGGGCATTAACTCGAAGCTGGGCAGGTTGTACATGGGAGAGGCCATGGTGACAAGAGGTTGCAAAAGTCCTGCTCTTTTGATGGTACAATCCCATTGCATGGTCTGTATGCTGAGCCATTGACTGGAAGTTACGGAGGTAGCGTCAAAAGTATCTAAAGTATCTAAATACAGGTCATATTGTCTTTTTAGATAATCCTGATAATCAGATGAAATATAATTTGCAATTTTATTATTGTAGCTTGTTTCGCCTGCCTTAGTAGCTTCAATAGGATTGATCTGCTGTTTGAAGGTATGATAAGATTGAAAGATATCATCGATAGAACGGAAACTATTTTCTGATGTATTACTATGATGGCACCCTAAAGTGAATAATAGACTTCCGACAATGAGGAAATAAAGTAGATTAGATTGAGTCAATAATAAAGATTTTAAAAATTTCATAGATCAATATAAGCATTTTTTGAATTTTAAGGACCTTATGGTCTCCTAGTTCTTCTATTGATCTTCTTTAAGATATGCGGGTGGGTTCGATTTGGTTATTTGAAGCTCTGTGAAATAGCCTGGTGCGTTGGCTTTTTTGGCCGTTTTCATTAATTTGGAAAAGATCCTTTTTTTATCAATAAGACTAATGGTCCTTAATTCTCCACAGAGTTTGTTGAGGTTTTATTTCATCAAATGAGATAAAATATAAGAGGTTATCCAA
>DBBU01000072.1:0-6123 GCA_002292365.1 Flammeovirgaceae bacterium UBA976
TACAATATTGACAGTTTACGTATCTATGCCTGTGGTTTTTCAAATGGTGCTGACTTTGTCTTTGCACTTGCTTGCTACAATAGTGATAAAATAGCTGCAATAGGTGCTGTTTCTGGCTTGATGTACCAAGAAACAATAGATAACTGCGATCCACTACACCCAACCGCAATTATAGAATTTCATGGGACTTCAGATTTCATCCGTCCTTATGATGGTATTAGTGAATATTATGCATCGGTAGAAGATATGTTGAATCATTGGACTTCCTTCAACCATACGAGTAAAGATCCTTTAACCAATAGCATCACTGACAATGGTACCCTAATTGAATATTACGCTTATCATGATGGAGACAACGGTACCAGAGTGGAACATTATAAGGTCGTTGAAGGAGATCATGTTTGGTTTGATCTTTCCTATGAGGGAGCTAATACCAGTCAGCTCATCTGGAATTTTGTTTCGAAATATGATCTCAATGGTTTAAGATAAAAGTTATTTCAGAGAAATACATAATCAGATTTTTACTGTATTTAATTGATAATTAACCATTTTTCGGCAGGATAAATTATATTTATTTGCGAATCGCTTCTAAGAAATATCAGCCAAAATTCATTTTTTTAATAGACATTTGTCTTGGATAAATTCATAAAAGAAGAAGCAACCCTCATGCCCAAAAAAATAGATGTCGTATATACTTGGGTTGACCATGAGAATAAAGCATGGCAAAAAGAAAAAGACCAACACATTAAAAAAAAGAGTGCTGCCAACAACACAGCACGTTTTGACTCTAGCCTAAATGAATTAAAGTATTCCTTAAGGAGTTTAGATCTGTATTTTTCTGAAAATATCCATAAAATATATTTAGTTACCAATCATGGTTCTATTCCAAACTTTATAGATCAAAGTAGAGCTGATCTTGTTATCATCAATGGCAATGAACTTTTAAAGGGCATTTCTTTTTGTTCCTGCACATTTGAATCGGTGCTGCATGAAATCCCAGGTTTAACCGAAGACTTCTTGTATTTCAACGATGACATGCTTTTAACAGCGCCCTTGTCACTGAAAGACTTATTCGACATTACTGGAAAACCCATTTGGTACCAAGAATCCGATAAATTATTGAGATTCATTAGCAGTAATTCCTATTTAATTAACCCTTTTAATCTAGATGGTCATGTTTCCAAGGCAAGAGCAAATACCTTTCAACAGTTAGGTCTCACCAAAAAAATGCCCCCACCTATTGGACATAGCCCCAGGATTTTGAATAAAACTTATGTAAAAAAATTCATTGGCCTTCATCCGGAGGCCATCGAAATACTCCGAAATACTTTGTTTCGATCGGAAGATACCTTTTGCTTTCTAGACGCCTACTGCTATTACTTTTCACATAATAAAATGTTGAACTTTGTGAAAGAGAAGAAAACTTTAATTCTTATTCAATCTGATTATTTTTCCCGTATCATTAATAAATTGAGAATCTTTTTGGCCGTTGATTTTTCGTTTATCTGTGTGGCCGACCTCCGAAATAAAAATAAGCAACCCTGCCCTGAAGTAAGCAAGTATCTAGAAAAAAAGTTGCCAAAGCCGGCGAAGTGGGAAAGTAAGGATAGAAAAATCTAAATACCTATTCAATAAATCTATTTTGTTTAATACCTTTTTTCAATAAGTTTTACCCTCACGGCTCAACCGTTTGAAAACTCTCCTTATTAATTAGGAGAGCAGTATCTATGCTGATCATATTCAATTGAACCGCCCGTTACCCTCCTATTTTCAGCCCAGTAGGAAACCTCTCGAATGCCTACAAAGAGACCTATCTCAAAGCCGATTATTTGTTTTTTAGCTAGTAACGTGTTAACCCAAAAAATGCTGCCAAAGCAGCTGCCAAGTTAGGTGATGAAATCTCTCTTCGTGTGTGGAGCTCTTCCATCGGGGGTATCACGGGAAGAGTTTTGGTAACGTATGCGCACAATGACTATACTGGACTAGACAATGAGTCTGAATCGTGGCCTAAAGTGGTGGAAAAATACAATGAAATTTTCGTTGGAAATTACAATGCAGATAATGTTGCTTCCAGCAAAGGTTTAGAAATGTGGGGTAATTATTCTGAATTATGGAGGTTTTTACCTGAATTGAGTTCCCCAGTGCCCTCGTGATAAACAATCTTAAAAGATAAAAAAAGCATTTTTTTAAAAATCAAAAGGTACTTTTTTTATCCTTTTACGAATGCATTTTTTGAAAACTTACTCTGTACTCCTTTCGTAACTAAATCCTCCCGCCTTACCTCCAGACCAAGAAATTAGCTTCACTGATAAATAAATGTTGTCCTCAGTAAGATGTACTACATAAGTCTTGCCGACGGCGTCTTTGGGCTTTCCCGTTGCCGTTCGAAAGGAGGTGTAAGTTAAAGAGGCATAATCATCGATAGACCCTTCAGACCATGACGTTCCTAGTGGACTCGTTTCTTTATCTGAAGCATTTTCTAATACCCGATTATATATTTGCCCTCCCTCTTCATTGTCTCGAGTAATCCAGACTTTATCGGTAATTCGATCTTGGTTGGCGGCTAACGCAGGATCAGCACCATCTGATTTACTAAAATTTATCACATCTCCCGTCCAAACAGTGGCAACAACTTCAGCAACCTCTTCTTTACAACCTTTATCATCTACTGTGCTTCCTTCAGTGGTATCAGGACATTCATCTAAATCATCGGTTATTCCATCTTGGTCGCTATCCATTAATTCAAAAATGGCAACCAGTGATTTATCCTCATTCATAATTAATTCTAAAGGATTCGAAGTACTATTTGAAGATCCAGTCCAAGTCGAAAAGGTATAATTCGTATTAGCCGTTGCCGTTAAGGAAGCGGTCGTGCCCGATATAAAAGTTTCAGATGTCTGGGAAACACTGCCCCCTACTGCAGGGTCAACCTTAACGGTCAGTGAATAAGACACAGCGCTGGCCGGATCCTCCACATCTCCACATGACACGATTTTCGCCAAAAATAAGACGGAAATAAAAAGTACAATTAGTTTGAAATTTTTTTTCATGATTATTAGGAAGTTAGAAACCTTTGAAGGGTCTGTGTGATGGATTAATCAAGCCTTTAAACTCTATTTAATACAAAATTAATTAAAAATAAATTCCCTTTTGGCCCTTTTCTGATCCAGATTCCATTGACTTAAGATGATTGTTTTAATCATCTAAGGAGCCTTTTTCTTTTTTATTAATTAAGAACAAGATAGGAAAATATGAAATCAGGCAGAAAATACAATGTTCAAACCTTGCACCAAACATATTATTCTTTAATTTAAGAAATGATAAAGGCACTTTCTGAAGATCTTTCTCTTTAAGAGTAAATAAAAACTTGTTGTCTTAGTGGATGTTGCTTAAGTATTCGTTCTAAAAGAAATACCCTTTTTACAAATCTTCTCTCATATAAAAACACCTACTTCAAAAATCACTTCCATTACCCAAAAGACCAATGAAAAAAAATAGAATCAATGTCACCCTCCTTTTTTTACTCATCCTTTGGGGTTGTGCGCCTTCGATAGTGGAAGATTTGAAAGGTCATGAATCAGTCATACCCAATGTACTCCCGTTTAAAGCTCTGAAACTTTCAGATATGAGTGAATTCCAAAGTACCACGCAAAACTGGAGTATGATGGGTAAAGTCTATTCGGACTTTACCCAAGAATTACATATCAAAACTAAGCAGGGTACAGGAATCTTAGTCAATCAGCCCACTAGTGAAAATCGAGACCCTATTTTTTCAACTTTTGAACATGGTGACATTGAATTGGATTTAGAATTCATGATGCCCAAAGGATCTAACTCAGGCATCTACTTTCAAAGTCGATATGAAATTCAACTTTTAGACAGCTGGGACGTCAATAACCTTACATCGCAGGATTGTGGGAGTATCTATGAGCGATGGGATGATCAAAAACCAGAAGGACAACAAGGCTATGAAGGGCATGCTCCCAAAAAGAATGTAAGCAAAGCCCCGGGATTGTGGCAACATCTTCACATCAAATTTAAAGCTCCTAAATTTGACTCCTTAGGTAACAAAATAGCTGATGCCCTTTTTGAGGAAGTAAGCCATAACGGAATCTTAATTCATGAAAAAATAGCTGTGACTGGGCCTACCAGAGCTGCATTTATTTCAGATCAACTCGAATTGCCCAAGGCGGCGTTGATGCTACAAGGTGACCATGGACCCGTTGCCTTCAGAAACATAAAGTATAAACTGTACGGGACAGATACGATCAGCACAAGCAATATTGAATATCAATATTTCGAAGTTCCCATGCCAATAACTAGCCTTCCTCATTTTGATACGCTATTCCCTAAAGTGACAGACCATACAAAAAAAATTGATGTAAATCAACTATCTCAACGAAGAGATGGCGTTGCATTCAAATTCACAGGTAACTTGAATGTCCCCATCTCAGGAGATTATTTGTTTGATCTTTTCTCGGATGATGGTTCGGCCCTTTTCATTGATCAAAAACAAATCATTAATAACGATGGAAAACATGATTTCGAATCAAAAAAAGGCTTAGTTAATCTCAAAAGAGGTGCTCACGCATTTCAGATAAACTACTTTAATAATACTTGGGGAAAAGGCCTTTGGTTAAAATACGAAGGACCCGAACAAGAATTAAGAACGCTGCAAGGACTTTATCCATATCCTTTAAATAATACAAAAAAAGACTTACACATCGATCCTATTAAAACTCCTGAGATGATCAGAAGTTTTGTGAACTATAAAGATGAAAAAAGAACACACGTCATTTCGGTGGGTGATCCTCAAGGTGTTCATTATTCATATGACCTAACCCGTGGGAGTCTACTAAAAGTATGGAAGGGGGGATTTGCCGATGTCACAGAAATGTGGGAAGGGAGAGGTATCGATCAATTATTAATGCCCCAGGAAATGTCAGTTGAATTAAATGAACATATAATTGCATCCCCATTGACAAATGAAGCAAGTCCCTACTCATTAAAAATTAATAATGATATCACACCTCAGGGATATAGAATAGATGACAATAAAAGACCCATTTTCATCTATACTTATCAAAACTTAACCTTTGAAGATCTATATCAACCTAGCGCTTTGACCAATGGTCTCCAGAGAACGCTCTCTATTAATGGTGAAAGTAATTTATACAGTCGGGCTGCACAAGCGGAACATATCGAGAAGGTAAATGATGAATTTTACACTGTTGGAGGCTACTATTATTTTAAAAATATAGGTGAATCCCAACCCATTCTTCGTAAGGTGGACGGTGTCATGGAACTCATTTATCCTTTAGAAAAAGATAAAAAAATAGTTTATTCCATATTTTGGTAATGAAAGAAAATAAATTGTAACTCTTTGAATATGAATATTTCAACTCCATTCCTCGCCACATTAATCGTTAGCCTATTCTACTATGATAATGCCTATTCTCAACAGCGTGAATCAGATTATTATCAAATCAATCAAATTTACGTTCCAGAAGAAATTAGTCTTGAAGTGGGTGGGTTGGCTTTTAACGATAAAGGTCAGCTTGGCGTCAGTACACGTAGAGGTGAAATTTGGCTAATCCTAAATCCAGAAAAACCAAAATCTGAATATATCAGATTTGCCCATGGGCTGCATGAACCACTGGGTTTATTGTACCATGATCGCGCTTTTTATTCTAACCAACGTGGCGAACTTACCCAACTCATCGATCAGGATGGAGATAATCAAGCAGATATTTATAAAACTGTAACAAAGTGGGATTTGAATGGCAATTACCATGAATACTCCTATGGACCTGTTTTATTGCCCGACGGTCAAATGCTTGTTACACTCAATTTAGGTTGGGTAGGATATGGCGAAAGTGCCTCAAAATGGCGTGGCTGGATGCTTAAAGTAAGTGAAGATGGTCAAGTGACTCCTTATGCTACAGGCTTGAGATCTCCTGCTGGATTTGGCATCAATGCTGAAGGAGATATTTTTTATACAGAAAATCAAGGAGATTGGGTAGGATCGGGTAGAATGACACATCTCGAATTAGGTGATTTTGCCGGTAATCCTGCAGGTTTGAGATGGTCTAGTGAAAAGGGATCTCCCATCAGCTTGAAAGT
>DBBU01000072.1:6219-7446 GCA_002292365.1 Flammeovirgaceae bacterium UBA976
GTCTTTCAAGAAAAAGTAAATGGAGTATACCAAGGAGTTTGTTTCCCTTTTAAAGAAGGTTTTTCTTCAGGAGTTTTAAGAATCGTCAACAATCCTAAAAATGATGCTATTTACGTAGGCCAGACCAATCGTGGATGGGGCTCCACTGGGCAGTCCAGCTTTGCATTGGAACGAATGTCATGGACAGGGAAAATTCCATTTGAAATCAAAACGATCAAGGTTCATCCAGAAGGGTTTTCATTGGAATTTACCCAACCTATTGATGCTGCATCTGCTCAGAGCTTATCTTCCTATCAAATAATTGATTTCACTTATTCATACCATCATTTTTATGGTAGCGATGTTCAAAATAAAGAACGCAGGAATATCACTGAAATTTCCTTGAGCGAAGATGGAATGAATGCATTACTGAAGCTTGACCAATTCAGAAAAGGATATATTTATGAGATCAAAGCACCCGGTATATTGAATCAGTTGGGTCAAACATTATTGCACGATTTTGGTTATTATACGCTAAATGAGATTCCTGTTGGAACCTCAAACCTTATAAAGGATCCATCTTCCAGTAAAAATGCAAAACGAACATCATTGAAGCGGATCATTGAACAACCAGAAACAGGTTTCAACCCAATCGATGTAGCCCTCGAAATTGGTACCGTACCAGGCTTAAAATTTGATAAATCGAATCTAACAGTAGTCGCTGGAAGTAGCGTGAAATTAACTTTCAATAATACGGATGACATGCCCCACAATTTTGTATTGGTTGCAAAAAACCATGCTGATGAGGTGGGTATTGCAGCTACAAAATTAGGCTTAGATGGCGCCGCATTGAGCTTCGTACCCGAAATAGATGCGGTAATTGCGCATACCAATCTTTTGGCTCCTCATAAAATTGAAAGTATTTATTTTACTGCACCAGAGGTCCCTGGAGCTTATCCCTTTTTGTGTACCTTCCCTGGTCATTATCTAACCATGCGTGGGATTTTGACCGTTACAGCCAAATCAGTTCTTTAAATATTAAACTATTCCTAAATCATTCTCCTGCTAGCATGATTAAAGCCTTGCTTCTTTCCACTCTTATTATCGTACTCGGCCTTCTGGCGATGGGCTGCTCCGAAAAAAGTACAGAAATTGATTGGGTATACCCCAACGGCAACCACAAGGCGCTGATCATGAGCTATGATGATGGTTTAGATGATGACATCGCCTTGGCGCAATTATTTGATC
>DBBU01000072.1:7584-10230 GCA_002292365.1 Flammeovirgaceae bacterium UBA976
CCTCTCCGATAAAGAAATACTCGAGGAAATCAATGTTGATATTGAGAATTTAACTATCCTATCAGACCGCAAGATTTCCAGTATGGCCTATGCCTTTGGTAGTACCAACGACCATGTGGCGGAGGTGATCGGTACCACTCCATTGACCAATGCACGCACCGTCAAATCCTCATACAACTTTGACCTTCCAGAAAATTACTACCTATGGAGTCCCACTTGCCATGACAGTGAGGCATTGGAGTATCTGGAAGCATATATTTGTTTGGATAGCCCTAGCCTTTCTCTTTTTTATGTTTGGGGTCACTCATGGGAACTCAGAGATACGTTGAGAAATCAAAATATTTTAAAATTTTGTAATAAAATAGGTGATAGAGATGATATTTGGTACACGGGTGCAGGCAATTTTGCTGACTACCACGCCTCACTAAAAGCCCTTGAAATAGGCCCTCAACAGATTGTAAATCCTGAAGGAAATGGCGTAGTTTATTATAGGGAAAAGAGGCAATTAAAAAGTCTTTATCCAGGACAAAAGCTTACCCACTGATCCAAAACCTTTGATACTTGAATGCCCTCCCATTCATTTTTCTGTGGATGACCTACCCCCTAATGGTCAAGCCTTCTTGATGAAAAAAGCTTATGATTAGCCAAGCAACAATCAATAATAGTTGCACACAATTCCTTTGAAATCATAAATTCAGTCATCAAATTTGCGAAACAATCATTTATTTTATATCAGAACAGATTATCCTTGTAGCCTGATCCAAATTAAAATTTAGAAATAATGAAATCGCCCCAAATTATTTACGCCTGTCTCATCTCTTTGATCCTAGGTGCCTGCTCAAATCAAAACGAAGAAACTACCCAGACAGAAACAACAGAATTAAAGCTTCTGGTAGATCAATTTGCAGATTTGCGTTTGATTCGATATGAAATTCCTGGTTTTGAAAACCTCACATTAAAAGAAAAGCAATTGGTCTACTACCTCAATCAAGCGGGTTTAGCAGGAAGAGATATTATCTGGGATCAAAATTATAGACACAATATGAGTATCAGAGAAGCCTTAGAGCAAATCAATACATCGTACGCAGGAGACCGAAAAAGTGACTCATTTGCCGCCTTTAAAGTTTATTTAAAACGCGTTTGGTTTTCCAATGGGATTCATCATCATTATTCCAATGATAAAATCAAACCCAGTTTTACACAAACCTATTTTGTAGATGAATTATTAAAAAAATCAAATACAAAACTGGATCAAGAAATCATTGATATAATTTTTAATGATTTGGATGCCAAAAAAGTAAATAAAAAAGGAGGAATAGATAACATTTTATCTTCTGCTGTTAATTTTTATGGTCCTGATATTACGGATCAAGAAGTGATTGATTTCTACAAAAATGCATACAATGGACCGAAGGGAAAGCCTATTGAGGCCGGCCTCAATTCAAAACTCATACGCGAAAATGGTGTCTTAGTTGAAAAAGTATGGCGGTCTGGGGGAATGTACGGAGCAGCCATTGATCAGATCATCGGATGGCTAAATAAAGCGGTACAAGTTGCTGAAAATAAAAACCAAGAGGAGGCCCTCAAATTATTAATCACGTATTACAAAACAGGAAGCTTGGACATTTGGGACCAGTATTGCATCGCGTGGGCTACGAGCACACAGGGAAATATTGACTGGATCAACGGCTTTATTGAAGTGTACAATGATCCAAAAGGTTATCGAGGATCCTATGAGAGTATTGTCGAAATCAAAGACTTTGACATGTCTCAAAAAATGGCGGTGCTTTCGCAGCATGCGCAATGGTTTGAAGACCATTCTCCGTTATTGGAAGAACACAAGAAAAAAAATGTAGTAGGCATCACCTACAAAACAGTTCATGTGGCCGGATTGGGAGGTGCAGTCTCTCCAAATTCACCGATTGGAGTGAATCTGCCAAATAATAATTGGATTCGTAAGGAACACGGATCCAAATCAGTCTCATTGGGAAATATAACAGATGCCTACAATAGTGGGGGCAGTTCTGGTAGGTTAGAGGAGTTTGCTTTCGATCAGGAGGAGATAGACGGCGAAAGAGCCTATGGTGAGGTGGGTGATAAATTGCATACCGCCCTTCATGAAGTGGTAGGCCATGCTTCGGGACAACTCAATGAAGGTGTAGGACAACCCAAAGAGACCCTGCAAAACTATTATTCTACGATAGAAGAAGGTCGGGCCGATCTGGTAGGATTATATTATGCCTTTGATGCTAAAATACAAGAATTAGGGTTGACGGATGATTGGCAGGCCCTGGGAAAAGCTACCTATGATGGATACATTCGAAATGGATTGATTACCCAACTGATTCGCATTGAACTGGGTAATGATATTGAAGAGGCCCACATGGTCAATCGGCAATGGGTGGCCGCATGGGCCTATGAACAAGGGGCGAAAAATAATGTCATCGAGCGGATCATCAAAGACAATAAAACCTACTATGACATCAAAGACTATCAAGCCCTCCGTGAAATTTTTGGTCAGTTATTGCAAGAAGTTCAACGCATCAAATCTGAAGGAGATTTTGAAGCAGCAAAAGCTTTAGTAGAAGGTTATGGAGTCAAAGTAGACCAAAAAATCCATGCCGAAATTTTAGCACGTGACGCCCA
>DBBU01000019.1 GCA_002292365.1 Flammeovirgaceae bacterium UBA976
GTGAAATCTAAGGATAGGAGCTCACTCATTACTTCATTCCATTTTTTTGAATGAGGTAATGCGGCTTGCTTCCACAGCTTTCCTGCCTCCTCAAATCGATCACCCTCATTCATGTAATTATAATTTAATGGATAATTCTGAACCGTCCTGTCTTCAAAAAGGGCCTCTGGTAACCCATACCAATGCTCCATAGTGGTGAGCCCATTTCTAGCCGTTTCGAGTACATTCATTAATGCAACATCCATTTGTGCATGGTGACAAGCTGATCTCAACCCAAGTTTTTTGTTCTCCTGCAATGCTACTTTGAATATATCAGGTCTTGAACCAAAAAACTTGATTCCATCAGCACCTTTAGCTGCATTATTTCTCACCCAGTCTATGGCTTCTTGAGGACTATTAATTCCATTTTTTTCGCCTTGACCAAAACTTGTATAAGCTAATATTCTTGGTGCTGTAATCTCATTTTTTGTACTTCGCTCTTTTTCAGACAATACCCAATCTAACCCTTGACCGCATGAAGGGTCACGAATCGTGGTAATACCGTGGGCCATCCATAACTTATAAACATAATCTGCCTTACCAGATCTCTGCGATGAAATATGACCATGCATTTCGATGAATCCAGGTAGTAAATACATACCCTGCGCATCTATTTCTTTACCTCCTTTTTTTAATTTTGGTCTTCTGTCCTCTTTGATATCAAGACCTGGATAACCCACATTTTGAATACTGACAATTTTATTGTCCTCAACCGTTACATCCACAGGTCCTGTGGGGGGTGCTCCATTACCATTGATCAAGGTAGCCCCTCTAATGATGAGCTGATTAAAAGGGCCTTCTCCACGCCCTCTATCAGGAGCCACATCAATTTGGGCATAGGCAATATTTGAGAAAATGAAAAAGTGCGTGAGAAGTAAAAAAATTTTCATAATAATGTCTTTAAAGAGTTTTTATGTCAAACCCATTCCCTAGAATTATACGCATGAAAGATGTCCATGAATATCGTCAGGCATAGGCTTATTTCGATAGATCATGGAAATCTGGGTTTGTAGTTATCGATTTATAGAATAATTTATGAAATACTTTAGCTAAAAAAAAGAAGTATTACAAGAGCGGGGTTTTTATTGCCTTTATTAGAGATGGAATTATTCATCTTCCTCTAATCCCAACTCTCTCAAGAACGCCTCATTGTTGGGAGCTCTACCCAAAAATTCCTTGACCAAGTTTATGGCTTTTTCAGAGCTACCTCTTGCCAAAATAATATCTCTGTAACGTAATCCCGTCGTTTTATCTAAAATCCCATTTTTAGAAAAAACTGAAAACATATCTTGAGCATACACTAGAGACCATAAATAACCATAGTAACTGGATCCGTAACCATCTAAATGACCAAAGGCACTTTGAAAATAGGTACCTTCAATGTAAGGATAAGGTAATACCTCATTTTGAACGCTCCGCAAGACATCTGTGGTCGTTTTTCCTGAATTGGGATCAAATTGATCATGAAGTGTTAAGTCATAAGTACCCAAAAATACTTGTCCAGTAGCACTCATACCTGAGCCTACTTTTTTGGCTGCGAGCATTTTATCAAATAGGAGCTTGGGTAGTACTTCCCCTGTCTCATAATGTCTACTGAAGTTTTTCAAAACATCATAGTCCCAAGCCCAATTTTCAAAAATCTGCGAAGGCGCTTCAACAAAATCACGCGCAACATTGGTGCCTGACTGTGAATACAATTCTGTGGTCGTCAACATTTGGTGCAAGACATGTCCAAATTCATGAAAAAAGGTCTCGACTTCCCCATGTGGCATGAGTGCTGGTTTTTCGCTCGTAGCCTCTGGGAAATTACAAACCAAACTCGCCATGGGAATCTGATATCCTTTTGGAATTGACCTTCCATTGATAATGCCAAAGCAAGCCGCGTGATTATACTTATTGGCTCTGGGGTGTAAATCCAGATAAAAAATACCTTTCAGCTTCCCCTCCTGATACACTTCAAACATCCGCACATCCTCTTGCCAGACACTAGGTTGGGCGTTTTCTTTATATTCAAGATCAAATAACATTTTAGTCAGATCAAAAAGTCCCTTAATCACATCATCCAAAACAAAATATTGTTTCACCTCCTCGACATCAAGTTCATACTTTTCTTTGAGAAGCAAATTGAAATAATAGCTTCGCTCCCAAGACTTTACTTGATCTGAATTCCCCCCATTTGATTCTTTTGCTGCTTGTAATTCGGCAACATCTAACTGTGTTTTTGCCCGTAAATCCTCCTTGAGGTTTTCCTCAAATTCCCAAACAGTCGCTGGGTCCTGAGCCATTCTATCTTCCAACAGGTAAGCGGAATAACTATCGTATCCAAGTAAATTAGCCATTTCCCTTCTTTTTTCTAACAACCTTTGTAGTACCTCAAGATTCTCAGGGGCTGCCCTATTTTGATACTTCATGAAAAGTGCTTTGCGCGCACTTTCAGAATTACTATATTTCATAAAAGGTCCATAAGAAGGATAAGACAAGTCTATTCTGTAAGTGCCGTCCACTTGTTTGTGTGCTTCTTGATAATCAGTAGGTAACCCGTCCATATCGGCTGCATCGACTTCTAAAAAATCATCTTCAGCGGCAATATTTTCTGAAAATTGATCACTGATCACCGCCAACTCATCTTTGATTGTTTTTAATTGATCTCGATTTGCTTTAGACAAGGCAAACCCATTTCGTTCAAACTCAATAATAGTTTCAGTTAAGAACTTCCTTTGATAACCTTTTAATTGATCGTCCTCGGCATGGCTCGAATAAGACTTAATGGCTTGGTATAAATCCTCATTCAAACTGATCTCATTACCATATTGACTCAGTGAAGTATTCGCTTCTTGGGCATGGTTTCTAATGGCTGAATCAGGATGCGTATAGGCCATCAAATAGATAGGCGAAGCGATGGCTGCATAATTTGCAAATAGTCCATCATAAGCCTGCATCGTATTTTCAAAGTTTCTATCTTCCTCTTTGATAGCGATTATTTTTGCCAGTGCTTCATTGGTCAATTTCTCGATAGTCACTACCGCCTCACTTACGTGATCAGCTGTAATCGATGCGAAGTCAATGGGCTGATTATCCTGGGTGAAGAAAGGATTTACTATAGCTGCCCAATAGAGCTCTGGACTTTTTTTCTGGTCTGAGCAATTGACATTAAGCAATAACATTGGAATTAATGTAATCAAAAAAAAATATTTCATAGAGGTGCTTTTTTTATAAAAAATGGAAGTTAATGTTTTTAGATGTTTTAATTTGTATTAAAAGTGAATCTTCAAAAGATCACTAGATTTTTTTGCGTCATCTAGTTTATGAGAGTTCTTTTTCTTTGGATGAGTTGACAAATAAAATATTCCCTAAATCGTGATATCCTTCAAAAACTTCTGCTCTGAGTTGTTTAACGGCCTCACTATTAAATCCGATAATAGTTAAATCAGCACCTACAGACCTTTTATTTATGATGACTCTACTATTGGTTTCTTGATCTTTCTCGATCAACTCTACGTTATTGGGGGAAATAGGCAACCTGCCCTCTTTTATTTGATCCAATAACTTTTCCCGTTGGTTGGTCAGTTCATCTTTTGGATGTATCGCAAATATTTTTATCTCTGCCCCTTGCCAATCTCGATGGCCCATGATTACAAAAGACATAAGTATCATCAGTGATGCATTATCAAAATCTCCTTGGGTAATCCAAATATGAATCTCATTGTGATACCCAAATCCCTTCTCGGTACTAGCTAAAACACAAATATCAAAATCAGTAGCACTGACCAATGGCATATTATCCATAATGAGGTCGGTACAAGGACCTAAAGTTTTAGAGTACTCAAACATGAACATGTTAGATTCTTTTCCAGATACACTAGGCAATTGAATAGACTGAGCAATCGCTGTAGTATAGGAAGGGCTGATGATCGTATCCAAATACATATTACTTTTCGATATCTCTGCCTTTTCTATGAGCCTATCAAGCATGTCATGGGCATTTTTGTTGGTTTCACGCGATACGTAACCCTTGATATAGTGCAGATAAGTTCCAAAACCATATCTATGAGATATCCATCGCATCAATTCAAAGGCCGCTGTACGCTTAAATGAATCATCTGAGATACAAATTAGAGAGGGTCGCCAAGTATTGATGTCCTCTTTATCGGCCTTTTGTAAAAAAACCTGTAGTTGGCGACTTAATTGATAAATAACTCCTTGAAATATCTTCACCATCCCTTGTTTATTGGGACTGAAATAGGTGATTCCCACATAGATCAGTACCATGATCAAAAGGGCACTAAATGCATACATGGCATTCATTTTAAACATCATGTAAAAACAAAGCACTGCACCTAATAAAGAAAAATACCAACGGGACTTGAAAGCCGGACGATAAGAGGGGTCTGCCGCAAAATGCTGCAAAAAAGAAATGGAACAAATCGCACCATAGGTAACCATAAAAAACATAGATATAATTTGAGCAACCATATTAATATCTCCAACCATCAAAAAAAATAATGCAATCAGGATCGTAATTACCGTAGCGTTAAAAGGCTCTCCTTTTTTAGTTTCTTTTGATAAAAATGCATTGATCCCTCTGTTGGGAATAATTTTATCTGAAGCCAAAGCTTGTAAGGTTCTTGGAGCAACCATAATTGAGCCTAAGGCACTCGAAAATGTTGCTGCAGCGAGCCCCAGGGCTATGATCGGTCCCCATAATGCAATCTTACCCATGATCAGTTGATCAGATACCAAATCTTCCGGAGACGCCGATATGGTCAACTTATAAGCAATGAATAAATAGATCAACATCCCCGTAAAGGTCGCCATTAATGAACCTAGCGGAATGGCTTTTTTGGGATCCTTAAGATCTCCCGACAGCCCAACACCCGCGGTCATCCCTGTAAAAGCAGGAAAAATAATGGCAAAGACAATAAAAAAAGAATCTGGATTCTGAATGGTTTTAAAAAAATAAAAATTGCCATTTCCAGTCATATAACCTGTATCTCCCAAAAATAAAAAAAGTAAGGAAACTACTAGAATTGCCACTACCGGATATAAAATTTTGACGCCTAATTGTGCACCTTTACTCAACATGATTGCACTCAGCATCAGAACCAATGGAGCACTGATCAATCTTTTATCCCAAATAAATATATGATATGTATCATTAAGCCATTCAATGACTCCATCAAAAGCCTCTGAAAATGCTATGGAATAAAAAGCGATACTGATGGCTTGCGACAGATATAAAGTCAACCCAATGGCCGCACCGATGTTGATACCAAAGGAACGAGAAATAATATAGTATTCCCCCCCACCTTCTACTTTTTGGTTGGTAGCTATTTCAGCTATCGCCATGGCCGTAGGAATGGTGATGAGATGGCCCAATAAGATGATGCCAACGGTACCTATAAATCCAACATTACCTACGGCATAACCGAAACGCAAAAACATGACGGCACCCAAAATGGTAGAAAGTGCCGTTAAAAAAACAGGTGTCACCCCAAATTTTCCTTTTTTTTCCCGAAGATTAGACATGATTACTTAGCATAACTAGTCAAATATAAAACATCACTTTTTATCTTTACAGACTGGCTCTAAATAAAAATGATTTATGGATAAGCAATAACATAATTTAGAGAGAAGAAAATCCCCTTTAATTTAGAGCTCAATGATTCAAATCGTTTGATTTTTTCTCATCAGAAAAATTTAGCCTGGGCATTTATAAAATAATTGAGCGTATTACTTACGTAGGGTATACTCAAATAATGGAACACAGCCCCAATTAATGCTTCATCTCAAACCTATTTGTTCCCTGATATTTTTTAACCTTTTGTTGTGATTCTGATGATTTAGAGTCGATAGGTTCAGTAGTTTCCAAGAAGGATATATTTAACTTTGCTTAAAGATTTCCAATGTTAGTCCGCTCAATTAATGAATCATCTTTTAAGAGATTTTCTTACTTAAAATGGATGCCTTTTACGCAAATCTCAGGTTACTGGAACCAAACTAAATAGTTCCTATCTGATTCAGCACTCAAATAGGACTATTTATTTAACCAATCGAGACTTCTCAATTAATTTAATTATTTATTAAATTACCTAAAAGGTTCTAATTGCGCGGACGTGTCTTCCATAGTAACCGCTGGCAGCTCCCTCAGACCCCTCACTCCTCTTATTCCCATAATTTTGGTAGCCATTATAAAAGCTTTGTCTCCAAGCCCCCTGCTGATCTTCTTCGGTAGAACTCCAATAGCCATCACCTTCAAAGCCCCCAATCATTTCCTTATTTAGATACAACTTATTTAACTCGTCCTTACTTGGTAAAAACCAATCATCAAAGATCTCGGCATCTTCAGTTACCACATAGTCTGCACACAACCTAGCTGCAGAAAGGATTACATTGGTTACTTTACCTTGTTTAAGCACGATCAATTCAGTATTTTCGAGACCTTTACCTACGGCTGCTCCAGTAGCTCCTGTATTGTTGAAAACTCCATTGTACCAAGGCGCACCTGACAATGTACTTTGATCGGATTTTGCCGCAATCAAACCATGCACTTCTCCGGCTACATATCCTGAATCATGTGGGGTAAATACATAGGCAATTACGCCTCCTCCATAGTCAGAACCTATAGGAGGAATGTAGGTAGAGCTGAATGATATGACCTCATTGCCATTTCCTGCGGCATCGGCAAAAGAACCTGCGGCTAATTCGAAATTCTTCGGACCAGGCTCTGACGGGGTGAAAATGGCCGAATAACCCATTTCACTCCCCTTGAATTCACTCAGTAAACCTCCATTTACAACTACATCTGATGCCACAAAACCTGTAATTATTTCACTACTTGTGAATTGCAACCTTAATATCTCATCATCAGAAGGTAAGGCTTCAGAAACACCTTTTCCTTCTTTATTTATCAAAATTTTCATATTCTTGACTAGCTGATTGATCTGTTTTATCTCGATGCTCATTTGGGGTGGCGTGGCATCGTAAGTCCAAATGAATTCTGAGGATGCACTATTTTTATCTCCTTGGGCATTAGTAAATTTTCCCGCTGGAACGCTGATTTTAGTCAATCCCTCGTCAATAGCCTTGAACTTGGCTGTATAAGTCGTACTATTTACCCGTTTAGCTCCCCCAATTTTACCATTGGACACTTTGACGTCTGACGGAACAAAATCTTTCGTTGGAGCACTACTGGTAAAAGTCAAATTCAATATTTTATCATTGGAAGTTGCGCCACTGGTTACTTCTTTCGCGGTGATCTGCATTGTAAATAACACTTCAATATCTATATTGGACGTTTCACTCCAAGCGAGATTAAATAAGATTAAATAAAAAGAAAGGGTCAAAAAGTATGGCTTAATGCTGGACATATGGGTTGTTAGAAAAATGAATTATCATTAATGAAAATCAAAATAAATTAAATTAAATTAAATTTATTGAATAGATAAAAAAATAATTCTTTTAAAATAAAAAACCATTTGCCTTTACTTTATTAATTAAGAGTTCAATCAACTAAACACTTAATCAAAATCTGACATCAGATATTTCTTTACCTGAGATTTATATAACGTGGACCTCTCCAATTCTTGATTTCATTTAGGAAATTATTTAGCTTGATGATGATTTTGAAAATCATGCTCCCTCAATACTTGATAAAACTTTTATTTATTGGACTCTTCATACTTCTTTTCTTTAGTGTGAGGGCACAACAATGGCCTGTAGCCAAGGCCTGGATATGGTATGATGCACAGCCATGGCGGGTGGGCACCAATTTCAATCCAAGTACCGCCATTAATCAACTTGAATTTTGGCAAGCGGAAACTTTTGATGAAAATACCATCGAAAGAGAATTAAAATGGTCTTCAGATTTAGGTATGAACGTGCATCGCGTCTATCTACATAATCTTCTATGGGAGCAAGATGCCCAGGGCTTTATAGATCGATTGAATGTCTATTTGAGTATTTCTGATCTCTATGAACTCAAAACTATTTTTGTTTTGCTCGATGATGTGTGGCATCCTATACCAAAACTTGGAGAACAACCGACACCCATACCCCACCTCCATAATTCAGGTTGGGTTCAAGCTCCTGGAGCAGCCATCCTAGGAGACCTAAATAGGCATGATGAATTGGAAACTTATATCAAAGGGATCATTACTGCTTTTGCCGATGATGATCGCGTAATCATGTGGGACTTATATAATGAACCTGATAATGTGGCTAAAGGAAAAGGACGAGGTGCGCTTGAAGTCAATAACAAAAAAGTATACTCTCTCGCATTGCTCGAAAAAGCTTTTGATTGGGCCCGAGAGGTCAATCCCTCTCAACCGCTTACCAGCGGTCTTTGGAAAGGAAATAGCGCCCAATGGGGGACTTTTGAAAAACTATCTGCCATCGATCAATTCATAATTGAACATTCCGATGTTATTTCTTTTCATGCCTATGATGGTAGCCTAGAAAAAGTAGCAGAAAAAATCAGTGAATTGAAAAAATACAATCGACCTCTTTTTTGTACCGAATACCTAGCCCGTAGCGTAGGCAACTATTTTGAAACACTTCTCCCTTTGTTCAAAAAAGAAAAGATAGGTGCCGTTAATTGGGGATTGGTTGATGGAAAGACCCATACAAAATATCCATGGAGAAGTTGGATCATCAAGTTTACGGAGGAACCTGATGTTTGGCATCATGATATCTTTCGGGCAGACGGAACCCCTTATTCAAGAGAGGAGACTAATTTCATAAAAAAGATGCTCGAAAAACAGTAATTATTAACAAAAAAGAGCACACATCTATCTGATTGTGTGCCCTCTCATTAGATTCAAATCGGTCGCGTCAAAAACAACCACTAGGTGATCAAAAAGCCGTAGTTCTTATTGCGTAACCGAACCCGGCGTACCATAGTATTCGCCTCCATTGATCCACGAAAGGTCAGCGGTGATGTGGTAATGATAAATTTCTTCTGGGAAATCTTCAATTATATGTGTGTGGCCATGATAATCGTCAAGGTCATCATTGGTCAACGTTACCCCACTTTCTACCGGACCGTAAACTGGAAATCCGTCAAGTAAAAGGCCTAAGAAGGAACTGTCGCCTTTGATTTCTGTTAACCACGTAGGCTCTATGTGATAATGATAAGAACCCGTGTTGGTGGGATGACCTTCATATTGATCAAAAGTATTAAGTTCTTCCAATATATCGTCTCCGGGTGCGGCCTGCTGGTTATAAAACACTACACTGTTAATGGATACACCCATTGGCCCAAAAGGAGTCCCTTCATTATTTGTGGCCGCTTCAGGAAATCTAGGCAGGGTAAAGGTGTAGTTCATATCCGTAATTTTATTTGAATTTTTAAAAAAATCTTCATTGTCTGTCTCGCTATAGGCCTCGAACAGAGGATTACTCGTGTCATAATACATATTTTTATGATCCGGCTCATTGGTTGATGTAATTGTAATTGTCGTTTCACCAACCACTACTGTAAGCGCTTCATCGTTATAATATTTACAAGCAATGACCGCAATATCATTAGCCGATGTAGAAGTAATACAATCTGTCGTTATATCATCTGTTATAATATCACATCCATTTTCATCTACATTCGTACCTTCGGAAGTATCAGCACAGGTATCCAAATCATCAGTTACGCCATCTTCATCAGTATCTTTTTGACTATCTGAACATCCATTGCTGTCTACCGTTGCTCCACTTGGCGTGTCCACACATTTGTCATCGCCGTCCGCAATACCATCACTATCGGCATCTACGACTGTAGCTTAATCGAAAGCATCTGTAACAGTGGTGTCATCATCATCGCTGCATGATGAGAAGATAATCAATGAACACAGGGTGCTCATTGATAAAAAATTGATAATTGATTTCATTATACTTTGTAGATTAAATATGATTAATTTTTATTATAAAATAACGAAATAACATTATAATATTGAATTATTTATGAGTTTTCTTTGAATTATATTTAACTAATGCCTTCTTTTGATAAATAAAATGAAATATATTTAAGATGATGTCTGAACAAAATATTCTTTTCGTAGTCCTGTTAATTTGGGGTATCCCCAGTACTTATTTCAGAAGTCGGTTTCGAAAAATAGTCTATGCAACGGATGATTGGAAAATAAATATTAAACCTCTCTTCAAAAAAGAACTGATTGCTTTATTTTCAAATAGTTTGCCACCGGATCAAGTGTATATTAAGACCCGGAATCATTATCGTTTTTACTTAGCTATTTATCTGATCTTATTTATTATTTATTATGTATCATTCTAAATAGCTATGCGTTAAATGGAATACATTGCTATCGAGTAACCTTACACAATGAAAAAAAACCTATCTCATTTATTTTTCTCACTCATCGCATTTGCTGTAGCTTATGGATTGGCGTGGTTGACCGTCATCGATTTGGTCATGAACGCTGTCTTCCTCTCCTTTTTAATTCAGTGGATATTGTTTGTGCCCGCTTATTATTTTCAAACAGAAAAGTTTTATGACCTCGCGGGTAGTATGACCTACCTCACTGTAATTATATATACGAGCTATGCCAGCTATTTGATGACCGGATTCAACTTAGGTAGCATAATTTTGGGCTTTATTGTCATTATTTGGGCTTTGAGACTGGGTATTTTCTTGTTTACCAGAATTCACAGCACAGGAGAGGACAAAAGGTTTCAATCGATCAAACGATCACCAACTCAATTTTTCATGACTTGGACTTTACAAGGCATGTGGGTTGCTATTTGTTCTGCCTGTGCCCTCACAGCGATTGCTAACGGGGTAGTCTTAAACGGAGTTTTCCTCATGGGATTCCTTGTATTTCTTTTAGGGTTTTTAATGGAAATCATAGCGGACCATCAGAAAAGTAGCTTTAGGAAAAATCCAGCGAACCAAGGTCATTTCATAAAAACTGGACTTTGGGCCTACTCAAAACATCCCAACTATTTAGGTGAAATAACCTTATGGGTGGGCATCGCCATTTGCTCTTTATCTTCTCTATCAGGCCTTCAATTAATAACACTAATTTCACCTGTTTTTACCTATTTTTTACTTGTTTATATCAGTGGTATCCCTTTATTGAAAGCTAGAGGCAAGGAAAAGTGGGGGCATCTATCTCAGTATCAAGAATATGTTGACAGAACTCCAACGCTTTTTTTCAATCCATTAAAAAGGTTTGACAAATAACCTCCAGCGGCTCATCGACACTCTTTTAAGTTCATATCTTGCATAAGATAAAGCTGCAAAACAACAAACAGTATCAACTGCTTCTTGTGAAGGTGAGATTACCTCTTTACTCTGCTTACTTTTGTTGAAAAATAAACTCTCAATCCCTAATTGATTAGAACTTTATCATCTCTCATTCTATCTCCAGCATCAAATGATTTGTTTAAACTAACAATCGCGCTTTGGATTAATTACGAAAAAATAATACCTTACCGTGCTAATTTATTATTTAACTATTAATCAAACCAACATGAAAAAAACAATATCAATGATTATTGCCATCATCGCATTCAATATGATGGTTCAAGCACAAGAAGGTCCTGAAATTTGGATGAGCTACGATCTCATGCCTAAAAAAGGAATGGTCAAACAATTTGAGGCAGCAGCAGAAAAAAAGAACAAGAAATTTAATAATACTGCAGAAACTGCCATTTTTACTTTCAAATATATGGATGGTGAAAATCAAGGCAAATACCAAAGAGTGATGGGGTATAAGGACTGGGACTTTTTTAATAACCAACAACAAGGTGATAATGCTCAACGAAAATATTGGGCTGAAAATGTTGATCAATTTGTAGAAAGTCAAACGGGATGGAAAGTATGGTCAAGGTCACTTAAACACTCTCATAATTGGACGCCTACTACTACCTTCAAGCATATGTATGTCTTGAGAAGGTTTATCAAACCTGGTCATGAGGCAGCCGTGTATAATTTCCTTGACCGTGGAGCTAAGGTTATGAAAGCACATAATTACTCGGGAATTCAAGGTGTTTTTCAGTTGATTTCTGGGGGTAATACCAATGAATATATAATTTGCAATGGATTTGATAAATTTGGCGAGTTTGGAAAATATCCTGACACCGAAAAAACAGAAGCGCAACTTTACAATGAAATGTTTGGAGAGGGCTCATGGCGAAAAGATGCTACTGCTTACAATCAAGCACTAGAAATGTACAGTAGAACTACAGAAAGACTCATGTTGGTAGAAGCTTTGAGTACACAGTTGAACTAGAATATTTGCTTAATTATTAAAAAAAAGTCCTCAGTGAGGACTTTTTTTTGCTTTAATCAATATGTACAAAGACTCCGCGGATAACATTGATAACTAAATGATCACGAGGGAATTGACTGTTTTTATTTTAGTAGCCGTAGCTAACACAAACTTTCGACTTTAAATGAGGTGATTCTTAAAATCATTAGTAGTTTGACAGCACAGCTGCTCCATCACCTGCTGTAACTCTTTTTTCATCAAAGAAATGCTGTGATCACCCCCCTGTTTACCTAAAGCTCCCACCCCATACATGAAACTTCTTCCCATAAAGGTGAAGGCTGCACCACTGGCCATTGCTCGAGCAATATCTGGCCCCCCACGTAAACCCGAATCAACCATAATTTTGATCTCTTTCTGATACTTTTTAACCAAATGAATCATAGGTACAATAGATGATTGACCCGCATCCAACTGCCGACCTCCGTGATTAGAAACGATGACTCCATCCACTCCCAATTTAATGACCTTGAGGGTATCTTCTTCACTGACAATTCCCTTAATAATCAACTTACCTTTCCATTGTTCTCGAATGGCAGCAATTCGACCTTCATTTAGGCGACCAGAAAAAGTAGCATCCATAAATGCTCCTAATCCTTTCAAATTTAATTTTTTAGGCATGTAAGGAAGGAGACTTTTAAAATTGGGTTGTCCATAAATCAAAGTTTGAACGGCCCAATCTGGATGCTTGAAGATCTCTAAAATGTTTTTAAAGTTCATTTTGGGGGGCATGGATAATCCATTGCGCACATCTCGAGGCCTAAACCCAAAACTGGGGACATCGGCTAAAATAACCAAAACATTAGTGCCTACCGCCGCCGCTCGTTCTAATAAATCTCTTTTAACCGCTTCTTGAGTAGGGTGATATAATTGAAACCATGCCTTTCCCTCAGTAATCTCACCAATACGCTCAATACTTGCCGTACTAACGGTACTCAGAATAAAAGGAATGTTGTGGTTGACTGCTGCCCTAGCCAAAATTTCTGGCGCATTTGGCCAAATTAATCCTTGTAATCCGATGGGTGCAATGCCAAAAGGTGCATCATATGTGTGACCAAACAACGTCGTCCTCATCTCTGCTTGATCAAACTTCGATAAGTAATGGGGCATCAATTCTATTTTCTGAAGGTCCGATCTGTTTTTGTCAAGGTTAACGTCCTCATTGCATCCCCCATCTAGGTATTCAAATGCAAATTTTGGGATTTTAACCTGGGTTCTTTTTCTTAAATCCGATACAGACGGGTATTTAGAATTTATATTGAGTTTCATCACATGCTTTTAGCTTTATTTAACAGATGCCTCTGTTTAATAATAGTTCCGATTTCTTTTACCTCAAGTAAGAAATTTGATCTTTGAATTGCAATTCAAAGAACATTGTATCGGTTTGATTCTTTCAAAAAAAATAAGTAAAATCAGCTACTTTTTTTTCATCCTTCAGTAATACTTTTATTTAACTGTAATAACTTTTATGTTTTCTTGACATGTTCAAACTACAGGTCGCGGATTTTAATATTTCGGAACCACACAGGATAGCCATGATCTTGTAAACCAATATAACCTTCTCTTGAAATACCATCCACAAAGCCCTTAAAATCTTTAAATTTGCTGTTTTGAACCAATGCATCCCATTCTGGTGTCCAATGTGAATAAGACAATACTTCAATTCCATTCATACTTACCAAAACATCTCCCTCATTTATTTTTATAGAACAAGTATTCCATTGACCTGCAGGATTAATCGCTTCAGGATCTGCTGGAAGCATATCGTACAAAGAACCTGCTAAATGACTACTTATTTTATTATCGAATGCATCTTGGTTATCCAAAACTTGAATTTCAGGGGCCGCATAGTAGATGGCATTTCCAGGTGTTTCACGAACATAATAAAAAATCCCAGAATTAGCCGAATTACTTACTTTCCAATCAATCATTAATTCAAAATTTTGGTACTTCTTTTCAAAAAATAAAATATCCCCCCCCGCGCCTTCTCCTGGTGTTTTTCCTGATCCTAAAAGCACCTTCATGGCCTCATCTTCAATGGTCCAATTGGCAGGCATTTCAGTACCATTACATTGTCGCCAACCCTTAAAATCTGTCCCGTTAAATAGTAAGGTCCAACCCTGCTGTTCCTCGGTCGGTGAAAGTGAATTATTTGGCTGTGCATAGGAGTTCAGAGTCATTACAAGTAAGCAGAGCGTCGCCCATCTTTTCATCAATCCATCAGTTATCATATAATTTTTTTTTTATTTTACTTTATCAATTCCTTATTCTAAATAAGGAATCAGCAGACATTAATTGTTAATATACTTCTCAAAATTTAATTTGCATAAAAAATATCAAATGTCCGCAATATTTCCTTGTTTTATCTTCCCATAATCTAATCATTCTAAACTGGCGATCCATGACCGAATCAAAGCAACGCCTTCTTTATGAATCATTTTTCGTCCCAATTCAGGCATCATCACCGCTGGTTCCGTTGAATTTATTCGATACAATAAAATGGATGCTTCGGGTTGGCCCGGAACAATATCATAGGCCAGTTGACCTGACCCACTTCCAGCGGCCACGGGAGCCTTCATGATGCCCAATGCATGCCTACTATTGCTCGAGGACATCAAGTAGAGCCCTGAGTTTTTAGCGGGCCCCTCTTTCCGGTGACAATGGGCACAGTTCATCTCCAAATAGGCCCGCGCTCGTTCATCTAGACTTCCCGTCTTTGGATCATTCCATACTGATAGCTTCGGGAAAACCTCCTCTTCTGAAATATTTAATAGATCTAAGCGACTTAATCTTCGCAGCTGATTTATAGAGTCTCCCCCGTCATCCAAATGATTTCTATTGAGTTGCCTAGCTGTGGGGCCAATAGGTTTTAAGGTTCCATTTCTTTGGTGGCAGCCTTTACATTGACCCATATTGGGGATTTGATAATAGATTGGTTTTTTACCCAATAAGGAAATTTCTTGTACCCCACCAGTGATTTCTAAAATAGCATCCGTCTGCTCGCTGTTCCAAATGTAGGGTAACGCAAGCCATTCGCTGGCCTTTTTAATCAGTAACCTGGTCTCGATGATTCGTCCCTTTTGGTTGATCAGCTGAAAGTCATCGTAGTAGAAATTTTTAATCAAGACCGTACCTACTGGGAAATCAAACACTTCGGTAGGATGGTATTTAATGACGCCGCCTTCTGGTAGATAAATGAATCTTTTCTTTTGAGCATAATCACTAAATAAAGGCGTATTAAGTTCATAAGGATGTACATTTTTGGCCGGGGCCAAGTCAGCCAAAAATCCTGTGAAAAACCGATAGTCTGACAAATTTTTATGGCCTAAGTGTCCAATGTCTCCTACATTTAAAATTTCTTCTTCGAAGACTATGTTGGATGCCTCATTTTTAGGTTTACACGCGATCACCATTAAGACACTCAGTAAAAAAAATAATCCTATTCTCACACTATGTTTCACAATTAAAAGACTCAGGATCGGTCACCAAACCCTCAAAATCATTCGCTGCATCTAGAATGGCCGTCTTTACTCCTACTTCTTGAATACATATTTTATAATCCGGATTAAGGGTGCCATTGGATAAAAAATAATTTTCTGGTACCATGCCATCCCAGATGATCTGCGGCCGATCAAATCCAAACTTCCAAAGAAACAATTTACCAAAATCATTATTCAGATTAGGAAGCCATGAAACCCCTCCGTATGTATTGTCATATATATAAATAGCACCTGGATATGGGTCATATTCAAAATCTATATTTGCCCCCTCTCCAAATATTTGCGTGCTAAATCCTGGATCCTTATTTTCTTGAGATTTTTGATCGTTCATGGCATCTATCAGTGCATAGCTAACCACCGCCACTTCAATAGTATTGTTATTCTCTAATTTATTATTATAAATTTCCACTTCTCGAGTGGCCAAAACCATGATGCCCGTTCCAGAGGGAACGGCACCCACAATATTACCAGGTGGGGCGAAATTAAAAAGATTATTGTCGTACACTGCATTGTCATATACTTTGATCTTTCGACCATAGTGCGTCAAACCAGGAAGATCAAACACTAAGATGCCACCCGTATTGTTGTAAGCTTGGTTATTATAGATGGATACATTTTCAGAGTTTTCACTCTCTATTCCCGCCACATTCCAATAAACTTTATTATTTCTAACAATTACATTTTTTGACTGCCCCACATAAATACCGGCATCGCTAGCACCTAAAACTTCACATGCTTCTATCAATACATTTTCGCATATAACAGGATACAAAGCATAAGCACCATTTTTTTCATTGATCTTCCCAGTCCATGCTGACTTTATCCTCCTAAAAGTGATTCCCTTAGTATCCGTTACTTTAATATTATCCCCAACCGCATCTTCAATGGTAAAATCTTCAAGAATGATGTTTTCACTATTGGTTATTTTAAGACCTTCCGCTCCATTTTCCTGTATTTTAAAGGATAAAACGGTTTTATCCATACCTCTTCCGCGCAAAGTGATGTGTTTTTTGTTATCAAGAATGAGGCTGTTTTTAAAGATAAAATGTCCCTCCTCTAGTTGTATGACTGTACTATCTTTAGCCAACATTAATTTCAATAACAAAGCTTTTTCAATGCTTTTATAGTTCCTAGCAGGGTCATGACTTGGGATGCCCTCACATCCCAATAGTGTACCCACTATTACCATCAAAAAACCATATTTGATGACCCAATTCAGGTTATTAAAGTATTTTTGAACTTTCAATAGAAATAAATTTAATAATAATTACCTCATCCGCAGAGAAAATTGCCATAAAACACCCCTATCATCGGCTTAATATTTCAATTTATCAAAATTAAAATGAGCCAACTCAATCCATAAATGTGGCATTTAAAGGATTTAGAATACTTATCATAATCTTAAAAGAATCCTAAACCTGCCAAAAGAAGAAGATAATAAGATTTTCTTTCTTCTTCAATAAACTTTATTGCCTCATGAATTCATCAGAAAGATGTTCGCGTTAAAAGGATTCCCATTTACTCAATTGAATATACATTACTTCCAGACCAGTCAAGATTCTTTTTTTATATATTTAAAAGATGGGAAATGGTCTATTTAAAATTATTTCAATATCATTGAATATGAAACAAAAAGTAATGATTAGCTTTTGGGTAATGGCACTTTCCCTTACCACACAAAATTGTCAACAGCAGATTAAAAATAAAACTGTGAATCCAGATCCATTGATTCAAATGATACTCATTCCGGGAGGTACTTTTACCATGGGAGGTCGATCTAATCAAGCCTATCCAGATGAATTTCCCCAACATAAAGTCTCAATTGATCCTTTTTATATGGATCTGCATGAAGTCTCCAATGCTGAATTCGATCAATTCATCACAGCTACAGGATATGTTACCGTAGCAGAAAAAGACATCGATTGGGATAAGATCAAAGTCCAATTACCTGAGGGGACTCCCAAACCTGCCGATGTTATATTAAAGGCAGGTTCTTTGGTTTTCAAAGAAACAAGCGGTCCGGTTGACCTCATGGATTACTCACAATGGTGGCATTGGACCATCGGTGCCCATTGGCGACAGCCAGAAGGTCCCGGAAGTACAATTCACGAGAGAATGGATCATCCCGTAGTTCATGTCGCTTACGAAGATGCACATGCGTATGCTCGGTGGGCCGGTAAGCGACTGCCTACCGAGGCCGAATGGGAATGGGCAGCCTCAGGGGGAACAATGGATAAATATCCATGGGGGAATGATCCAATAGAAATTGCCGCCGAAAAAGCTAATTTTTGGCAAGGTATTTTTCCCTATAAAAACCTCCTTCAAGATGGCTATTTCGGCACGTCGCCTGTGGGCTCTTTCCCTTCCAATGGTTATGGGCTATATGACATGGCTGGAAACGTCTGGGAATGGTGTCAAGATAGATATGATGTCACTAGCTATGCTCTTGATAAAAGTAAAGGCATCATAAACAATCCCAATGGATCCAAGCAATACAACGATCCCAGAGAGCCCTATGCTCCTAAACACATTATCCGTGGGGGTTCCTTTCTTTGTAATGAAAGCTACTGCAGTGGTTATCGCGTTTCAAGACGAATGAGTACTAGCAAAGATTCAGGGTCCAACCATACAGGATTTCGTTGTGCCAGGGACTACTAATGTTTTTGCTTGCTCAAAAAAATTAGTCTAGCTAGAAATTTGATTCTAAACCTTGCTTGATAAATCAAATCTTAATACTTTCCATGAAAATACTAGAAATATGTAATCCAAGAAGAGCCATAAGGGTATTGTAGAATTTTAAGGCCACTTTATAAAGATAGGTATGCAAAGAATCTTAATAAACCAGAAACAAATAGAATATACCTTTTTTGTAATCTTCCTCTTTAGAATAAAAATGCTAAAATCCCAAGAAAGGGTACGTCGTCCCCTTCTTTTAAAAAATTAGCGCAACGCTTGAAGTGTGAGGAGCACTTTTATACTCATCAAGTCTAGACATTGACTATTTAACTACAGCATCTCTAAGATTACTACCTGATCAATGACTTTATCTTGAGAATAATTTCAATTCCCTCTCAAGATCATCATTAATGGGATCTTACCTAGAATAAATATATTCTTTTGGAAAGAGTATAAAAAATAAATAATTTAACAGCTTACTAAAATAAAAATCAACTTATGAAAAAATTAATATTCATTTTATTAGTCATTGCATTCGCATGCGAGCCCGCTAAAAAAGCAGAAAAAGAAATCGTTCCGAACGAAATCGGATATCAAATCACTGAGGATGGAAGTAAAATTGCCTTGTATAGTGATTCAAAATCAACTATTCAAGTTTGGGAAAATTATATTAAAGCTCATAATGAAAAAGATACCACAGCCATTCGTAACTTGAATTCCGTAGAAAATTTCAAAGCTTACGCACCAACTGGTGAATTGATCGACGGATCTGATGCGCACATTGCTTTTCTATCTAAGTGGTTTGTCGAGAATAATCCTAAATGGACCACCAAGTATATGATTGCCAATGAGTACACAAACAAAGAGGGGAAATTATATCAATGGATCACCTCGGGACACGATCTTACCCTAACAGCGGACGAAACAGAGATCAAACTTAACCAGGTGCATGACGCACTCATTGTTGATGGGAAAGTTCAACTTTTTTATGTAAACGAAAGAGTACAAGCTCCTGGAGAATAGACAGTCTAACCCAAAAAACACATAAAAAAAGTCTTTAACTATAGTTAAAGACTTTTTTATACCTGCTGATTTTCAAGTAACCATTTACTGGAATTACAGGAGCTAATCCCATATTATGAGAGATAACCATTGATTGCCCTACTTTGAGTTAAGCACCTATAAGAGTTGATAAAAAAGCTCAACAAAAGGTTATATTGCCAACATATCAAAAAAAACAAAAAAGCCAATTATACACATTGCTATTGATCCTTTTTTTGAGCACTACTGCTCATGCTCAAATCTGGAAAATAGGTTCCAATCGCTCCAGTATCATGTTTAATGCCAAGCGTTCTGGCATCTCATTTGTCCATGGAAGATTCATAGGATTTGAAGTGGAAAGTGGAAGATCTGTAGATTTTATTGGCACTCGAATAAGCTTCAAAGCTCAAGTTTGTAGTATCAGCAACTGTGCTGAAGATCCCGATGAGCATTTGAAAACTCTTGATTTTTTGACATAAAAAATCATCCGAAGATCAGCATCATAAGCAAAACGTTTATCAAATCATGTAAAACATCTACAAAGTAGTGGGTGATTAGACCATGAAAGGTAACACAAAGGAAGTAGCTTTAAACGCAAACCACATAAGCTCAGCCAAAATCCGAGATAACCTCAATAAAGCAGGGTTTCAGATCACGGGAAGGGTTGATCGAAACGATTTTGGCGTATCTGGCCCTCGGAGCTCGGTCAGTCCATAAATTGAAAAAATATGTAATATTGAAATATCTGAGCAAGAATAATATAATTAACATGATTGGCTATTATATTTTAGGACCCAAATGGATTCTATTATTTAGGCTAAAATCATTAATGCTTTTTTAAAAAAACAGACTCGTTTCATCACTTTCATCAACGATCAATATCCTTTATTCAACCTAACTTTCAAAGTTACTACTACATCTAATAAATATTTAACCCCATTTTGAGCTTGTGATGTTGGGTTGATATCTGCCGATTGCAGTACATTCATCATATAAATTAATTTATTTTGAAGACCTATAATAGTTTCTTTTTCTGGAGAAACTGCACGAATGCTACCATACAAAACATCCTGATCACGTGGACTACCCGTACCTAGCAAAGCCAAAGTAGTCAAGGATGGTTTCTTTTGTGTGACAATATTTTCAGCCATTTGTTGTAATTCATGATAGGCCTGATAACATGCCATGCTTAAGTCATGCTGGGACTGTAAGGCCGCCGCACTGATTGACACCCGAGGATCCATACGCAAGACCAAAGGTTTTTCGGTAACCTCACCATCAACCGTAAGACGGACACGATAACGTCCTGGATTAACCATAGGACCAAATGGACCACTGGGTGTATTCTTATAAACAGCAGCGATAGAATAAGAAGCCTCAGCCCCCCTAGGTGGTGCATATTTTAAATCCCATATAAAACGATGATGGCCAGCACTCGTTCCCAATTTTTGGACCCGCCGCATCCAATAGGTTGGATGGCGTTGGCTAGTGGTGTCAACATTTACTGGTAAATCATCGCTCGCATAACTTCTTATAACCTTTCCATCTTGATGCAGTATCTCTAGTTGTACTGAACTTGCATCTGCCGCAAGGTGATAATCTAAAATAGCACCATCGGGAGGATTTTGTCCGGTGGGCTCTTCAGGTGGTAGCGGAGTGTCATAGAACATATTATCTCTCACTCGGGTCGCTAAGGAAGGTGTAAATAATTGAATAAACTCCTTTTGCGTCTTTATCAATTCTCGTAAGGGCGCTATATTATCTAAAATCCATATAGAACGGCCATGGGTCCCTACCACCAGGTCATCCTCATGAATCACCAAGTCCCTGATGGAGGTGGCAGGCATGTTATTACGAAGTGATTGCCAATGAGCTCCCTCATCAACAGAAAAGTATACGGCTCTCTCGGTTCCTGCAAACAACAAACCCACTTGCTTTGGGTCAGCCCTCACTACATTGACAGGACCGTTTGAAGGTAGGCCTTCGGTAACCAATTTCCAGTTTTTACCAGCATCATGAGTTTTATAAATATAAGGCGCCATATCATCTTTTCTTATTGCATTAATGGCAATATAAGCCGTGTTTTCATCAAAATAACTGGCGTCTATTTGAGTAACTTTATCCCATGATGAGATTTGGGGTGGCGTGACGTCCTGCCAGTTTACACCGCCATCCTTAGTTAATTGGACGCGACCGTCATCAGTGCCTGCCCAAATAATATGAGCTGCCAATGGAGATGGGCCGAGTGAATAAATAACCCCTCTACGGGCCATCTTTTCCATCTCTTTGGTCTTGTAAATACCTACACTGGCAGGTACTTCAGGTTGTTCGTAAGTCAAATCAGGACTGATGACTTCCCAACTTTGACCTTCATTGGTAGTTTGCCACAATACATTGGTGGCAAATAAAAGTACATTATCGTCCGCGGGATGAAACATCAATGGTAGGGTCCTTACAAACCGATAATCTCCTGAACGTACGGTCTCAGGTGTGATGCTTTGAGATTGACCCGTCAATTTATTGAATCGGGTGACACGACCCCCATAAATGATATTGGGATCTTTGGGATCTGGAGCTACGTATGCATACTCATCAGCACCAATACCCATAAATTCTCTAAAACTAATTTGACCCCCATCTCCTCTGCTCGCAATGCCGATGGCTCCACTTTCCTGCTGACCTCCATAAACCATATAAGGAAAGTCCTTATCTGTGGCAACATGATAAAGTTGGGCCGTGGGTTGATTGTACCAAGAACTCCAAGTTCTTCCAGCATTTACCGTAACGATGGCGCCTTGGTCGGCCACGAATAACATAATATCAGGGAAATTTGGATTGATCCAAATGCGGTGGTAATCATCTCCACCCGGAGCTCCTTTCAGAGAACTCCATGTTTTCCCTCCGTCAGAAGAGGTATAGGAAGCTACATTACCCACATACAATCTATCAGGATCTTTGGGATGTACTTTAATTTCAGCAAAGTCTCCTCCTCGACCCCAAAGCCTTTTATTGCCATGTAAAAAAAACCAACTTTCTCCCCCGTCTATACTTTTGTAAAGTCCACCTGATTCGCGTGCATCTACTAGAGCAAACATAAGATTTGAATTGCTGGGTGCAATGGTGAACCCTATCCTGCCTAAACCTTGCTCAGCCCCTGGCAATCCCTTTTCTATTTTTCTCCAATGTTCACCACCATCTGTCGACTTATACAAACCACTATTAGGACCTGACCAATTGGCATTTTCCCAGGGTCCTTCCTGATGTTGCCACATATCTGCAAATAGTATTTTAGGATTATTCGGATCAAACTCTACCTGTATCGCACCGGTATGCTCATCAAGATAAAGTACCTTACGCCAATTCTTGCCTCCATCATCTGTTTTAAATACGCCCCGTTCTTCATTGGAACCATAAGGATGTCCCAAACCTGCTACAAAAACAAGTTCTGGTTGGGTAGGATGAATGATCACACGGCCTACCTGCTGTACATCTGATAATCCGATATGTGTCCAACTTTTTCCTCCATCGATACTTTTAAAAATACCGTCTCCGACACCCAAATCTGGACGATGTAGGCCTTCACCAGTACCTACGTAAAGAACCTCAGGCTGACTCTCTGCTACGGCGATATCCCCAATAGATCCGGTAGGGGCATCATCGAATATCGGATTCCATGTGCGTCCAAAATCATCGGTTTTCCAAACACCACCATTGTTCACCCCCATGTAAAAGATATTGGGTTGAGAAGGCACACCAGTCCCTCCTACGGTTCTACTGGCCCGAAAAGGACCAATCATACGATAGTCTAAATCTTGATAATCCACTGGGTCAATGGATTGTGCCGCTAAGATGTCGGGAAAGAGGCCGCAAGTAATAATTAGAAGCCAACTGATTCGTCGGAAAAATGGGGATTTAAACATAAAGAAGTGGTTAATTGAATGTATCAATTACTTGAATACGTACAAATAATATAATCATTGCTTTAGCTGATATTTCTCAAGGAAGATAACGTTTATACCTCAAAAAACAAAAACTGTCGCTACTTACAGTAGAGCGCTATCAAAATCCTCAATAAAGAAAATCATAGCATTATTTTCAAATTGTTCATAATATGTACAGATGAATACCCCGGTATTATCAATAGATGAGGTGATAAATATATGTGCTTAGCCACCACAATCAACTCAAACCACAGCCAATCATTTTTTAAATAACTATAATAGTTGGTTATTAATATAGATTAATTTTTACTGAACAGAATTTACCTAACAACCTATCGTTTAGCTGCTATTAACCTAGAGAAATCACAATAGAATAAAGTTTTTATTACCTTATCTTAGAACAATTAAGATATAATTTTAAAGTTAAGGTGAGAAATTAAAAAACAATATATAAATAGAAATTACCTTTTAATTAGTGAGATTTAGTCAAAAAGAAATCAGAAAGTAAAGTAGATCTGATGACACTTAATCTTAGGTAAACTTGTCAGACCTTCAGGATTTTTATTCTGAATGCATTACATATTTTATAAACATGAATGAGCCACTCTCTCAACTTTACGAAATTATTGTGAATTCAAAATTCTAGCTATTTAATGATTTCACTAAAACAACTTTGACATCGATAGATATTTTGAAATTATTTCAACTTATATCAGAAATTGTGATTAACCAAAGACAATATGGGAGATGCTTCTCTTTCTTTTAATATTGAAAAAAGAAATAAAATCTGAATTAACTAAAAGAAATTCACCAATTGTGACGTTCGATACTTAAAGTATCAAACCCCATCTATATAGAATATAGCTTCTCTCTCTGATCTATTACCTAGCTTATCTTCAGCTATTATTTTTAATCGAACAAGACGCTTGTTATTAGACCTATTAATTTCAGAAAGATCTACACTTTGCCTGTTATCGAGTTTCAATAAAGGACCGTTATCAATAGAATAGAAAATATTTTCTGTTCCGACATCTTTATCTGTGGCACTTAAAAACATAGCTGTGTAAGAAGGATATAATTTAAATCGACCTATTTCATCATCAATCTCTGATGACGCTTCAACACTAAAAGAGTAGTCTATCCTTGGTGGTGTGTTGTCAATATGAAAACGTGAAACTATTACTCTCTCTTCATTATTAACATTGTCTGTTGAAAAAAAACTGACCGAATGAATACCCTCTCCATTTACGCTAAACTCTGCTTCATATTCACTATTTTGACCTTCATCAATAGCAAATAAAGTTGTACTTGTGCCAGAACCATTATCCGATGGATAGAAATTAATTTTTGTTTTGCTTGTGACATATAACACTTGTGCTTTGTAAAATTGCGGTGATCCAAACTCAATATTCGTAATAGGCGCGTCATTGTCCATGTGAACAAATAGGTATTCCTCCTTTGACATGTTACCTACTCTATCTTCGGCATAGTAACTAATGGTATCTAATCCAGACATGGTAGGTAGAAGAATATTTTCACCATAGATAGATTTTCTTGAACCATTCACTCGGTAGTAAACTGCGTCAACTCCGGACTTATTATCGTCACTAGTGAGGGTTATCAAAGTTCTCTTTGAGACATAATTAACGTTGCTGGATGCTTTGTACCTGTCACCGGTGATCATTACTTCAGTTTTGGGTGGAATTTTATCAAGGTAAAAGTCAAATGTGTTTATTCGCTCTTTATTTTCTACGTTATCGATCGAGTAATACTTAACAGTATGCTCACCGTCCTCAAGGCTTCTAAAATTAATTTTTTCCGTAATTCTGTCTGTCCCTTCGTTAAAATACGCATGAGTTTCTTTAACTCCAGATAAGTCATCATTGCCAGAAAATAGGATACGAGTATTGGGTGACATAACATTTCTTTCATATACTCTTCCTTCAAAATATTTAGAGGTAGACGGCGGGCTCAAATCTGAGACAAAATTTGTGCTTTGAGTATTTTCGACGTTACCAACATTATCAGTTGCGTAGAAATAGACGGTATAATCTCTTTCCATGTCAGGTTTCAAACTTACATTGTAATTTTGATATCCTCCGTTTAGGGCAAAATAAGTCTGTTGAACACCTGATATCCAATCTTGAGACGATAACGATATTTGCAAGCCTTGACCATAATACGTGACTCCTTCTTTAGTGAAACTAGGGGCTCCAGAAAATTTTATTTTGGAGGTGGGAGGAACTCCATCAGCATAAATTTCATACAAAATTTCCTCTTGAGGACTTTTTGTTCTCTTTGTATCTTTATTTACTGCCCATTTACTTCGAATGAAATTTATTCCTTCCGTATCCAAGTACATTGGATCGGCAAAATCAGGTGTCCCTTTACTATGAAAATTATAGTTTTCCCCGTCAGGTTCTACGCTGAACTTAAGGTAAAGCGGCATTTGCTTTTGCACATAGATGTTACCATCTTTTTGAAAAACCTTTTTCTGATGTATTGGTTTTACGGGCTCCTGAGAAAAACTTTCAAAGCATAACAAGCTTAATAATATCGTAACTAGCTTATTGATCATGATATTTAATGTACTTTACTGTTTTTGTTATTATAATTTAACTTCAATCGTGAACAGACAATCGATTGTGTATGCTCAGTTATATTAAGAATGGTTCATGATCGAAATAAGGGGTAAGATAAAAATAAAAATAATATAGTTGCAAATATATGCCTCTATTATTTATGTAAACAACGATCTTCCTAGTTTTTTATTAATTTAAACTGCTCCTTGGCTCCACTGTTATTCTCCAACTGTATGATATAAATACCTTCACTCATATTCGTCAGATCAATATACTTTTCTTTAGTCTTGAATACACTCTTTCCTGATAAAGTATAAATAATGGCTCCTTTAAACTCACTCATTTGAATATGAATCCTATCTTGAGCTGGATTGGGATAAATCATCATTAATGGACTCATGAGAGACAGAATGGTCTCTTCATCATCAGTATTTCCTCCCATCGATTCACCAAACTTCACCTCATCAAAATAATAGGTCTTTGCCCCCACTGTAGCTCCCTCTGTTCCAAAATTAAAAAAAATTGATGCCTTATTATAAATCCATCCTCGCTCTAAGCCTATACTTAAAAACTCTGTACCTGGTGCTTGATCAACAAAGTCAAACGTTAATACTTCCCATTCTTTGGTAACTGTAGTGTTTGTTTCTGTTTCACAAGTATGGGTAGGATCATTAGCATCTTCTACTTTCAAACGAATAGGTGTACCCGCTGCCGGTGACCATACTTTGACGATTATTTTTGAATCTGTCAAGGAGAGCGGAATAGGGCTTGCAAAGCCCGAAGGGGTACCCAGCGTCGTTCCAGCCCAAGTGGCTGCTGTACTGGTTTTTATAACTTGCATTACCTTATTTTCAGAATTCATTGGATCATCTGCTAACAAAGACTCATTCCCCCCAAAATCAGTCATTTTATAGTTCACGGAGGTGCCTTCGAAATCTAAAGGCAGATCTATTTGAGTCCCTCCAAACCACTGCTCAATGTCATCAAATAAAAATGTTGAAGTGGCCGATCCATCACCCACATTTCCAAAATCAAACATGAAAACAATAAAATTAAAATTTGAAGGCTCTCCTGTGAAGTCCCAGGTCAAGACCTCCCATTGACTAGATACCGTAGTTTCAACATCCCTCTCTGCAGCACCGGCCGCTCCTTCCAATTTAAATTTAACGATAGTTCCCACTGGAGCAGTAGTGTAAACTTTCATCGAAATGGAATTTAACGTACTGAAATCTAGATTGGTTTCTAATGCTATTTTACTCCCTGCCCAAATGGCTCCATCTGATCTGATTATTTTGGCAACATGGGTACTTGTATTGATCCCCTCAGCCTGTGGATTTTCTAAAACTGAGGCTATCCCTCCATCAAAATCAACAAAATCAGAAGTGCTGATGGTCGTCTCAAAATCTATAGGCAAGGACTGTGAGTGAACAATAAGTCTCAAAAAAAGCGAAGTTAAAAAAATAGCTATTCTCATATTTTTTATTTTTTTGTAAAATTGATGATATTATTTACGAAAGCCTATACTTCTAGGAAAAATATGATCAGATAAATATGAATTTCAAAAACCCATCAATTATGCTATTATATCTAGATATTTTGGAACCAGTTAAGTAGCCCTTGTATATACGAGATTCCTTATCTCAATGATTTTGAAGAAAAATTCCACAAATTCAATATCCATTTTGTCAGTATTTCAATCTATCCCAAAGATGATTTAAGTAAGTGGAGAAATTTTTAGATAAAAAAATCTTGGGGGTATTCAGCTGTATGCGGATGGGGATTGGAAATCTTCCATCATCAGTGATTATGCCATTGAAGGGATTCCAAGATTTATACTTATCGATCCCGATGGCAATATTGTGAACGCCGATGTAATGCGTACCTCAAAGCCTGAACTGATTACGCTTCTAGATGAATTCATTTGGACTGACTGATTTAACCTTACACAAGCACCGAGGTCAAAACTAAATTTAAGTAGCCATTAATACATAATATTTTATGATATTGGATGTTCAAGGGATCTTTAAGCTCTTTCTGTCTTTAGTCTGATATCTTGAATGCTTTCTTTTAGGCTATTACTTTTTGATCTGGGAATTTTCTGGTTCGTTCTAGAGATATTTCACCTAATTAGGTGCCTACCTCAGATACCCTCATTGATCCAAATAAGTATCAAAACCACTTTATGTAGATTCTTATAGATAAAATAAAAATAGACTTCACCCCACCTTAGACATTGATATTTTTTTATTAAATTTATTTTTATTAAATATTAAGCAATCATAAAATGGGAGAACTAGAAATATTAAATTATTATCAACTAGCCTTTATCGCTAACGCGATTTATCTATTAACCTTCACCGGACTGATTTTCATCACTTTCAGACTGGTCAGGGTTCAAAGGGAAAATAATGCCAATACTTTAGGGAAAATATTGGTAACGTTATTCGGACTTTGCACCACTTTTTATGGATACAATATTTTTTCGTATTTGCGCATCAATCAATTAACTCAATCCTTCAAGTTATCAGAATTAGAATCTCAAGGCGTGGACATATCATCCGTTGCGGAAAGTTTTATTGCCTTCACTGGCCATACATTTGATCAGGGGGTACCTTCATCATTCGCGCCAGAACCTGCTGCGGCTGTTTTCTTATTGACATTTGCCGCAATGATCATTGGAGGAATCTGGATGAAACTAACAAAAGAATAACCCGATCCATCTCCTTTCTAAACTGAAGGTATAAGATATTCAATGTAAAGAGATCTTCAAACTGGTCTTCCCTAAAGGCTTGAGGAGACATTTCAATAGGTGATTTCAAAGTTAAGGTTATAGAGTAACATATAAATAAGGACTCAAGAAGTCTTCGAAAAAAATGAAATCATTCAATAATTATTTCTTTCATTGAACAGGAAAGTATGGGTAAGACATATTGCTTCAGCATTATTGGTTAAACCATATCTCCGTTTGACGCCAGTGAGAGTTATCCAAATTCCGATCGTTAACCATTTATAAAGTTACTTATGCGACCTAAAGACCCTATTTATAACACAGTTTGAACTCTCAAGGGCTGGCGCGAGAATGCTTATGCGGATATTATCTACTAACCGCGAGAAGTCGGATCCAATTTAAATAAGTATTTCAAATTATTCTTGCCCTTGGTATTTATCTAAATCATACTAAATTACTAAAATATTTTGATAAAAACAAAGGTAAATATGGGTACTAAAGGCGCTTTTTCTGGACAAATCTTAGTTGTAATTTTATTGCTATTCACCTTTTCTTTAAATGGGCAACAAATTGTTGGTCAATGGAAAACCATAGACGATGAAACGAAAAAAGAACGATCTATTGTAGAAATTTATAAGGTGGGTGATCGTTATGCGGGTAAGATCATTAAGCTCCAAAGGAGCTTAGAAGATGATCCAGATCCGGTATGCGATGCCTGCGATCCTGATGATTCTAGATATTTACAAAAAATCATCGGTATGGAAATTATACAAGATATGGCCTTTGATCAGTCTTCAAATGAATATGTTGATGGTGCTATTCTAGATCCCGAAAGCGGCAGTGAGTATCAATGTAAGCTGTGGTTGTCAGAGGAGGGTACCCTAAAAGTAAGAGGTTATATTGCCTTTTTTTACCGAACCCAAACCTGGCTTCCCGTCTCGATCACAGAGGAATAACTCACACACCCCGCAGTAATCATTCCTTGCTTAACTGATTCTTATAAGCCATCAAAGTACTCCTTTAAAAAGATCTTATTCCTGAAATCGGCAGGTATTAATTATAAGCCTTCTTGATCTTCGCATACAATCCGTTACCTCATTTAAACTTGTCCTATTTATCGACCTATGTATATGTATGAAAAAATATTCTCTACTTTGTTTGTTCTCGATCCTTATTGAGAATCCTTCTTTTTTTCAGCAAAAAATAAATCAAAAGACCTCTATGGTTAATGGAAACTTCATATCGACATTCAAGAAGCGATCAAAGAAGCTTCCGATGATTACAGTTTTATTGAAAAGATAATGATCTCAGGTATCTCAGAAATGATGACCTCAATCATAAATGAAGTCAGGATTACTTTTAATTTTCAAAAAAATAATGAATTGATATTGACCATTGTAACCCCTATCGAAGACACCACAACAAAAGTTGAAAACTTAAAATGGAACCTTAATTCAAAAAAAATAACTCATCATTGAAGATATTGACAATAACCAAGTTCAGCTTCAAAATGAGGAGTTTTGGCTATTGAAAAATGGCGTTCTGATCCTCTTTGATTAGCAAGGTCATTTTTAGAAACATATTTACTTGGTGAGAGAATAGATTAGAACGTTAATAATATCTTCTACTCTTCATGCCATTTGAACAAAAATTGGTATTACTGAAGAAACAAACAAAGAGGAGTAGATTGTCTTGAGCACAAATAGTTTAAACAATTAAACTTGATTTCTAAGTCGTCCAATGCCCTTATTTTGACAAGTTTTGATAGATTTGAAAATTAAAAGAGAAGAAATTAATTGCTAAGGGGAAATTTTAAGAAATAAATAATTCCTTAATTTAGCAGTTTGAAACATTTTAATTTTTTATCTCTTGCTTTCCTTGGCCTCCCTTTTTTAGAAATAGAATTTTTTACGTTGTTCTTGGCTATACTTTCATTTTCGTATCCCTTCCTGTAATCGATATGAATAGGTTGTAAAAATGATAAGAAATTTAAGAAGTAATTAGGAAGGCAGGGATTGGATCAAGATCTAAGTTGACCACACCCCCCATCCCATCATTTTCAGATAATAGCTTCAATGTAAAGGAAATGTTTTGTCAATTGATTAATCATCATCGTAAATAATATCACTTAATAGGAAACCCTAACTTAGAAGAGTAGTTTTGCATTGAGAGGTAATATTGATTGACTTTACTATGGGATACACACACATGATCTAAAGCTTTCATATTGATTATTTTCTTACTTCAAGAACATAAGTTTATTATTCCTTTTTTAGGCAATCCTCTTAGGAGTATCTCGGATATTTTTTTGCCCATCAAATACGTTTAATCTGGATTTAATTACGAAAAGCACTAAAATATGAATGATTATCTCTGTTCTATCGGTTTGGCATTAATCATTGGTATTTATTTTTATCAAAAAATCAAGAAATCAAAAAAAGCTTATCAAATGATTGATTCAGGAATCATAATCATTGATGTTGAAACCTCTTAGGAGTTTAAATCTGGTCATTATCCAAATTCAATAAGCATCCCATCGTATACGCTAAAAATTCAACTATTAAAAAACAATTTGCTTGAGATAAATAGTTATTTTCATTAGTAAAATAGGTTTAATATCTTAGCGAGGAGTCATTTACAATTTACATGAAGTGCATAAAATACCTTCTGCTTTTAAACTTAGTTTATATCCTAGGAGGGATGAACTGCTCAGTACAAAAATCAAATACGGAAAAAACTGTTGAAATAGGTACCCCCTTTCAAGGAGGTATTGTATTTTATTTGTTCCAAGAAGGGGATAATGGATATAGACCTGGAGAATTACACGGTCTTATAGCGACAACTGAGGATCAAGCCACTGAAATTGAATGGGGCTGTTATGGTGCTCAAATTAAAGGAGCCAATGGAACTATCATAGGCACAGGAGCACAAAATACTTTAGCCATTTTGGCTAGCTGTAACGAGGCTGGAATTGCAGCCAGGGCGTGTGCTGAGTTAGTACTAGAAGGCTATGATGATTGGTTTTTGCCCTCAAAAGATGAATTGAATTTGTTATATCTCAACAAAGATGTCATCACTAATCTTGGTGATTTCTATTACTGGAGCTCCACAGGGTACGGCGGATTCAATGGCTGGGGACAAGATTTTTTCAGTGGTTACCAGTACGGTAACTTTGATGAATATGGCTACGGCTATGTTAGGGCAATTAGGGCTTTCTAATTGTTAAATTGTATTTTCTTTTTTATATTGAAGTTGATGAAAAAATTTAAATGAAAAATGAGAAAATCTGTGGCTTTCATAGGACTTTTATTTTTTTCCTGCGTGTCTTCCCAGGAAAAAAATCATCATTCGGAGGTGAACCCTCAAGTCATCGCTTACTACGCGGGTGATGAAAAATCAATTGATGAATTTAACTTGGAGGGTGTTGACCAGTTAATTTACAGTTTTTTACACTTAAAAGGAAATCAATTGGCCATTGATAATGAAGCAGACAGTCTTACTCTACTGAATGTGGTAAATCAAAAAAAGAAATATCCAAAATTAAAAGTTTTGGTGTCTCTAGGTGGATGGGGAGGTTGTAAAACCTGCTCGGATGTTTTTAGCACAGAAGAGGATAGAATCGCCTTTGCTATTTCGACAGCTCAGATCATCGCTTCATACCAAGCAGACGGCATTGATCTAGATTGGGAATATCCAGGGATTTCTGGATTTCCGGGGCATAAGTACCAATCCGAAGATCGAAAAAATTTTACTGACTTAGTCGTGCAGCTAAGAAAATACATGAAAGAAGGAGATATCTTAAGTTTTGCTGCAGGCGCTAATTCTGATGGCTATTTTGAACAGTCTATCGATTGGGATAAGGTGATGCCTTTAGTTGATAATGTCAATCTTATGACCTACGATTTCTATGGATCCGGCTCTAGTAAAACAGGTCATCACACCCCGCTAGGGTCTGATCGATTTAAAGAGGGTTCTGCCGTATCTTCCATCCAGGCATTAATGAATTTGGGTGTAAAGCCGGAGAAAATAATCATTGGCGCTGCTTTTTACATCAAAACATTTAAAGAGGTTGAAAATATCAACAACGGCCTTAATCAAAATGCTGTTTCCAGTAGAAGTTATAATCAAATAAATTTTGAGGAAGTAAGGTCTGATTTTAATTTCCATTGGGATGCTTCAGCCAATGCCCCTTATGCATACGATAGCATCAATAAAATTTTTGCTACCTTCGATGATCACAAATCCATCCAACTTAAATCTCAATATGCACTAGAGCACAATTTAGGTGGTATCATGTTTTGGCAACTTATGAATGATAAAAAGCAAAATGGTTTGTTAAAAACCATGGTAGATGCAATAAAAGAAAACTAAGCCCAAGCGATCTCCCCTCCTTTTATTTTAGATATCTAATCTCCTTTTGTTACAGCAAAGACCTTCAACATTCACTTTCAACAAAGGCCTGAAGAACTAGACTTGAGGTGAAAAATAAGTGTTAATCCTTTTAAAAAGGGAATTGATGGTACTGGTAAGAATTTCTATCAATAATCGAACTTACTTATTTAATAATTTCCCATCTTCCACCCAAACCTCTTGTCCAACCCGCACGGTCGCATCGGTAAAGAAATTCCATCGCACATAACCCCCACCCACATTTCCACCCAATTCAGAATTGTCGCCTAATGATAATCTGACTACACCAGCACCATAGCCATAATATGGGATCCAAGGTTTGTCCTCGGGTATGGCAAGCAATGGATTAAAGCCCATGGCAAATTCCCGGAAAGAATGGCCTGCGGTTCCTGCAGTCTCTAATTCAGCCTTAACCGCTTCTACACCTCTTTTAGCTTTGATAGTAACTACTTTTCCTGCAAGAAAAGTGAGTACCAAATCTTCGACCTGCAGACCATTCCACATCGCGTTAGGAAATGCGATGGTACCCTCTACTGTCTCCTCTATTGGCGCCACGCGTATCGCCCCAGCTGGCAGTTCGATCTCTCTGTCAATCAAGTTGCGCAGTTGCCCCCGCTTGGAAGATGCATCACCATCTTGCTTAGTAACGGGACGGTTACCTATCGTAAATTTAATGTTTGTCCCAAGAGGCGTAGTTACTGTAATCCATTGATTTCGAATGGCTGCCTCAAAACTTCGTTGTAAACTTCCAAGTTTGAGGTAATCGGTCTCAAGGAAGACCTTCTGATAATGTTCGTTTATAGCACTGTCTATTTCTCGCATTTCTCCAGACAGCTCATAAGCTCCGGACCAGTGAAAATGTATGGTTCTTCCTTTATCTTTTTTAGTACATCCTGCATAGCAGCATATTCAACATGAAGAGGATTCGCGCCAGGCAGCATGATACCTAGATCAACCTGCATAAGGTAATGGGTCAAATCCTCTTTGCTTTTTCCTTTTGCTTGTTTGATAAAATCAGTCTCCCAAGCCGCAGAACTTGAAGAAGAATCTACTGAAAACGTGCCCAGATAGATGGCCCCGGTTTCATGAATTTTCTTTGCCAACAAGAATATAAGTGAATCAAAGCTTCCAGGCTGGGCCATCAATATTACTTTTTCGCCTGCTTCTAAATCACTCCTTTCCAGCAACTTGTTAGCAATAGCTTCCCAATCAGGGAACGATTTGATTTGAAAGGTTGAGCCTTCTTTTTTCTGACAGGCCGACCAGCAAAAAGAGATGAGTAGAATGAAACTTGATAAGGCTAATTTTTGCATAAGTGAATGCTTTTTTTACCACAGGCTGCATTTGTTAAAACTAAATTAGGCTTTTTCTAAGCGCCCATAAAATTAAAAGTATAAATATAAATTTATGTTTTGATTTAAAACTCATTTTCGTTTTATGTGTGATAAATAAATGGTTCATTATCTGATTTTTTTACCAATGGCAGGTATAAAATAGAAATCTGAAAGGCTTGAGAGCATTCAGCAAGGAAGACGATTCCCCTATTTTTTTGGAGAGGATTAGCAATATTATTTACCTTGTCAAAAATTAAAATTACCGCTACTGCAATGAGAATTCTTAAATACCTCCTCTTATTAAGCCTCCTTTATTCACTATTAGTGTTTTCTCATTGTGATGAACATAATGAAGATCCTATTGCAGATAGTACAAATGATGACACTACTGATAATAGCTTGCAAGACACTATATGATACACTTTAATCTTAATAGCTTCAGAGGGGGGAGCTGTCAATCCTGAATCAGGTATTTACAATGAAAATGAATCTGTGGCATTGTTAGCTACTCCTTATTCAACTTTTATTTATTAATTTGACAGGAAGTTCAACGAGTACCGATAACCCTTTGAGTGTGACCATAGATGCAGATAAGAGCTACACTGCCAACTTTGCGAAGAAACAATATCCATTAATAATCCTTATTGATAGGAGGGTATTGTGAGTGAAGAAATAATAACCAATGGTAGAATTGAAGATTATGATGTTGGCAGTATGGTCCAGCTAACCGCTGATCCATGAGAGGGCTGGAAATGTGATCAATGGATTGAATTAAACATTGATACCAATCCGATTGAAGTGTCAATAACAGATTCAATAATATTAACAGCAAGATTTTATATCACAATAGATAGTATTTCAATCACACCTTCAGCTTTACAAATGATCTTAGGAGCCATAGATACGCTAAATGCTGATATCTATCCTGGTAATATTTCTGATGCCCTAATTAGATATCGAGTGATGAGCGCATTACAACCGTTACCCAAGAAGGTATTATAACCGCTCTAGCCAAAGGAGAAACAATAATAACGGTAATGACAGCTAAAGATTCTATAACTAATTCCGTTAACGTTGCGGTTAGACTAGATGGTGATCAAGATGGTGTCATAGATGAAAATGATTGTGCGGATACGTCTGAAGGTGCAACAGTAGATGCCAATGGCTGCGCAGATTCACAGAAAGACTCGGATGGAGATGGGGTCAAAGATGACAAAGACACTTGTGAGGATACGCCTGAAGGGACCCAAGTTGACCTAAATGGATGCCCTATGGGATCTATTTGGACGGGGACGATACTAACCTTTTATAAATTAGATAATACAGATCCTAGCTTAGCTGAAAACCAGGATAGAATTACTGAAAACGTATGGATTACTAGAAATAATGTAGAAGGGGGACAAATTTACAATGCCGTTATAGAGAGTGCATCAAGCAAAAATACTAGTCCCGCAGGAACGGCATGGGCTGAGGGTATCATTGCTGATTACGATACTTTAAATTATTCGCTCTTTCGAAGTGCTACGGTAAAGCCCAAAAATTCGGTTGGCAAAACCTATGTAGTACATTTAATTTTTGATGATATTTATTTATCCATAAAAATACTTTCATGGTCAAGCAAAAAAAGAGGAGTATTTAGCTTAATTTTTAGCTAATATTGATGTGCTTTTGGATAATAAATACTTTGAAAAGCAGTAGCCTGTTACCCCATTAATGTGATACACAACTGAAATTAGACATGTTAAAATGAAGCCTATTCTTCATTCAATTTGTTTTTTAATCTTGACTTTTTTTCTGAATCAATCAGCCATTGCACAGGCACTTGTTGGTGTAGAAACAGGTTTCGTAATGACAGGCTATAATGATATTCGTATTCCAGGAAATCTTGGGACCCTATTCTCTCTTAAAGATGATCTGAAGTCCAAAACAAAAATATTTTATCGCTTGAGAGCTAGCTATACCTTGCAATCACGTCATACGGTTTCTTTGTTGTATGCCCCTCTCGAAATCAAATCAGCGGGCCGAGTACCCAATAAAATTTCCTTTAACGGAGTCTTGTTTGATGCTAATACTGACATTAAAAGTATTTATAAATTTAATTCCTACCGGTTCACCTACCGCTATCATCTAATAAGCCAAACTAAGATTATTTTGGATTTGGGATTTACGGCAAAAATCAGAGATGCCAACATCCGCCTTTATTCGACCAAACAAACTACTGAGCGCACCAGTAACGGATTTGTCCCTATTATTAATTTTAACTTTAAGTGGAACATCAATGAAGTCTGGGGCCTCCTCCTGAATGGTGATGCACTGGTTGTGCCACAGGGTAGAGCTGAGGATATTCAGCTGGCGATAACCTATAAATTCTCTGATCCTGTAAATATTCTGGTGGGATACCGCATACTTGAAGGGGGTACAGACAGTAATAGCGGCTACGGTTTTGTCTTATTCCACTATACCTCTTTTGGATTCTCATATAGGTTTAAAAAAAGAGGGAATAAAAAAGGACTAATGGTCAATAAATAGCAGATTTTTAAATATCATGAAATCATCATATCTGATATGAGACCATTGATAAGCTATCAATGAACTACATCTCTTTTCAAATACTTCTTTAACTTTAGAAATAAGTTATGCCTAGACTTAATTAAGTACATCTCCGTATATCTGAATAAATTACTAAATTTGTAATATAAACTTTGTGTCGTTTATAATGATATAGAGCTGTTTTAGTCAATTTAATTACCATTTTATCCGATGAGACTTTTCAAAAAATTCCTACTTTTAGCTTCGATTTATCTAATAGGATGCGGTGGCTGTTCGGTTCATCAATCAAACGTCAATGAAACCATTGGCATCGGTCAGACACATCAAGGAGGTATTATATTTTACCTTTATCAAGAAGGCGATATTGGATATATTGAAGGTGAACGACATGGTCTCATTGCTGCGCCAAGTGATCAATCAAAATCTGCAATTTGGGGTTGGAATGATACTAAAATTTCAACAGCCGACGGAATCACCATAGGTACAGGCTTAAAGAACACTTTAGATATTATCGCTGGTTATAGCGAGACTGGCATTGCTGCCGCGCTCTGTCATAAACTTTTTTTGGAGGGCTATGATGATTGGTTTTTACCTTCTAAAAATGAATTAAATTTGATGTATCGCAATATCGGCAAAGGAAACTCCTTAGGTTTAGGTAATATTGGAGGTTTTGTCAATGGCAACTATTGGTCTTCTACTCAATATAACGAATACGACGCATGGCAGCAAAATTTTGGCTATGGATACCAAACCCCTATTAATAAAAATGGAACAAAATATGTCAGAGCTATTAGAGCTTTTTAACACTCATCATCTATTAATGAATCTTCATCAAGTGACTTATAAACTTTGACTGATGTTAATCAATTAAAGATGATTAATGGGGCCTTCTAACTTACAAGTTAGATGAGCCTGTCCGTCAAAAGAAGATAGGTCATATAAAAATTATGGTAGTTAACTATATTACTTTATTTTTAATTTAAAAATTACCAAAAAAAAAAATAAAAATGAAAAGAGATGATAACCTATTGACGACTGTTACTTTTGTAAAATTTAGAGACAATTTCCTTTAATAATGATTTGTTTAAGTTGACATCTAAAGAGTTAGAAATATAGATTGAAAGGTCCTTAATTACCTCGGCACGATAACCCAATTTAATGGCAATACTTTCACAAAATTTAGTTTCTTGCTGATGAACTTTATTGTCTATCTTCATTAAT
>DBBU01000008.1:0-17336 GCA_002292365.1 Flammeovirgaceae bacterium UBA976
GGCTTTTTTTATGACCTATTTTATCAAATGAGTTGATCCTTTATTTATTCTAACATAAACTTGTGGTCAATGACGTTTTTATATCCATCTGTCCTTTGGGGGTTATTGCTCTTGCTTATCCCTGTTTTAATCCACTTATTTTCCTTTAGAAAAGTGATTACTGTCGTTTTTCCGAGTATTTCATTTATGGAAGAGCTTAAAAATGAAACGGGTAACAGAACGAATTTGAAGCATTTACTAGTGCTAGGTTCAAGACTACTTTTTATGTTTTTTACAATCATGGCCTTTGCACAACCTATCATGACGGATCATTCGGTACCTGATGATGGAACTTTGATATACATTGATAATTCACGAAGTATGTCGGGAGAAGTAGTTGATGGTCAGATCGGTTTAAATAAAGCTTTGGAGTTGAGTAATGACTTCATCAGTAGGGCTTCTATTGATGCTAAATTTCAAGTTTTGACCAATCACTCTCCAGTGGCTTTATCATGGCTCTCCAAAGAAGGGGCCTTGGACAAGTTGTCCGATGTGCGTCTCTCGGACGATCCAAAGAGTTTTTCACAAATTATGCAGAAAGCTTCAGCGCTGTCTCAAAGGATGTCTTTTTTTTATTTATCAGATTTCCAAAAATCTACCATAGGATCTATTGAAGCTCCAGAAGAGATGGAGTGGCAAATCAAATTGATAAAAATACGTGTAGATAATGTTTCTAACCTATACGTTGACACCGCATTTATAGAAGTGGCTCAGATTTATGATGCGCAAAAAAGAATAAAAGTATTACTCAAAAACAGTGGCAATAAAGATAGGAAAGCTATACAGCTCAAGCTCATCTCAGGCCAGCAATTGATTTCAACTTCATCGGTTGACATCAAGGCTGGATCAGAGGCTGTTGTGATCTTATCTTTTGATGAGGGCTATATCAAAGAGGGACAGATGAAAATTGAGTTGGTTGATTATCCTGTTTATTTTGATAATATTTTGCATATGTCGTTTCCTTCGGCAAAAATTAATAAAATCGTGCATATTCACTCTAAGGAATATTTTACCCGAGCAATTGAAAAGGTATATGGCAATAAAACCTATTTTGAATATACCAGAGTTAAGGAAGATGCGATTGATTATGGAAAACTGCAAAAGGCAGATTTTATTATTTTAGATGGCTTTGAAAGGATTCCTCAAAGTCTTGATGCATATAAGGATTATAATGATTTTTTAATTGTACCACCAAAGGAAATAGAAAAGCCATCTTATCAAAGGTTTCTTTCTAGATCTGTACATTTAGTTCAGGATTCACTACCCATTGGATTAAATATTAAAGATATAAATGATCCATTTTTTGTGGGAATATTTAATACCAAAGAGGCGGATATAGGATTGCTCAAAGCTATAAGAAATATAGAAGTTAAGGGCAGAATGAGCGTGCTTTTGCAAAATGAATTTGAGAAAGTCTATTTGGGAAGTGTAAAAAACAATGATCATTATATTTATTTTTTTGCATCACCTTTGACTTCGGAATTTACTAATGTAATAAATCATGCCATATTTCTACCTTTAATGTATAAAATGTCGATGGCGGGTAATCGTTATATTCATCCCTTATATTATGATCTTTCTGAAGATTACGTAAGCATTGCCACCCGAGATTTTGATTCTTCTAAAAAATTAAGGGTTTTAAATGGGGTGACTGAATGGATTCCAAATTATCAATATGTAGCGGGAAGATTACTGTTGGAACTACCTCCATTTGGGTTAAAAGCAGGACATTATGAGATTATGAATGGAGATCGTTTGATTAAAAGAATGGCCTTGAATAAATCAAGAGTTGAATCGGAGATGGAGGGGTATACCCATTCAGAATTAGCCGAATTAGATGCGAAGAGTGATTATATAGATTTGATTAATGTCGAAAAAATAGAAAACTTGACTATTATTGAAGGTTTTGGAGACTCCGCAGAGTACTTATTTAAAATTGCATTAATTTTGTCGTTATTCTTTGTTTTGTCAGAGGCTTTATTTATCCGATTTCTATAAAATGAATATAAGAAATGTAGTTGTAAAAGATACTCACTCGTTTCATCACGGGCAAGAAGTAGACATACGGATAGAAAAAGGTATAATTGAGTCTATTGTCGAGAGCAAAATCAAGGTAGATGACCCAAAATTGATTTCTCCTGGCTTGATGGACTTATCAAGTCATTTTAATGATCCCGGGACAGAATATAAAGAAGACTTAATTACGGGTTTAAAAACGGCTTGTGAAGGGGGGTTCACAGATGTTTGTATTCTACCCAATACGTTGCCCGCAGCTGACAATCGAAGTACGATCGAATACATCTTGACCAAAGCGAGTCGGCAGGTGACTTCAATCCATCCATTAGGTGCTTTGAGTAAGGAATTGAAGGGAGATAGCTTGGCAGAGATTTTAGATTTGAGAGCATCAGGTGCAATTGCCTTTACCGATGGTGTAGTCCCTATCATGAATGCTGAACTATTATTAAAGGCTTTACAATATGTACAAAAATTTAAAGGCCTTGTAATCAGTAGGCCGCGAGATTTAAGTCTGTCAAGAGGGGGTCAAATGCATGAGGGGAACGTAAGTACGAGTTTAGGATTGGAGGGTCTGTCGAGCCTTTCGGAAAAGGTCATGATTGAAAGAGACCTTTCTGTTTTAGCCTACACAGGCGGACGGCTTCACATCCATGGTATTTCCACCTTCGAATCTGTAGCCTTGATTGCCGCAGCGAAAAAGAGTGGATTGGCGGTGACTTGTGATGTGATCCTCCATCAATTATGCTACTCGGAGGATTATTTGTCTTCCTTTAATTCTTATTACAAGGTAGATCCACCTTTACGTACTGATAAGGATATTCAAGCATTGAAGAACGGTCTGGTCAATGGGACCATAGATGCCCTTTCAATCGATCACCTGCCGCAAGATGCAGAGAGCAAAATTTTGGAATTTGACTCAGCAGCATTTGGAATGGTCGGATTACAAACTGCTTTTTCTTCATTAATTAGTTTGGCTTCAAAAGAATTACCCTTAGATCTGTTGCTTGAAAAATTATCTAATGGCCCCCGAAAGGTACTGAAGTTGCCCACGATAAAGATTGAAGAAGGAGAATTTGCTAAATTAACGTTATTGGATGCCCACTTAAAATGGCAATATAATGAGGAATCAAACATTTCTAAGTCTAATAATTCACCTTTATTTGGCCAGCTACTTACGGGTAAATCCGTGGGAGTGATCAATGGTGAAAAATTATATATTCCAAGTTAAGCTATGAAAGAAGTAGGTTTACGATATGCCGGTGCTGCGGCATTTCTAATGATAATTGTTTTTTTGGTATCCTACTATATCGGAGTACATCCTTTCATAGAAATGAGCCATCTTTTTTTCGATTTTTTCATTTATGGATTGGTGATTTATTTCGCACTGAATGAGTTTAAAACGGTAAAGAATGAGGGTATTTTGCATTTTTGGCAAGGGATGAGTATTGGATTTTTTGTAAACATATTTTCTTTTGGAATATACATGGTATTCTTATTTTTAATAATGAATTTTGATGAGAATATTTTGATCACTTATCAACAACAGGCTGTTGATTTTTTGGAAATAAAGTCAATACAATACATTGAGGGTTTTGGGGAAGAACAATATCAAAGTCAGTTGGAAACGATTCAAGAAACGACTATATTAGATATGACATTGATGGGAGGAGTTAAAAAATTTTTATCAGCTATGCTGATCACCCCAGTGCTTTCAATTTTGAAAAGAAAAACTTAACTTATAAAATAATATGAAAAATCATGCTTTAAAATCTGGAGTTATACTTGGTGTCGTTGGGATACTAATTTCCTTAACAACTTACATCATAGATCCTTTATTGATGATAAAATGGTGGTTTAGTCTCTCTTCCTTAGTGCTCTTTATCGGCCTAGTTAGTTATTTTGGTATCCAATATCGAGAGATTTTAGGTGGTTTCGTGTCTTTCAAAATAGGATATATTTATTCTTTGATCACCTTTGTGTTGGCAGGACTTATTGGGACAGCCTTTAATATATTGTTGTTCCACGTTATAGATCCTGACCTACCCCAATTAATTTCTGAAGCCATTATTGAGCAAACCGTAGAGATGATGGAGGGTTTTGGTGCTAATCAAGAGGTCATCGATCAAGCGATTGAGGATGCAGACACACCCGCTACTTTTACGGTGATCGGGCAAATAAAAAGTTTTGGAATGGTGTTGATTTTCTATACATTGATGTCCTTAATCTCAGGGGCGATCATCAAACGTAAAGTACCCGAATTCTCAGAATAACAATCGTGTCAGTCGGTAAAAACAATGTTTCTTTAATTATACCGGTATTAGATGAGCAAGAGTCTATAGGAGAGCTATATACTTGGATCAAAAAAGTACTTAAAACATCTAAGCTTAAAGGAGAATTGATTTTTATTGATGATGGGAGTACAGATGATTCTTGGAAGGAGATATCAAAATTAGCTGCAACTGATGATCATGTTCAGGGCTTGAGATTTACACGTAATTATGGAAAAAGCGCGGCTTTGCATGCGGGATTTCAAATTTGTACAGGAGACGTAGTTATTACTATGGATGCAGATCTACAAGATTCTCCAGACGAAATACCCAAATTGCATGGAATGATCATGAAAGAAGGTCATCATATGGTCTCAGGATGGAAAAAAGTTCGTCATGATCCTTTCGAAAAGAGAATTCCTTCCAAGTTTTTTAATTGGGTGACTAGGCTTTTTTCAGGGATTAAATTACATGACTTTAATTGTGGATTGAAGGCCTATCAAAATCGGGTAGTCAAAGGCATTCATCTGTATGGTGAGCGGCACAGATACATCCCCCTCTTGGTTAAATGGAATGGTTACAAAAAAATCACTGAAACCGTAGTCGTGCATCAAGCGCGAAAATATGGAGTGACTAAGTTTGGAATGAAGAGGTATATCACAGGCTTTCTTGATTTATTGTCAGTTTCTTTTATCACGCGATTTCGTAAAAATCCGATGCACTTTTTTGGACTATTGGGGACTCTTAGCTTTATGGGTGGATTCGGGATTACTGTATTTTTAGTGGCAGATAAAATACTGAATCAGCATTATGATTTACCAGTACGAGACGTAGTGGATCAACCTGTTTTTTTTCTAGCCCTTGTGGCGTTGATTATTGGTGTGCAATTATTTTTAGTGGGATTTTTGGCAGAAATGATTATACAGGCAAGTACCAATAAACACGACTATCAAATAGAAGAAGAAATTAAATCGAATGCCTAAGTACTCCATAATCATTCCGGTATTCAATCGGCCGGATGAGATAGACGAGCTATTGGCCTCCTTGACGAAACAATCCTTCCATGACTTTGAGGTTATTCTAGTGGAAGATGGCTCATCCCAGACATGTCAAGCCATTGCAGGGAATTATGTAAATCAGCTCAACATCAGGTACTTTTTTAAAGAAAATGAAGGCCAGGGTTATGCGAGAAATTATGGCTATCAAAGAGCAGAAGGAGAGGTTTTAGTAGTATTTGATTCTGATTGCCTCATTCCTCCCAATTACTTCAAAGAGGTAAACCACTATTTAGGCTTGCATCAAGTAGATGCTTTCGGTGGTCCAGATACTGCTCTTGATTCATTTACTCCCATTCAAAGAGCCATCAGCCATACCATGACTTCTTTTTTCACCACTGGAGGCATTAGAGGACGAAAAAAACAAATAGGGACATACCATCCGAGAAGTTTCAATATGGGCATTACCCAAAAGGTATTTCAAAAAACAGGGGGTTATCGTATTCCATTTATGGGTGAAGATCTTGAATTCAGTATCAGGATCATTACCGGGGGCTTTAAGACAGCATTGATCCCCAATGCTTTTGTATATCACAAGAGACGGACTAATTTGATCCAATTCTATAAGCAAATTAATTATTTTGGAAGAGCAAGAATCAATCTGACGCGATTTCATTCGGGTCATTTAAAACTAGTGCATTTGTTTCCATTGATTTTTGTATTGGGATTTTTAAGTGCCTTTATCCTGAGCTTTTTAGATCAAAAGCTAGGCTTTTTGGGGATCGGATGCTATCTAATTTATTTATTAGTGATCTTTATAGAGGCCTTATTGAAGTCAAAAAGCTTGAAAGTAGCTTTTTATGCTCCGTTGGCAGCATTGATTCAAATGTTGGGCTACACAGCAGGGTTGATGCAAGAGGCGATTCAGAAATTGAGGGGAATTGATCCCAACTAAAAGTATATTGATCTTTATTGATTGGGTTTGATGGCACGATGTATGATTTCACCTTCAGGGAGCGCATACTTGTTGACAAGGCTAGGCTCGAGTTCGCCGATGAAATTCTCTTCCATCACCTTAAAACCAGTACTACGGATACGATTGGCATAATCTTTACCATACATCCGGACATGATCATCTTGTCCAAATAATTCAGCTCTTTTTTTAGGATCTTCAAGGGTAGAATCTTCAATAGTTTTTGCAATAAGGGGCTTAAATATTGGTATTTGAAGAATGGCCCAACCCCCAGGTTTTAATACCCGGAGCATTTCAAACATAGCTTTTTTATCATCCTGAACATGTTCCAATACATGATTACAAAAGATGATGTCAAACGTATTTTTTGGAAATGGAATATCATGTATATCCATTTTTATTTTAGCTAAAGGAGATTCAATATCTGCGGTCAGATACTCGAGTTTAGGGAGAGATTCAAATCTTTTTATGTAGCAAAGTTCGGGGGCAACATGCAGCATTTTTGCGGGTGCAGTAAAGAAGTCAGTTTTATCTTTGAGAAAAAGCCACAAAAGGCGATGTCGCTCTAAGGACAAACAATTGGGGCAAAGGGCATTGGGCCGACCAATACGTCCATAGGGAAGAAACTTCCGAAAGGAATGTAAGCAGATGGGACACTCAACTTGGTTGCCCATATAAAAAAAAGCAAGTATTTTTAGCACATAATGGCTAATCAATTGAAGTTTTTTTCTCGGAATTGTTTTTAAAAAGAAACTGATTATATATTTCACAAGAGTTAAATTTGAGGTAAAGATATTTAAGAATGGGCTATCTTCTAGTTCGAATTGATGAAAATGGATTTGCTAAAATATTTATGTACTTGGATGTTAATTGTAATGGGTCTAATGTCCAAGGGCCAAGATCAAGGAAGTGCTGCTTTTAGTCTAGAAGAAAGCATAGGAATGACCCCTAAAATGATCAAAAAAAAGGTAGCCAAAAGTCGAAAAAATATTGAGATTATATTCAAAACAAAATCAGGGAAAATACTTTATGGAAATCCATGTCTGAGAGAATTTACAAGGGATATGGGATTCGAATATGCCTTGCAATCTACTAAAATGTCCATCAGTTTAGGAGCATGGAACATGCGTTGGAACAACCTAATCGTATATACCAAATTATTCTTTAAAAAGTCTCCCTTTTGGAAGTTGATTCTCAATAATCAGGTCAATGACTGTAGAAGAAAAATGGGTGATTTTGTCGGTTGATCAATGGCAAAAAATATTTTCGGCCATTATCCCCTTTTCTAATGCGTTCAAGTATTGTTCACAAGCCAGAATAGATTCATTTAGTAACAGATGGGCTTTGGCATTGATCAGGTGGGCATCTCCTTTTTCTGGCCATACTCTTAGATTCCATTTGGTTGCTTTTAAGGCTTGAATTGGATTATTGGTGTTCAGATAAGCCTGGGCAAGTCCATGGTAGAGGCGATAATGACTTTCAGGTAAATCTTCACTTTTCAATAAAATCGCATAGGCTTTACCATAAAAAGCTTCATAATATTTTTGAGCATCTTTATGGGCTGTTTCATAATAAATTAAGGCTGTTTTGGCATCTTTCATGAGATCGGCATGAATTTCGGCTAGTGCTACATAGGTGTATACCGTTCGGTGCCCAAGGAGTAATATTTTTTCAAGTGATCGGATGGCTGCTGAACCCTGTAACGTTGCACGATAGGATTGTGACTGCCAATTGAGTAATTTAATTTCATTGAAAGTGGTATATTTTTCTAGTAAATTAAAATGGGCTAAGGCTTTTTGATGTAAGCCGTCCTGATGATATTGGGTCACTTGGGCCACCAGTTCTGCGTATATATTGTGTTCAAATTGTTTCATATCTTTTTCATAGGGGAGGAGATATCCGTTTAGTTCACTTAATTTAGATAAGGCGGCATCCCATTGGCCATCGGCATGCAATACAGTGGCTTGGTAGAATATAGATTGTCTTGATTCTAGTTTTTCAAAGAATACTTTTTCGTTATAGGCATTTCGTACACCGACGAAACTTACGACCAATAGAGCAATTATGAATACAAAACCAAAAGCGTATAATGTTGATTTTCTATTTGCTTCCCAATCAATTACCGTTTTTACATAAGGTCGAAAAGATCTTGTTCTGGATTGATATTTATAAGGGTTGGGTTCTTTTTTTTGAGCAGTAGATGGATATGAAACTGTTCGGGGGGTAATACTAAAGTCATAATTTGCGCGAGATTGAGGCTGGCCTAAAACTTGATAGGCCATATTAATTCTTTTAAAGATCTCCTCTTTATCAGGATTGCCATTATTTTTATCGGGATGATACTGGAGTGCCTTTTTTTTAAAGGCGGTTTTAATTTCTTTACTACTTGCCGTCTTTGAGACACTTAAAAGGTCATAGAGTGTGATCATTTGTAGTAGGACTCCATGATTATTGAATGAATTTATTAGTGAGGTAATATCCCATGGCTACAAATAATAAACCACCTAAAACACTCAAAACAATATAACTCAATGCCATAACTATATTCCCCGATTTGAGGAGGGATAAACCTTCAAATGAAAAACTTGAGAAGGTAGTAAATCCTCCACAAAACCCTGTGATAAGGAGTAGTTTCCAAAGGGTTTGATCCTTTAGTGATAGAGCCATAAGGACACCAATCAACAAAGAGCCAATGAGGTTAATGCCGAAAGTAGCCCATGGAAATAATAGATTCAATAAGCCCATTTTAATATTAATTAAATGGCGGAGCCCACTTCCGAAAAATGCACCTAAGCCCACAAGTAATATATCCTTAATCATAATTGATGCGTCATATATTCATTTATTTCGGTTCTTAATTCTGGAAAAAAGTAATTAAAATCTTCTTGATATTTGATAAAATTTTTCTTTAATTCAAAGGCTGCCCATTCCATCTTAGATTCAAATTTAGTTCTTCTGGCCATGCCTGTCAATGCTTTGTCTATTCCTTCTAACGTGCGGTACTTATAGAGCCAATTATCTCGCTTCATGTAATGGAGAACATGATGGGCCTTTACAGGAAGAATCAATTTATTTTTATCTGTGAGGCTATAAAAATGTTGTGTAAAATCTTCTAGGCCTATCAATCCATATTTAGACCAATTTAAGGCCAGGAAGTGATCGTAGTACATATCCACAATAACAGGAGCATAATGGCCAAATTGGGGTCTCAAGCGAATTTTACTTTTTTTGACAATAGCATGCGTATCTGTGTAATGATCAATATAGTGATGAAGTTTGATACCTTTCTGTATTTCAGTATTGTATTTTTTTTGGTCCTTACTGCTGACAAAATCGCCTAAAAAATTCCCTACTTTTAATAGGTCGTTGTCTCCTGAGAGGAAAATGTGTGCTAAGTAGTTCAACGTCTGCTAAAAAATGAGTGTAAAAGACAAATAAAACGGGAGTTAGTTTTCATAGGATTAGAAAATGATGAATGAAAGCAAAATTAAATGATTTTGCACTAAAAAGTAGCGCAGACATTGTGATCCTAAGTCGGTTATACTTATTTACGAGATCTTCGAAAAGTAAGACTAAGTTATTCGATGATATGAATAGAACTTCAAGGTAGAAATTGATGTATTCTAAAAAAAGGACAAAACTCATGTTTCCATTAAAATCACACCTACCACAATCCCTTAAATTTTAAAGAAAAAAATAAAAGAACAATTACATTTGTGTCAATGAAAATTTACGGAGTAGCTTTCCTTGCAGCTTGTTACTTGATAGGACAAGTGATCGGAAAATACATTGGGATAGGTCTAGGTATTGGAGGTAATGTAGGTGGTGTCGGTATTGCAATGATTTTGCTAGTGATGAGCAATGATCGGTTTTATAAGAAAACCTCTTTACACGTAGAGACCCAAGCGGGAGTGCTTTTTTGGAGCAGTATGTACATACCCGTGATGGTTGCCATGTCGTCGATTCTGAATGTCAAGGTGGCTCTTTCCAATGGATGGGTAGCTATCTTTTCCGGAATCATAGCTACTTCATGTTGTTATTTATTGATTCCCTTAATTTCTAAATGGTCACAGTTGAATTTAAAAGAATCCACAGAATGATAGGCGTGGATGTTTTAGATGAGGTATTTATCAAAAATGGATTGATCGTGGCCTTTTTGACCGTGGGACTGATGTTATTTTTGGCCGATTGGATATCAAAAATATTCAATAAACGGGTCCCAGGAGTAGCAATTGCTATTTTAGTAGCTCTTGTAATGGCCTACTTCGGAGGTGATAAAGGGATTTCAAATCATTCTTTTTTTTCGGGTATGGCGCTGTTAGGAGGTGCAATGTTTCGAGATTTCACAATAGTTGCCACCGCTATGGGGGCGAACTTATCTGAGTTGCGTAAAACGGGAGTACCCGGAATTATTTCATTATTCATAGGTGTAACTGTTACCTTTTTTGTGGGAGGATCGATTGGATATGCCATGGGCTATACAGATGCGGTGAGTTTCGCTACGATTGGGGCTGGAGCTTGCACCTATATCGTCGGACCCATTACTGGAGCTGCTATTGGTGCCTCTTCGGATTTAATTGCGATTAGCATCGCAGCGGGTGTAGTCAAAACCATTTTTGTAACTATTATCACGCCCTTAGTGGCCAAAAAGATAGAATTGGATAATCCATGTACAGCCATGATTTTTGGAGGAATGATTGGTACCACGAGTGGGGTAGCAGCAGGTTTAGCGGCTACAGATCCCAAATTGGTACCTTATGGTGCGTTGACGGCTACCTTTTATACAGGGATTGGCGTCTTACTATGTCCTTCGGTTTTTTACCTTTTGATGGTTTATTTATTGTGATCGTATAATAGGTTAAGAAGGTTATTCGTTGAGAAGGCCTGGTAACAGCAACTCATAAAAGATATAGATTGAATAGGCCAAACTTGATAACTCAAAAGCGATGGCACTATGTGGCCCGTTTCTTTCCCTCTAGACAAAGTTAGCCCCTAGGAGAGAATTAAAATTATTTATAGAAGATACTAATTAAAGAGAATTAACAAATATGACGGACCCACATCAGCATTTTTCTCAACTGCTTGAACTCCTTAAAATAGAGCGCCAGGAAGATAGAGATCAATATGAAGCTAAAATTCGGAATAAATCAATAGATCAGCGCAAGTCCGATGGAGTTACTTGTTATCCATTGCATTTCAAAAGTTTTAAGTTGGGGATAGGGGATCATTGCATTTTAACCTTCGGTTATGTGCCAATGAAGGGAAAACGACACATGTTTCAAGTAGGTGTTTCGTCCAGCCTTTTCGTAAATAAAGATCAAAAAACACATTCATGTCAGGGCATTATATCCAAGGTGAAACCCGATGAGATCGCCATTATGCTCAGTAGAAATGAAGCACCAGAATGGCTTGGTAAAGGGAAAATAGGATTGGATTTGCTCTTTGATGAAGCTACTTACGATCAAATGGAAAAAATGCTCGGGGTATTAATGAACAATAACAAAGGGAGAACGGCAGAGATGATTCAATATACATTAGGTAATGCCCGTCCTAGGTTTGAGAGATTAGAGGGAATAACTTATCCAGATTTGAATACCAGTCAAAATGAAGCATTAAACCAAGTTAATGCAGCAAAAGACATAGGCTTGATTCATGGCCCCCCTGGCACAGGTAAAACAACTACCTTGGTGACATGTATCAGACATGTTTTACAAACAGAAAAACAAGTACTGGTCTGTGCGCCAAGTAATTCGGCAGTTGACTTAATCGTTGAAAAACTCCATCAAAAACAAGTGCCTGTCACAAGGCTTGGTCATCCGGCTCGTGTGACTGAGGAGATAGAAAAACATACTTTAGATGCGAAAATTACTCAAAATCCGCTGTTCAAAGAATTAAAAAAAATAAGAAAAAAAGGAGAGGAGCTTAGGAGAATGGGGAAGCAGTATAAACGCAACTTCGGTCGAATAGAGGCCCAACAACGCAAATTGATGTTGCAAGAAGCTAGATTTTTAAAAGCTGAGGGGCGTCGATTGGAAGATCAAATGGTTGAAGACATCTTAAATACGGTTGCCGTGATCGCGTGCACGTTGGTAGGTGCTAATAATCAACGTATTTCTAGCATGGAGTTTAAAACCGTATTTATTGACGAATCTTCGCAGGTGTTAGAGCCTGCTGCATGGATAGCGATCAGTAAAGCTGAGCGCGTCATTATGGCGGGGGATCATCTACAATTGGCACCTACCGTTAAATCTAAGGAAGCGCTTGCCAAAGGATTTGAGAATACTATCTTTGAAAGATGTATCAATGCTTATGATATCGATGTAATGCTTACCCAACAGTATCGCATGCATCCAGAGATCATGGCGTTTTCCAATCAATATTTTTATCGAGGCTTATTGACGTCCGACGCTTCTATTTTGGAGCGACCGTTAAAGTTTGAAAGGACGACTGAGTTTATAGATACGGCGGGTTGCGGATATGAGGAGGCATTGAATAAAGAAACCTTAAGTACTTTTAATCCTGAAGAAGCTAGTTTTACGATTAATCAGTTGAAAGGAATCGTTGCGAGTCATGATCAGTCAGAAAATTACAGTTATGCCATTATTGCTCCCTATAAAGCTCAGGTAGAATTATTAAGATATTTTTTGAGTGAACTTAAATATCCACCTGCCTTATTAAAACGAATAAGTATCAACTCCGTGGATGCTTTTCAGGGTCAAGAAAGAGACATTGTTTTGATTTCTCTGACTCGAAGTAATGCTCAAGGCGTTATAGGATTTTTGTCAGAAGAAAAGCGCATGAATGTAGCCATGACACGTGCCAAATATAAGCTTTTGCTCATTGGAGACTCGGCGACTTTGAGCAGACATAGTTTTTTCGATAAATTAATCCAACATTACCAAGCGCAGAATCATTATAGAAGTGCTTTTGAGTTTCTTTATTGAGTATTTCATCATTATCTGATATTAATTTGGCGCATACTTTTGATAAAAGAGGTTTGTACTGCTTCCTGATTCAGATGTTTTTGGTTTTTAACTATCCATTGACCGTTGATCAAAGTACCCATCAAATCGTTGGATTGACCTGAATAAACTAAGGTAGCCAAAATGTTTTCGGGTTTTGATATGGATATTAATGGAGCATTGGCACTCAAGATGACTGCGTCTAGGGACTGACCTACAGTTAGGAAATTTGATTTTTTTTCTCCCATGGCTGTTCTTCCATTTTGCCAAGCCATGTCCACAGCAAATTTTCCAGCATCCCTTTGGTGCTCAGAAGTGAATTGCGCACGATCATGAGTTTTGGTACGTTGACTGTAATCAAGTATTCTAAGTTCTTCTATGGGATTGAGATTGATTTGACTGTCGCTACCGATGGACCACTTACCCCTTTGATTTTGAAATGCTTTGAGTGAGAAAATACCATCTCCTAGATTGCCCTCTGTTGCAGGACAGAGCACGACCTGTGCTTGGCTCGCAGCAATTTCCTTGATTTCTTGAGGATTTAAATGAGTACAATGAATGAGATGAAATCGCTCATTCAAAACGCCCTGATTTAACAACCATTGGGCAGGTCTTTCTCCGTAAAAATCAACACAGGCTTCTACTTCTTTCAGCTGTTCGGCGAGATGTAAATGAATCGGAGCAACTTTGGGCCCTTCTTTAAAAATACGTTCTATGGAATTTTTATCGGCAGCTCTTAACGAGTGGATGCCAAAACCCATTTGGGCATTTTTATAATGTTTGAGAGATGCAGTAGAGGCTTCCAATAAGCGAAAATAATCATCAACATCTTTACTTAAGAATCTTCTTTGCTGGGATTCTGCAGGCAGGCCAAACCCTCCTTTTTGATAAAAAATAGGGATCAAAGTAATATGAATACCTGCGGTTTTTGCAGCTGAAATCAATCGCTCTCCTAGCTCGCTCATATGGGCATAGGGTAGGCCTTTATCATCATGATGTAAATAGTGAAATTCAGCTACCGAAGTGTAACCGTTACGAAGCATTTCCACATAAAGCATGGTGGCTATGGATTCTAATTGTTCAGGATTGACAGATAGGGCCACCTCATACATGGCATTTCGCCAAGCCCAAAAATCATCTTTACGAGATCGGTGTGTATGTATTTCCGCCAAACCAGACATAGCATACTGGAAGGCATGTGAATGGGCATTTTGAAATCCGGGCAAAAGGTAGCCATCAATGTACTCATCAGAGGTGCCGTTTGAATGAATTTTGATAATTTTTCCGTTAGAATCGATGGTTACAAATGGATTTAATAACCAACCTTTATGTTGTAAAATACCTTTTACTTGATATGTTTTCATTGCGATGTCATGTAGTAATATTTTTCAATTAATTAGGTACGATTTTCATTCAAGTTCAAATTATATTTCACCCATAAGTAAAGCAATGCTCATTAAAATACCGTTATAGAATGCATGAAATAGGATACTCCATATCAATCCAAACCTAACACGGAGATAACCTAAATTGATGCCAATTAAGATTTGAGGAGCTACTAGGATAGGTGCAAGTAAATAGATATTTAGGGAGGACTCAAAATTCATGATATGCATGAGTCCGAATGCTACCGCCATAAGATAAAAAATCCATCCGTAAAATTTACCCCAAACTTTTCGAACTGTTTTAAGAAGGCTTCTTTTTTGACCCAAATGAAGGGCTACCCCTATGTGGATGCTCCATAAGATCAAAAAGTTAGATCTGAACTTTAAAATCAATCTAAACATTACTTCTTCAAAAAGAGGCGCCACTATCACGGCAAAAAAGAAGATCAATACAGGTTCCATTTCTTGAAAAATTTTCTGTAAACTATGCATATCCTCTTCCCATAGACCCAATTGTTCTAATCCACCGATGAGAGACATCAGCACCAAAAGGGGAGGTATTTGAATCAAAAATAGGGCCAAACAAGTGCCTATTTTAATTTGAAGAGATGTATTATCCTTACCTAGTTCGATTGGTTTTTTGATAAAATCCCATAGCGCATCAAAGGTCAGATTAATTAAATCAGACATAAAAATTTATAATAGTTGAAAACAATTTTTGAAGCTTAATTTAATTACTGATCAATAGGCTCTTTCTTGATTTTGGCAGCATAATGAATATAAAATCAATGTGTTTTAATACAGTAATTTAAAGATAATACTTAAAATAGTTTTAAGGGAGATAATGAAAGGACAAGACACATAAGGTTGAGGATTAATGATTTTTCAGACGTATTACATCACATAATTACTAACCGAAAGACGAAAGAATTCAAATGCTAAGTTGGTTAATGATGACCGCTTCCTCACTTTAAATTAAAAAGTAATATAATATTTCTATAGGGAGGTAAGGCCTCATTTTTTTCGAAAAAAAGTTAAGGAAAACATTTTAAATATAACTATATAATTGAATATATATTAATATTTTAATAAAATAAATATTATTAAAATAAAATATTTTAAATAAATTAAGATATTTAGTATGAAATTAGATAAACATATTTAACTTATACTCTCAAATAATTCAAAACTATTATTTATAACCAATATGAAAAAAATAATTTTACCAATTCTTATGTTACTTTTCTTAACCTTTTTCTCTTGTAGTGATGAGGACTCAGTTGTGGGCGGCATCACTCTTGATAGGGGTTCCGTCACTTTCACCCTTGACAGCGAAAGCAAAAACTTTACTTTGCTTAATTCATTTACTATTGATGATACAGATACCACTGTATTATTGGTATTTGGAGATTCTGATGCAGAGACTCTGGGTTTCGTTTTTGATTTACCTGCGAGTTTTCCGTCAGAGCTTGGAGATGAAGCAATTGGTACTTACTCTGTTGATGAGCTCTCTTATGGAGCTATTTCGGGTCTTTTGGGATCTATAGAACTCAACATTAGTAGTTACGAAAATGATGTAATGTCAGGAACGTTTTCAATGACTGGGATCAAAACTTCAGAAGATATTGCTGGAAGTGATTCAGTTATGGTGACAAATGGCATTTTTACAAATATACCAACATCAGGCTTATAATAAACAGAGCAAAAGAGCCAAATAAAAAGACCTTGGACAAATGTTGTTCAAGGTCTTTTTTTGTGACTCATATTCTATAATTCTAGCGTTTAGGCTATTTTTTCAGTTTCGACTTACTTTTAGATAATGATTAAGCCTAATTCTTTTATCTTTTTCATAGAGGAGTTATTATAGAATTCTTCAAAATAACCCAATTGATGAGACCTGAAATCATTTTTCAGATCTTTATAGGTGGTTTTTTGATAATGCGCTGAAGGCATCAGACCAGTCAATGTATGGTTCAGCCATTGAGCGGTTTTGTTGCTTCTTTGCTTGAAAAAATATTTGTTTCAACCGATCTTTAGAAAAAAGGTGCAAAATCACTTCAACACGTAAATCTGTTTGAAATGATGGTATACTTAGCGTATTTAAATAGCCTTTGATGTAGGTAGTCGCAGGATAAGGGGTGTAGAGTTGTGTAAATGTAGGGGTAATTAATAATAACTTTGCCTGGCTTATGATTTTTGCAAGATCGGTAAAAGAAAGCTGATTTTATTTTTTTAAATAAGATTCATCGTTGTTTTCGAAAAAAGTTATTCTTCTTCTAAGAGCGGCTTACGTTTTCAATCCATTGATCTTACAAAATTGAGAATGTAGAAGATATTCAATGGTTCAAAGCGACTAGAATTTTATGATATATATCACTGTTTTGATAAAATCCAGAAAACTGAGATGACTGAGGACCAAAAGCTAAAACAGGGATCAAGGAAGCACTGTGGCCTGTAGTTGAAAATGTGGGTACAATGACATTATAGTCATGCTCATCTTCACCTTCTGAATTTTGTCCGTTGATCTTAGCTGAGAGGGTAAATCCTCCCGTTTCATGATCTGCGGTAACAATCACCAAAGTATTGCCCTCTTTTTCTGCATAATCCAAGACTGAACCTACCATTTGATCAAAGTCCAACAATTCTGTGATAAGATATTCAGCGTCATTGTCGTGGCCGCCCCAATCAATTTGAGAGCC
>DBBU01000008.1:17385-78667 GCA_002292365.1 Flammeovirgaceae bacterium UBA976
TCAATCATTTTGGGCATATCTTCTTCTCCTAATAGGAAGGCATGTCTTTTGCTTCCATCGATCTCCTTTTCAAGATGGTCGGTATGAACCTCAAACCCCGCACTTTTAAGTAGATTGAGAATGTTTTTGCCATCCTTACGATTTTCGAAGAATTTTAATCCACCACCGGCAAAAAAATCAATGGGTGAGGTAGCCATTTGTGCGGCTATTTGCTCTTCCCAATCTCGGGAGGCGACATGGGCATAAAATGAAGCAGGTGTGGCATGGGTGATGGAGGAGGTTGCAATGAGACCTGTTTGGTAATTTTCTTTGGAGAGTAATTCGACGATATTCTCTACGGGTTGCTCGTCCATGTCAACACCAATGGCCCCATTAAATGTTTTGATACCCGAGGCAAAAGAAGTAGCTCCCGCAGCAGAATCTGTGATCTTTGAATTTGCCGCGATCACATTGCTCAATCCAATCGTTTTGAAACGTGCGAAATTGGGTAGCTGGTCGCTAAAATAAAAACTTGAAGAAAGTTGACTGAGTCCCATGCCATCCCCAATTAATAAAATAATATTAAGTGGTTGATTCGCCTTTATTGCCGGGTTTTCTGTTAATTTAGGTGGGGTTCCTTCACAATGACAGGCCAATAAGAGGACAACCAAAGCCATCCAAATGTTGCATATTCGCATTTTTATTTTCACTAGTTGTAATTTATTGTAAAGTTCATTAAATCAGGTGACTTAAGTTTTAATCCCGTATCATCATTTGAGTATTTTCGTATCTTATCAGATAGTTGAGTAATATAGTATGAGATGCATTCTGATTTGTATTCAAGACCATTAATGTTCTTTACTTTTTGGATGAAGGGTATTTTAAAGTGAGCAACTTCAACTTTCACCTCTTGAATCATCTTTTGTGGTCTTTCAAAATCATTTTTAAGTGAAAAAAGCGGATTGAATTGGCACCTCAATGTAAGAGAGGGGTTTGCTTGAGAGCCCCTTCAAATGCCTCGAAAAATTGATTTACATTTTGGATGGTAAAACAAAGAGGGGGCTTTAATTTCAATACATTGTCTTTGGGCCCATCTGTACCCGTGAGGATGAGGCGCCTTTTCAATTCATTTTTTATTTTTGAGGCATAGGCTGTAGCCGGTGCTAAGGTGGTTGGATGCACCAGTTCTAGCCCAAGAAAGAGTCCTTGATTTCTAACATCTCCGATCTGCGGGTAATGAAGGGCCAAACTTTTGGCACATTCGTCGAAATAACTACCGACTTGTGCTGCATGTGCCTGCAAATGTTCATGTTCAATCACATCGAGTACGGCATGAGCTATTTGCATGGAGACGGGATTGCCTCCAAAGGAACTGAAAAATTCCATGCCATTATCAAAAGATTCACTCAAGGCCAAAGTAGAGACCACCCCTCCTATGGGATGTCCATTTCCCATGGGTTTTCCAAGTACGACCAGATCAGGTACGATATCATAAAGTTCATAGCCCCAGAAGACACTACCCATACGACCAAACCCTACTTGTACCTCATCAGAGATACACACAATTCCTTTTTGCTTGAGATAAGGGTATAAGGTTTGTAAATAACCGCTGGCAAGGGGTACTTGCCCTCCACAACCTGATATAGGTTCAGCGATAAAGGCCGCTGGAGTGATCCCTTGTGCCAATAGATTATCAATGATGTTAATGGCTTCTAATGCATAGGCTTTACCAGAACTTTGCAAGCCTTGGTAAATTTTTGGTAAGGGGAGTACAGTTATATTTTCATTAACGCCATCGCCTCCTTTTCCATCAAATTTGTAAGCGCTGATATCGATTCCCATGCGCGTGTGCCCATGATAGCCGTCTGCCAATACCAAAATATGCTTATTGGAAGTATGATTTTGAGCTATGCGAATCGCCAGATCTGAGGCTTCGCTGCCAGAATTTACAAATATTACCTTATCGAGGGCATTGGGAAAATACTTCAAAAGTCTTTCGCTATAGCCCATAAGGGCCTCATATAAGTATCTGGTATTGGTATTCAGTTTATTGATTTGCCTTGCTGCCGCTTGAGTGACTTCAGGATGGCAATGTCCTACATGTGGGATGTTGTTGTAGGCATCTAAATAGGTGTCCCCATTGGCAGCATACATATACTGAAAGGCGGCAGAAGTCATGTGAATGGGATCGTCAAAACTTAGACTCAGCGCACTGCTGAGATGTTTTTTTCTCTTAGAAATAAGTGTGGGTACAGAATTTAGCTGTTGAAAGCCAAAAGGTTTCATGAGACTGTTCCTAAATAGAATAGGATTCATTTCGAACCATTTGGACAATAAGGCCCAAGCTTTATTTTCAGTTACAAAAATATAATCCTCGGTATTACCTTGAGATCGTTCTTTGTTTGAACTGATGACGCTCACGCACAATCGCGCAGGGATCAGATAATAAAGGAGCTCAATTTCTTTTTCATCAAGTTTCTGTATTGAAAGATAACCTTCTATCAAAGCAATCGCTTTGATAAGTGGGGTAGGAGTATCCAGGAGTAAGTAAGCCATAGCAATGGCTAGATCACATATTTTAGGGGCATAACATAGATCACCGAAATCTATGATGCCTTTGATCTCGTTATCTGAAACCAAAACATTCCAATCATTTAAGTCATTGTGAATGATTTGTTTTGGAAGCTTTCGGAGTGGATCAGCACAGTTTTGCTTGTATTGTTCTAAAAAATAATTGACTATTTTTCGCTGACTGTGATCAGGAATTAGGTTCATATCCTCAACACTATCAAGACAATTCATCAGATTCCATTTGTGATCAAACGCTTCGATTTCTACCGCTTTGTAGGAGCCTAAAGCTTGATGTGACAACGCAATTATTTTCCCAAAATTGAAGCTCAATTCAGGTGTAGTCTCAACATCTTTAAGAAAGACACCATTGATAAAACAAAGCATTCTCGAGAAACTACCATCAGGATAGGTAATGAGTTTATTGTAAGAAGGACTTGAAACTTCTATGGGCAGCTGTGCAGATAAATGAGCCATGATTTTATTTTCAGCTTCGATTCTTTTGAAGCTTTCAGGATCCATATGATGTTTGACAAGATACGTTTGTCCAGTAAGATCTTCCACTTTATAATTCGCACTGCCATATCCTGCCAAGCGTATTATTTTGGTGGGTGAGACAGGATAAGGTGCAAACAGGTCATAATTGCTCATTATTTTAAAAATAGATCATCGTCTGGGTTTTTCAAATCAGGTTAGCATTCTTATTTCCCCATCTATCCATCTATTCTCTAGCTTATTTATTTCAGAGGTGAATCTCTTCTGGGTATCATTTATCGATATTTATTGAAAAGAATTTGAATGGAATCATCCATAGATTTGTAAACATCACCCGATCGAATCATTTCATCTACAGGATAACTGCCAGTAAATTTATAATTATTACAGCTGTTAAGGGAAAGAATCTTACCATCACTGGACCGTACCATTACCCACATAAATTTTCCATGTAAAAAGGAGAAAATAATTTTAGGATAGCTTCTGCCTTGGGTTTTCTCAATAATGATTTTTTGATAGGCTTCAAAGGGGACAAAACTATAAAGATTCACCAGTGACTTATCAATTTGAGGAGCTTCCTCTTTCTTAAAATAATCTTCTAGAAGGCTATATTTTGTTTTTCTTAAGGCTTTAATGTTATCTTCTACATTCCAAAACTCATCAATTGGAACACCTGCAGCAGCACTCTTGAGTAGGTGCCGCAATTGTTGACATAAAAACACATAATCGTGTTTACCTAAATTACCATTTGCAAACGTGATGATCGTGGCTATTTTTTCCCTTTTACCATTAAAAACACTTAATTTATGTTCATGGTATTCTAGTTGAATTTGTTCATAATTAAAATTTACTAGTGCATCTTTCTGTTCTGGGGTAGCTTCATTTGAAGCACCTAAAATCCATTGTTCCATACTTCCGTTGGCATATGCCGGGAGTGATTTTATTTGTTTTCCTAGCGATCCAGTTTGTGTAAGAATGGCATATTTTTGAGTTTTTGATTTCAAAAGGGCTTTAATACCTTTGGGAAACATATATTTCACGTTTTTACTGGGCCAGTACTCTTGAAACGTTTCTCTCAAGACTTTATTCAATGCTTTTTCAACTCCAGAGCTTTCAGGAAGTAGCTGAACCACCAATTCCTTATTATTAACAAGTACCGCCACCTCTTGATCAGGATATATGTATTGGGCTTGCGTGTGAGAAAGAAGAAGAATAAATATTATGGTGAGGGTATTTTTCATAGTTGGAAATTAAATAATTAAACTGTTATCTCCATAGGGAGGGTGCATTTTTTATTTGCACTTTCTAAAGCAATTTCTATGATTTTAATGGTATACATGGCATCTCTTGGATCTACCAATAAGGCTTCATTTTTGACCAATGCATCATATACATTTTGATAATAGATTCGGTAGTCTCCAGGAGGGGAGACTATGGTTTCTGTTACGTCTTGTTGGTTCACTAACAAACTCAGTTTACCCGAATATTTGATAGGTTCTAGACCCCAATTTGCCTTGCTTTCGGGGGTCAGACCGGCGGTAAGATCTCCTTCTTGTACATCAAGTCCAAATTTTTCAAAAGTGCCATTCATTCCATTTAATTTAAAGACAGGACCTGGAATTTTGACCAACATACTTGATCTTAAGTTGACTTTTAGTCCAGGATAATCCAGTTTTACCTCAAAATAGTCATTAGCTTTGCCTCCCCGTTGATTTCTTAAGTCAGCAGTAATGAATTCAGGAAGCCCAAAAAACACGATCGCCTGGTCAATCAAGTGAGATCCTAAATCATAAAGAATACCTGATCCTGGTACGAGATCTTCTCTCCAATTTCCATTGAATGAATTTCTGAAACGATCAAAATTTATAGTTACCTCTACGATCTTACCAAGACGCTGGGAATGTATGATTTTTTTTACTGATAAAAAATCTGAAACGAATCGACGGTTTTGATAAACGGAGAGGAACAATTTTTTAGACTTTGCCAGTTGAATTAAATCCAAAGCTTCTGCACTGGTGACTGTGAAAGGTTTGTCGACGACCACATTTTTTCCCGCTAGCAGGGCTTGTTTAGCCAATGGATAGTGAAATTCATTGGGTGTAACAACAATGATCAGATCGATTTTTGGATCTTCAATAATCATGTCTGAATGGTCAACTATTTCTACTTGCGGGTACCTCTCTAAGGCTTGCTTACTCCAAAAAGGGTTGGTCGTACGAATAGATTTAATATTAAAACCAGAAACGCAGTTAATGATGGGCGCATGAAAGACTTGACCTGCCATACCATAACCCAGAAGGCCCACATTGATAATTTTCATAAATGATAGATTTCAAATATTATTTAGCAAAAAGGTGTGATAAATTTTTAAATGCCTTAAATTCTAACGCATTGCCAGAGGGGTCTTTGAAAAACATGGTGGCTTGCTCTCCAGGTTGGCCTTCAAACCTCACATAAGGCTCGATAAGAAAATCAATTTGATGACTTTTGAGTCTCTCAGACAATTCCTTCCAAAGGGCCATCTCCAAAACAACCCCAAAATGAGGGATAGGAACCTCATGACCATCTACTGGATTATGATTTTCTTTTTCAGGCTCAGCGGAGGGCGCTATTTCATGTATCACCAATTGATGACCATAAAAATTAAAATCCACCCATTGCGTATCACTGCGACCTTCAGAGCACTGTATGATATCTCGATAGAAAGTTCTGGCAGCTGCTAAATTTTTTACAGGGATGGCTAGGTGAAAAGGAGATAAATTTGACATAAGTAGATGTTGTGATTTTTGTTTAATAGGTTAGAAAATTAAGAATAAATATATAATCTATATTTTATAAATATGATTTAAACTTCATTTAAGTGTCAAATTTTGGAAAACGACCAATATTGGTAATTTTAAAGTACGTATCCAAATTGAGCGGCAGTTTGACGGATCATGGGCACAATTTCCTCTAAATTTTCTTTTGTGAGGTTTTCTTTTCAGCGATTTATTTTGTTATGATGGTCTTGAGTAGAATAAGGTCTAGAGTTCAGAGCTTCGATGAAATCTTCATTATTGTTGTTTTGGACCCTTCGATTCCATGATTTTAATTCTAGATCATGCGATTTTGGATCAATTTCCAATTGCTCGCAGCTGTCCTTAGAAAATTTTGATGAATCCCTTACCAATATCTTCAAATTTGGTAACCACTGCAATTTTTTTGACGGATGTATACCCGATTGAATTGATATAGTTCCAGTGGTGCGCACATTTTTTTAATAAGCTTTCTTGCATCCAATCTTTGTAGTCAGGAGGTTGAGGATGATGACCCCATGTTTTTGAAATCCCTACTCTCAGAGAGCAAATAGCGTCTAAGGGCTGTCGGACCTGCCAATAAATTATAATATTGGGAATTCGCTCCAATAATACGTCCAAGGGAAAAGATAATCCAGGCGTATTTTGATATTTTCTGTTTTCTCTAGGTATTTTAGAAGCAATGGTCTTGGAAAAGTCTTTGTTCAGATACAGGTCAAAATCGATTTCGCTGTAATAGGTATGCGTACTGAGATGGTTAAAAAGTTCACCAAAATAGAAGTACCAGATCTTCTGCACCCCAAGATTAATACATGTTTATACATTTTATTCTTTAAGATCACCCAAAATCAGTTTTCCATGATACTCGGTCACCCCCAATAATTCTATCATAGCAGTCAAGTTGAGATCGTTTATTTTGCCGGATGCAATGATTTTTATATGTTGACTGTGGGCATCCATATTCCGAATAACAGATGCACCCTGTTCAGCAGTGGGTGCACCGCCAGAGGTGAGAATGTGTGTAATGCCCTTGATGGCGGTCAAAGTTTGGGTAGCAACAACAGGATTTGGAGTAAGGTCAATGGCTTTATGAAATACAAAGTTCAAGCCCTTTGCTGCTTTTGCAATTTTCTCAACGGTGGGAACATCAATCGTAAAATCCACCAATAAGGCACCAAAAACGATTCCTTTAATGCCCAGTTCTTTGTAGGTATGTATGGTCTCAATCATAGTCTCAATTTCATGAGGCAAGTATTGAAAATTAATGGCTCGAGACCTGATCATCACATGGACTGGGATTTTAAGAGTAGCCAGTGTTTTTTTTGTCAATTCAATTGTCGGTGTCAATCCATCTAAGGATAAATGACTGCATAATTCGATTCTATTTGCACCTTTTGATTCTGCAGATAAGGCATCTGAAAAGGTATCCACACAAACTTCGATCAAATGATTTTTCATGATTTAAATATGGAACTAAATAAATTGATATCATCTTATTTAATGGGTTTTTTATTTCATCTAAATCCTTAATAAGGATGGACGGCCTGATCAGATAGTATGATTAATATTTTATTTTATTAAATTTAGTGATCATTAAAATAAAGAATATTGGCTATTTCTAGTATTTTCAATGACGTTTTAGGTCCAGTGATGCGAGGACCCTCTAGTTCGCACAGTGCTGCTGCTTGCCGATTAGGCTTATTACTAAGGCAACTCATGCATGAGCAGATCACTGCTATTGTGGTAGACTATGACCCCAACGGATCTTTGGTAACTACGCATGAGAGTCAAGGGACCGATATGGGTCTGTATGGAGGCCTACTTGGTTGGGAGGCAGATGATGAGCAAATGCCACATTACCGTTCGGCTCTTGAAAAAGCAGGCATCGAGACTATCGTAAACTATTTAGATTACGAGGCGCCACATCCCAACTATTATCGCATATCTATCTCAAATCAGTGGATTACTCATACTCTGTCGGCAATAAGTACGGGAGGCGGCATGATGGAAGTACTCAACATAGATGGGGCGGAGGTTTCTATTTTTGGGGACAAATATGTGGTGTTGATTTATGGGGAGAACCTTGAATTGCTTCGATCTATGCTGCCTGATTGGGCGCAAGCTAACCTTAGACTGACGGCAAGTTTCATTGAAATCAGTACACTTGTTGAATTTAAAAAAGAGGAAATAGCCGAACTTGAATCTTTATCCGGGGTCTCGAATGTATGCCAGTTGAAACCGGTGGTCCCCGTTTTGGAAGGAAATACGTCCGATCTCCCTTTTAGATATTGTAGCCAAATGATTGAGTTAGGGAATTCAGAAAAACTTGAATTATGGGAACTGGGCCTTTTATATGAATCCAAAAGAGGTAATATTTCTCAAAAAAAGGCTTGGTCAAAGATGGAAAATATCGCCAAAATAATGAAAGAGGGGATAAAAAAAGGAATGGAGGGAACCCATTATGATGACAGGATATTACCGGTCCAGTCTACGAAATACAAGTTAAAAGATGAGAGTGGGCAATTGCTCAATGGAGGAATGCTCAATAAAATGATCATGTATACCACGGCTATGATGGAGGTGAAAAGTGCTATGGAGGTTTTTGTCGCTGCACCCACAGCGGGATCTTGTGGTGTGTTGCCTGGCACCCTCTTTGGGGCTGCTGAAGCGCTTGATTCAGATCCAGACACCATTATTAAAGCTTTATTTTCGGCAGGCATCATCGGCGTTTTTATTGCCGAACATGCTACTTTCTCAGCAGAAGTAGCCGGATGTCAGGCTGAGACAGGCGCAGGAGGATCTATGGCGGCGGCCGCTTTGGTCACTTTGATAGGCGGCAGTTTAAGACAAGGAGTGACTGCTGCTTCGTTCGCGCTTCAAAATTCACTAGGCATTATTTGTGATCCGATAGGCAATCGAGTTGAAGCTCCTTGCTTGGGCAAAAATGTGATGGCGGCATCCAATGCATTGTCCTGCGCCAACATGGCTTTATCTGATTATGAAGCCTTGATCCCTTTCGATGAAGTAGTCATGACAATGAAGGAGGTGGGAGATGCGATGATGCATGAGCTTAAATGTACCGGTTTAGGGGGATTGGCAGCCACTCCCACAGCTAAGGCCATTGAAAAAAAACTCAGAGAAAAGGCCAAGTATTGCTGATCTTTTGGCTTAGAAGCCTTATTAAATTTACTTCAATAACAGGATGAATACTACCTCTTTTTGGGATCCTTCAAAAGGTTAAATTCATTTTTAAATATTTGCACTAATAGATGAATATCTGGGCATATTTGGATCTACATTTGCATTTGGGTAGTTGATTAATACTGCCAGATCAAGTGAATTTAATCTTATCTATCAAGTGAATTATTTATCTGCTGAGCGTCTCACCAAGAGCTTTAATGAAAAGCAATTATTTGAAGAAATTACTTTTGGACTTGATCAAGGTCAAAAAACGGCCTTGGTCGGGGTCAATGGATGTGGAAAATCTACGCTGCTTAAAGTGATTGCAGGCTTACTGTATCCCAATTCAGGTGAAGTTACCTTTAGGAAAGGAATTAGCCTTTCAATTTTGACCCAAAATCCTGAGTTTGCAGATGACGATACGGTGATGCAAGCCGTTTTTTCCAAAGACCGAGAAGAGCTTAAAGCCATTCGAAATTATGAATCTGCGCTTTTGAAAATGGAGAAAAATCCTGAAGCAGGGGTTGATTTATCTCCTTTTATCGAGCAAATGGATGCCTTGAATGCATGGGATTATGAACATCAAGTAAAAGAAATCTTGGGAAAACTAGGGATTCATACCTTAGATCAAAAAATGGGAGAATTGTCTGGTGGGCAGAAAAAACGGGTAGCTTTGGCTCAATGTCTCGTCGTGAAGCCCCATGTGCTCATTTTGGATGAGCCAACCAATCATTTAGACTTAGAGATTATCGAATGGTTAGAGGAGTATTTAGCGACCCAAAACCTCACTTTATTGATGGTGACGCATGATCGCTATTTCCTTGACCGCGTAACCAACGAAATCTTAGAGATTGACGCCGGTCAGATATTTAAATATCACGGAAATTACAGTGATTTTTTACAACAAAAATCAGATCGTGAAGAGCAGCAAGCGGTCACGGTTGGTAAAGCAAAAAATTTACTTAAAAAAGAACTAGAATGGATGCGTCGACAACCTAAGGCGCGGGGAACGAAGGCGAAATACCGTATAGATGCTTTTTATGACGTCAAGGAAAAGGCCAGTCAGACGGTAAAAAAGAGTGAAATGGAGGTCAATCTCAAATCCGATCGCCAAGGGAAGAAGATCATGGAAATTAAACATATTTCTAAGATTTTTGATGATAAAAAAGTCATTGATGATTTCAGTTATGTATTTCAGCGGAAAGAGCGTATCGGCATCGTGGGGGCTAATGGTGGAGGAAAATCAACATTTCTCAACATTTTGACTCAAAATCTAACTCCCGATTTAGGCGAACTGGACATAGGTCAAACAACAAAGTTTGGATATTATACCCAAGATGAAGCTGTTTTCGATCCCCTAATGAAGGTCATTGATGTAGTGAAAGAGGTAGCTGAGTTTATTCAATTGGCGGATGGATCTGAAGTTTCAGCCTCTAATCTCTTAACCCAGTTCCTTTTCCTACCCAGTGTGCAATACAATCTTGTTGGCAAATTGAGTGGAGGTGAAAAAAGAAGGCTTCAATTGCTACGGGTGCTGATGGCCAACCCCAATTTTTTACTATTAGACGAACCTACCAATGATTTGGATATCATGACTCTAAATGTATTGGAGGATTACCTAGATAAATTTGATGGATGTTTGATGATTGTTTCCCATGATCGCTATTTTATGGACAAGCTGGTTGATCATTTATTTGTGTTTGAAGGGCAAGGTATCATTCGAGATTTCCCAGGAAATTATACCGATTATCGTGCAACCGAAGGCGGATTAAAGTCAGTCAAGGAAGTCGTCCAAAAACCATCGAACACCGAAACCAATGGGTCTAAGAAAGTGGCAGATGGCCCGCGTAAAATGACTTTTAATGAGAAAAGGGAGCTTGAGCAGATTGAAAAGGAGCTGAGTCAGCTGGAAATTCAAAAGAAGGCCATTGAAGATGCTTTGGATAAGGAAACTGATTATGAGAAATTGACGGCTTTGGGTGTTGAATTAGATCAAATAAAGACCCTTTCGGAGGCTAAAGAACTGCGTTGGCTTGAGTTGAGTGAGCTTGATACATTTTAATGATCTTTATCCCGGAGATAGTATCTCTCCATTACAAAGGTCCCAAAAGGGAGAAATGAAGCAATAAAGGCGAAGCAAAAAGCGATGAAATCCCAGTTAAATTTAAAAGTAATCCAGCACAAGGTGATGATATAAAGTAGGAACAGGAGTCCATGGATCATCCCAACCACCTGATTGGGCCAAAAAATCAATAATTGGTATTTTAAGGGCATCGTGATCGCGAAAGAAAGCAAAGAGATCCCCTCTGCTCGTGCAATCCATCGAAAAAAAGTCAGCCATCGAATCATTTTGAGTGATATGAGAAGTAGAAATCATTTTTTATCATAATATTCTAAGGCCTCAGGAAGATGTTTTTTGAGATCCTCAATACGACGTTGATTGGAGGGATGCGTAGAAATCCATTCGGGTGCATCAGCTCCATCGGACATTTCGGCCATTCTTTCCCAAAACCCAGGGGCAGCCTCTGGATTATAGCCAGCGATGGCCATGAAAATTAATCCCATTCTATCTGCTTCACTTTCATGTTTTCGAGAAAACTTTAGGATACCCATTTGGGTACCCGCACCTACAGATTGCAGTAAGATGTCACGGGTTAAGGCTGACTTGTTTTGGGTTGCAAGGGAGAGTGAAGCCAACAGCCCATTGGTAATCAAACCCTGGCTCATTCGCTCCCCACCGTGATTGGCAACGGCATGGGCAATTTCATGACCCATCACCACAGCAATGCCTTTTTCTCCTTGGCATACCGGTAGAATTCCTGTATAAAAAGCGACCTTACCGCCTGGCATGCACCAAGCGTTGACCGTTTTGTCTTCGATCAAATTAAATTCCCATTCAAAATCATTTAGAACCTCACTTTGCCCTTCCTTTTCAAGATAGGCTTCTACTGCTTTTTGTATTTTTACGCCTACTTTTTTAATCAAAGTCGCCTGCATATTGTTTTCAGAAATCTCATTGGTCTTTAGGACTTCATCGTATTGCTGAAAACTCATGGGAATCAATTCTGAGTTTTTGATCATGCTTAATTGAGACCTGCCAGTGATGGGTACAGTAGCGCAGCCTAATAGCAATAGTAAAATGCTGATTAGGGGCCAAGATCTAAGTTTTGTCATTTCTTTTTTATACTAAAATTAATGGATTTTTCCCCTATTTATATAAAAAAAGCCTCACGATATAATCGTAAGGCTTTTTATTATTAAGTTATTTGGATGCAATTTTTATTCACTTGCAGCTAATTTCATTTCAAGCTCGATCATACCGTCTGATCCATCTGTACCCGTGATTGCTTTTACATGAATTAAACCTTGTATGTTCTCTACAGTTTTGAACATAAGTATGTCATTTGCAGACAGATTGGTTACGGTACCATTGGCATCGGTCACATCGACACCGGCTATAGCCGTTTCTATGTCACTGACGGTTACCATTTCAAGATACTCAGCACTTGTGATGGTTGTGACAGCTAAAGTCGTTTCATTTTGTGATCCCCATGCAGATAGATCATAGATAGTATATTCAGCAGGAGAGGCCAATGCGGCATTGTCAGTGGATCCGTAATAGTAACCAAAGTCGATACTTGCTGATACGGGATCGGAAGTCGATATGACATCACCTAAGCTATAAGTTTGATTATTGGCAATAGAATAAAAAGTTTGAGAGCTATTATCACCAAGAGGAGCATACAATATCACAGCAGTCTGAATTTTGGCTGCAGGAGAAACGACGACAAAAGAAAAAGAAGCGGTTGCTGTATTTCCTTCTTCATCAACCGCTTCGAAATCGATGCTACCGTCTCCCAAAGAACTAGATGCCAAAACGGTCAAAGTGACCTTAGCATCGGTAGTGCCAGAGGCTATGTCCAAGTCATTTCGATTGATAGTACTCGATGCGACATCTCCACTTATATTTAAAGTATTGAAGCCTGCTTCTGCAGTTATGGAGATGACAATAGAGAAAGAATCTGCTGCAGTCACGTTTCCTCCACTCACTAAAGAATTTCCATCGGAGGTTGTTGCCGATAGGGAGATGTCAATGCTGGACGCTACCTCTTCTATTACGTCGTCTTCGCTACACCCATAAAAAAAGATAAGTCCTAACAGGGAAGAAACGATGATTACTTTTTCAAATATTTTTTTCATTTGTAATTATTAATTGAATTATATGATTGATTTAAAAATTCCTTAAAATTCCTTAAAGTTTGTAAAAAGCGAAGTTGAACAATTTTCCATCGAGATGCACAATAAAAACGTTAATTTTTAATAATAAAGTTGGTAATTCATTTACTGAAGTCACAATTAAATAAGGGTCTTGCTTGAGGGATTAAAATGCTATATTTAAGGCATAATATTTTCTTGTTTTAAATATGATATTATGAAAAAGTTATTAGTTGTGCTGGGTATATTATTGGTCAGTCTACTTGGGATTCTTATTGTCGTACCCATCCTTTTCAAGGAAGACGCTAAAAAGGCGGTTGATGATGCCATTGCCGAACAATTAAACGCCCATGTTTTTTATGATCAAGATGGGTTAAGTCTTTCTTTATTTGAAAATTTTCCAAACTTCACTTTTTCAATGAAGGATTTTGGGGTATTGGGCATCGATTCTTTTGCCTCCGATACCTTGATTAAAGTAGCTTCTTTTGAAATCACTCTTGATCTTCTATCTGTGATCTCTGGAGAACAAATAATGATCAATGAAATAAGTCTGAAGTCACCTGAGATTACTATTTTAGCCTTATCTGACGGACAAAACAATTATGATATTTTCAAAGAAACTACCGATGAAACCCCTTCGGAAACCCCTGCTGAAGAGGAGTCAACGTTCAGTTTAGCAATAAAAAAATGGCAAATTATAGATGGAAATTTCACGTATGACGACCTTTTAAGTGGAATTCATACTTCACTACTAGGTATTAATCATACAGGTTCTGGAGATTTTTCTCAAGACATTTTTGATCTAATGATCAAAACAACCATTGTTTCGGTAGATCTAAATTATGAGGGTACAAATTATCTCAAAGAAAAAACCTTCGGTGCGGACCTCAACATGAAGATGAATTTACCAGACTCAAAATATACTTTCAGTGATAACTCATTGACATTGGGAGCATTGAGTGTCGGTTTGAATGGAAATGTGATCCTTCCCGCAGATGCGGATATGGTATTGGATGTTGAATTTCAATCGCTGGATATGTCTATTAAATCTATTCTTTCACTTTTGCCGGGTGATTATTCATCTTATCTTGAAAATGTAAGTGCTGACGGAGAGGTAGGTATCGAAGGTAAGGTAAGTGGCGTCTATAACGAATCACGCTTACCGGATATAAATATCAATGCCATGATATCCAATGGCTATTTGGCTTACCAAGAATATCCCTTACCCATTGAGAAGGTTCAATTGGAAGCTGCTTTAGTCATACCGGGCGTCAATATGGATTTACTGTCTTTTTCAATGCCTCACTTTTCGATGCAGGTGGAGGGTCAAGATTTTAAGGCCCAAATGGAGTTTAATAATTTAGCGAATTATACTTGGGATTTGAATGCCAGCGGAGGACTTGACTTAGGTAAAATATTTCAGATCATACCCGTTGAAGGAATGGACCTCAAAGGATTGATCTCTGGAAGTTTTGAGACCTCAGGTAATATGCTTCTGATAGAGGAAGAAAAGTATGAACAACTTCCTACCAAAGGTCGCGTGCAGGTAACGAATTTTAGTATTTCCGATGAAACGCTCCCAGTGGATATCAGGATTCCAGAAGCAGATTTGAGTTTTGATAATGAGCAAATCGCTTTGACTCAGTTTAAGGTACTCTTTGGTGAAAGCGATCTCCAAATGACAGGGAACTTAGAAAACTTTATAGGCTATGCATTGGAGCCTTCAGAGGTATTGCACGGTAAATTAAATTTCTATGCGAAAATATTAAATCTTAATCCTTTCCTCACAGCGACCGATGCTTCAGTAGCGGATGCTGCAGTGGATACCGCAGTGCTTGAAATAATAAGAATTCCAATCAATATCGATGTAGCGTTGAACACTCAGATTGGACAATTGCTATATGACAACCTGGAGTTCAATGATATGGAAGGGAAGATCACGATGAGTGAAGGCATTGCGCAATTAGATAATTTAGATTTTAACCTTTTAGAAGGAGACTTTTTGATGAGTGGATTTTATAATTCTAATCCTCCGTTGCCACTATTTAATTTTAATTTTAAGATATCCTCCATGTCTATAAAAGAGACATTTTCTTCATTCAATACCATTCAGGAAATGGCGCCTGTGGCGAAGGACCTAGCGGGTGTTTTTTCCGCCGAATTTGTTACGGACGGGGTGTTAGATACCGGTATGATGCCGGTCATGGAATCTTTATCTGCCTTTGGTCTTATAGACTTGAGATCGACCACTTATAGCAATCCCAAATTCATTAAAGGATTGAATAAAGTAACCGGGGATAAGGGAGAAACGCTGAAACTTCAAGATATTAATTTTGAGTACGCCATTTCAGATGGAACCTTAATCATTGAACCTTTCGATTTTAAATTAGGGGGAAGGACCACGACCGTTTATGGTTCAAGTGGGATTTCAGGTATCCAGGCGAATATGGATTATACTCTGGAGACCGATCTTAAAACAGGCACCTTGGGGGCAGCCGCCAATAATATGATTACTTCTTTGACGGGCTTGAATGATCTGGTAGCTGAAGAGGTGAGGATGAAAATTAAGATCGAAGGAAACTATGAAGATCCTCAGTTTCGTTTAGATGGAATTTCTAATACCAAAAAAGGTTCCAGTGATGGAAAAATCAAAGATTTGGCCAAAGAGCAGGCAAAAAACAAACTCAAAGAGCAGCAAAAATTAGCCGAAAAAAAGGTTCAAGAAGAATTAGATAAACAAAAGGCAGTTTTAAGTGCAGAAGCGGATAAGAAAGCAGCTGACCTTAAGGTAGCCGCCAAAAAAAAGGCCAAAGAGGTTTTGGGAGATGAGCTCAAATCAAAATTAGGTGGGAAAATCAAAGGTCTCAAAAAGAAAGATGGAGATTAAAAAAAGTCTGTATTGATCTGAATGTTTTAGGTACATGTCATAGATCAATAATCTTTTCGTTCTACTCAAAAAAAGGAACAACTAATCAAGATGATGTTATCACTGTTATTTATTTTTGCACCTAGTAGAATAGGCTTAATTACATTGAAATCGAATACTATGAAATGAAGTAGGGTAAAACTTTGAGCACTTAATGCAAATTTTATTTTTGAATCACTGTTGGATTCATTTTGTTGGATTCTTACTTCACAAACCCCAGAATGATCAAAATCTTGAATGATTGAATCCAAATATGCTCATCTTGATGGGGAAAATATATTATAAATGATTTGTGAAATTTATTTTGGTAATATAAGTTTACTTGCTAATCAAACATATAGCTCGATTTATTAAGAAGCGTTTAGAGACAGGCTCCATGATGCGCTAGCAACCTCCCTAATAAGAGATAGGTGCTAATTCCTGATAAATAAATTAAATGCTTATGATTACCATGAAAAGTCTTAGTACCCAAGCAATATGGAATGCGATTCATTCCAATTACCGCAACTCCTTTCACACCTACTTCACCTGCATAAGTTGCTGCGATATTTAGCATAACTTTTCGCGTAATAAACAATCACATTTTATAGACTATCCTAAATACGCACTGTTTCGGATATTCAAAGAGGACATCATTCATCTTACTTCATCAATATTTTTACTTTTAAATTCAAACTATGGAAAAACTAATGGAGGTTATTCAAAATCCTTGACCTTGGTATGTCTCTGGTCCATTATTGGGCATGACCGTTCCCTTATTATTGCTCTCTAGCAATAAACAATTTGGAGTTTCTTCTGTTTTTAGACACGTGGGATGTGCTCTGAATTGGGAAAAAATAGAATATTTCAATTATGATTTAAAAAATCACATTTGGAATCTTTTGTTTATCGTCGGGCTTATTTTCTCTGCTGTTTTTTTTCTGCAATGAATTGAAGTAAAACAAAGAGTTTTAAGTGATGCGGCTCAATTATATTTTAATTCAAGGTCTATTTTGATTGAAGGTATATTGCCTGTATCAAGGTTTACATGGACATTTGGGATGGAAATACTTATTATTTCCTTTGGTGGATTATGCATTGGTTTTGGTTCGAGATATGCCAAAGGATGTACATCAGGCCATGCCATTACGGGATTATCATTACTTAGTTTAGGCTCCTTGATTGCAGTTATTGGATTCTTCATAGGTAGAGTTTTGGGCACATTTCTCATTTTAGATTCGATTTTATGAAGTGGATTAAGTTTGTAGTAGCGGGGTTTTATTTTGGTTTTATTTTAATAAAATCTGAAGCCATTTCTTGGTATAGAATTGTAGAGATGTTTCATTTTCAATCATTTCCTATGTTTGGGATTATTGGTTCGGCAGTGGGTGCTGGCGCCATTTCGGTGCTTGTTATAAAAAAGTTAAACCAATCAGTTTTCAAGACGCAGCCGATTGATTTAACAAAAAAGCCTTTTCATTTAAAAGCCCATTTGTTGGGTGGACTTATTTTTGGATTAGGATGGTCTTTGGTGGGTGCTTGTCCAGGTCCATTATTTGTTCATTTAGGCGCGGGAAATACTATTATCTTGATTCCTGTTCTATTTGCAGTCTTGGGGACTTACTTTTATGGACGTTTTAAGGATAGTCTTCCACACTGAGAATAGGTAATCATCCGCATGAAATGGAGATTGAATATATGGCTATGTATTATTTGAAATAGTATAATTATGAAGATTAAAAAGTTTGAAAAATTGGCCATCAGAACGCAAACAGTACGTTCTGAGCAAAGGGAACATTCGACGCCCTTACATTTAACTTCTAGTTTTGTTTTTGATGATTAATCACAAATGGAGGCAATGTTTGCCGATGAGCTAGAAGGTAATATTTATAGTAGGTTTTCAAACCCAAATGTTACAGAATTAATTGAAAAAATTAAGTTATTGGAAGGGGCGGAAGCGGGCTGGGCCACGGCAACAGGGATGGCGGCCATTTTCTCAACGTTTGGCGCCCTATTAAGTCAAGGAGATCATGTTTTGGCTTGTCGTTCTGTCTTTGGATCTACCCATAATATTTTGACTAAAATATTGCCTTCATGGGGTATAGAAACTACTTTTGTTGACTTTGATGACACCAAAAACTGGGATAAGGCCGTCAGAAAAAGAACGAAACTCATATTTGTTGAGACACCTACAAATCCTGGAGTAGATATCATTGACTTAAAATGGTTAGGAGAATTTTCAAGTGCACATCATCTCATTAATATGGTTGACAATTGTTTTGCCACACCTTATTTGCAGCAGCCCATTAAATATGGTACCGATTTGGTCATTCACTCGGCTACCAAATATTTAGATGGTCAAGGAAGGGTTTTGGGTGGATTGATTGCTGGGAAGAAACATTTGATAGAAAAAATCAATGGATTTGCGCGTCATTCTGGCCCTGCTTTAGCACCTTTTAACGCTTGGGTAATATCAAAAAGCTTAGAAACGTTGGCCGTCAGAATGGATCGACATTGTGAAAATGCGCTTTCCTTAAGCCAACGACTAGAGCGATTATCTCAAATTGAGTTGGTTAAATATCCTTTTTTACCTTCTCATCCGCAATACAAAGTAGCTAAAAAGCAAATGAATGCTGGAGAAGGCATCATTTCATTCGTTATTGCAGGCGGTTTCAAGCGGGCATGTATTTTTTTAGATCATTTGGATTTAGTTTCATTAACGGCCAATTTAGGTGATACAAGATCGATTGCAACGCATCCGGTATCAACCACCCATGCCAAGTTGCCTACACCAGATAGGATAGCTATTGGAATTTCACCAGGGCTCATTCGCCTGTCCATTGGCCTAGAGCATGTGGACGATCTTTACGAAGATATTGAACAAGCCTTAAGGTTAGGACATTAGTAAGGTTAGATATACTTACTTTCCTATAATTTTTTAAAATATTACTTGGTAGACGGTAATATTTACTCAATTTATTTGCATAATTCCTTCATTTTCTCTATCTTCTAAAACTTCATATATAAACACATGTTAAAATGGTAAAGAGTTATCGAGGTTTAGAAATGCCCAAGGAGGTTAATAAGCAACAACTTTTAGTTAAGGATTATATGGCAACCAGATTAATTAAATTTAAACCTGATCAATCCATCATTGAGGCAATGAATCTATTGTTGAGTAAAAATATTTCAGGGGCACCTGTAGTAAATGATCAAAATGAATTGGTTGGAATGATATCAGAATCAGATTGCATGAAGGAAATCATTAGGGGTAAATACCATAATATGCCCATTGATACAGGTTCCGTTTTGTCTTACATGACCAAAGAAGTGGTTTATATAGCACCTGAATTGAATATTTTTGAAGTAGCACAAATGTTTCTAGAAAGAAAGCTCAGAAGATTTCCTGTCGTTTATATGGGAAAACTTGTTGGACAGATCAGTCAAAAGGATGTAATCAGAGCATTTAAGAAAGTCAGAAGTAGCACGTGGAGGTAAATATTTTGATTTTTTTTTTGAGATGGGTTGGTTCATATCGATCAAAATGATAAGTTTGATAAATTATTTTAATCAACTATGGGATTAGGGAGCGCATTTAATAATTTTTCAAACAATGTTAAGTCAGGAATTGATAGTTTTTTAAAGAAATTCAAACCTACTTATTCAGTGAATGCGGTGACTTATTTTGTCATTCCTGGAGCTCCTTTGAAGAAAATCGTAAATGCCTATCATTTTGGTAGAGGTGAGTTGTCTGAAGCAAAACTATTTTTTGATCAGGTGTTCCAAAAAACGAAGGAATTGAGGTTAGCACCGGTCGAATTGCAGCTGATACAAGGCAATAAAAAATTGATAGATGAGCAAAAGTTGGGGCCGGTAGACATCGTCAAAAGTGCCATTCAGCATCAATAGTTATTTTCTCTTTTTTTAACTAAATATTATTCTTTTACCTTTCTAAGGATAAAAAAATCGAAGACTATATTCTTGCTTGGTAAGTATACAATTCAAAATATCGACCCTGCTTACTTATCAGACCGTCATGCGTGCCTTTTTCAGCAATCTCTCCATCTTCGATTACCAAAATCTGATCAGCTCTTCGTATGGTACTCAGCCTGTGGGCAATGACGAAGGTAGTCCGACCGCTCATTAGATTTTCAAGACTTTTTTGAATATATGATTCACTTTCTGTATCTAAATTGGAGGTAGCTTCATCCAAAATCAATATTCTGGGATTGGCTAAGATTGCTCGAGCAATAGCTATGCGTTGTCGTTGACCTCCAGACAATTTGATTCCGCGTTCGCCGATAACTGTGGCCATACCCTCTTCGAAGCCATCGGTAAATTCGGTAACATAAGCCGCCTCTGCTGCTGTAACTATCTCTGCATCAGTTGCGGTGGGTCTTGGGAATAAAATATTTTCTTTGATGGTACCTTCGAACAAAAAATCATCTTGAAGTACCACACCCAACTGACTCCTAAAGTTTTCCAAGGATATAAGTGAAAGATCATATCCATCAACTGTAATAGTTCCTACATTTGGATTAATGAAACTAGCCGCTAGTGCCGCTATGGTTGACTTCCCAGATCCAGATGATCCTACCAAAGCAGTGACGGATCCAGGATGTGCTTCAAAGGAGATATCATGGAGCACTTTTTTTTCTTCCTCATACCCAAAGGTCACGTTACTAAACTGCACATGCCCCTCTATATTTTTGATTTTTTGGGTTCGAATTGAACCATCATCCTCGGATTCCATATTCATCAATTCTTCTGTTCTATCGAGTCCCGCAAAAGCTTCGGTGAGTTGACTTCCAATATTGCTCATCTGAACGATCGGAGCAATCATAAATCCAAGATATAAAGTAAAAGATAAAAATTGACCTATAGTAAGGTCATTATTCATGATCATGTAACCTCCTATGCCCATAATCCCTGTACTCGAGAGACCTAGTAAAAAGGTGGCGGAACTGGTGATAATGCTCGTAGCAGTAAGGCTTTTCTTTACATTTAAAAATAACTTTTCAGTCCCCTCTTCAAAAGATTTAATTTCCTGTTTTTCTGCATTAAATCCTTTGACTACTCGTACGCCATTCAACGTTTCTGTAAGTCGACCCGTGACCTCTGCATTGATTTTGCTTCTTTCCCGAAAAACAGGGCGAATGTATCCAAATGCTTTCAATGAGACAACTCCAAAAATCGCGACAGGAACCAGCACGTAAACGGTCATCATCGGACTTATCCTAATCAATAAGGCCAAGGAAATAAAGGCGGTCAATACGCCTCCAACAAGCTGAACAAGACCTGTTCCTACCAGATTTCGAACTCCTTCAACATCAGTCATGATACGAGAGACTAATTCGCCCGACTTTGTGTTATCAAAAAATCGGGTTGGTAAATAGATTACTTTCTTTTGGACTTGAACGCGGAGTTTAGCAATCAGGTGTTGTGCTTCTACACTTAATATTTTAGTTAATAAAAAGGAGGTAATAGCTTGTATGATGATGGCTCCAATGACCCATAAAAGCAAGTTATTGAGCATTTCTATATCTTTATTGATAATTACGTCATCCATTAAATATTGACTGGCTCCGGGTAAGACCAAACTAGCAAGTCTGCTCAGAATAATTAAAAAAAGGCCTATCAGGATAGGTTTTTTTCTGGGCCAAATAATAGTTTTAAAAACGTGATTAAGGGTTACTTTTGATTTTGCCATATGATTTGAATTTATACAAAAAACGATCCAGATCATTTTACTGACAAGATGACCGAAAGAGGATATATTATGATCTTACCAAATAAAAAGATTAGTTTCTTTATAAATAGATGAATATTTATCTTAGTAAAAAGGACCGAATGGAATTATTGATTAAAATTTTATTATTATTACTAGTATTACCTATGTCAATGCATGCGCAAACCGTAGTCAGTAGATTAGAGATTTATAATGTTAATACAGATCGAAGAGAAGTAATTCATGAAGAGGTAGGTGCACTTTTTGAGGCACCTAATTGGAGTCAAGATGGTAAATTTTTGATTTATAATCAAGTAGGCAATCTTTATAAATACGATTTGGAAAAAAAAAAGAAGGAAAAAATAAATACTGGTTTTGCTCAAGACTGTAATAATGATCATGGGATATCTCCAGATGGGAAAATGTTGGCTATTTCAAATAATGATTCAATAATAGGATCTAGAATTTATACTTTGCCGATTGAGGGAGGGCTTCCAAACCTAATCACAAAGGCAGGATCTTCATATTGGCACGGTTGGTCTCCAGATGGAGAAAGTTTAGTTTATTGTGCCGAAAGAGGAGGTAATTACGATATTTATCGCATCAATTGCGCGGGAGGTGAGGAGCAGCGATTGACCTATACTGAAGGCCTTGATGATGGTCCTGATTATTCGTTCAGTGGGCGTCATATTTATTTTAATTCTGTCCGGACCGGAAGCATGCAGATTTGGAGAATGGACGCTGATGGATCCAATCAAGAACAGTTATCCAATGATGGATTTAATGATTGGTTTCCACACCCCTCACCCGATGGTACTAAAGTTGTGTTTTTATCCTATATCGACGCCATAGATCCAGGAAGTCATCCCCCATTTAAAAAAGTTGTGCTTAGGATTTTAAATCCAGATACAAAAATAATTTATAAGCTTTTTGAATTATTTGGAGGACAAGGGACTTTAAATGTTCCCTCTTGGTCACCCGATAGCAAGCGGTTTGCATTTGTAAGTTATGCGTTGATAGATAATAAAGAGTAGCTTTTTTCAAGGATAGGGTTAGTATCATTGGAAAGCATCAATAAAAACGCCAATAGGTACTTGATCTTATACGATTATTGAAGTATGTTTCTCGATCTGAAAAAATCTTTAGAACGATTGTGAGAGCGGCTTATGGACGAGATGATGTGTTTGGTTTCCTAAAAGAGGCATTCATTCTTACATGGATGTCTCTCAGGAGAGGTCTTTAAGAGCTTAGGTGCCGATGGCTTTCAATAAACTACATAAGTCTAGATTAAGTTATAAATTTAAGCATATCGATGAGATGGCTCATCATCCCATCGTTTTAAGTATCATTGCGATCATAATACTTCTTTCATATCACCTAGACCTCATCAAATGGAATCAAGACCACTTATCTCAATAATAATGGCAGTAAAGGATACGGGTCCTTATTTGGCCGAATGTCTCGATTCCATCCTTATGCAGACCTACGAAAATTGGGAACTTATAGCAGTCAATGATCATTCTTCTGATGATTCATGGGAACGCTTAAATGATTATGCTCAGCAAGATGATAGGATTCGAATTTTTCAAAGCACGGGTCACAGACTTAACCCGGCCTTAAAAGAAGGATATCAATATTGTCGTGGGACTTTAATAAATCGCATGGATTCGGATGATTGTATGCCATCAGATAAACTGGAAGCAATGTTTGACGTTTGGGCAGTACATGGGAAAGGTGTTGTTGTAGCCGGGGGAGTGGAGCATTTTGTTGAAAATGGAATCGTCGGGCCAGGATTTCAACGATACGACCAATGGCTGAATCAAGTAGCAAAAACGAGTACGCATTACCAACAGATTTATAAGGAATGTGTAATTCCTTCCCATTGTTGGTTGATTCACAAAGAAGATTTTAGTGCTGTGGGCGCTTTTGATCCCGACGTTTATCCAGAGGATTATGATTTATGTTTTAGATTTTATCGCAAGGGCTATAAAATCATAGGGATGGATAAGATACTTCATTTTTGGAGGGATCGAGAAGATCGCATTTCTCGAACTTGGACAGAATATAAAGACAATAGATATTTTAAGTTAAAATTGAAATATTTTTTTGAATTAGATAGAGATTCATCACGACCCTTGGTGGTTTGGGGTGCAGGACGTAATGGAAAAGACTTTATAAAGGTCTTAGAGAAATATGAGCAAGAGATTCATTGGGTATGTGATAATGAACGTAAAATAGGAAAAGAGATATCGCGTCACCAAATGCATCATTTTTCATCGATTAAAGGTTTGGACAGACCCCAGATTATGGTTGTCATTGCTGCACCTTCAGCTAGGTCAGAAATTGAAAATCACTTCACTCAATGGGGCAAAAAACCTGTAGAGGATTTTTGGTTTTTTGCTTAAATTGACTTGAAATCAAAGGTTTCCAAAAAGGCAGTAGTGAAATTTCCTGACTTGAATTGTTCGTCGGCCATCAGTTTCAAATGGAAGGGAATGGTCGTTTCAACACCTTCTATAACCATTTCTTCAAGGGCTCTTTTCATTTTTATCAATGCTTCCTCTCGAGTTTGTGCCGTTACGATGAGTTTGGCAATCATGGAATCATAGTGTGGGGGTATGGTATATCCAGCATAAACATGACTGTCTACCCGTACCCCATGTCCTCCTGGGAAATGTAAATTGGTTATTTTACCTGGATTAGGTCTGAAGTTTTTTCGGGGATCTTCCGCATTGATACGACATTCAATTGAGTGCATTTGAGGGAAATAATTTTCTCCTGAAATGTGAATGCCGGCAGCTACTTTTATTTGCTCTTTGATCAAATCATAATCTGTGACCTCTTCTGTAATAGGATGTTCTACTTGTATCCGGGTATTCATTTCCATGAAATAAAATTTCCCATACTTATCAACTAGAAATTCTACCGTACCGGCTCCCTCATACTTAATAGCTTCAGCTCCTTTAATGGCCGCTTTTCCCATATCTTCTCGAAGTTCCTTGGTAATAATAGGAGAGGGAGTTTCTTCTACGAGTTTTTGATGTCTTCTTTGGATGGAGCAATCTCGTTCGGATAGGTGGCAGGCTCTACCGGTGGCATCTCCTATGATTTGAATTTCAATATGCCTAGGTTCTTCTATAAATTTTTCAATATACAGGGCATCATTTCCAAAAGCGGCACTGGACTCTTGCTGCGCACTCTCCCAAGCATTTTGAAACTCTTGCTCTTTTTTGACTAACCGCATGCCACGTCCACCACCACCTGCTGTGGCTTTGAGCATGATGGGATACCCAATATCCTTGGCAAGAAGTTTACCCTCTTTTGCTGAATCAATGATCCCCGCTGATCCAGGAATCGTAGGCACACCTGCGCGTTTCATAGTATTTTTGGCAGTCGCCTTATCCCCCATGTTATTGATCATATCAGCACTTGCTCCAATGAACTTGATCCCGTACTCTTCACAAACTCTAGAAAATTCAGCATTTTCGGCTAAAAACCCATAGCCGGGATGTATCGCATCCGTATTTGTGATTTCAGCTGCTGAAATAATATTTGGAATGTTAAGATAGGAGTCTTTACTGGGTGCTGCGCCGATACATACTGCCTCATCCGCAAAGCGTACATGTAAGCTTTCTTTATCTGCGGTAGAATAAACGGCTACGGTCTTTATACCCATTTCCTTACAAGTTCGAATAATTCGAAGTGCAATTTCTCCTCGGTTTGCAATAAGAATTTTATGAAACACAGCTTATTTATTTAAGAAGGATCAATTAAAAATAGAGGTTGGTCATATTCCACAGGATTTGCGTTTTCTGCCAATATTTTCACTACTGTACCGGAAACTTCCGCTTCTATCTCGTTGAAAAGCTTCATCGCTTCTACCACACATACGGTATCTCCGGGCTTAATGACATCTCCTACTTTTAGAAAGTCTGGAGATTCGGGATTTGGTGCCATGTATATGGTTCCAATCATGGGTGATTTGATGGTGATGTATTTTTGATCTTCTACCTCTTTGGGCATTGGAGTCAAAACATCGTTCGTGGGTTCAGGAGCTTGTTGGGTTGCAACCTGAGATAAGGATGGGGCAGGTGAGAAATGGGGTTGTAAAACGACGTCAGAAGACCGTTTAATTTTGACTTTGAATGTTTCGGTTTCAAGGTTTACCTCTTCGAGGCCGGTACTTTTTATATAGTCGATAAGATCTCGGATTTCTTTTACTTTCATCTTTGTTTCTGGTCTCGTACTTAAATAAAATTTTATTTTCAGGCTAAATCTAAGATAATTATTTGACTCTTTCGGAGTAGGATCCATTTTTTGTATCCACCTTAATGATTTCATCTTGATTGATGAATAAGGGAACCTGGATGATCGCGCCCGTTTCCAATTCCGCTTGTTTAGTTGCATTCGTGGCCGTATCTCCTTTCAATCCAGGTTCGGTATAAACAATTTTTAAATTCACGTATTGGGGGACTTCAGCCCCTAAAATTTTTTCTTGTTCAGTGTGTACAAGTACCTCAACTTCTTCTCCATTTTTAAGGAATTGTGGTGCATTCATTAGTTTAACATCAATTGAGATTTGTTCATAGGTCTCTGTGTGCATGAAGTGATAACCTATGTCATCTTTGTACAGGTATTGATATTTATGACGTTCTACCCGCGCCGTTGTAATTTTATGACCTGCAGAAAAGGTATTGTCAATTACGCGACCGGTGGACAAGCTTTTTAATTTTGTCCTTACAAAAGCAGGTCCTTTCCCAGGTTTGACATGTTGAAATTCAACAACCGAGAACAAATCATGATTATATTCAATCACTAACCCATTTTTAATATCAGCAGTAGTTGCCATAATATCCTTAATTTTCGGGGCTGTAAGCCCATTTTAAATAAATAGAGGCCCAAGTAAACCCTCCTCCAAAGGCAGCTAAAATTAAATTATCTCCTTTTTTAAGTTGTGCTTCATAGTCCCATAAACAAAGGGGAATGGTACCGCCTGTAGTATTGCCGTACCGAGAGATATTCATCATGATTTTTTCATCTGGAACCTGCATAAGTTTGGCTGTGGCATCGATGATTCTCTTATTGGCTTGATGGGGAACTAACCACGCAATATCTGAGCCCTTTAAATCATTTCTATCCATGATTTCTTTGGCGACTCCTGACATTTTAGTCACGGCAAATTTAAAAACAGCAGATCCTTCTTGATAGACATAGTGTTCATGGTTTTGGACGGTATCAAGACTCGCTGGATAGCGACTTCCTCCCGCCTTGATATTTAAATATTGCTCTCCTGACCCATCAGATTTTAAAATAGCATCTTGGATACCTAAACCCTCATGATTGGATTCGAGCAGGGCAGCCCCAGCGCCATCTCCAAAGATGATGCAAGTGGTGCGGTCTTTGTAATCTAAAATAGATGACATCTTATCGGCACCAATAACAATTATTTTTTTATGCGAACCCGATTCAATAAATTTAGCTCCTGTACTCAGGGCGAATAAAAAGCCAGAGCAGGCCGCAGCAAGGTCAAAACCGAAGGCATTTTTCGCACCTACCTTTTGAGCAATAATATTAGCGGTAGCCGGGAACGTCAAATCGGGTGTAATCGTGGCACAAATGATAGCATCAATTTCATCAGGGGACGTCTTGGTTTTTTGGAGAAGCCCTTTAACAGCTTCCACGACCATAATTGAGACACCTTTGCCCGAACCCTTCAGGATGCGCCTTTCTTTGATTCCTGTTCTACTTATGATCCATTCATCGTTGGTGTCCACCATTGTCGCCAATTCATCATTGGTTAGGACATAGTCTGGGACATAGCCGTTGATACCGGTAATAGCAGCCGTGATTTTTGACATATATTATATGATATACTAATTAAATCAAAATGGATGATTCAAAGCCAGACCCGCTCAATCTTTAAGCTAAGACTTCTTTTTCAATAACTATCTTTCCTTTATAATAAAATTTACCCTCATGCCAAAAGGCACGATGGGGCAAATGGGCCTCTCCTGTGGTTGGACAGATGATGTAATTTTTTGGAGAAGCTTTTACATGAGTTCTTCTCTTGTCTCTTCTTGTTTTCGAAATTTTTCGTTTTGGATGCGCCATTTTCTATTAATTATTAGATTATAATTTTATTTTTTTCAGTACTTCCCATCTTGGATCAATCTTGTTTTCCTGCTCTTGATCATTTAAGGAAGGGGTTTCGTCTTTGTAAACTAAATCAGCTCTTTCTTTGCTTCTTAGTCTAGGGTGTACTTTTTTCATTGGGATCTCTAGCGACACAAATTCATATATGTGGCCAGAAACATCCAATATTTGCATCCCCATATCCATAATACTTATTTCATCGCTTAATTCTTCACTGGTCAAACCAAATTTTACTATGTGCTTTTTTTGACAAGTTAAGGATTCTCGATAACTTTCTAAGGAGACATCGCAGATCAGCGAAACATAAACTTCAATAGTGAAGTTTAAGGCCATCATGGACTCAGATTTATCCATAATCAACGAGGCTTTACCAAAGCCTTCCTCGACCAAATTATTTTCGAAGGTTTCGAAAAAATCGGGGACTAAATCAAATTGAAAATGGTGTGTACCATTCTCAAGTCTCGCCAAATTGATTTCAAAAGACTTTAAAACATTAGTTTTCACCTGATTAGATTTATAAGAACCGCAAATTTATGTAGAATGCCCCGATAATCCCAATGAATTCTTCATTAGAAATAAGAATCAATGATCTTTATTTTGAGCCAAGGTACCTGCCAGTAACAATGCATGGCTCATAGAACTTGGGTCAGCGATGTTTTTACCTGCCAAATCAAAAGCAGTACCATGGGCAGGCGAAGTCCTGACAACCGGTAGTCCCGCTGTGAAATTCACACCTGAACCTCTTGATAATAATTTAAAAGGAATCAAACCTTGATCATGGTACATCGCTAAAATACCATCATATTTTAAATATTCATCACTTCCAAAAAAACCATCAGCAGGGAAGGGCCCTTTGACAGTGTATCCATTAAAATTAAATTGGTCAATAACCTTATCGATTATATTTTGTTCTTCATCACCCAGCAAGCCATTTTCGCCTGCATGAGGATTTAAGCCCGTTAAGGCTACTTTTGGAGATTTAATACCAAAATCAGTCTGTAATGAATTGATGAGTATTTCTAGCTTTTCTGAGATGAGTGTTATCGTAAGGCTTTCTGCTACCTGTTCTATTGGGATATGACCGGTAACAACAGCCACTCGCAGCCCATCCTTTACCATCAACATTAGATTTTCATTGACTTCAAACGTTGCTGCAAGGTACTCGGTATGACCTGGAAACGAAAAACCTTGTTCATTAAGCAACTCTTTACTTAAGGGTCCGGTAACCAAACCATTGATGTACCCATTTTTTAAATCAGCAACAGCTGATTCGAGAGATTTTTTGGCATATTTACCTCCTGTAGCGTTGGGTCTACCTGGTGTGATGATGACGGATTCCTCCCAAACCGATATTACATTTATTTTTAGGGGTACAGCTTGTTGAGGTTTTGAGATGAAATGAAAACTCAAATGAAACTTTTTAAGTAACTTCGAGTAAAAATTAAGTACCTCCATCGAAGCATAAATGACAGGAGTCATTTTAGAAAAAAGAGAAGTATTTTCTAAACTTTTTAGTGTGACTTCGATGCCGATTCCGTTGAGATCTCCAATACTTATTCCGATGATTGGTATAAATTTGTGATCGAGATTATTAGGGCTCATGAAATTTGTTTAATGAGTACAAAATTATATTTTTTTAGCGATTACCTTGAGAAAATTAAAACCAAAAAAGTATTTAGGTCAGCATTTCTTGAAAGATGAGACGATCGCCCTAGATATTGTGGCTGCGATAGGGAAAGGATCAGGAAGTCTGCTTGAAGTAGGTCCTGGTATGGGGGTGCTTACACAGCACTTACTACAAAATGATCAGTTGATGACCTTTGATCTTGATGAGGCTTCCATTGATTACCTGAAAGAAAAATACCCCGATCATGTGGAGAAATTTCAGTTAAAAGATTTTTTGAAAGAAAATTTAATGGAGTACCAAACTCCCATTCGGGTGATAGGGAATTTCCCCTATAATATCTCTTCCCAGATATTTTTCCAAGTTTATTCACATCACGACCGTGTTAAAGAGGTCGTATGTATGATTCAAAAAGAGGTTGCTGAACGTATTGTTTCTAAACATGGGAACAAAGTTTATGGGATATTAAGTGTGCTTTTGCAAACATTTTATGATATTGAATACCTTTTTTCGGTAGACCCTATGGTATTTGACCCCCCGCCCAAAGTAAATTCAGCAGTGATCAAGCTGGTGAGAAACAATCGTTTAGACTTCGACGCAAAGATATTGAAGCGCGTGGTTAAAGCAGGATTTGGGAAGCGGCGTAAAACCTTGAGAAACGCGTTAAAAGAGTTAAATTTACCCGAGACTTTGACTGCGCAAGAAGTTTTTGATAGACGCGCCGAACAGTTATCTGTTGAAGATTTTATTGATTTGATGGAAAAAATCGAGGAGGCATGGAAAAAATAATGGAATTTGAGTTTTCGAAAGAATTTCTAGAGCGTTTCAAGTTAGCTTTAACTGATCGAGATGATGTTTACATTCAAGAGTCCTTGGGAGGGGTGCGTTCTGCAGATATTTGTGAAATACTTACTGAAATAGGCATTGAAGAGGCAAAATATGTATTTGATATACTGTCTTCAGACATTGCCGCCGATGTTTTGGTAGAATTAGAGGAAGATTTCCGTGTAGAGTTTATGGAAGATTTTGCCATCAATGAGCTGTCTCATTTCATTGAGATACTCGATTCCGATGATGGTGCAGACTTATTGAACGAATTGTCCCCTCGGCGCCGAGAGGAAATCTTGGAGGAGATCAAAAATGAAGAAAAAGTAGGACACCTTTTGGATTTGATTCGTTACGATGAGGATGTCGCAGGTGGGCTGATGGCTAAAGAATTGGTCAAGGCAAGAGAGAATTGGACAGTCAAAAGGTGCATTGAGGAAATTAAAATCCAAGCGGAGAATGTTGAAAAAATATATTCTGTTTATGTGGTAGATCAACAGGATAGATTAAAAGGGAGGGTGAGTTTGAAACGTATTCTTTTATCAAATGAGGATAAAAAAGTAGCCGAAATATTTGAAGAAAACATTATTTCTGTGGGGATATTCCTTGCGGCGCAAGAAGTAGCCAATATCATGCAGAAATATGACTTAGATGCCGTACCTGTGGTGAATGTGAGGAGAAAGCTTGTAGGCCGAATTACGATTGATGATGTGGTAGATGTCATTACTGAATCTGCAGAAGAAGAAAGACAATTAATGTCTGGAGTGACCTCAGACATAGAAGAAGATGATGGAGTTTGGGTTATTTCCAAGGCACGACTTCCTTGGTTAGTGATAGGTATGACAGGAGGCTTGATTGCGGCACAAATCGCTGATTATTATTCAGGTGCACTCAACGTAATCGCACGTTTATCTTTATTTATACCCTTAATCATGGCGACAGGAGGTAATGTAGGCATTCAATCATCTGCTATAGTAATTCAAAGTTTAGCTGGAAAAAATGGGTTCAATGATACTTTGGGAAATAGATTGTTAAAAATGTTTTACGTTGCCATGGTCAATGGGAGTATTCTTTCTCTAATAGTCTTTGGGGCGATCATGCTGCTGTTTAAGGATCAATTGCTCGCTCTTACCGCCTCAATAGCTCTACTCAACGTGGTACTTTTGGCTTCATTTATGGGGACTATTACGCCCCTGTTGTTAAATCGGTTTGGGATCAATCCAGCCATAGCTTCAGGCCCATTCATTACTACCGCGAATGATCTTTTGGGGCTCACAGTTTATTTTTCCATTGCCGTCTTTTTGTACAATTTATAATGCCCTTAAATCAAAAAATATTGGTGGTAGACCAAATGCATGATTCGATTCATGAGGTATTTCGTGATATTGGTTTTGAGTGTTCCTATCGTCCTGATATCACGCGAAAGGCAATTATACAAATATTGCCAGATTACGTTGGACTGATCATTAGGAGTAAGACCCCCGTTGATCATGAATTAATTATCAAGGCTAAAAAATTGAGGTTTATAGGTAGGGCTGGAGCTGGAGTGGATAATATTGATATAGACTTATTGGCTAAAAAAGGCATTACATTATTCAATGCGCCGGAAGGAAATCGGGATGCGGTAGGTGAGCATGGGGTTGGAATGCTACTGATGTTGTTAAATAAATTGAGGTTAGCTGACCATGAGGTGCGTTCTTATCTGTGGGACAGGGAATCTAATAGAGGCCATGAGTTGAAAAATAAAGTAGTGGGCATCTTTGGTTTTGGATTTATGGGGAGTGCTTTTGCGGAGAAATTACGTGGGTTTGATTGTGAGATAATAGCTTATGACAAGTATAAAAAAGGTTATACCTCAGATACAGATCATGTAAAAGAAGTTGATCTTACCGATTTTAAACGAAGGACCGAGATCTTGAGTATTCACATTCCTTTGACGTATGAAACCTCTCATTTATTCGATTATGATTATTTAAATTCTTTTAGTAATCTTAAATACATTATTAATACGGCCAGAGGAGAAGTATTATCTTTAAAAGATTTAAATGCGATCATTTGTGAAGGAAATTTGAGTGGTGCGGCTTTGGATGTATTGGAAAATGAAAAGTTGAATACGTTGACCTCAGAGGAGCAAAATATTTATCAAAGTTTGTTTGATCATGAGCAGACCATTTTTTCACCACACATAGGAGGTTGGACTTACGAGTCTTACGAAAGAATCAATCATGTTTTGGCAAAAAAAATTTCTGAGCTGAAATTCTAATTATAATGGTCGATTTTATTTATATTTGCTTTTTGATGCTAAAAGCACTTTGAGGCGGTCTGTGACCGTTCTTTTTCGTTTATGGTGTTTCTCAAAAATATTTTTTAAATATGTCAGTTAATTATTTCTCTAAAGACGGTCTGCAGAAGATTAAAGATGAATTAAAAGATCTTCAGACCAAAGGACGCGCAGATATGGCTAAGCAAATAGCGGAAGCTAGAGATAAAGGGGATTTGAGTGAAAATGCTGAATACGATGCTGCTAAAGATGCCCAAGGCCATCTTGAGCACAGGATCAAGCAATTAGAAGCCATCGTAGGTGATGCACGCGTATTGGACATTAATGCGGTTGATATGTCCAAGGTAGGTGTTTTGAGTTTTGTCAGAATTAAGAACCTAAAAAATAACTCAGAAGTCAAATATCAATTGGTCGCGGAGGAAGAGGCTAATTTGGCATCGGGTAAAATTTCTGTTAAATCGCCCATTGGTAAAGGGCTTTTAGGAAAAAAAGCAGGTGATTTGGCGGTAATGAATGTGCCAGCAGGAGAAATGAAATTTGAGATTTTAGAGATAAGTTACGACTGACATGCCTTCGGTGTTTTCTCAAATTGCAAGGCATGAAATCCCTGCTCACATCGTAGCTGAGGATGAACAACATGTAGCCTTCTTAGATATCAGCCCATTGGTCATGGGGCATGTACTCGTGATTCCCAAAAGAGAAGTTGACTACATTTATGATTTAGAGGATGATGAAATAGGAGCACTCCACATTTTCGCGAAAAAAGTTGCCAAGTCACTGAAATCAGCCATTCCTTGTTTGCGCATTGGCATAACCGTGATTGGCTTAGAAGTGCCTCATGCTCATATACATTTAATCCCTCTTAGTTCGATGGAAGATATTAATTTTAGTAGGATGAAATTATCACCCTCCAATGAAGAATTACAGGTAATTTCAAAGAGAATAATCGCGCAATCTTAGGATTTAATTCTTTTTGGATTGTCACTTAAAAAAGCACCCCAACCTTGGGTCTTTTTCGTATGTGTATTGCCCTGAAAATGGTGACAAAGGGCAACGGCCAATGCATCAGTGGCATCTAAAAGATAATCTGATTTCTTAAATTTCAGCAGGTTTTGAATCATGGCTGCTACTTGTTCCTTAGAAGCATTACCATTTCCTGTTACCGATTGTTTTACCTTTTTTGGCGCATATTCATTGATAGGTATATCGTGCGTCAGCGCAGCGGCCATCGCGACCCCTTGAGCCCTACCTAATTTGAGCATTGATTGTACATTTTTACCGAAAAAAGGGGCTTCAAGAGCGACTTCATCAGGCATGAAGTCTTCGATAATTTGATTGACCCGATCGTATATCTTTTTTAATTTTAATTCATGCCCAAAATACTTTTTCAGATGAATGACACCAAATTGCAATAATTTAATTTCCTGCTTTTGAACGACGATGACGCCATATCCCATGACACTGGTTCCGGGATCTAAGCCTAAAATAATTTTGCTTGCTGCTATTTTATTTTCAATTCCCATGTCTACAAATAAAGGGGATCCTTGACAGATTAAAAAGTCCAATGGTGGACCTTCTCAGGATTTTATTGAAATTGCTTCTGAGGGATTGAATATTTTTTGAATTGGAATTAGATATCGATATTGGATAGCATTTGAATTTTATTTTTTGGTTTTGATGTTAAGCGATTACTTTTAAGTTTGTGACGATCATTAACGATGACTGGATGACAAATATTCAATATGAAATAATAGATGCGCTCTATTTTGTGATTCCTTTTGATGAATTACTAGCGCAACTCGATTTGGACGAAGGGATCTTGGTAGTTGAGCTTCATAAACTCCATCAGAAGGGTTGGATTAGGGTTTATGATGACATTGATCAAGAACTTGAAAATAATGCTTTACTAGATGATAGATTTACAAAATATCAATTTCTTGCGAGTAAACAAGGATTAATTGTACACAATTCTGATGGGTAATGACCGTTATGAAAGGGTGAAAAAGGGTGAAAAACAGTATTTTTGGTGAGAGGCCATCTTATTGGGAATTATACCTACCAGCACCTCAATGGTTGGAAGACTCCTAGTCAGATTTATTTGAAGGATGTACTTAAGTGTCAGCAATTCATTGATGCGATCGTGCCTTCGTCTTCTATAAAATTATTTCGTTTCCCTTATGGTAGGCTGACTAAAACCCAAATTGAGATCCTTAAAAAGAAATATAAAATTATTTCTTGTGAAAAGATTTCTGAAGACTACCAAACCAATTTTGATTTTCTAAAAGTATTTCGTTTAATATACTAGACTCAGGTGGGAGATATCTTACTTTTTCATTAGAGTTTTAATGTTATCACAATCTTGAGATTTTATAACCCAAATTTTAGCCTTTTTTTGGGCGAGAGGGTATACATTTGAACACTAAACATAGATTGAATCATGCTGATAGAAACACATGCCCACCTCTATTTAAAAGATTTTGATGAAGATTTGAATCAAGTTATTCTTCGTGCCAAGGACGTAGGAATTGAGAAAATACTCATGCCTAACATTGATAGCCAAAGTATTGAATCTATGCTTGGGCTTGAAACGGCTTACCCTAATTTTTGTCTACCAATGATAGGATTACACCCTTGCTCGGTCACCAGCAATTATGAAGATGAATTGGCGAGGGTATCTTTTTGGTTAAAAAAACGAAAATTTATAGCAATTGGTGAAATAGGAACCGACCTATACTGGGACAAAACCTTTTGGCCAGAGCAGCAAAAAGCATTCCTTCAACAATGTCAATGGGCTTTAGATTATGATCTGCCCATTGCAATTCACAGTAGAGCTTCGATCGGGGAGACCATTGATTTAATTAGACCCTATGTTCTCAAGGGACTCAAGGGTGTTTTTCATTGTTTTTCTGGCTCGATTTCCCAAGCGGCTGAAATTAAAAACTTAGGATTTTATTTGGGTATTGGAGGGATTTTGACTTTTAAAAATGGAGGTTTAAGTGAGTTAATGGCTGAGATAGGAATCGATCATGTTATTTTGGAGACAGACAGTCCTTATTTAGCGCCTAAACCTTTTCGAGGAAAGAGAAACGAGCCTGCCTACCTAACGCACATAGTTCGTGAGTTATCTTTATGCTTAGATATGAAGATTTCTGAGATTTCTCAAATCACCAGTCAGCACGCTAAGATCTTATTTCGATTAAAATGAACTATAAAATCGTTAAAATCCGAACCAATTATAATTTATCCGAAAAGCATTCCATTCTTATTATATATACTGGGGGTACCATAGGTATGGTTCATGATGAATCTGGAAGTTTGGTACCCTTTAACTTCATTAAAGTAATGGAGCGCATCCCTGAATTATCTAAGATTGAAGTAGGATTGACGGTGATCTCTTTTCCAAAGCCTATTGATTCTTCCAATGTGAGTATCCGCGACTGGCAAGCTCTTGGATACATAATTTACGAGAATTATGATCAATATGATGGATTTGTTATTCTCCATGGAACCGATACGATGGCTTATTCAGCCTCTGCCTTAAGCTTTATGCTTGAAGGATTGGCAAAACCTGTTATTTTTACGGGAGCTCAAATACCTATTGGAAATTTAAGATCAGATGCCCGTGAAAATTTAATCACTGCCATAGAAATTGCTTCTGATCAGCGAAATGGAACGCCCCTAATTAAAGAAGTTTGTATTTATTTTAATTTCGGGTTATTTCGGGGTAATAGGTCCCAAAAAGTCAAGAGCAGTACTTTTGCTGCTTTTGAGTCTCAAAATTACCCATTACTTGCAGAAGTAGGAATTGATATAAATTATAATGAAGCTATTTTGTCAGCGCCTAATGGTTTAGTTCCGCTTCGTTTGCATCAAGATCTAGATGACAATGTTGCTCTTTTAAAGATATTTCCAGGACTCAATAAAGCAGTGCTTGAAAGTATTTTAGATAGTAAAAACCTCAAAGGACTGATTATGGAGACTTTTGGATCTGGAAATATACCCAACGAACCTTGGTTCATTGAATGCTTAAAAGAGTCGGTCGAAAACCAGATCATTATTTTAAATGTTAGTCAATGTAGTGGAGGCGAAGTAATTCATGGAAGATACGAAACCAGCAGAAAATTATCAGAAATTGGGATTATTAGCGGAGGAAATATTACGACCGAATCTGCCCTTACCAAGTTAATGCTGTTGCTGGGGAGCAAGAAATCTCCAGAAATTATCAAGAATTTGCTTGTAAATCCTATGAATGGTGAAATGGATTGATGAAAGGATAGATAAATAAATCTAAATTTGGATAAGGTTTTTTTTCTTGATTTATTTGTTGTCATATTTAGGTATGTGCAAGAAAAAGGTATTCAAAAGGAGAGGTGGCCGAGCGGCTGAAGGCGCACGCTTGGAAAGCGTGTATATCCTTACGGGTATCGGGGGTTCGAATCCCTTCCTCTCCGCACTAAATATCAAAAAAAAGAGAAAAATTAATTTTAACTGTGACTAATCAATTGATTATGAAAAAATTTTTAAGTTATTTTATTTTAGCTGGCTTACTAGCCACCGCGTCAATGACTGCTTATGCNNTCTGTGATGGAAGAAGAAATAGTTGAAAAGGTTGCGGTAATGGAAGAGGAAGTAGTAGAGGAAGAGGCAAGCTTTCATCAGGTGATCAAACAACAATTTATTGATGGAGGTCCAGAATTCATGGGTATCGTGCTGATATGTTTGATTTTAGGTTTGGCCATATCCATTGAGCGCATCATTCACTTAAATTTAGCTACTACAAACGTATCGAAGCTGCTTAATAAAGTAGACCAAGCATTGAATTCAGGTGGAATAGAAGCGGCCAAAGAAGTCTGTAGGAATACTAATGGACCCGTAGCTTCCATTTTTGTTCAAGGCTTAATGAGAATGTCCGAAGGAGTTGATATGGTTGAAAAATCAATCATAGCTTATGGGTCGGTTGAAATGGGAAAACTTGAAAAAGGAATGGTTTGGATTTCGTTATTTATTTCTTTGGCGCCTATGCTAGGATTTATGGGAACAGTGATAGGAATGATTGATGCTTTTGATGCTATTGCAGCAGCAGGAGACGTTTCTCCGTCGTTAGTTGCGGGAGGTATTAAAGTAGCGTTATTGACGACCGTTGGAGGGTTGATAGTGGCTGTGATTCTACAGCTATTTTATAATTATTTAGTTTCAAAGGTTGATTCTTTGGTCAACAGTATGGAAGATGCTTCGATTACTTTAGTCGATATGTTGGTAAGACATAATGAAAATAAGTAAACCGAAAAACTAAAAATATATGGATTTTATAGATATTGGACTCATAGGTAGCTACGTCTTAATAGGACTTTGTACCTTGGCCGCCGTTCTCATACCGCTTTACCAGTCATTTGGAGATCCCAAATCATTATTGAAGTCAGGGATCGGAGTTGGTATCCTGATGATATTATTTCTTTTTGGCTATTTCTTAGCTGATGGAAGTTCTATTGGTGTGGATGAAACTACTTCTAAATTTGTGGGTGCGGGTATCATTACTACCTATGCCTTCTTTTTTCTTGCTATTGCTGGGATCATTTATACAGAAGTATCTAAAATTTTTAACTAATATGCCGAGAGGAAAGAAAAAACTTCCAGAGGTTAGCTCGGGTTCGATGGCAGACATTGCTTTTTTGCTCTTGATCTTCTTTTTGGTGACGACAACGATTGCCAATGATAAAGGGATTCTATTGAGGTTACCACCTCCCCCAGATCCTTTACAGGAGCAATTAGACATAAAAATACCGGACCGGAATATTTTTACCATTTTAGCGAATTCAAAGGATCAATTGCTTGTTGAAGGAGAACCTTTTGAAGGGAGTATGGACGATTTAAAAAATGACGTGAAGAAGTTCATTTTGAATTTCGGAAAACCTACGCCTGATGGAATTAAAATTTACAACAGTTTACCTGCAGAGATGAAAGCTTTTGTCAATGCTAACGGTAGGAATCCGGAGTCTTCGGATGATCCTACAAGTCTTAAGTCTATTGTTTCTTTTAAATCGGCTAGAGGTACCAGTTATGATCTCTATGTGGGTATTTTAGATGCGATGAATGCTGCTTATAATGAAGTGTATGCCTCTCGCGTTGGAATCACAACTGAAGAGTGGTTGAGCCTTGATAGGAGTAATAGTATACAGAAAGAGATGTACAGCCGTGGACGTAGTGGTATTCCAAGAGCTATATCTATCGCTGAACCAGATTAAAATGAAATAAGTTATGCCAAAATTTAAGAAAAACTCAAATACATCCGAGGATATTCCAACAGCTGCGTTGCCTGATATTATTTTTATGTTGTTGTTCTTTTTTATGGTGACCACTGTTATGAGAGAGACAGATATTATGGTAAAACAGAAAATTCCGCGTGCTACCCAGTTGACTAAAATAGAAAGAAAGTCGTTGGTGAGCTATATTTATGTTGGAGAACCCAAAAATGTCAGTATTTACGGGTCAGAGCCAAAAATCCAAATTAATGATGTATTCATCACAGCGGAAGATATTATTGGTTTTGTGAACACTGAGAAAGATAAGCTTGACGAAGTTGAGCGAGATCAGATAACAATGTCTATGAAAGTAGACGTGGATGTCAAAATGGGAATTATATCAGATGTTCAGCAAGAATTAAGAAAGGCAAATGCTCTCAAAATACTTTACAGTACGATAAAAAGAGCGGCTGAGAAATAAGTTTAAAATGCTTTCATAATAAAAGAGCGTAAAATCATATGTCCCTTTTTTTACCTAATTATGTGCTTTTGGTTCCAAAAAGGGAGCCCATTCGTTTTGCTTTTGATGGTTTAGATTCTTCAAAAACATAATAAAAGAAGGCTTTACTGGCTTTTTATGGAGTATTAAATCGGACTCGCTGATGAGCTTATCACCTTTTTTTGCGTTACAAGAAAGACAGGCAGTTACAAGATTTGTCCAGATAGATTTACCACCCCTTGATCTTGGAATGAGATGGTCAAGTGTTAAATCTTGGGTTTGGCCGCAGTATTGACATTTATATTGATCTCTTTTAAAAATATTATGACGGTTCAAAATAACACTCCTGTAAGGTAAGCTGACATAACTATTCAGTTTAATTACAGAGGGATAGGGAAAACTCTTACTGATACTTCTTAAGACCTGACTTTTTGATTCGCTGACGAGTTCGGCTTTTGCATTAAAAATTAAAAGAAAGGCACGGTTTACATGACAGAGGGCCAACGGAGAAAAGTCTTGATTTAACACCAGTACCCCCATCATCAAATAAGCTTAATTTGTTTCAACTCTCGGTCATGATCTTTTTTCTTCATACTTTCTCTTTTATCATGTAGCTTTTTTCCTTGCGCCAGGGCTATTTCCATTTTGGCTATTCCTCTTTTAATAACATATAATTTTGTGGGGATGATGGCTAATCCCTTTTCCTCTGATTTGGCTTTAAATCTTTTAATTTCTTTTTTACTCAGTAATAACTTTCTCTCTCGGGTAGGTTCATGGTTATAAATCGAGCTTTCTTTATAGATGGCTATATTCATAGATCGCACAAAAAGTTCTCCACGAATGATGATACAATGTGCTTCTTGCAGTGAAACTTCACCTTCCCTTATAGATTTTATTTCACTTCCTTGTAACACAATACCGACTTCTAATTTTTCAATGAGAATGTAGTTAAAGGATGCTTTCTTATTGCGAATAGAGATATTATCAGAAAATCGGGTTTTGTTATTTTTCATTTTAAAAATTCATTCTAGGTTGGGGGGTATCTGTCAAATGGCCAAAAGATTTATTTTGAAAGTACAGATGACCTGAGATGGCCACCATGGCTGCATTGTCAGTGCAATATTCGAACTCCGGTATATAGCTCATCCATTGATGCTTTTGACTCAGTTGCTTAAGCTGGATTCTTAACTCCTTATTCGCGGCAACCCCCCCTGCAATCGCAATTTGTCTTATACTGGTCTCCTCTGCTGCTAGTACTAATTTTTTCATGAGCATTGAAATAAGATGTTTTTGATAACTCGCGCAGATATCTCTTAAATTTTCCAGTATGAAATCAGAGTTATTTTTCAAATGGTATCTAAGAAAATATAATAACGAAGTTTTAATTCCACTAAAGGAAAAATTCAAACCTTTAATTTGAGATTCTGAAAATGAAAATTTTTGAGGATTACCAGATGCTGCATATTCATCTATTTTTGGGCCACCTGGATAGGGAAAGCCCAGTAATTTGGCACCTTTATCAAATGCTTCACCTACGGCATCATCAATGGTACTTCCTAATACGACCATGTCAATCGCACTATTTACCTTCACGATTTGGGTATGACCACCACTAACAGTAAGGCAAATAAAGGGAAATATCGGCATTGGTGTTTCAATAAAATGAGCCAAAATATGTGCCTTCATATGATTGACGTTGATAATAGGAATGTCTAAGGCAAAAGCCAGACTCTTTGCGTAAGAATAACCCACCATGAGTGCTCCTAATAAGCCAGGCCCTTGGGTCACAGCAATGGCACTTAAATCTGAAAATTTGACTTCTGCACCCCTCAGAGCTGATTCGACCACCAAGATTATACTTTTTTGGTGTGCTCTAGAGGCTAATTCAGGCACTACACCTCCGTATTCTTCATGTATGGATTGCGTAGCGATGATATTATTCATTACTTTGCCATCAATACAAATAGAAGCAGATGTTTCGTCACATGAAGATTCAATACCAAGTATGATGGTTTTCATTTATATATCCTTGATTGAGTTTGAAAAATAACCCTACAAATATAGTTAGAACCCTCCTAAGATATTTGTTATATTCGTTAGGTTTACTTTCCTTTCTTTTGATTACGTCAACTATCGTTCTGCAGTTTTCTAATGTGCAAGAAAATTTAGTCAGGTCGCTTATAGCAGATTTATCAAAAAAGATTCGCTATCCGATCAAAATTGAGGCTATCAATATTGATTTGTGGGATCGATCTAATATCTCCCATGTCCAGGTTTTTGACTTAAATCAAAACCTTATGCTGTCATTTGATGACATAGAAATGGATTTTAATTTAATGGATTTATTTCGAAAGGGATCCTTCAGTTTAGAGCATATTGATTTTGATAAAACTAGGATTAATCTTACGAGAAATAAAAAATCAGGTGTGATCAATTTGCAATCCTTCCTAGCGGCCTTGAGGTCCGATGATAAGGTTATTAAGAGTGAGCAAATATTGCATATTGGAAGTGTAGCATTTAAAGATTTACAGCTTAATTGGGACAATAATCTTCTAAGCCAGCAGATGCTATTCTCGTCTCCCTTTAGTCTGAATATAAGTGATCTGAGGTTGATAGATATTATGGCGTCTGCTGATAGTATCGGTTTTTATATGGATACGTTAAAAGCTGATTCATCTGTTTTTTCAAGTTCTTCAATTTCGGATTTTAAAGGTTTTTTTGGTTTTACTCGAGATCAAGTTGACTTCGCTGGACTCCATTTAAAATGTGGAGAAACAGAGATTAATAGCGAGATCAACTTGAGATTAATTCATGGAGATTGGACTTCATTCAACAAGGATAGCGTTTTTATAGACATGACTTTGAGCCCCTCTCGTATAGATACCAAAGATCTAAATTTTGAGTTGCAAAAGATTCTAAAAGACCGCAGAAGCATTTCTTTAGAGATGGAGATGAGAGGTTATTTGAATGAGCTTCAACTCTCAAGTCTTTCTGGAACATTGGAATCAGGGAGTCTATTGAAGGCTCGAGGTACTATCAATGGAATTGGTGGTGTTGATTCTGCGATTTTAGCATTGGATCTTCTCGACTCTTATTGGGTTCAAGAAGATGTAAGAGGTTATCTTAAAGATTACCATTATGGACCACTTCGCTTTGTTGGTAGGATTCAGGGCAATAAAGATGAAATGTTGATTCAAGGCAAGGGAATTAATGAACATGGAAATATAGATCTTGATCTTAATTTGAGAGATCTTTCAAGTCCTGAAAATATTTCCTACCAAGGGAAGGTTGATTTAGATAATGTTCAATTGGGTAAGATACTAGATGATTCAAGATTAGGAAAGAGTCATGGAAGATTGAAATTTCAAGGATCCGGTATTAATCCTCAAACGATGAATTTAAATTTACTCATACAATTAGAAAATCTCATTTTTTTAAATAAGGCCTATCAAAACATAGGAGTAGCTTTAAATAAAGAATCAGAGAATTACCAGTTCAACTTTAGTACCGATGATAAGGACTTAAAAATGGCGGGTGAGGCAGTGTATCTTCATCAGAAGTCGCCCCAATTTGAAGCAGATTTTGTAATCAATTATGCAAATTTGAAAGCGATGAATTTTTCCGATGATACCTCAGCACTCTCATTAAATGCTAAAATTAATGTTAAGAACATTCAAAATTCTGGCTTAATAGGGACTTTCGTTTTGAATGATATCCAAACATTGATTAAAGGGGAAAGGATTATTTTTGATCCAGTTTATCTATCAATAGACACGACTGAGGCGGAAAGAGTAAAAATTGNNCAATTTTTACTCTTTCCGCCTCAGGTGATTTTCCAATATACAGTGTTATTTCTGATATGATATCTGAGGCTCGTTTTTATAAGAACCAACTAATATTCAATGAGAAAAATTTAAGACAGCCTTCATTAAGTACTTATGAAATTAAATTGGAAGTAGCCCTAGAGGACATGGGTCCTCTAGGAAGGCTGACTGAAATGGATCAGGAACTAGGGGGAAGTTTGAGTATTGATTTAACCTACCAAAGGGGTCTCTCTTTTTCTGGAAATATTTCCACCGAATTATTCCAATTAGATACTTTTAAATTCCTGAATAATCAAATGAAATTTGACTTTAAGAGAAATGAGCAGAATCATATTGATGGTGAAGTGAAATTGTCTTCAAAAAAGCAGAAATGGCCCCGTTTCTCAGATACATCTGATCTTAATATTTCATTAAGTTTAAATTCGGATACCTTAATAGGAGACATAAGTATAGCTCAACCATCGAAAAACTCATCTTTGAGGATGAATACGGAATTTATTTTTGGCAGGGACGAAATAGCTATTAAATTTTTAACTTCGGAGCTCAAGTTGTTAGACAAGACTTGGAAAATCAATAAAGAAAATCAAATTATCATTTCCAAAGAGCGACTCTGGCTCAAAAATATCGAAATTTCTCATGATCTTGATTTTATAGGGTTAGAAGGCGTAATATCAAACGATCAATCCTCTAAACTTTACTTTGAAATTTCACATTTTGATTTGCAAAATTTAGCTTCTGTTTTGCCTCATAAGTGGGAGGGTATATTGTCATCCAACGGAATAATAGAGCGATTGAGCCTTGAACAGCCGTGGCATATTGATGGTCAAATCAATATATTAGGATTTCAATTTGAAGAGGTTGGAATTGGTGATTTGGAGGGAGTTATTGATTGGAGACCACGTGAGAATGGATTGTATACTGATATTAAAATAAGATCTGATTCAACTGAAAAGGGGAGGTTCTTTGGTTATGTCTTTCCTAGTAATCAAGAGGGTCAAATTGATTTGAATGCGGAATTTAAGGAAATGCGAATTAATTGGCTAGCACCATTATTTCAAAAGAAAATTTCAGATATCGATGGGTATGCTTCGGGAAAATTAAGAATTCAGGGCCCTATCTATAATCCTAAAATTAATGGGCAGGCTACTTTGTCTAAGGGAGTAGCTACGGTCGATTATTTGAATACTGATTATAAATTTTCTGGAATCGCTCAATTTGATCAAAACATAATTTATTTTGATAAGGTCGAAATATTTGACAGGTTTGGATCTCAAGGCACTGTCATGGGTCAAGTCACACACGAAAACATCAAAGGTAAGACTTTAGATGTGAAAGTAGACTTTCTTAATTTAGAACTCTTAAACACAAGCGACAATGAAAACACCCTCTATTATGGTAATGCTTTTGGTAGTGGAGATGTACGCATAAGTGGTTCATTTAATAATCTAATTTTCGATGCAAATATTCAAACAGATGAAAAAACGCGTCTAAAAATACCTATTGAAGATCAAATCAACTTTGAAAAACAAGATTATATTGTTTTCGTGGAACAATCAAATACCATTACTTCATCTAGTGATGTTATAAAATCAAAAAATAGTAATCGTGGTTTTCAGGTAAATATGAACCTAGAGATCACTCGAGATACATATGGGGAGCTTATTTTTAATGAACAAACGGGAGATATTATCAGAGGTAAAGGACAAGGAAATTTGCAGTTAAGTGTTAATTCTGATGGTTTATTTGAAGTGTTTGGTCAATTTGAAGTGCTGGAGGGGACTTACAATTGGACTTCAAATGTCCTAAGTAAAGAATTTAAGATTCAACCGGGAGGGATGGTCTCTTTTTTTGGAGATCCGTATCAAGGAATTATGTCCTTAGAGGCCAATTATAGGCAATTGGTAGATCTTTCATCTTTGGTAGGGCAATCCAATAATTTTGGTAAAAAAAGTCCCATATTGGTCGTTCTTAAGCTTAATGGAGCCGCAGTTAATCCTGAGATTAATTTTGAACTTAAGTTTGAAGAAAACAGTGTCATATCGAATAGTGATACCGATTGGTATGATATCCTCACGGCCATTAATTCAAATGAGCAAGAGTTAAAGCGTCAAGTTTTTAGTTTACTGATTTTGAGACAGTTATCACCTAGTAATCAACTCCCTACCTCTGGACAAATAGGGCAAGGTTTTGGAAATAGTGTGAGTGAATTCATTAGTAACCAATTGAGCTATTGGCTGAATCAGGTTGATGATAACCTTGAAGTAAGTTTGGATTTATCAGGTCTAGATGAATCGGTTGCCGAGACGGTTGAGTTGAGATTGGCCTACACTTTTTTAGAGGGACGCTTACGTTTGGCCGGAGCAAGTGCGGTAAACAACACTCAAGATCAATCGAGCGTTGCTAGTAATATCATAGGAGATATGTCTTTTGATTATTTCTTGACTGAGGATGGAAGACTAAGGTTGAAAATTTTCCGACAAAACAATCCCTATAATTATGCAAATGAGAGTTCAGCGGAGGGGGGTATTAGTTTTCAATACGTGAAATCATTCGATAAGCTGAGAGAGTTATTTATGATTGATACTAAAAAATAATCTCCAATTTCTGGAGGTTATCTTTTTTAGATTAGATTTAAAAAACGGAGTCATAATCGTTAAGTTTGTAGAGCAAGCGAGCTCATCGCCTCAATATTGAGGAGGAAAGTCCGGGCAGCACAGAGTACCGTACTTCTTAATTGGAAGTCTTTTTTTTAAAGGAGATAGTGCAACAGAAAATATACCGTCTTGATTTTTTCGAGATAAGGGTGAAAAGGTGAGGTAAGAGCTCACCGGTCTCAGCGTGAGTTGAGGCGCATTGTAAACCTTGCGGGCTGAAAGGTCAAATAGATCTTGCGATCAAGAGTTACTCGCTCGTGCAAGAAGGGTAGACCGTTCGATTCCAAAAGTAATTTTGGAACTAGATAAATGATGGGACAGTATTAAGAATTATCTTAATAGAGTACAGAACCCGGCTTATTTGCTTGTTTAATTTTAATTGAATCAATATGTCTCATATTTTAGTTGTTGATGATGAAAAGAGTATTAGAGATACTTTAATTGAAATTCTTGAATTTGAAGGTTATATGCTAGGGCAGGCAGGCGATGGTCAGGCAGGTCTGGCTTATTTAAAGCAACATCAAGTCGATTTGGTCCTCTGTGATGTTAAAATGCCTAAAATGGATGGTATTCAACTTCTTGAGTCAGCAAATCTAGACGGGATATCAGCTCCTTTTATTATGATAACTGCTCAAGGGACCATTGCAACTGCTGTTGAGGCGACTAAAAAAGGAGCTTTTGACTTTATTGAAAAGCCCCCAGATCTCAATCGATTATTGATAACCATTAAAAATGCCCTTGACAAAAGCCATTTAATTCAGGAGACTAAGGTACTGAAAAAGAAAATCAACGGAACGATAGAGATGATCGGTGACTCATTCGAAATTAATGGTGTTAAATCCGTGATTGAAAAAGTAGCTCCTACTCAAGCAAGAGTATTAATTACTGGTGAAAATGGTACAGGAAAAGAATTAGTAGCAAAATGGTTACATGAAAAAAGTGATCGATCAAATAAGGTTTTAATTGAAGTAAACTGTGCTGCTATTCCGTCAGAGTTACTTGAGAGTGAATTATTTGGTCATGAAAAAGGAGCTTTTACCTCTGCAAATAAGCAACGTATAGGGAAATTTGAACAAGCCCATCACGGGACTTTATTTCTAGATGAGATTGGCGATATGAGTTTAGCTGCCCAAGCGAAAGTACTTCGGGTACTTCAAGAAAATCAAATCACAAGAGTGGGTGGAGAGAAGTTGATTAAGGTGGATGTGAGAATTATAGCGGCGACCAATAAAGATTTGAAAAAGGAGATTGCTTCTGGCAAATTTAGAGAAGATTTGTATCATCGACTTAGTGTTATTTTAATTGAGGTACCTCCATTGCGAGAGCGATCTCAAGACATAACCCTTTTGACAGATTACTTTTTAAAGGAAATATGCAGCAACTATGGAATACCTTTAAAGCTAATTAAATTGGATGCACATGAGTTACTTACCAACTATATGTGGCCTGGTAATATAAGAGAGTTGAGGAATGTGGTTGAACGATTGATAATACTATGTGAAAAGGAAATTTCAGCCAAAGACATTAAACTCCATACCAATATTAGGAGTACTATTAAGCCTTAGCTAGATCTGTATGCTCAACATTTGCCGTATCTAATTGTGAGTATGTAGGGCATAATTTTTGCGTACAAGCATTCATAGCAACCAAAACAAAACTGATTAACAAAAACTTTTTCATGATGTTTATTATTTATAATGTAAGTTATTTTATTTTTTTGGGAATTTTCATTTTTGAGGATTAAATTTAGTTTTTTACACTTATTTTTTGGTAAAGAAAAACGGTGGAATTTAGAATAATTGGTTGCACCCTCTGATTTCGCTATCATCAAAACGACCCATTACTTTAAATTTATAGTCATCTAGTTTTCTACCGAGGTCTTTGGTTTCAATAAAGGCACAAGTACTGATATTGGCTAAATCAATGATGTTGATACCTCCTGTCATACCTTTTTTGGTAAAAGTAAAAGGATCGTTGATGTCTCGAATCAAACATTTCGCCCATGCAGGAAACATTAAGTTTCCATTTTTCTTTGCATAGGCTTGCGAATAGAGTTCGGTCATTCCATATTCTGTAAATAGATTTTCAGGTTGGAATCCTTGATCTATCATATGATGTAGTTGTTCTCTAACTATTTCTTTTTTCCGACCTTTCATTCCACCTGTTTCCATTATAGATAAGTTTTTACTACTCGGTTTTTTAGCGGCAAAGTCCAATAATGCATAACTCACACCAATGAGAGTTTTTTTTGTGACATCATTGAATATATGACCCATATTTTGGTCGTCTATATTGATGTATCTTGATCCATTTTGAGCATGAATAAGGAAGTGATTTACCATTTCGATCAGAGAAGAATGACCCTGTTCTAAGTAGGAGGGAAGAAGGGCTAGAATGATCTGTTGATCCAATGGGCCATAAAACAGCTCAAACGCTTTTTTGGTCATTTGATGGAAAAAGTCCAGGTCACGCACCAAATTTTTGCTTTTTTCCCCTTGGGTGGTACCACTAGAAATAAAAACTTTTTCTGGGTTCCATTGCTCTGATTTTATTTCATTCTTTTTGAAAAATTCAATAGGTAAAAACGGAATATCCTCGATCTGCAGAATTTTACTCTTTTCTATTTTTAAATGGGAACAATAGGACCGGTAAATTTCGTTAGTATGGTACTGATAATCAAACAATGCGAGACTTCGGTCGCTGAAGTTATCGTTTGTAATATCTAAAATGGTATTTTTGAATTCTTGATAAAAACTCATTTTAATGGATTAATTATTCAGTTATCACAAAGCGTAAAGATAGAATTACCTTAGATTAAATAGGTAAATACCTTTACTTTTACCTGTATAAAATGTTAAATACTATATTCAAATATTTTGGTTATTGTCTGGCTTCAATCTTAGTGCTTGGCTGTTATGATGCTCCGTATTTTCCTGAAGAGCCTGCTATTTCCTTCAATCAGATTGAGTTTGTAGAGGTAGATGGTGCTGCTGATAGTTTGATTTTGACTTTTAATTTCGAGGATGGAGATGGGGATTTAGGTCTGGCTATTGATGAAGTTTATCCACCTTATCACATTTTTAATTATGTTGTCGAGGAGGTTGATTCAGAATACTATTTGATAAGATATGGTCAATTGAATTTTAATGAACCCCTTATTTTGGCAACTTCCTATGACGGTGAGGTGATTTTATCAGGTAATTATGACTTTGATCAAACATTACCAGAATATGGTTGTTCAGATTATCTAGTTACCACTGATGTGGATACGGATGAAGCGGACACTTTTTTAATTAAAAAAAATATATTCAATAAAAATATTTATGTCAATTTTTACAAAAAAATAAGAGGAGTATATCAGTTAATTAATGATGATTTTAGTCAAGGGGGGTGTGTTGAATTTTTTAATTCACGGATTCCTATTTTTGATCAGGATAATATTGGAAAATCATTGAAGGGAGATGTTTCTTTTGCGATGCTGTCTCAAGGATTTCAACAAACATTTCGAAACGATTCGATAAAAATGAGGTTTTATATTTATGATCGACATTTAAACAAAAGCAACATAGCTGAGACCCCAGACTTTGTGTTGATAAACATTACTAGAAATTAGCTTAAAGGTCGGGATACTTGTTAGGATCTTTATCATTCATTATTTTACAAACTACCTCAGTAATTTCTTCGGCATTGGGTTTCGAGAAATAATCCCCATCACTTCCGTAAGTAGGTCTATGATTTTTTGCTGTTAAAGTTTTAGGTGATACATCAAGCCATTGATATCCCTCGTCTCTCTCCAGTACTTGTTGCATCATGAAGGCCGAGGCACCTCCGGGGACGTCTTCATCAAGAAATAAAACAGCATTGGTTTTTTGTAGTGACTTTACAATGCTCTTTGAAAGATCAAAAGGCAATAGGGATTGAACATCAATTACTTCTATAAATATGCCTATTTTGGTGAGTTCTGCTGCGACCTCCAATGCGATTCGACACATAGAGCCATAAGTCACTACCGTTAAGTCTTTTCCTTCTTGTAATATTTCAGGGATACCCAATGGAGTTTTTATTTCGAATAAATTATCTGGAATTTTTTCTTTGAGGCGATAACCGTTGAGAGTTTCAACGATAATTGCGGGGTCATCTGACGCCAGGAACGTATTATAAAATCCAACGGCTTGCGTCATATTTCTAGGCACCGCAACATGAACACCTCTTACGGCATTCAAAATCATTCCCATAGGAGACCCGGAATGCCACATTCCTTCTAGCCGGTGTCCTCGCGTTCTTATAATGAGAGGTGCTTTTTGGCCTCCTTTCGTACGGTGATGAGTGGTCGCCAGATCATCAGATAATATTTGGATAGAATAAAGTAAATAGTCCAAGTATTGAATTTCTGTAATAGGTCTTAGGCCGCGCAAGGCCGTACCAATCCCTTTCCCTATGATCGCACTTTCCCGAATCCCCGTATCAATGACCCGCAGATCCCCGTATTTTTCTTGCATTCCTGCAAACCCTTGATTCACATCTCCTATTTTACCTACATCTTCACCGAGCGCGATAATCAAGGGATTATTTGATAAGTGGTGATCAAAACAAAGATTGAGTATTTTCCTCCCATCTACCCATTGGGCTTCGTTATCATAGATAGGTTCGATCCCTTTAATATTTAAGGCGGAATCTTTAGATTCACTTGTCAAATGTGAACTGTAGTCCTGGTAATATTTATCTTTTTTTGTCGCCAACCAATTTTTTAGGTCTTCCTTATTTACGTCTTCATACTTCCCTAAAGCCCGAATAATGGATATACACGCTTTGACAATATCTAATTTTAAAGGGGAAGTATTTTCCTTGAGATCATTATAAATATTGGTGAGTTCTATTTTATGCTGGGACGCATTGATAATTTTTCCGATCAGAGCTAAGGCTTGTTTTTGATCTGATTTAATTTCCTGAGAATAGTTGGCCGAAGCCGTATTGCGTGCATTTTTAACAGCTATTTTCGCTTCTTTTTCAATTTCAGACAGCTGGGCTTCATTAGCAATTTTTTCGGAAAGGATCCACTCTCTCATCTTTAGGTTACAATCAAATTCCCTTTCCCATTGCAAACGATCTTTGGATTTGTAGCGTTCGTGAGAACCTGAGGTTGAGTGTCCTTGAGGTTGAGTGAGCTCTGTGATATGGACCAAACAAGGCACATGGTTCTCTCGGGCAAGGGAAGTAGCTTTTTCAAAAGCAGTAGTCATTTCTGAATAATTCCAACCTCGAGCAACTAAGATTTCAATACCATTAGTATCTTTCTCACGTTGAAAGCCTTTCATTACTTTTGAAATACTTTCTTTAATAGTATGAAGGTTATTGGGCACGGAAATACCATATCCGTCATCCCAAACTGCCAAGACCATTGGTATTTGTAGAATTCCTGCCGCATTCATGATTTCAAAAAAGTGACCTTCAGAAGTGGACGCATTTCCTATGGTACCAAAAGCTACCTCGTTTCCATTATTTGAGAAATGAGAAAATTCGTTGAGCTTTTTGTTCTTTCTGAACAATTTAGAAGCAAAACCAAGACCCAGTAAGCGAGGCATTTGCGAGGCTGTAGGCGAAATGTCAGAACTTGAATTTATTTGAGTTGTCAAATTTTTCCATTGGCCTGAGGGATCAAGAGAACGCGTACCATAATGGCTGTTCATCATGCGTCCTCCTGAAGAGGGCTCATATTGTATGTCCGCGTGAGCATAAAGTTGGGCAAAGAACTGTTCAGGTGTCAATAGGCCCAACGCCATCATTAAGGTTTGATCTCGATAATAACCCGATCTCCAATCTCCTTTTTTGAACATTTTAGAAAAAACTATTTGAGCAATTTCTTTGCCATCACCAAATATGCCAAATTTGGCTTTTCCCATGAAGACTTCTTTTCTTCCGAGTACACTAATCTCTCTACTCTGAACAGCTAGATGATAATCTGTTAAGATTTTTTCTTTGGGAGAAATTACTGTTTTGTTTGGGTTCAAATTCATATTAGCCTCAAGCAAAGAAGTACCTTTGATATATGCGAAGATAATAAGAAATCACTATATCCAGATGATCAACGGTTAGCCAGATTTTTTTTTACAAAAAAAAACATGGGCTTTAAACAAAATTAAAAATCAATTTAAATTAAGAAATCCATATAAAATAGATGTGAATTCTTATTCTCCATTTTGTTTATTCCTCCAAACAAAATAAATAAAAATAGCTATTTTTTATTTTGAATAACCCACTTATATTTACTCTAAAATCGATCTGTTTTAAAATGGTGTAATCATGATAATTGGGATTCCCTCCGAGATAAAAAATAATGAAGCCAGAGTGGCTTTGACTCCTAGTGGAGCGAAAGAATTAACTAAAAATGGGCATCAGGTTTATGTTCAGTCTGACGCAGGGACAGGTAGTGGATTTTTGGATAAAGATTATCTTGATGCGGGAGCAAAAATGCTTTCTGACCCGTCAGAAATTTATAAAATTGCTGAAATGATCATGAAGGTCAAGGAACCCATTGAATCAGAATATATCTTGATTCAAAAAGGACAAGTGGTATTTACCTATTTTCATTTTGCCTCATCAAAGCCATTGACTGATGCAATGATGGTAAACCGATCAGTTTGTATCTCTTATGAAACGGTAGAGAGAGCAGACAAGTCCTTGCCCTTACTCATTCCCATGTCAGAAGTGGCGGGAAGAATGTCTATACAAGAGGGCGCCAAATATTTGGAAAAGCCATTAAGAGGTAAAGGGATCCTTTTGGGAGGAGTCCCAGGTGTTCCTCCTGCCAAAGTCCTGATTTTGGGAGGAGGTATTGTGGGAATGAATGCGGCCAAGATGGCGGCAGGTATGGGTGCAAATGTGACTATTATGGATGTAAACTTATCTCGCTTAAGATATCTAGATGAGATCATGCCCGCTAATGTCAATACATGCATGTGTAGTGACTATAATATACGAAATTTAATTGGGGCATGTGATCTCATTGTGGGTAGTGTACTGATTCCAGGAGCTAAAGCGCCTTATCTCATTACAGAGGATATGCTCAAGGATATGCAACCGGGAACAGTATTGGTTGACGTGGCGGTTGATCAAGGAGGATGTATAGCGACTTGTAAGCCAACCACCCATGAAGATCCAACCTATATTATTGATGATATTGTACATTATTGTGTAGCCAATATGCCCGGAGCCGTACCTTATACTTCTACTTTAGCTTTGACCAACGCAACCTTACCCTATGCTCTATTATTGGCTGATTTGGGATGGAAGAAAGGTTGTAATTCAAATGAGGAATTAAAACGGGGTCTAAACATGATTGATGGAAAAATTGTTTATCCCGGAGTGGCAGATGCTTTTGGTTATAAACTAAGTGCTTTAGATCTATTTCTTTAACAAAAATGCGGAAATTCAGACAGTTGTTCATAAGTGCTATCGATGAGATTTTTTTTCCATACATAATGTTTCATTCCATTCGTAATGGCCAGGTAATGGGCATCTAATGTGGCGTTGTAGCCGCTGATCTGTTGGAGGGTAGCCGCTGATAGCTTAATAGTGGGGGCTTTACATTCAACCAAAAGATAGATGGCACCTTTTCGGTCGTATATGTGAATGTCCGTCCTTCTCTGTCGTTGTAAATACTGGTGGCCTTTTTCAATGTTGATTAAGGCTTTAGGGTAATTAAGATTTTGTGTGAGTAAATGCAAAAAATGCTGGCGCACCCATTCCTCTGGAGTGAGCACAAGCTCTTTCTTACGGATTTCATCTTTAATGTAGGCCACATCATCTCGCCAAAGAAGTGTTGGATTTATTTCCGGGAGATTAAGTTTAGGAAGTTTGAGATTTTTCATTTGGCATCTTAACAAAAACAAGAAAAGCTAATCCAATGATAAAAAACAATCCTAAGGCTAAGGTACTGTTTCTCATACTTCCTGTAATTTGTTCGACCAGACCGTAGGTAAAAGTGCCTAATACGACACTAAGGTAAAAGGTGACATCATAAAATGAGAAATAAGAAGTGTGGTCTTCAGAATGAGTGGACGGAATGAGTTTTGAGAACGTTGCCCTTGATAAGGATTGGATACCGCCCATGACCAAACCAACCGACGCGGTGATGATGTAAAATTCATTTACTGTGGTCATGGTATATCCATAAAGACAGATACCTATCCAAATTAAAATCATGCTGATGAGTGAAAATATGTTACCCTTATATTCAGAAAGTCGAGCAAAGAGGGTAGCACCTAAAATAGCTATGAATTGAATGATGATGATCGCTGGGATAAGTTGGTCTGCACTAAGGGCAAGCTCCTTAGTGCCAAATAATACCGCCAAGAGCATAATGGCCTGAACCCCCATATTGTAGAAAAAATAGGCGATTAAATAAATTTTCATATTTTTTAAGTCTTTCAAATTCCAAATAACCTTTTTCAGTTCGCGGTATCCATTACGAAGAATATCTCGATGTATTTTTCGATGAGAATGATTATTAGGCAGCCATTTAAAAGGAATTTGGGCGAATCCAATCCACCAAATACCCACTAAAATAAAGACAAAGCGTGTAGCTTTCCCAACATCTGTAAATCCAAATAACGCATACTTTTGAGTAATGAAAATACTTATTAAAAGCAGGACAACACTTCCCGCGTAACCATAGGAATAACCTTTGGCACTGATCCGATCAGTCATTTTTTTTGATGCTATTTCAGGAAGATAAGCATCATAAAAAACCAATCCTGAACTGTATCCAATGGAGGCTAATACCACACAAAGGATGCCCCATTCAAGGGCATTCTCATCTGTAAAAAAAACCAACCCGATACAGGAAAATGCACCTAAATAGGTGAAAATTTTTAAATATTTTTTTTTATTACCTGTATAATCTGCAATGCCTGACAATATGGGGAGTAACAAGGCTGAAATTAAATAGGACAGTGAAATCGCATAACTATAAAGCACAGAGTTAACCATTTCGAATCCAAAAAAGTCAACTTTATCTTCGTTATTTACACTCGTAATCGCAGTATAATAGATCGGAAAAATCGCTGTGTTGATCACAAGATTATATACTGAATTTGCGAGATCGTAAGTGCACCAAGCTCGGATGACACCATTTATTTTTTTCATGTGACCACGAATTTAATCAATTATGGTTGATTGCAAGTCATTAAGAGGAGGTCTAGTTCTAATTATTCCACAGAACTTACCTAATAAGGATCTATGATTAGACACTTAACAGTAGGAACAGAATCACAAAGTAATCCTTTGTCGAGGTTAAATGACCTTCGATATTTTGATCTTGCTGATCATCCAGTCAATCCATTCTTTTATGACTTCTTTTTGCTCCAAGTCATTGTGCGCTTCATGAAAAACATCCTTCCATAATTTCCATTTCATATAATCTGGATTGTCAAGAACCAACTTCATGGTAGCTTTGTAATCAATGATGGAATCTGACTGACCATGAAAAACAAAACCACTTAATTTAATTTCACTTTGATGTTCCATAAGGTATGATGCACCAAAGTTAATAGCAGCAAACAATCCCGCGGAGATTTTAAAATTAACTAAAGGATCATTGTCGTATAGCTTTGAGACTTCTGGATCTTTGCTCAGATGTAAACTGTTGAGCCCATTGGATTGTCTAATTTTTGGGGCAATGCGTGCCATTAGTTTACCTAATTGTTCTTTCCAGCGAGGGGGTGTAAAGGCCAATTTAATCCAAGGAGCAGAAACTATGAAGCCTGATAACTCCTTAGATTTATCTCTTATTACATAATTAAGTACGAGATTTCCACCCATACTATGGCCGAAAAGAAACAAAGGTAAATACAGATGTTCAGCTCGAACTATTTTTAAAAATTCTTCAATGTCATTAATTAAACTCATCAAATCAGGCGCATGACCTTTTAAGCCTCCTGATTTCCCATGGCCTCGAAGATCCACACCAAAGACATTGAATTTTGAGTCATTGAGAGACTGCATCACGTGTCGGTATCTACCGATATGCTCGCCAAAGCCATGAATAATACAAACCATACCTATAGGTTGGTGGACCGTCATGGACTCGACATACAAGTTGATACCGTCGCGTGTTAATACCTTCAAGGATTCCATCTTTGTTATTTTTTAATCAAAAAAGATGATTGTTCGATAGGATTTTTATGGGAGCAATAAAATTTTATTAAATTCAAGCGATTAATCTGTAATCACCACCTTATCCATCACATCACCTTCCTTAATCATATCAATGACGTTTAAACCTTCAATTACTTTACCAAAGCAAGTATGTTTTCTATCGAGGTGGGCCGTATTGGTTCGACTGTGGCAGACAAAAAATTGTGAGCCACCTGTGTTTTTTCCCGCATGAGCCATCGAGAGGACACCTTTATCATGATGTTGGTTATTTCCTGATAACTCACAATTAATGGCATATCCCGGTCCTCCTGTGCCAGTACCATCGGGACATCCACCCTGAATGACGAAATTAGGAATGACACGATGAAAAGTAAGGCCATCATAGAACCCTTTTTCGGCTAGATCGATAAAATTTTGTACCGTTTTTGGTGCATCTTGCTCATAAAACTCAATTTTCATTGTACCCTTTTGGGTATGAATTTCTGCTTTTTTCATATTATTTAATTTACACTGCTTATTTTTTTAATGATGATTAAAAAATCATTTTATTTGCAATAATAACATTAAAAGCACGATGGAAAGAATTAGTTGTTTTATGATTTGTCTTTGGGCCCTATTTTTTAAAACTCTTGGTCAGATAGATGAAAATAAGGTTACCCGTTTTGTTTTAAATTATTCAAAAACTCATGGCTTGAGCACGGAGGCCGTAAGATCGATTTTAGACCCTGCGCAGTATATCCCAGAAATTATTGAGCGTATCAGCCGACCAGCAGAGGATATTTCTTGGAAAAGGTATAGAAAGATATTTCTTACCAATGAAAGAATAACGAAAGGTGTAAATTTTTGGAATGATCATGAAAACACCTTGAGTGCGGTTAGTAAGGATACGGGCGTCGAAATCGAATATTTGATTGCCATTCTAGGGGTTGAAACCTATTATGGTGAGAAAAAAGGAGCTTATAAGGTATTGGATGCTTTGTATACCTTGGCTTTCGCATATCCCAAGAGAGCGAATTTTTTTACCAAAGAATTGGGTGAATTTATTACTTTGTCTATTACGCAAAATTTAGATTTATACAATGCCGAAGGTTCTTATGCAGGGGCCATTGGGTATTGTCAATTCATGCCGAGTAGCTACCGGGCCTATGCCAAAAGTTTTGATGGATCTAAAGACTGTGACTTGGTCAACAACGTAGACGATGCGATAGCGAGTGCTGCAAATTATTTAAAGATGCACAAATGGAAAAAGGGTCAAAAAGTTGCTATTCCCGTGAATAAAATTACTGAAGATATTAGTTCAAGTCACCTATACACCAAGCCTAAAAATACCATTGAGTATTATAGAGCTAAGGGCTATCAAGTAGAGGGCCAAATTCAGACAGATTTGGTTTCACTCATCGTACTGGACAATGAGATTTCAAAAGAATATTGGATGGGCTTCCATAATTTTTATGTGATCACTCGCTACAATCACAGCCCACTTTACGCCATGGCGGTACATCAATTGGCGCAAGCAATTGGTAAATCAAGGAATTGACTTTTTGATCCATAATCATTGAGATCGACTAATGAGGACTACCTACTTGATCAAACTCTTGTAGAATCAGCAAATAGAAATGAATGAACAATAATTAAGGTTAATATTTGAATAGAAAATATTTTTTACTGATCTTCCCACTACCATTCAAATATCTTTATTAGTTATGAGTGATACTAAAGAAAAAATAGGACTAATAATCTTCTCAATCTTTTTTTTGAGTGATATTAATGCCCAAGAAAATGAAACTATGATCCTCTCCTCAGAAGAGTTTAAACAAATAAAAGCCTCGGCGACGGAATTGTTTCGAGCTTTAGATCGTGTGACACCCGGGGATGGAGGCGCGCCACCTTCAGATGCCTTCGTTTTGTTTGACGGCTCTTCATTGGATGAATGGCAAAAGCCTTATTTTGAGTATAGTGGAAGTATGATGGAGTATGCTGACCGTTTACCTGAGCTCAAAAAAGGCCCCCATATTACAAGTCCGGTAGATTGGAAATTGGAAAAAGGTGAAATGGTAGTTGTACCCGGGGCGGGTCATGTGGTGACCAAAGAACTTTTCGGAGATGTTCAATTGCATATTGAATGGTTGGCTCCAAAGAATAGTACTAAGAGTAGTCAGGATTACGGTAACAGCGGACTTTTTTTTATGGGAATTTATGAAGTTCAAATATTGAATTCATACGATAATGAAACTTACAGTAATGGCCAAGCGGGTGCAGTTTATAAACAACATATACCTTTAGTAAACGCTTCGAATCCGCCGAGCCAATGGCAAGAATATGATGTTATTTTTAGTGCGCCAAAGTTTTCTGAAAGAGGCGATCTAATTAATCCAGCTAGAATGACCGTCTTTCACAACGGGGTACTGATTCAAAATAATGTTTCGTTATTGGGTCCTACCTGTTATATCGGTCAAGCGCATTATATTAAACACCCTGAAGCATTACCCATTCTATTACAAGATCATGGAGACCCAGTGAGATTCCGTAATATTTGGGCGAGAAAATTATAGACCTAATTCCTTATTTTATTTAGGTAATTCATCTTAAAGAGCCCCGCAACGTATGTATCTTGTTAGGACCTCATCTTCTGATAAACTGGTCTGGCTTACCGTTTATATAACTTAAAAAGGGTTTTCAATGGACTCTTATTAAATTAGTTGTTAACAAAGGTTGTAAATTCTCATTCTTTAAATGACCAGTATGCTAAAAAACACATTTTCAATATTTGGACTTTTGGTATTTTTCCTGTCCAATGCACAACTTGATGTTGTGGATAAAGATCGGTTTTCATTTGAGCCAGAGCTAGAAATCAATGAAAAAATACCCAGTCCGAAAACATTTTTAAAATATGATTTGGGTGCTTCTTTTACGCTATATGCCGATGTAGAAGCTTATTTTAAGACTCTTTCAGCATCTTCTGGACGTGTTTTATATCATGAGTATGGACAGACCTACGAGGGTCGCCCTCTAATTAATTTAGTTATCTCTTCTGAAGAAAATATAAAAAACATAGATGATATTAAGTCAAAGCACATGCAATTCCTGCAAGGAGCTGAAGCAGACAAAGCACTTCTGAAAGGCCAACCTATTTTTACTTCCTTTAGTTACAATATTCATGGCAATGAAGCTTCATCGACCGAAGCGGCGATGCAGGTAGCCTATCGCATGGCGGCAGCTCAAGACAATGAAACGGAGGAAGTACTCAAAAACTCAGTAATCATCATGTATATCTGCATTAATCCTGATGGTCGTGATCGATACGTATATTGGTATAAATCTATGAAAAGATTAAAAAGGCCAAGTAACGAGCCGCGGGACATCGAGCATATGGAAGGTTGGCCAGGTGGAAGAACCAATCATTATTGGTTTGATGTCAATAGAGATTGGGTCTGGCAAGTACACCCAGAGGCAAGGGGACTATCCAGAGAGTATCAAAAATGGCTGCCACAAGTACATGTTGATTATCATGAGCAAGGTTATAATAACAACTACTTCACGGCACCAGGTACCACGCCGAGAAATCAATTGCTTCCAAATGCTTATGAAGGATGGTCCAAAGTTTTTGGGGATGCAAACATCGTACAATTTGATAAGCATCAAATCAATTATTTTACAAGAGATCGTTTTGATTTCTTTTATCCAGGATATGGTTCAAGTTATCCGAGTGTTATGGGTGCGATAGGGATGTTAACCGAACAGGGTGGCGGATCTGCGGGGGGGCGAATTGTAAAGACTGAAGATGGGGTGGATCTCACCCTAAGACAAAGGGTATTTGATCACTATACGACCTCTATTGCAACTATCAAAACCTCCGTTTTACACCGTGAAAGATTACTTGATTACAGCAAGAGCGCATTGAATCCCGCCAGCAGTAAATCTAAGATCACTGCTTATTTTTTTAATGATCATGAAATTTACAGTAATGATCTGGTTAATATATTGATCCGGAATGGGATCAAAGTAGAACAGGCCCTTGATGATTTTCAGATCACAGCTGCTCAAGACTATCGTTCTGGACGCACCCTAAAAAAAACTTTTAGTCAAGGGACTTATATTGTGACCACTCAACAGCCTAAACATTTGTTAATCAATACGATTATGGCTCGTAATTTGGCAATTGAAGATTCAGTTATGTATGATATGGCTACTTGGTCAGCTCCTTTGGCTTATAATTTAGAGGCATATTCCACAACGGGGCGGTATACGGTCAAGACCAAACAAGTGAGTCAAGAAGTTACGGTCAATGGATCGGTGACCAATAATGAGGCTCAGTATGCTTACGTGATTGACTGGAGTCAGCGGAATGCACCCCAAGCATTAGCCCAGTTATGGGCTAAAAAATATAATGTGCGGTCTGCATTTGAACCTTTTTATGTAGGTGATCAATCATTTACTGCAGGTACTCTTATTGTGCTGCGCGGCAGAAATTTGGAGCTCAATGATGCAATGAATCAGGAGATCAAAGCAATAGCTCAAAACGTAGGAGTTGAGATTATTGGATTGAACAGTGGTCGGGTGATGAAAGGCATGGATTTGGCCAATGGTAGAAATGTCCCTCTTAAGCAACCGAAGGTGGCCTTACTAGTAGAACCTCCCTTTAGCACTTATACTGCTGGACAAATTTATTTTTTATTTGATTGGCAGACGGGTCTGCCTATCGATCGTATTAAAGCTTCGGCACTGCATCAGAGTAGTACTCCAAAATTTGTAGGCAGATCAAGAAGCGTTGATTTGAAAGATTATGATGTGCTCATTTTACCTGATGGAGGAAATGGTTTACCTGAGCTATTCAAAGAAGAAGGATTGGGCCAGATCAAGGATTGGGTAAATGAAGGTGGAACGCTCATCGCCACAGAGGGAGCCGCATCATTTTTTACCAAGGAGTTGTCCGACTTTACGGACATATCACTTAAAGAATATCCAAAAGATTCGAGTCTAATTGCCCGATCGCTGCCCTATGATCAGCGAACCGCCTATGAAGGTAAAAAAAGGATACCCGGAACGGCTTTGAATGCTAAAATAGACATCACCCATCCCCTTGCCTTTGGTCTTCAGGCCGAGCTCTATACTTTGAAATTTGGTACCGATGCATTGGTGCCAAATGTTGGATTGGAAACCGTA